>CAUAWO010000051.1:0-15346 GCA_958432865.1 Bacteroides stercoris
CACACACGTGCGCGTACATTATAATATGAAAAAATAATAAAGCATAAAAAAGAGAGCGGAAGACAGACGGACGATACCGGAGAGAACTACAACGGAGGAAAGGATAACAGAATGCAAAAGGCGGAAAGGGAGATACGTGACAAGACTTCCGGTGGAAAAGAGCAGGAAAGCCTGACAAGGAGAAAATAAGAAAGCGGAAGACAAGGACTAGAACAAAACAGACACTGACCGTAAAGGACCGACTCCCTGAATCTGCGGCAACCACACACTTTAACCTTACCAATACAATTCACATAATTCTGCGGAAGACACGTATCCTGCATGCGAAAAACCTCCTAGCTACTTTAAACAAGGTACGTTACTAACATACAGGCCTCTATGTTAGTAACGTACAAGGTCACACATTACTAACCTTACGGAACACACGTTACTAACCCTTCGGAACACACAAACTATACAAAAGCACATAGCATCCCGTCCAATACCCAGATACTCCGTCAGAAAAGCTGCCGGCTGCTGTTCACCTACCGCTCATCGGTTACCATAACCTCCAGAAAGATTTTCTTCATCCCCCCATTACAAAAAAACAGGATAGAACCAGACCATTCACTACCTAGAACTAGGAAAAAAGATGGAAGCCAACACACCACTCCACCTCTTCCTCCACTCTACCCTTCACACTCTCATCGGATTGTATGTCATTACTTTACCAGGATATAATAATCCATCGCCATTATAATGTACGCATACGCGCAATCGCGCGCGATCGTGTGTGTGTGTGTGTGGAAAGACTGCAAGTTGTGCAAGTTTGCAAGTTTCCCCCTTGCATCATCTCATAAAAGGAGCTGAAAAAACAAAAGAAACAACAAGAGAATAATCACCAAGAATTAAAATATCAACAACTTTCAGGCCCCTCGCTCCAGCTCCAAACAGACCTTATAAAAAATAGAGAATCAGCAAAACGAATTACATAAAAAACAATCACACATAAAATTATTGTCTTTCACACTTTGCTTTCTTTATATTGTAGCGATAGGCTCGACAAGCCAAAACAAAGTATATCGCACATTGTATCCATAGGATAATATATTGCTGACTGATTTCAGACATACTAGCTCCCATAGAATTTATCTTAACAAAGGCCAAAGTTCCGGGAGCCGCAGGAACCATATAATGAATCCATTGCCAATACCAAGGCATTAACTCCAGCGGATAAGAAACTCCGGACAGGAAAATCAATCCTACAGAGAAGAAAGCTACCAACAACAATGGAGCATCACTATCACTGAAAAATAACGAACAGGCCAATCCAAAGAAACTGGTAGCAAGAATATAAGGTATCATAAGTGCCACAATTTTCCACGGATATGCTAAATGAGGCAATTGGAAAACTAAAGGAAGAAGCCCCAACAAAAAGACAGAGAATAAAGCATAAAAGACTAAATAAGTAAATGATTTTCCTATCACTACGGATGCCATACGTAAAAAAGAAAGATCCCTTCCTTCAGGGCCTGCAAACATCAGTATATCTCCAGTTTCACGCTCTTTCCCACTCAACATGCTGATAACAAATATCAACGTCTGAAAAATAACAACCATCAAAACGGCAGGTATCAAATAAGTACCATAACCATCGGTATAATTATACAGGGCAGTACCCACCACATCGACAGACCTTGTTTGAACCACAGATTGTATATCATCCTGAGGTAGAAAAACCACTTGCTCGGGTCGGACATCATCATTCACAGCAAGCATGGCTCCAGCAGACGCTTCCTGCATGGAAGCAAAATAAAGGAAAGCCGTAGTGGTGCTGTACATAATATATATCGCTTCTTCACCACGCCCCACACGAGCGTCAAAATCCGCGGGAATGTAAACAATACCCACCACTTCATCATATTTCATCAATTCCTTAGCAGCAGGCAAATCAGCATTGTTTGTCAATACCCGTGCCTGCGGAGTGGCATCCAGCAAACGGATGTAACTGCGGCTTAACGGAGTGCGACTCATATCCACTACTGCCACCGGAGCATCGCGTACCACATTGGGAGCATACATATAGTTATAAAGTAATCCATACACAAAGATGCCACCGCTGAGTACCAATAAAATGGAATAGCGGGTACACATCACACGAAACTCGTGCCAAGATACAGCTAATATATTATTCAATATCGTCATATTTCCGACTGATTAAAGAGCGTTTCAAATGAGGTAACAACAATAAAGGAGGAATAAGGAACAACAGCAGACAGGCTACATTGCCCCACATATACGCATAACCATAGTTGCCATAAAGCAGATTCTGTCCAATCTCGACAAAGTGACGGACGGGGAAAAGATAAGAGGCATAGTACACCGGTGCAAACATGTGAAGCACCGGAAAGGTAACCCCGCCAAGGGTAGCGCCTAACGATCCTACCATGGAAACGATACTGATAATAATACTCAACGCAGGAAAAAGAGAGAACAGAAAAACCGCCAGCGCCTGCGTAGCAATGACCAATAGTGCCGAAGTAAGATTCAACGCCCAAAAACCACAATCCATCGGTATATGCATGGCACCAAAAAAGACATAGTTTGCCAGAATACTCATAACGATGAAGATAAAACTGTATGGAAGTAACTTGGCAGTGACCGCCACCCAGATATTCCCATCTGCCACTGCCAGCCAATTGGCTGAAGTATGGAATTTCCCTTCACTGCCAATGGAGTATGTAGTGACCAACAACAAGATAACTTGCAGAAAAACAAAGAAGAATGGCTGTGTAAGATAGACCGAATAATCCATATCAGGATTAAATAACGGATGATTCTGTGTGGTGACCGGTAACAGAAAAGATTCTATCTCTTCCTGATTTATACCCAATGCCACAGCATGAGTGACAATGGGAACTACCGAGATGCTTTTCAACAAACTTTGAAATGCTCCGTGAATCTCACTTCCCACACTCATCAATGCATAATGGTAATAATAAGTCAGAGCTGTTTCCTTACCATCCATCACCTTTGCTTCAAAACCAGACGGAATACTGAGGTATCCATAAATACTTTTCCGCTGCACATCTGCCCTGGCCTCCGCTTCATCGGCATAATGCCGAGTGATGCGGAAAGTGGGAACAGCCTCGGTCATACGAATTATCTCACGAGAAGTGGCTGTATTATCACCATCCACAACACCCACAGGCAGATTCTCCATCTGTCCGTTACCAAAAATTGTAGCCATAAAGAAGATAGAAAACAAAGGCAAGACGATACACGATGCAAAATAAATGCGCCGGGAAACCATACGGTCCAGTTCACGTTTCAATACCGCTATAAAAGGAGATTCTTTCATTCAAGTAGTTCATTTATATTTACCATTCACTGCAATCAGAATAACATAGCTATCCTTCTATCATTTCAATTCATCCAGATTTACCAAGACGGACATACCCGGTCTTAATCCCTCCATCGGCTCTACAGGCAGCGCATGAATTTCAAAAGTTTTCATATCGTATGTCCCCGTCTGCTTGGTAGAACGCCAAGTGGCAAAACTCCCCAACGGGCTGATGTAATTGATTTTAAATGCCTTGTTTTTTACATCAAGAGCCGGAATATCTCCCATAAAATTCTCGTTCATACGGAAATAAGGCATATAGTCCTCACGGACATTAAGCACTACATGACAATCATCCAATACTACCAGACTCATAATGGGAGTCCCCGCTCCTACCAGTTCTCCACGCTTGGGGTAGATGGTTGATATCTGTCCGTCTTCGGGAGCTGTGAGGCGGGCATCCATCAACAAGGCCTGAACCTCATTCACAGTGCCCCGAGCCGCATCCACCAAGGAGCGGGCACTCTCTTTATCCTCTTTCTGCGCTCCGTCCTTCACTAACAGGAATTGTTGATGCGCCGCCCGTTCGGCGGCAACAGCAGCTTTATACATGGCTTCCACTTCATCTTTCCGCTGGCTGGTGACCACGCTATCTTTGTAAAGTGCCTGAATACGGTCATACGTCACCGTGGCCAGTTGCAAGTCACTCTTTGACTTGTTCCACAATTCTTCTACCGAACGGACTATCTGCCGACGTGTACCGTCGTCTATTTTCTTGTTCTGAAATTTCGCAATATCTTCCAAGGCATTTACCTGCTGGAACTTCGCCCAAGCCTCAGGACTGTTAATCACAACCAAGGTGTCACCCATCTTTACATACTGTCCCTCCCGGACCAAAAAGGTATCAATTCTACCAGGAAGTTTTCCGGAAATCCGTATTTCAGTAGCTTCTATCTGCCCCTGCAATACAACCGGTTTATTGCTCATAGCTATAATCCCAATGGCAGACACCATAACAATGGCCACAAGAACAACGATAAAAGCGACTCCTAACTGTTTCTTCTCTTTTTCCATATTGTTTTCTTTTTTTATTATTTCCCGAATATAAAGTTCTCGGTTTGTCCGGTACGGCTATACTGCCAAAAACTTTCGGGCATTCCGCAAGTAGAGAGCAGAGATGCCAGTGCCACATCATATTTATAATAAGCCAGCAAAAAAGCAATCTGCACCTTGGATAGCATCGTTTCCGCATCAATCACATCAGTAGAGGTAGCCATTCCTTCCTGAAAGGATTTTTTACGGATACGTACCAATTCACGACTCATCTCAATCGTGGTGTTGAGTGCGGCGACATCATCCTTTGCATTCTGAATTTCGCTATATAACTTGTCTACCAAAACACCCAATTCATTCTGAGCCTTTTCCCTTCCCAGTTGCAAAGTTTGTTTAGTAAGACGTGTCTGACGGATATTGGCTTCACGGTTCAGTCCGTCGAATATATTCCAAGTAAAACCCACTCCTACCAAAGTACGGGGCATCAGGTTTTTCGGAAGATTCTCTGCATAAAGTGTCTGCTTTCCAAACAATGCAATGGTAGGAATATATGCACTTTTACTGATTTTCAATTGATTATCAGCCATCGCCTCCTGTATTCGCAATTTACTTACTATATAGCTGCCGGTACTTACCAGATTCTTGAAATAAAGTTCATCGGGCAGATCATGGTTCATAAACAAAGGAGAACTGGGGTTGATGGATATGGCGTCTTCCACATTCAACAAGACTTTCAAGGCATTTTGCGCCACATTCAAATCTTTCCGGGCAGATTCCAACTCACGTCTGGCCTCGTCCATAGTGACCTGAGCAAAGAGGCGTTCGGCCTTATTTATCATACCGTTCTCCTCCAGCTTCATGGCATTACGGTAATGTTTCTGCAAGCCTAAAAAGGTTTGCTCGCGTACATCCACCACTCTTTGCGCCAGACGCAAAGCATAATAAGTTTCCACCAACTCCGATTGCAAAGTAGCTCCCGCCTCTTCCCTACCTGCTTTGGCCAAATCTACCATACGGTTGCCGATACGGCTTGCAAAAATTCGTTTTCCGCCTGTAAAAAGCGGCCACATCACATTAGCATCTATGGTCGTCAGGTTACGTTCTAATAAAGGAAAAGTAAGGGTATGCGCACCTATATTATCAAGAATAGAAGAAATAAATTTATCATCGGGCACAATGGAATGTACAAAGTCTTTTGCCGGATCGGTAAATTGCCTTAAAGGTTCCTTGACCTCAATATGGTTGGACAAATGGACGTATGCACCCGATGCATTCAAAGACGGATACCAAAAAGCATTCATCTTTTGTCGCTCACTGCGTGCTATATCTACAGCCTTATCCGCCATTTGCAACGTGCGGCTGCCCTTGTTCATCAGGCTGGCAGATTGTTCCAATGTTAAAGATAATTCCCCGTTTTGAGCTGATAATGAAACCGGGAACAAAAGAACACATAAAAATATTTTATAATGCATACACTGTTTAGTTTCTGTTATGTTGTAATAAACAGAAAACCAAACAGATTGTTTGAACAGGATTATTTATTAAATAACTCGAAAGTGAATTTAAAACCAAAGGTATCAAATTGCCCGTTGATAGTGCTTACAAAAGCCCCCACATCAAATATATGTGTGCCGATGCCATAACCCAACTCGATATATGGATTAAGATGTGGCATGAACAGGATACCACCATACAAACGCTCCTGCTGGACTAATCCCAGCCAACGGTTTAAGGGTTTCAAGAGAATAAAAGGAGACTCATAGGTGAAATTCCCCCGCCAGTACTGACGTGAGGAGTTATACCAACGTCCGTCCAGCAATTGGAAAGTGCCACCAATATCATCATTCCATCCTTCGGGAAGATTACGACGGGCAAAGTTAGCAAAATCCACGAAATACATATCTTCCTGCTTGGTAAACATCCCCCCCCCAATGCGATAACCGATACTTCGGATTCCGCTCAGTTTCAAGTTTTGCTGTATATCAAACTCCCAACGTTCATGAGCACCCGTACTCTTGAATACACCTTTAATGCCCCGTTCATAATCCAGCATAAAAGTAGGCATACTGGAACCTACATTCATCTTCCGGCGACCGTTCATGTAATAATACATACCGGGAGTCCATTCAATACGTATACGAGGTGCAAAACTATTGTATTCTGATCTGATACCTCGCAATGCAGCCCAATCCTTATCAGGCAACGGCTTTTCAAGAATGACTTTCGAATTATTTATCAGATACCTCCAATGTACGGAAACACCTGCTTTAATAAACAAGCCGTTCACTATTTCTATATTATGGAACAGATTGAGATACACATCCTTGAAATAGTCCAATTCCAATTGGTCAAAATTAAAGGTACTATCGGGCAATTGCTTTAGCTGATCCAATACGACACTACTATATATGCGGTTACCGTTACCTACACTAACCTCAAAACTAGCCTGCTTTTCCGGCCAATATTGCCAATCGGCATCCGCTTTCACATAAAGTTCCTTATGTGTAAAATTATAACCTATCTGCGGACTGATTCTAAGTATACGTCCATCATGAAAAAGCCGACTGTATTTAAACTTCTGCTTATACGAAAAGCCCCTGCTGTGGCTATAATCCAACAGCACCGGATTAATAAGTGGAGAACAATGCACACTCCCCATACTGGACAAATTCACATTGTAACTACTGATAAGCATGTCACCCAACTCCCCCCAAAACTCCAAATGTTCATTCTTCTTTTTTTTCGGTACGCGTAAAAGCGTATCCTGACGTAAAGCATAACTTCTATACAAAGAATCCTCCAAAGCGGACAGCGGAATGGGACGCAGCTCATTGAACTTTTCCTTATCTGTTATCAGCTGTTCCGAGTCACAAGTCAGCTTATAGGATTCCGTCAGGTCATGGCGATGCTTCTTTTGAGATTTACGCCGGGCGGCTCCTTCATAAAATTTAATTTCATTGTATTTCAACCAGGCTCCCATATCCATTTCCAGATGGTTACCTATAAACTTAAAAACAAGATTCAAATCAAACTGCACCGGCAGAAACTCCACATCGCCCTCCTCTCCCATCTTGACACGGACCTTGAAGCGGATCACATCATAAACGCCTTCAATATAAAGTTCACGAATAGTCCATATCTGATCACTAACCCACATATATCCACTGACCAACTGTGTACCACGGAATTTGGGAATAATAAGTATTTTATACCGCTGGCAATCGGGAGGACCGGCTATAGAATCCAATAAATAATGATAATATCTGCTAGATTTCTTATCCAAAGGAGAAAGAAGTTTATCGGACATCAATGAAGAAGAATAGATATTCATGTTCAAATAATCCATCACATCCGTTATCTGTCCCCTGTTACGTGGAAATGTAGTGGATACCGCTTTTATCTTACGGTCGTATATATCAGGGGCCGTATAATGCAGCTCACTAAGAGATTCCATAAGGTAATCATTGATGTGTTTTTCGAAACGAAACATGGACGGTACATAGCGGATAAGGTGATTGCGCTTATGTACCTTTACTTTTCCTTTTATATATAAATCAGCCTTATACTCATCAATGATACGGGAATAGAACGGCGAAAACTGGAAAATACACTGAAGAATGGAATCGGACACCATCGGCTTGTCGGGCATATCAACCTTTTCCCTCTTAGCCTGAACAGCTAAAGGTAACAAAAGACAAAATATAATCAACCTGACAATCCGTATATAGTGCATCAATGTACTTTCTTTTCATTGTTTGAAGAGCAAATATAAACAAAAACCAACAGGCTGACGCATGATAATACTTAATTAACATCCTTAACAGAAATGAAAAATGATTAGCGATATAGCGAATTATTAATCAAAAAGCAGTATTTTTGCAGCCAACAACCAGTAAAAGAAAGACAACATGTCCAAAATGAGATTTTTTGCTCTACAGGAGTTAGCCAACAGACGCCCCGTTAAAGTTGACTACCCCTCTGAAAAGTTAGCTGATTATTACGGCAACCACGTATTCGACCGTAAAAAAATGCAGGAATATCTGCCTAGTGAGGCTTATAAAGCAGTAATAAATGCAATCGAGAAAGGTACCCCTATCAATCGTGAAATGGCCGACATGATAGCCAATGGCATGAAGAATTGGGCAAAGACCTTTAATGTTACCCACTACACTCATTGGTTCCAGCCTCTGACTGACGGAACTGCCGAAAAGCACGACGGCTTTATTGAATTCGGTGATGACGGTAATGTTATAGAACGCTTCTCGGGCAAGCTGCTTATCCAACAAGAACCGGATGCGTCCAGTTTTCCCAACGGCGGTATCCGGAACACATTTGAAGCACGTGGCTATACGGCATGGGATGTTTCTTCTCCGGCTTTCATTGTAGACAGCACACTTTGTATTCCTACTATCTTCATCTCTTATACAGGCGAAGCACTCGACTACAAAACTCCTTTGTTGAAGGCATTAGGTGCTGTAGACAAAGCGGCAACTGAGGTTTGCAGAATGTTCGATCCAAACGTAAAACGCGTATTCGCCAATCTGGGTTGGGAACAAGAATACTTTTTAGTGGATACCGCACTATATAATGCACGTCCGGATCTTTGCCTGACCGGACGCACCTTGATGGGACACTCGTCTGCCAAGGACCAGCAGCTAGACGACCACTACTTCGGTTCCATCCCTCCACGTGTAACCAGTTTTATGAAAGAATTGGAACTGGAATGTCACAAACTAGGGATTCCGGTAAAAACACGGCATAACGAAGTGGCTCCCAACCAATTTGAGCTAGCTCCTATTTTTGAAGATGTAAATCTGGCCAACGACCATAACCAGCTGGTAATGGACCTGATGAAACGTATCGCTTCCAAACACAATTTTACTGTACTGCTCCACGAAAAACCATTCAAAGGAGTAAACGGATCGGGCAAACACAACAACTGGTCACTTTGTACAGACACAGGTATCAATTTGTTCTCTCCTGCCAAGACTGCGGAAGGAAATATGCTTTTCCTGACTTTCATAGTCAACGTACTGATGATGGTCTATAAAAACCAGGATTTACTACGTGCCTCTATTGTCAGTGCCGGAAACAGCCATCGCCTAGGAGCAAATGAAGCCCCCCCCGCTATTCTGTCTATTTTCCTAGGACGTCATCTTTCCCATATGTTGGACGAAGTAGTGGCACGTCTGAATGACGCCGAACTGACCCCTGATGAAAAGAAAGCATTGCAATTGGGTATCGGGCGCATACCTGCCATATTGCAAGACAATACAGACCGTAACCGTACCTCTCCTTTTGCCTTCACCGGAAACCGTTTTGAATTCCGTGCTGCAGGCTCATCTGCCAACTGTGCCGCATCAATGATTGTGATCAATGCCGCTATGGCACACCAGTTGAATGAGTTCAAGACCCAGATAGATAAATTAGTAAACGGAGGGATGGAACAGGAAGAAGCTCTGTATAAGGTATTAAAAGAAACCATCATCGCTTCACAAAACATCCGTTTTGAAGGTGACGGCTACTCGGAAGAATGGAAAGCAGAAGCCGCGCGACGCGGATTGACCAATATCTGCCATGTACCCGAAGCCATCCTGAAGTTCAACGATGAGCAATCTCGTGCAGTACTGATAGGCGAAAAAATATTCAATGAAAATGAATTGTTCTGTCGTATAGAAGTGGAACTGGAAAAGTTTACTAAAAAGGTCCAGATTGAAAGTCGTGTACTAGGCGATCTAGCTATCAATCATATTGTTCCCACAGCTGTAATTTATCAGAACAGACTATTAGAAAATCTTCGTGGTCTGAAAGAGATATTCTCCACCGAAGAATACGAAGAGCTGACCGAAGACCGGAAGAATTTGGTACGTGAAATTCAAAACCGCATACTTGCTATTAAAAAAGCCGTGCACAACATGACAGAAGCCCGAAAAGTAGCAAATCATTTGGGAAGCCAAGTAGAGAAAGCCTTCAGTTACGAGGAACAAGTGCGTCCATATCTGGAAGAAATCCGCGACCATATTGACCATTTGGAACTAGAAATAGACGATGAGATTTGGCCATTACCTAAATATCGTGAATTACTGTTCACCAAATAAAATTTCACAAAAAAAGAAAGGATAGGAGATAAGAACCTATCCTTTTGTTATTTTTTGAAGATAAATTAATAATATATCTTTCTTTTTTCTTCTGATTACTTCGTCCTTTTATTTTTTCTTCTTATATTTGTGCTCTATAACACGGTTTTATAGCACGTTTATGGTTAGAAAAGAATTATCAGAAACTGAGATTGCTGAAAGTATACCAGACTTATGGCAACCTTTAACACAGGAACAAAGAGAGTTCTTGGCTCAGAACTTTACGATACAGAAGTATAAAAAGAATGAGACGATATACTGCGAAGGAGAAACTCCGATGCACCTTATGTGTCTTCTTAGTGGAAAAGTAAAAATCTACAAAGAAGGTGTGGGAGGACGTAGCCAGATTATCCGCGTATTAAAGACGAAAGAATATTTCGCATACCGAGCTTTTTTTGCCGAAGGGAACTTCGTGACAGCTGCTTCCGCTTTCGAGCCTTGCACTATCTGCCTTATTCCCATGCCGGCCATTATGAAACTGATAAAAGACAACTCTGAATTAGCTTTGTTCTTTATCCGCCAACTTTCTATAGATTTGGGAATTTCTGATGAAAGAACCGTAAATCTTACGCAAAAACATATTCGTGGACGATTGGCGGAATCTCTGTTATTTTTGAAAGATACTTATGGAGTAGAAGAAGATGAATCTACACTAAGCATTTACCTTTCACGAGAAGATTTGGCAAACTTATCAAATATGACTACTTCGAACGCAATCCGTACGCTTTCTAACTTTGCAACTGAAAAACTGATTACCATCGACGGTAGAAAAATTAAAATCATTGATGAAGAGAAACTAAAAAAAATCAGCAAAATAGGATAAAATCTAATATCAATTCATACTTCACACACACAGGCGTCCGTTTTTCCATAACAGACGCCTGTTTTTTTCTCTACTTACAAAACCTTTTTCAGTACCAGCTGTTATTAAAAGAAACTAAAACCAAGAAACTATGAGTAAAGGTAAATTATGGGGAATCATCCTCCTTATTTTATTTGTGCTGGGATTCGGTATCTGGCTTTATACCAGTTCTGACGTAAAAAAAGATGTAGACCAGGAAGGCATAGGTGTGTTAGACGACATGACTATACCCGCTGTGGACTAAATAATAATAAACACTAACTTAAACTTTACATTATGGCTAAAGAATCTGTGAATATCCTGAAGGATAAAATTGACATTGTGGACTTATTGGCTCAGCTGAATGCAGCTCTGTCCGAAGAATGGTTGGCTTTCTACCAATACTGGGTAGGTTCATTCGTAGTAGAAGGCGCTATGCGCGGTGATGTACAACGCGAGTTTCAAGAACATGCAGCCGAGGAATATAACCATGCAAAATTATTGGCCGACCGTATCATTGAATTGGAAGGCGTACCCGTACTTGACCCTAAACAATGGTTTGATTTAGCTCGCTGCAAATATGATGCGCCCGTAGATTTCGGTTCGGAAATCTTGTTGAAACAAAATGTAGAATCCGAACGTTGTGCCATCTACCGCTATCAGCAAATTGCTGAATTCACAAACGGAATTGACTTCACCACTTGTGATATTGCCAAACATATTATGGCAGAAGAAGAAGACCATGAACAAGATTTGCAAGATTACTTAAATGATATAGCCCGCATGAAGGCTTATATTCTAAAAAAATAATCCACATCTGCTTCTATTCTTTTTTCTGTTTTGACGGAGAAAGAAAGGTAAGGCCGGTTTCTACTGCAAAAACCGACCTTATTTTATACTATTCATGCAAGTTGCCCCATAGTCCAAATAAATTAACCCATCTTACCTGTGAATCCCCAACGAATAACATTTATAACACCTGGCGGATTCTTACCAGTTTGGTCAATAGCCCTTCCAGCAAATCCAGTTTCAACATATTCGCTCCGTCACTCTTAGCGACAGAAGGGTCTTCGTGGGTTTCCATAAACAAACCGTCCACTCCTACCGCTATGCCAGCCTTGGCTACCGTTTCAATAAGCTGCGGCATACCACCTGTCACACCGGCAGTCTGATTAGGTTGTTGCAAAGAATGTGTCACATCCAGAATTACAGGAAAACCTAAAGTCTGCATTTCCGGAATACCCCGATAATCTACAATCAAATCCTGATACCCGAAAGTCGTTCCCCGCTCGGTCAGCATAACCTGATCATTACCCGCCTCCACCACTTTGTCAGCAGCAAAACGCATGGCGCCAGGTGATAAAAATTGTCCTTTCTTGATGTTGACAATCTTTCCGGTATGAGCTGCCGCCACCAGCAAATCAGTCTGGCGACAAAGGAAAGCAGGAATCTGCAACACATCCACATATTCAGCGGCCATAGCAGCTTCTCCAGCACTATGAATATCGGTTACCACAGGAATTCCAAAAGTTTCCCGTACTTTACGAAGTACTTTCAAGGCCTTTTCATCACCTATTCCTGTAAACGAATCCAAACGGGAACGGTTAGCCTTACGATAAGATCCTTTAAACACATAGGGAATACCCAGTTTATCTGTTATTTTCACAATACGATCTGCTATTCGGAGAGCCATTTCCTCTCCTTCGATCACACAAGGACCAGCCAGTAAAAAGAAATTATCTGTCTTTCTTAAATCTGAAATTGTCATTATCTTACGTCTATTCATTGAGATATCTACTCTGCCTCTATCCTTAAAGCAAGAAATGGATATCTATAGTTTTTAATTAGGGATAATCAAAGTTATAGCTTCCGGCTGGATCGTAATTTCCAAAGGGAAATGGCGGTCTAAAATACGCCCGTCCAAACTGACAGAAGCATTCTGCGCACGTAGTACTTTTACTTTCCGTGTACGATAAGGTTTCACCATTTTATGATTTAAAATACGTCCCTGCAACAGCATCCACATACCCGAGAAAAGTTGAATTAACTCCGGACGATAAATAACCGACACATCCAACCAGCCATTATAAGGAACTGCACTAGGTGTCAAACCGTATCCACGGGCACTTCCCACACATACCGTCATGATACGTCCACGAATATGTTCGCCATTGATACAAAGATGTGTACGGTACAATTTACGTTCAAACAGCAACAGGAACATGGAAGCGGCAAAAGACAACTCACGTATTCCCCAAAAACGGCGGGTACCATCTGAGATCTGTACAATACGCGCACCTAAACCTATATATATGGCATTCAGGAAATAGCGGGAGGTGTGCTTCTCTCCATCAAAATAATTACAACGCCCCACATCAATTTTCCTCAGACGACGATTGATAATCCAATCTACCGCTGCTTTATAATTATCTTCATCCAACCCCCAATATTTGGCAAAGTCATTACCAATACCATTAGGAATGATTCCAAAAGCGATATTTGTCTTATCCTCCACCATAGAAGTCATAATACCGTTAATAGCATCATTGATCGCTCCGTCTCCACCTACAATCACAATGGTTCGATAACCATTATTAGCCAAGGTACGGGCGAGTCGTTCCACCGACCCAAAACCTTCGGACTGTACGTAGTCAAAAACCACCTTACGGTTTTCCATATAGCTACGTATCTCATTCCAACGCTTCTGAGTCTTACGGCTTCCGGCTTTCGGATTATAAATAATCCCCCATCTGTTTGGTTCTACAGCCATAACATTTAGTTTTTAGTGTGTAACAAATTAATGATTTTTTCCACCTTATCTTCCATAGGCAGGCAAGCATCCAGCCAATGTATAGTGAACCCTCGCCGCTCCATGCCCCGGAACCAGGTCATCTGCCGTTTGGCAAATTGATGGATAGCTATTTCCAATTGATGAAACATTTCATTGAAAGAAAGTTTACCCAAGACATATAAAGTCAAATACTTATATTCCAATCCGTAATAAATCAAATCCTCGGAAGAAATACCACTATCCAACAAAGCCTTCACTTCGTTTACCATCCCTTCATCCAAACGCTGCTTCAAACGGTGGGATATTTTTTCACGACGTAACTCACGAGCTATATCTACTCCAATGATCAAACTATGAATTTGCGGGAACTCACGGTATTCCGCTGATTGGTGCTTGTAATACTCTTCTATTTCAATGGCCCGGATAGCCCGCTTTACAGTATCTACGTCCGTAGAGTTATGAAGTTTCCTGTAAGTTGACAACAACCGGGTGAGTTCCGCTAATGATTTATCTGCTAACGAGTCCCTAAGTTTGGGATTCTCTGGAACAGGAAGCAGCCTATATCCCTTCAACACGGATTCAAGATACATCCCCGTACCTCCGCATAATATAGGAAGTTTGTCTTTCCATCTCACTTGATCATAAGCATTCAAAAAATCACGTTGAAATTCAAATACATTATATTTATATCCGGGGTCTACAATGTCTATCAGATGGTAAGGTATTTGCTGTCCATTCACGACATAGTCTTCCAAATCCTTTCCCGTACCTAAATCCATCCGGCGATATACCTGCCGGCTATCTCCACTGATAATTTCGGTATCCAACTTGTAAGCTAAAGCCGCTGCCAAAGGAGTCTTTCCTGAAGCGGTAGGTCCTAATATCGTTATCAAATCGTACTTTTCCATCCTAAGTTTTTGTAACAGTCGCACAAAGATAACGAAAATGTGCAACTTAGCACGCAAAACTACATAAAAAAAAGCCGTCTGAATTACTTCAGACGGCTTTCGCTATATGGTTTTTAACTGATTAGCAGTTTACAGAAGCCATGTGAGCAATCAAATCCAATACTTTGTTAGAGTAACCGATTTCGTTGTCATACCAAGAAACCACCTTAACAAAAGTATCAGTCAAAGCGATACCAGCTTTAGCATCGAAGATAGAAGTACGAGTATCACCCAAGAAGTCAGAAGAAACAACTG
>CAUAWO010000052.1:0-15188 GCA_958432865.1 Bacteroides stercoris
TAGGGCACTGAAAAGTGCCCTTTCGAAGGGGGATGCCCTAAATTGAGTGCTTACAGGTTTATTTCAGAGTAACCGTTTCATTTCAGAAAGGCAGATCTTTACAGAAACACAGGTCTACTTCAGAACAACCGTTTTATTTCAGAAAGGCAGATCTTTACAGAAATACAGGTCTACTTCAGAGTAACCGTTTCATTTCAGAAAGGCAAAATACTATCAGACTTCAGAAGCCCGGAAAGTTCAGGCGTTTTCTTCCGTCTTGTCATCTGGTCCGGAAGCCTCTCCCGTCAGGTCCACGGTGTTTTTCCCCGCTTTCAGGGCTTTAACCACCAGCTTGGCAGCCTTTCGGGTAGGGACCAGGTTGAATACGCTGTCTTTCAGCAAGCTGAGGAAACGGGTCCCGGCTTTCCAGCGCACGTTCAGGTCTTCCACATGGATGGCGGGATTGTATGTCTCCAGTGATTCGGCTCCCATGCTGTTGATATGAATGGAGAAAGTGCCCAGATCGCCCATCTGGATGCGTTGTCCTGCCAGAAGCTGCTCCCGCATACAGTCCACCGCTTGGATCAGGACCGCCTGGATGTCGGCACGGTTGTATTTGGAGCCGTGGGTCGAGATATGCTCGGCAAACTTGTCCAGTGTCATGATTTCTGAGTACTGGGCGTTGGCATAAGCCTTCTTGGGAGCATCCTGGTCACTGGGATTGGCACGGAGTGAGATACTGTAGTTGATCATCGTTTTTGTTTTTAAAGGGTTATTATTATCGGAAAAGTGTCAGGTAGGAGCAAGGCGCACACTGCTGCGGCGTTCGGTGAAACTTGGTACAAGATCCGCGGAATCTTGTACCAGGATTTTTGTAATCTTGTGCCGGGGTGCGGCTGGTTCCTTCTGACACTGCAAAGATAACTTCACGTCCGTGCGGCGTGACCCCTTCCGACCCCTTTTGACCCTTTGGGGAAACTGTCCGGGAACTCGGCCAGCACTTGCGTCATGTGGTGACTTCAGGGGGGATTTCACGCTTCCCTCTTTATTCTTTCCGCGTAATCCACGCTCAAAGAGAGAGGAAGAGTTCTCGGACAGTCTGTGGCAGATTCCAGGGGGAATCACGGTTCTCCCAGGTGGAGGTAGACGAGTTGCAACTGGCGGCAGGTGAAGGATTTCTGACAGGGATGGTATCCGGTGGCTTCCAGGGCGTGGAGCAACGGTGCGCACCGGGCGATCCAGCGCATCAGATGACGCACGGCTACTTTCGGCGTACTGTCCGGAAAATAGAGAAGGGCTGTTTCGGTCTTATTCATGAATGGTTTCTTGTTTAACGTGAGTTTGATAGATGATGATAATGAACCAACGGCCAATCACCTATGGTATAGAGTGCGGCCCGGTTGGCACATTGGTAAATTGCACATAGCAGCAAATCAATAAATCGGTACATTGACACATGGGCAAATTATTCAAATCCCCTTTCGGCATAAAGCGTGCCCGATTGTTTTTATTCTAACCGGCATGGAGTGTCGTATATAAAGTTTATCCGGAGTTTCCCGAACAATCCCAATGAACTGCCACAAACGATTTTTGTTATCCGGGAACAACGGCCGCACGGAGCAGCGACGGGGACACGGGGACAGTGGGGACAGCCCCTTTTTTTCTCACACACACATGCGTGTACATATAGAGAGCCGGGTCAGTTCTTGTGATACGTCCCCTTGCCGTCCACACTCACCAGCGCCCCTTGTTTGGTGAGCCGTTTGAGCCAGGTCAGCGCGGTGGATTCAGGTATCCTCCTGTCGTGCGCTTTTTCCAGCAACAGCCGGCGGGTAAACTCGTCCTCCATCTCGGCAAAGAGCATATCCTTGTCCGCCGTGCTCCGGCGCTTGATAACGGAGGAGGACAGAAACGAAAGAACATGGGTGGCGTGCAGATAAAGAGGCTCCACCAAGGCAAGCACGGCATGGAAATCATCGTCTGTAATCACCAGGTTCCAGCGCGGGATGATACGGTCCTTCAGATTATCGGAAGAAATATGCGCGTCAGGTTTCACCAGAGAAGGGTCTTCCAGGCTTCGCAGGATGGCGACTATCGACATCATGCGGCACGCATTGACGGCAAGACGGATGACGGAACTGCTCATCTCGTCCCCGTTGATCTTGCCGGAACGATGGAACAGCTTGTCGAACAGGAAGTTGAACTGTTTATGCTGGGCATGAGTCAGCTTCAGGGTAAACAATCCCCGAAGCGTCAGCTCGTCCAGCGTGTTTTTCCATTCGTTGCCCATCAGGCGGAATTCCTCGTCCACATCCACCTCATCCTCGCCGAACTGGTCTGCCCACTGGGTGACGCGTGGCATATAATAAAAGTTCTGGCGGGAGAACAGACCGTTCTCCGCCGTGGGGATCAGGGGCTTTACCTGTGCGGGCGTACCCGAGAGCAGCACGGAGAGGTAGCTTCTGCTCACCTCCTGATATTCGCGGTCGGTGCGCCGGTTGTAGGACAGGCGGTCGTGGTCGAACGCCTTGCGCAGCGTGTCGCTCCAGTTTCCGTATTCGGTCCCTATGGCGGTGGATACGGTGTCCGCCTCACTTTCGCAGATGATGCCCGTTCCGTTGGAATCCATGATATTTTGCAGGATGCCTGTTCCGGTGTTGTTTCCCGATATGAGGAACATCCGGTTGGGAGGCAATACGGGAGCTTCCTGATTTTTCCGTTCCTTGCCCAGAGAGTCGTAGGCAGCCTTTTCCCGGCGGTAAGTTTTCATCGCCTCTTTCACCTCGCTGCGTATCTTGTCGTGTATGGGTTCGATGAGGAGCCGTACCCACGTCAACGCGCTTTTTCCCGAGGCGGACGGGGCCACGATGAAAGTCTGCATACAGGGGGCCTGCCACTTCCGGCCGTACTGGCACCGCACTATGTGGGAGAGGGAGGCGCCCAGTACGGTAAACGCTCCCAGGAGCAATATATCACGCTGTTCGGGATTTTTACCGAAGGAAATGATTCTCTCCAGCAGTTCCGGCCACACATAGTTCTGTGGAAAGGTAGGCAGGGGGGAATAAGGATCGGAGCCTTCGGTGAGCTGTTCCTCCTCGTCGGTATCATCGGAAATGTTATTTTCCACCTTATTATATCGCGCGCACGTGTGTGGAAAATCCGGGGCTGTCCCTGCTGTCCCCATTGTCCCTGCCTTGTGAGAGCCGGCACTGCCGGAAATCTTCACTCCGCATTGCCCGGCCAGATGGAACACGGTTCCCAGATGTATATCTTCTTTATCGGCATGAAGCGCGTTCGAGAACAGTGCTTGTGCATTTTTTTCGTCGTATTTGGAGGAAAGGGAGCAGAGGGAGAGGAAATCATTGCGTCCCGCTTCCCCGCAATCGTTTGCGATGGCGAAAGCCAGTTGTACATATTCAATGTAGGTGGGAGCGATATCCGCGCCTGCCATGCGGACAGCTTCGGTCAGCTGCCGCAAGTTTTCTAAAGGATTGTTCATGTTCATGATATTTGTTGTTTTTTGAGTGCCTGTTTAAATTTTGTCCGGCATTCTTTTGAGTATGCTTTTCTATTCTTCTTAAATTTCCCGGCGTATCAATGCTTCCTCGTCATACGAGAGGAAACAGGCCCGTACCAGGTCCTTGCCGGAACGGTCCACGCCTTTGCCGGAGCGGTTCGTTTTCTTATCTTCCCCGTCCGGGTGGCTGCTGTGGAAATCATAGATCGCTTGTACATAGTTCATCGCCCAGTGGATGTTTTCGGAAGTATTCTGTCTGGTGTCGGGTATGCGTGCCAGGTCGTAGGGGATGAACGCTTTTACTCCGTATCCGCTGGGGCTGGTGAATGCCAGTACAGGGTGCAGGAGGCGGTCGTCGAACAATTGTCTTTTCAGCTTTTCCGCTTCCCCACGGGAATCAAGATGGTCTATGTCCACTACAATCAAGCCCGACGGTCCGGTCAGGCTGTCGCTTTTGCGGTAGGAAAAGACGCCGCAGGGAGTAACGTAGGGCAGTGTCTGCTGCTTGAGCATACGATAGATTTTTTCATCCCCGTTTTCCGCTGCCCGGCGCACGGTCTCGGTCAGTGTTTTCAGGCGTTCGCTGGATGTGATAAGTTTGTACACTTTCTGTAAGGTTATTTCCTTGTAGGGCGTTAAGGTGGGCGGCTGGATGGTTCGTCCGGTGGCACTGTCCTTTACCGGTGATATCGGTGGCAGAAACAGTGACATTTTAAATTGGTTCATTCGTTTTTATTTATTAAATTTGCAAGCCCTGATATTTATGAATCAGGTTATTGATTTTCAATGTTACAAAGTTCGATATAATAACCGAGATACGTGTGTTTTTGTCCTGAATGAGGACATGTAAATGAGTATTCATATAAAAAAATACGATTTAATCCGATGGAACATTTGAATCCTGTTGATCAGGCCCGGCAATTGGCTGCCGAGGTAGTGAAACGTCTGGGCCAGTTGAATCTGCACAGACGGGAGTTGGAGCGTAAGCTCCATGTGGCTAATGGCTTTTTTACCAGCCTGGAAGAAAAAAAATAACATGACGCTTCTTCTTTTTTTCGAGGTGAAGGCGGTTATAGAAGAACACTATGAGAGGCGTATCGAGTTTTACAGGTATGTCAACCCGCCGCTGTCACGGGAGGCGGAACGTGAACTGGGGGAGTGGAAGGGAAAAGTGAGGGAGATAATGGGGATGCTTTGAGTAAATTCTTTAATGAGAAATTTTTGTCTGAAGAAAAATAAATTGTATATTTGCGAAAACCTACTTGGAGGAAAAATATGAAAACGACATCTGAATACATTGCATTATTGCGTAAGTATATGGCTGAGAATGCTCATAAATATGGCATTGTGCGTATGGGTATTTTCGGGTCTGTGGCACGTGGCGAGCAGACTGAAAATAGTGATGTGGATGTGTGTGTGGAAGGTCAGCTGCATGGCTTTTTCGCTTTAGCGGGTATAAAGCAAGAGTTGGAAGAATTATTGGGCTGCAAAGTGGATATTGTACGCCTGCGAGATAGAATGGATTCATTTTTACGTGAAAGAATTCAGAGGGAGGGCATTTATGTATGACACGTTGATCGCTTTCCATATATTGGATTTGATACAGAAATCTCTGGAAAGAATAAGTTTTCGTTTTTCGGATATCTCCTGTCCGGATGATTTTCTATTGAGTGAAAGCGGTATGATGAAACTGGATAGTATCTGCATGAAACTGACTGCGATTGGAGAAAGCATTAAAAATCTGGATAAGGTGGCAAACAAAGAATTATTGGCTCAATATCCGGAGATTCCATGGAGGTATGTGATGGGGGTACGTGATATAATAGTACATCATTATTTCGATGTAGATGCTGATGAGATTTATCGTATTTGCCTGGAAGACATACCACAATTGCAGCAAGCGATAAAACGAATGCTGGATGATCTGAAGACGGATAACCTAATAATGGGATAGCTTTTCTTTACCAATATCGTAAAATTCTTTTCTGAAGAAAAGAAGTCATATTTTGCGGTAAACGCAACAGGAAGTGGCGGAATTTGTTTATCTTCGTAGCGGTAATGTTAAAATGGAAAAAATGATGGAACAGCAGCAATTGAAGAAATGCCCGATAGGCATACAGACTTTTGAGGAAATAATCAACAAGGGTTACCTCTATATAGATAAGACGGAATATGTTTACCGGATGGCGCACGGCGCCTCCAAATATTGTTTCCTGAGCCGTCCCCGCCGGTTCGGCAAGTCATTGCTGACTTCTACGTTGCACAGTTACTTTGCCGGGAAGAAGGACCTTTTCAGGGGATTGGCCATTGAGAAGCTGGAAACCGAATGGACGGAATATCCGGTGCTGCACTTCGACATGAGTCTGGCGAAGCATGTGGACAAGGATACGTTGGAAAGCATGCTGAGCTTCCAGCTTAGCGGATATGAACAAATTTATGGCAAGCCTGAGGAGGCTGTGAAGCTGAACGACCGGATGACTTCACTCATCATGCGTGCCAACGAACAGACCGGCCGACAGGTGGTAGTCCTTATTGACGAGTATGACGCGCCTTTGCTGGATGTGATGCATGAGGAAACGGATCTTCCCGTTCTCCGTAACGTGATGCGCAATTTTTACAGCCCGTTGAAGGCGTGCGACCCTTATCTTCGCTTTGTGTTCCTGACCGGCATTACCAAATTCTCCCAACTCAGCATCTTCAGCGAGCTGAACAATATCTTGAATATCAGTATGCTGAAGCCCTATGCCGCCATTTGTGGCATCACTCAGGAAGAAATGCAGGAACAGATGACAGCTTATATAGAACGGCTTGCCGTTTCGCAGGAAATGAGCAAAGAGGAAACGTTGCAGAAGTTGAAGGAGAAATATGACGGTTATCATTTTACCTGGCCTTCGCCCGATATCTATAATCCGTTCAGCCTGCTGAATGCCTTTGCCAATGACGAGTTGAACAATTACTGGTTTGGCAGCGGCACGCCCACTTATCTGATAGAGATGCTACGCAAGTTCCACGTCCTTCCCTCCCAGTTAGGGGGAAGTATGCAGGCTATGGCTGCTGATTTCGATGCGCCTACGGAGAAAATGGAGGGCATTGTTCCTCTGCTCTATCAGAGCGGTTACTTTACGATAAAGGATTACAACAAGCTGGCCGAACTGTATACGCTGGACATTCCGAACGGTGAGATACGGATCGGGCTGATGCGCAGCTTGCTGCCTGGCTATCTGGCCCATAACACGCTGAAAGGCAATACGACCATCGCCCGTATGTATCTTGCGATAGCCGGGGGAGATATGGACGGGGCCTTGCGTCTTCTTCAGGAATTCCTTTCTACTGTTCCGTATTGTGATAACACGAATTATGAGGGACATTACCAGCAATTGTTCTACATCATCTTCTCCCTGTTCGGGATGTATGTCGATGTGGAGGTGCGTACCCCCAAGGGGCGTGTGGATGTGGTGATGCGTGTTGCCGGTAAGCTGTATGTCATTGAATTGAAGCTGGGTAGGTCTGCGGAAGCGGCCATGGCCCAGATCAATCTGAAGCAGTATCCCGAACGCTTTTCCCTCAGCGGATTGCAAGTGGTGAAGGTGGGGATCAATTTTGATGTGGAGAAACACACCCTGGGGGATTGGGTCATAGAAGAATAGGCCGTATATGATGTAAGAACTCTTTCATTGCAGGGACGGTAAAAGCGAAAAATAATGGAACAGGAACTTTTCGATAGGATATCAATTAAGATGCTGAATATTTGTTTGTTTGAAGAAAAATTTCGTTCTTTGTATTAAGCTTGATTGCAGTTAACAACAAATTCAATCTAAAGATAAGGAGTATGAAGCGTCCTGAAATCGTGAAATCTATACAAAATGCCTTACATAAGGTTGCTCCTGGTATAAAGGTGATACTTTATGGAAGTGAGGCGCGGGGTGATGCGCGTAGTGATAGTGATATAGACCTGTTGCTGTTGATAGATAAGGATGTGGTTACTTTGGAGGACAAGATGCTTTTAACTGCTCCTTTATATGACATTGAGTTAGAAACCGGTGTTCAAATCAATCCGTTTATAGAGTCGATGAAAGAATGGGGAAAACGTTTCACTCCGTTTTATGAGAATATAATGAAGGAGGGGATATTGTTATGACTCCGGAACAGCGGTTTGATATTGTTTTATATAGGCTGAATTCAGCCAAATCATTGTTAGATGAAATAAAAGATCATATAGAGCGTGGTTATTACAATACGGCAATGAATAGGATGTATTATGCCTGTTTTTATGCTGTGAGTGGATTGTTGTTGCAGTCGGAGATAGACGGAGTCAAGAGTCATGAAGGTGTACGTCAAAAATTCAGCCAGCATTTTATTCTTACAGGTAAATTCCCTAAAGAATGGGGACGCTTTTATTCTATTTTGTTCAATAATCGTTCAGCTGCCGATTATGAAGACTTTAAGAACTTTGATTTAGCAGCAACTCAGGAAATGTATCCTAAAGTCTGTGCTTTTATAGGACTTATTGATAATTGGGTTTTCGATAAAAATTAATCCGTAAAGAATAAGATATTTACTATAGGCTGCATGCAATGATGCATGTGGCCTTCCCTTTTTTTTGTTGCCGGTAGCGACCGGCATCCGCATAATGTATTGCATGAACGACACTCTTCGCGACTACCAGCAGGAGATGAAGCTCCGCCTTTTCAAGGAGTGGGAGCTTCACCGAAGTGTGATGGTACAGATGCCTACCGGTACGGGCAAGACGCATCTGCTGGCCGCCATAGTAAGGGAATTCCTGCGTGGTTCCGGCAGCCGGGTATGGATCGTGGCGCACCGCCGGGAGCTGGTGGAGCAGATAGAGGAAACCGTGTCCCGGCACGGGATGAGCAAAGAGGACGGAAGGGTGAGGGTGATGTCCATCCAGTGGCTGTCACGAAACCGGAAGCACATGGATGAAGAGCCGGACCTGATCGTTATCGACGAGGCGCATCACGCCCTGGCGGAAACCTACCGGATACTTTGGGAGAACTATCCGGAGGCAAGGAAACTGGGTATGACCGCCACTCCCTGCCGGCTGAACGGCAAGGGATTCACGGACTTGTTCGACAGCCTGATTGCTTCGTGGACTGTCGCGGAATTCATCGGAAAGGGTTGGTTGTCATCCTTTGACTATGTGTCCATCCGTGCGAACAGCAGGGAACAGCGGTTGATAGACTCGCTGAAGAAACGGGGTGCGGACGGGGACTACCAGGTAAAGGAGATGAACGAGGTGCTGAACCGGGAGACAAGTATCGGCCGGCTGTATGAGAGCGTGGAACGATATGCTCGCGGAAAGAAAGGAATCGTATATGCTGTCAGCATCGCCCATGCCCGCCGGATAGCGGCTTGTTATAGCGCACACGGACTGGAGGCTGTGGCTATCGACAGCAGGACTCCGGCTTCGGAACGCCGGGAACTGGTGGAGGCTTTCAGACGGGGGAAGGTGAAAGTGCTGGTCAATGTGGATATCTTCTCCGAAGGCTTCGACTGTCCCGATGTAGAGTTCGTGCAGCTGGCACGTCCTACGCTTTCCCTGGCGAAATACCTGCAACAGGTGGGACGTGGGCTGAGGAGGTCGGCCGACAAGGCGTCCTGTATGCTGATAGACAATGTGGGTCTGTACCGCATCTTCGGTCTGCCCGCCCGGAACCATGACTGGGCGGCGATGTTCGAGGGGCGGATGATTGGCAACGCGCTGTCCCGGGCACGGGCGGAAACAGGCAGGCTGTCCGTATCCGGTCTGCTGCCGGAGGAGGAAAGACAACGGGAGGATGAACTGGAGGTGGTGATAACGCACGACCGGCTGATGGACTTCCTTACAACCCGGGAAGATTCAGCAACGGAAAAAGGCGGACAGCCCGTTTTGAAAAGTTATTATGACAGACAAAGCGGGCTTTGGGGATTGAGGCGCGGGGAGAGGATGACGGTAAGGCCCCGGTATCCGGAAGTGTTTGATATCTGTGGAGACCGGGCGGCAGTGAGATTCGGGAATAACTGGGCAGGTGTGGTGAATGAAACCGGACAGCCCGGAATACAGCTGGACCGCTGCCGGAAAATGAAGTTCATGAAGGGGGATCTGCTTGCCGTGACAGACTGTGCGGGCAATGAATCTTACATCGACCTGAAGGTAAACAGAACCTATCGGGAGAAACCCGTGGTGTTGTCATTCGGCTGTATGGAATTGCCATACGGCGGTGTGGAGCTGCTGAAGGTGGGAGCGTTCTTTTTCAGCCGTACCGGAAAACCGTATGTCTCCATGCGAGGGGTGGATCAGAACGGCATCTACTTTTATGACTTTTATCTGAAGATACCGGATTACCGTGTTCCGAAGGACTGCCAACTGGTGGATCCTGTCTGGACTACCTTGTTTGATGTTTTCGCCTGTGTGCTGGCAGGGGATGAGGAGGAAGTGTATTGGTGCTGTGGCCGTCTGGCGGACCGGAGCATCGTGGTGATGGACGGGAACGGGAATTATTATCATGTGGAGAAAGGGAAGGAAAAGCGGTATATAGCCTGTAACACTCCCCGGCCGGGCGAGGAAGATTTCCATACGGTGATGGAACGTCTGAAGGAAGAAGCCGGGCGGCGTGCCGGGATAGCTCAACGGAAACAATTGCAGGAAGAGGAACAGAAAAGGCTGAAAAGGTTGGAAGAGATCAGGGATGCATTGCCTTTCCGGATGGGGATGAAATGGGGCTTGAAACTGGGGGAACGTATCATTGTGCCTCCCAAATACAGGAAGATTCTGCCTCCTGTGGGCTATTATTGCGCTTACGAGGAAAACGCCTGCCAATGGGGAATAATGGCTCTGGACGGAAAAGTGGTGGTGGAGGCCAGATACCAGAAGGTGGATATAGAATGCAACGGTACGGTGCATCTGACGGTGATTCCGGGTAAGGTGAAGACCATAAAACTCTGAGCGTTTGCCGGAACGGAATGCAAATGGCGCAAATGACACAAATAGGAACGGGGATAAATTTGTGTCATTTGCGTCATTTGCGTTCTAAGTAGTCGCCACTAGGTAATTCGACGCTATGCCTTAAGCGACCGGTTAATGCTGTCAATATAATCCAGAATCTCCTGTCTGCCTGTTTTCTTTTCAGAGGAGGATACGAAATGAGGAGGGAGTTCTTCCCACTGTTCTGTCAGTTTTTTCAGATATTTGTTTACATTATCCTTAACCTTGCCATTGGTCAGCTTGTCGGCTTTGGTGAAGATGATAGAGAAGGGTACTCCATTTTCTCCCAGCCATTCCATAAATTCCAAGTCTATTTTCTGAGGCTCCAGACGGCAGTCTATCAATACAAACAGATTGGTCATTTGCTCGCGTTCCAGGATATAATCCTCGATAATCTGCTGTATCTTTTCTACCTGTTTCTTGCCCCGGGAGGCATATCCGTATCCCGGTAAATCCACCAGATACCATTCTTTATTGATCAGAAAGTGATTGATCAGCAAAGTCTTCCCCGGAGTGGAGGAAGTCATAGCCAGTTTGGGACGTTTGGCCAACATGTTTATCAGACTCGATTTACCTACATTTGAACGGCCGATAAATGCATATTCGGGCAGGTTGTCCTGCGGGCATTTCTCTACTTTTGTGTTACTTACTACAAATTCTGCACTGAGTATTTCCATAATTCTTTGTTTTTATACTTAAACAAGTCAGCCCCATAAAAGTCAGGAAGCCGTTAAACATTAACATTTCATAGCCAAACTGATAGCCGGTGGAGGTGAACACCAGCCGGTCTATGGCATAGCATAATAGCGGCGAGGCGATGGCTATGTAAGGAACAAAACGGTCGCGCGGCCGCATTGGGGTGAACAGCCCGAATGCAAACAGCCCCAACAACGGGCCGTAAGTGTACGAGGCGATGGTATAGATAGCGTCGATGACACTCTTGTTGTTTACTGCCTTGAACAGCAGGATGAATCCGATAAAGAGGACTGATATGCAGAAGTGCACGAGCTTCCTCCGTCTTTCCGCTTCCTTGCCGGACAAATGGCTTATGCCCGCTATGTCTATACAGAAGCTGGTGGTGAGGGCGGTCAATGCCGAATCGGCGCTGGAAAAGGCGGCTGCAATGATGCCGATGGTAAAGAATATCAGTACGGCGAATCCCAGATGGCCTTCCGCCGCAAACAAGGGCAGTATCTCATCCCCGGCTGCCGGCAGGGGGATGTTCAGTTGCGAGGCGAACAATAACAGCAGGATTCCGAGTGACAGGAACAGGAAATTGACCGGAACGAATGAGATGCCGTAGCAATACATGTTCTTTTGGGCTTCACGCAGGTTCTTGCACGACAGGTTCTTCTGCATCATATCCTGATCCAGCCCTGTCATGACAATCGTGATGAAGATGCCGCTGAAAAATTGCTTGAAGAAATTCTGTTTGCTGTGCCAGTCGTCAAAAACAAAGATACGGCTGTGCTCATTTTCCCGGATGGCATGTACCAGTCCCGGAAAATCCAGATTCAGTTGGCCGGAAACCTCATAAAGTATTAATCCCAGCGCCAGCAGCAGGCAGAGTGTCTGCAAGCTGTCCGTCCACACAATCGTGCGTATGCCGCTGCGGCGGGTGTACAGCCAGATCAGTAAGACAATCCCTATCACCGTGGCGGCGAAAGGAATATGAAAGGCGTCGAATACATAATGCTGGAGGATAAGGCATACCAGATAAAGGCGTGCTGCGGCTCCGATGATCTTGGACAGAAGGAAAAAGGAGGCTCCCGTCTTATAAGCGTGCCTTCCGATCCGGTCTCCCAGATACGTGTAGATGGAGGTCAGGTTCAACCTGTAATAAAGCGGCAGCAGAACGTGGGCGATGATGAGATAGCCTATGAAGAAGCCGAAACAGGTCTGCATATAGGTCATGTCGATGCCGCGTACCATACCCGGGACGGAAACGAAGGTAACTCCCGAAAGGGAGGCTCCGATCATTCCGAAAGAAACAATATACCAGGGAGAACGGCGGTTGCCGCGGAAGAACGCGTCATTATCGGAATGACGGCCGGTAAGGCGGGCTACAAGCAGCAGTATTCCGAAATAGAGCAGTATGGTCAGCAGAATATAAATTCCGTTCATGTTATTTTTTTGAGTGCAAATGTACTCAAAATCGTTGAAATTGCGTAAGTTTGCATCCATTATAATACAAAATAACTGATGAACCAACAATATCCGTCCATGCTGCTGGAAAAAGCGGTAGGAGAGTTTGCCAAGTTGCCGGGTGTGGGACGCAAGACCGCCATGCGGCTGGTATTGCATCTGCTCAGACAGGATACGGCTGTGGTAGAGGCGTTTGGTAATGCGATGATTACCTTGAAACATGAAGTGAAATATTGTAAAGTGTGCCATAATATATCGGACACGGAAACTTGCCGTATCTGTTCCAATCCGGCGCGGGACGCTTCCACGATCTGTGTGGTGGAGAGTATCCGTGATGTGATGGCGGTGGAAGCCACGCAGCAGTACAGGGGGCTGTACCATGTCCTGGGGGGAGTCATCTCGCCCATGGATGGCATAGGTCCTTCCGATCTGCAGATAGAAAGTCTGGTGGAACGGGTGAAAGGCGGTGAGGTGAAGGAAGTGATCCTTGCCTTGAGCTCGACGATGGAGGGGGACACGACGAATTTCTATATCTCGCGCAAGCTGGACGGCATGGACGTGAAGCTGAGTGTGATAGCGCGTGGTATCTCTATCGGGGATGAGCTGGAATATACGGATGAAGTGACGTTGGGACGTTCCATCATAAATCGTACTTTGTTTACGGGAACGGCATAAACTGGGAAAAACAGAAAGAAATGGAAAAGAAGATAAGACAATTGCTGCGATACTTGCAGATAGAATATGTGGCGGTATGGGTGTTGCCTTTGCTCCTGGTGGCTCTTTATGAAACAGGGGTGATGACCGAGGGGGCTTACGCGGGCGATGTCCGTATGGATTATGTCTTGCAGACGGTAGGGATTTTACTGGCGGTGGGGCTGATTCCTTTATCGCTCCGGCTGTTCAGCCTTTCCTTGGTGAAGAATGTGAAGCAGCGTTCATTGCCGGAAGCCTTGAAAAGTTATCGCCGCTGGAGTGAGATAAGGACGGGGATGCTGGTGGTTCCCGTATTGGTGAACTTGTCATTTTATTATCTGACTCTGAACAACACGGGCGTATTGTGTGCCATGATGGCGCTGATCGCTTCCCTGTTCTGTGTCCCTACCCGCAAGCGGATGCTGGATGAGCTGGATTTGGTAAAAGAGGAGAATGAGGAGCCTGCTTTATGATGAGTGACCGGCATTTTCAAGGGAACGGGATAAGGCTCCGTGCACCGGAGCCGGAAGACTTGGAAGTCATGTTCCGCTTTGAGAACGCTACGGATGTGTGGGAGATGAGCAATACCACAGGCCCGTATTCGCGTTTTCAGTTGAAGCAGTACATAGAGCAGACCCAGAATGATTTGTTTGCCGACCGCCAGTTGCGCCTGATGATAGAAAACGGGAACCGGCAGGTGGTGGGGATTGTGGATCTATGTTCTTTTGATCCTTTGCACAACCGGGCCGAGGTGGGGATTATGGTGGATAAATCCTGTCGCAGGCAGGGGATAGGGCGTAACGCCTTGGCTTTGCTGGAAGAACACTGTTTCCGTTATCTGGGAATTCATCAGTTGTTTGCCTATATCGCTGTGGAAAACCTTCCTTCCCGCAGACTCTTTGCGGCGTGCGGGTACAAAGAGAGTGCGGTATTGAAAGAGTGGGCGCATACGTTTGGCGGTGGCTATACGGATGTGCTGGTTGTTCAGAAGCTGAATCTCAGTTGAGGGAGGGGTATTGGGGATAGCGGGCCCAAATGGCGTATTTGCCTCCCATTTCGTTCAAACTGGTATGCCATAAGTCGCGGAAGTGCTGGTTGAGCAACGTTTCTTTCCCGGCTTTTCCTATGAGCCATGAGTTCTCTTTTATTTCTTTGGCAAGTTGTCCATGATCCCATCCCGCATAACCGGCAAAGAAACGGATCACTCCTTCAATGGGCTTCCCGTCCAGTATATATTGTTGCACGGCATTGAAATCACCATTCAGATAAAGCCCGTTTCCCAGAGGCAGTGCGCCTTCCAGATCTTTTAGCGTATGCAGGAAAAATATTGTCTCCCGGCTCACCGGCCCGCCTTTATACACTGGGACCCGCTGTGCGAACTCCAATTCGGGGATGAGGTCATTGAGCAGAATGTGGTAACGGAAATCTTTATTCATGATAATACCCATACTTCCCTCGTCATTATGTTCGATAAGAAGCACGACTGCTCTTGTAAAGTGGTAGTCGTTCATGAAAGGGGAGGATATAAGGATGCTTCCCTGTTGTGGAAGTACTTTATTTGATTCTACTTGAAAAACATGCATATCCATAGTTGCGTTTCCTTTTATTTACACGACTAATATACATATTATATTTAAAAAATACATGAAGTGCTCTCTTTTTTTTGTATTTTTATTTTTCTTGTATCTTAAATGGCTTATTATCAGAGTTGATGTAAAAAAGTTCAAGAAAATATTCGTAAAATGCTTGCAGATATCGAAATTTTGCGTACCTTTGCAACCGCAATCGAGAGAGATGCAGTATAAGAAAAATGAAATTTGGTGCGTTAGTTCAGTTGGTTAGAATACATGCCTGTCACGCATGGGGTCACGG
>CAUAWO010000053.1:0-14987 GCA_958432865.1 Bacteroides stercoris
GCAGGTTTCATGTTTGTATAAACGGTCTGAACATCATCAAATTCTTCCAGACGCTCTACCATCTTGTCTAGAGTTTCACGTTGTTCAGGAGTCACATCTTTTAAGTCATTGGGAATATATGTGAAATCACCACCCACTTCTTCGAAACCACATTCTTCCAAGTGTTTCTGAATTGCTGCGTAGCTCTTCGGATCACCATAGATGGTGATAGTTCCTTCTTCTTCATCTTCGTCGAACTCATCCTCTACATTATAGTCAATCAAATCCAGGATCAGTTCTTCCATATCCATTCCTTCTTTCTTCTTGAAAGTAAATACACATTTATGGTCGAACAAGAAAGCTAAGGAACCGGTAGTACCCAAGTTTCCACCGAATTTGTTAAATACTGAACGCACATCTGCTACGGTACGGGTAGTGTTGTCTGTCAATGTATCAACAAATACAGCTACTCCGTGAGGACCATATCCTTCGTAAGTCATACCTTTGTAGTCACTGGTATCTTTACCCATTGCATTCTTAATGGCGCGTTCAATGTTATCCTTCGGCATGTTTTCACGCTTACAAGTAGCGATCACACCACGTAGGGTCGGGTTATTTTCGGGTTCCGGACCACCTGCTTTTACAGCTATAGCGATTTGTTTACCCAGTCTTGTAAATGTTTTGGCCATGTGGCCCCATCTTTTCAGCTTTGTAGCTTTTCTATATTCAAATGCTCTTCCCATTGGATTGTAGTTTTATAATGGTTATTTTTATTATTATCTTAGTTTTGCACCTAGTTTGTTTTCCAAGTTAGCAATCAGTTTGGACATGATCTTGTCAATCTGTTTGTCGTTCAGTGTTGCGCTTTCATCCTGTAACAAGAAGCTCACTGCATAACTTTTTTTACCCGGTTCCAGATTCTTGCCTTCATAAACATCAAACAATTCTACTTCTTTCAGCAGTTTCTTTTCAGTCTCATAGGCTATTTTTTCGATTTCTGCAAACTGTATGTTCTTGTCAATCAACAAAGCCAAGTCACGTTTCACAGCCGGGAACTTGGAAAGTTCTTTAAAGTTGACTTTAGCCGACTTGATGGCTTTCATCAGTTCTTTCCAGTTGATTTCTGCATAATATACCTCATTGTCTATATCGAATGCTTTTTGAATCTTCTTGCTGATGATGCCGAAGGTGGCCAATAACTTGCCGCCACGTGTGTGTACGCTGATGGCTGTTGAATAGATATCGTTGGTCAGGTTGCCGAATACCACGTTGCCGAAATTCAATCCCAAACGGGTAAAGATGTTCAGCACGTATGCTTTTAATTCGTAAACACTGCTGTTTTCATCGGGATGGGCCCATGAATTGCTGACGCGTTTGCCGGTTACCCACAATCCTAAATGATATTCTTCAGCATAAGCCGCAAGCACTTTTTCCGGGTTTTTCTTTTCTGCATTATAAAAATAGCAGTTACCGAATTCAAAGAATTTCAAATCGGCGTTCTTACGATTGGCATTGTGCTGGATACTTTCCAAACCACCGAATAACAAAGTTTGACGCATCACGTTCAAATCGTTACTCAATGGGTTCATCAAGTAAACCAAATTTTCGTTCTTGTATGTTTCCGACCCTTCGTAATAGGAAGCGGCGGTCAGTGAATTGTTCAGTATTTCATTGAAACCACAACCTACCAGTTGCTCTGAAATCAGATTTTGTAATTTCTGGGAGTAATCCACTTCACCTTTGGTGGTCAGGCTGGATTTCAAGGTAGTAGGAATCTCCACATTATTATATCCGTAGATACGGAGAATGTCTTCTACTACATCGCAATCACGTTGCACATCCACACGATAGGGGGGAACTTGTAAAGTCAAGCCTTCGGGTGTTTCGTTTACAATCTTCATTTCAAGACTGGTGACAATGCTCTTTATGGTTTCCACCGGTATGGTTTTTCCTATCAGTGAGTGGACTTTCTCATAATTCAGCTCTACTGTAAAATCGGCTATCGGGGCAGGGTAGTTGTCTTTAATTTCAGAAGAAATAGTACCTCCTGCCAGTTCTTGAACCAGTAAAGCCGCTTCTTTCAATGCATAAATAGTTCCGTTGGGGTCAATACCACGTTCGAAACGGAAAGAAGAGTCTGTGCTCAATCCATGGCGACGGGCTGTTTTACGTACCCAAGTCGGGTTGAAATAAGCGCTTTCCAAAAATACGTCTACTGTCTGCTCGGTTGTTCCCGAATCCAGACCACCGAATACGCCGGCAATGCACATCGGTTCTTCTGTGTTGCATATCATCAGGTCCTTGTCGGATAACTTGCGTTCCACTTCGTCCAAAGTAACGAATGTAGTACCTTCGGCAACAGTCTTCACTACAATCTTACCACCTTTAATCTTATCTGCATCAAAACAGTGCAGGGGCTGGCCGTATGCGTGAAGGATGTAGTTGGTGATATCCACGATATTATTGATAGGACGTACTCCGATCAGGCGTAATTTGTTTTGCAGCCATTCGGGACTCTCTTTTACAGTTACCCCTTTTATGGAAACTCCGGCATAACGCGGACATGCTTCCGTATTCTCTACTTCAATGGCGATGTCCATATCATGGTTATCCACTTTAAACGCTTCTACAGACGGACGTTTTAAAGTGGCTTGTTTGCCGTTTTGAATCAGGTAGGCATACAGATCTCGGGCCACGCCGTAATGTGAGCAGGCGTCCGCACGGTTCGGGGTGATATCCACTTCCAGTACGTATTCGCTTTTGATATTGAAATAATCTTTAGCGGGAGTACCCGGAACAGCATCCGCCGGCAATACGATGATACCTTCGTGGCTGTTTCCGATACCGATTTCGTCTTCGGCACAGATCATACCCATAGATTCAATTCCGCGGAGCTTTGATTTCTTGATGGTAAAACATTCTTCGCCATCGTATAGCTTGGTGCCCAATGTGGCAACCACCACTTTCTGTCCGGCAGCTACGTTAGCGGCTCCACAGACAATCTGTACCGGTTCGCCTTGTCCCAAATTCACAGTAGTAACATGCATGTGGTCTGAATTGGGATGAGGTTCGCAAGTCAGCACTTCGCCGATGACAATACCTTCCAGACCACCTTTAATTGTTTGGACTTCTTCTACGCCTCCGGTTTCCAAACCGATGGAAGTCAGCGCCTCGGCCACTTCATCCGGTGTCAAATCGAAGTTGACGTATTCTTTCAGCCAATTATAAGAGATATTCATATATGATATTTTTTATGTATTTCCAAATGACCTGCAAATTTAGTAATTATTTTCTTTTATCCTGTTATTTATCCATCACAGATTACTCAGATTAACACAGATTTTTCTTTGAGGGAAATAATCCGTGTTAATTCTGTGAGGGATAAATAAATGTCAGAACGGTAAAGGTCCTTCGGGAATAGGGGCTCCGAACGGATTATTGTCGGCAGGTGCGGCATCAGGAGATGGGGGAGGTACACTGTTGCCGCCACCGTTCATTTTGGAACGGATAATACCCGGTGCCTCACCCGGCATAGGCACGATGACATCATCGTCCGGATTCTGGAAGCGGGCGAATTCGCCACGGAAACGCAGCAGTACATCACCTACGGCACCGTTACGGTGCTTGGCGATAATGATTTCTGCCATACCGTGCAAGTCGTTCCCTTTTTCATCCGAGTAGATTTTATAGTATTCCGGGCGGTGGATAAAGCATACCATATCGGCATCCTGCTCAATAGCTCCGGATTCACGGAGGTCACTGAGCTGGGGACGTTTTCCGTCAATACCCTCACGACTTTCCACACCACGGTTCAGCTGGCTCAGTGCGATGATGGGGATGTTCAGTTCTTTGGCTAACCCCTTCAGTGAACGTGAAATGGTACTGACCTCTTCCTGACGGCTACCGAATGACATTCCGCTGGCATTCATTAACTGAAGGTAGTCAATGATAATGATTTTTACTCCATGCTCGCGTACAAGCCGTCGTGCTTTGGTGCGTAATTCAAAGACGGACAAGGATGGTGTGTCATCCACATACATCGGAGCATCGTATAATTCTTTTATTTTATAATCCAATTGTCCCCATTCATACGGAGCCAACTGACCACTCTTGATTTTCTCACCCGGAATTTCGCACACGTTGACAATCATACGGTTGACCAACTGTACGTTGGACATTTCAAGAGAGAACAAAGCCACAGGGATTTTCGCATTTACCGCCATGTTCTTTGCCATGGAAAGCACAAAAGCCGTTTTACCCATAGCGGGGCGGGCGGCAATAATCACCAGGTCGGAATTTTGCCAGCCCGAGGTCATTTTGTCCAATGCATGGAAACCGCTTTCCAGACCACTCAGCCCGTCCGTTCGTGCCGCCGCTTTTTGAAGCATCTCATACGCTTCCTGAATGACAGGGTTGATTTGCGTATAATCCTTCTTCATGTTCTGTTGCGAGATTTCGAACAGTTTTCCTTCCGCTTCCTGCATCAGGTCGTCCACGTCTTGGGTTTCGTCGAAAGCCTTTGTCTGGATGTTGCTGGTAAAGGTAATCAGTTCGCGTGCAAGAAACTTCTGCGCGATGATACGTGCGTGATATTCTATGTGTGCGGAAGAGGCTACCTTGCCGCTTAGCTGTGTTATGTAAAAAGGACCGCCTGCATCTTCCAGTTCACCGGTGCTGCGTAATTGTTCGGCCACAGTCAAGATATCGACTGGTTGCTGGCGTAAAGCCAAAGAGGTAATAGCCGAATAAATAAGTTGGTGACGGCGTTCATAAAAAGATTCGGGACGAAGAATCTCACTTACTAATGAGTAAGCATCTTTTTCTATCATTAAGGCTCCCAATACAGCTTCCTCCAGCTCAGGTGCCTGGGGCTGTAAATGTCCGTATTCGTCAACAGGCTTTGCTTTCGAAGTTTTGGGAGTACGTGTCATTTTTCTCGTTTCTGCCATTGTCGTCTGTTTAAAGTAGGGCAAAGATAGAACTTTTTGCTGAGTTGGACACTCGTCCATTCCCAAAAATAATAAAAGAAATATGAACCTGAATCTACGGAGAAATGAACAATCTGGACAGTAAATGGTTTTTTTATATGGTAAAATGAAAAGTTTGTTCTATATTTGGCGCTCTGTCCGGATAAAAGATGGCGTGCATCTTTGTAGAACGGGCAACAATCTAACGAAACACACTAAAAATAACTATTTAAAGAACAGAATATGATTACATTTCCTAATGCAAAGATTAATTTGGGACTTAATATTGTAGAAAAGCGCCCGGATGGATACCACAATCTGGAAACCATATTTTATCCGATAAACCTGCAAGACGCTCTGGAAGTGACGCGGCGGGAAAACAATGACAAAGAATACACTTTACACATAAGCGGATCTCCTTTGGAGGGTGAACCCGAAGATAATCTGGTAGTAAAAGCCTATAAGTTATTAAAAAAAGACTATCCCGGACTGTTGCCGGTAGATATACACATGTACAAGCATATACCGGCGGGTGCCGGACTAGGTGGCGGATCATCAGATGCCGCTTGTATGATAAAGCTTCTGAATGATAAATTTTCATTGGGACTCAGTACGGAACGGATGGAGGAATATGCGGTAAAACTAGGGGCAGACTGTGCTTTTTTCATTCGGAACAAACCTGTTTTCGCTACCGGAATAGGGAATCTGTTCGAGCCTGTGGAATTGTCATTAAAGGGATACCATATAATTTTGATTAAACCTGATATCTTTGTGTCCACCCGGGATGCGTTTGCCGAAATAAAGCCTGTGCGTCCGGCTGTTTCTTTGAAAGAAATTGTAAAGCAACCTATGGAAACATGGAAAAACAGTATGAAGAATGATTTTGAAGATAGTGTCTTCAAAAAGTTCCCTGAGATTGCTGCTATAAAAGATGAATTGTATGATTTGGGGGCAGTGTATGCCGCCATGAGTGGCTCGGGGTCTTCCGTCTATGGTATTTTCAAAGCACCGATAGAGAATGTGGAAGATAAATTCTGTGGGTGCTTTTGCAGACAGAGAGCGTTGGAATAGTGTGGCAGATCAGTGGTTAGTGATTAGTGGACTGCGCTGTCATGCCGCAGGTATTAACCACTAACCACTATAGTCTATCTTTTACATAGTGCCTTGAAATCACAATAGGTACATTTTTCTATGATTTCTGTTTGGGTAAATGATTTTTCCGGATTAAATATCTCTTCTAATAATCCTTGAAGTCGTTCACGGTATTCTTTTTCATATTTACTGAAATCTTCCACAGCCTCTTTGGGCTTTCGTGGCTCGCCCATTTGTATAACGGGAGAATAGGTTTCTGTAGCGGCCCGATGAATATAGAGAAGGGCCGGAGCTATCTTCATCGTTGGTTGCTTGCGGCACATGATGGCGGCATACAGGAACGTCTGGAATACATAGTTGGAACGTTTCTTGTCCGGAATAAACAGAGATTCCACATGGGGTGGGGTGTCTGCATCACCGCCTGTCTTGTAGTCCACAATACGGAGTGTGCCATCCTTGCTGTCCATACGGTCAATAATTCCCCCGATACGTGATTTTATGACTCCTTTGGGTGTTTGTATGTCGATGGGTTCATCCACTTCCATTTCCGATGCAATAAAAGTGAAGGGAGCGTAACGTAAATCATTTTGTAAAAGTTGTTTTAAATATCTTGCAATAACGGCAGAGTTGATAAGTTGTATGCCGTTATATTCCGGTTTCTCGTTTTGCGGAACATTAAAGAATAATTTCTTGAATGCTGTATCCACATAATCTTGCAGCTTCACTTCATTGCGTAGCAACGTTTCCAATGCTTCCTTATTAATGACTTTGCCATGAGTGGTCAGGTCTTTATAAATATGTTCGGCTGCATAATGGAAAATACTTCCGAATGTGGCAGAATCTATTTCCGCACTCACTTCATCGGGGGCGGAGAGGCCGGCTACATACCTATAATAAAATTTTAAAGGACAATCCAGGTAATAATTCAAGGCTGATGGAGAAAATTTTGCTTTGGGATTGGCACGGACATCAAACAGGCTTTGCATCCGGCGCATGACATCCGGGGTCTTTTCTACAGTGATAGGCGAGGTGCCTTGGGGGGACTGTCCGGCCTCCAGAAACTGGCGTGTGATGGGGTGAGGCCATTCAATAAGGAATTGCAGCATGAAACGGCTCCATTCGCCGCGGTTCAGTCCGTCCGAACTGGTATTGTACATCAAGGTAATCCTTTCTGCCCGTTGCAGCAGACGATAGAAATAGTATGCATATACGGCAATCTTATGCTCTATAGTAGTCATTCCGAAAGCTTTGCGCAGGTTGTAAGGAATAAAGGAAGAGTCTCCTCCCGATTTGGGAAGCTGCCCTTCGTTGACCGATAGTAATACCAAGTGGCGGAAATCCAGGTTACGTGTTTCCAATACCCCCATGACCTGCATACCAATGGCCGGTTCGCCATGGAATGGAATATTGGTCGCTGACAAGACCTTGACCAGCAATCGCCGGAATGTTTCGCTCTGTACGGTTAATTCATCTTCTTCTATCAGTGTGCGGAACCGGTTGATGGTGGTATAGGCTTTGAAAAGCGACTCCCGGTAAAGTTGGTTGAATGCATCTGTGTCTTCGGTACCGGAAGTGTTTGCCTGGTAAATGCCTGCCACTTGCTGCAAAGTTTCGGACAGGCGTATGCACAGATTCAGGTTTCCGGAAAGCGGAGTGAAAAGCCGGGTAAGGAATTCATCTTTACCCAATTCGCCGGGTAACGGATAGAAACGGTTGTTCCGGGTCAGTTCTTTTTCCAACAATTCGGCTTGACCGGTGAGTTGCCGGGTATAGGGGTGTTTTAACAGTGTAACAACCGATTGAAACGTGTAGCGGCCGCTTTTGAAATTAAATCCGTGGGTATGCAACTCCAGTAAGGCGATGAGGAAACTATATACAGGAGTTTGCGATAACGGAAATCCCATGGTGATATTGACATGTTTTACTTCTGCCGGCAATGAATGGAGGACCGGCTGAAGCAATGCTTCGTTACACAATACGACTGCGGTTTCCTTTTCCGGTGTAGTCAGATTGTTTCGTATCCATTGAGGCAGGTAACGGGCTTGTGCATTTTCAGTAGAAGATGCGATGTAGTGTACCTCTTTAGGTTTCGAGAGATTTTTGAATAACTCACCGGACAAAGGAGAAGGAAAGTCGCGTAAGTTCCGGCGGATAAACTCTCCGGCTTCATGGGTGACGGCTTGTCTGTTTTCCTTCATATAAAATTCGTCGTAATCCCAATAAAAAACAGCTTTCCCGGCATCTTTCAATTGGGTGAACAACGTATGTTCTACTTTGTTCAGTACATTAAATCCTACAAAAACATATTTCTCGTATGGAAGTTTGTCCACATCCAGATGCTCTATGACGTGGCGGTACATCATTCCTTCGTAGGCAATGTTTTGAGAAGCTAAGGATTCACGGAACCCTTTGTAGATGTTTCCCAATACGTCCCATAAAGAGATAAACCGTTCTTTCAGCGCTGTTCTCCGTTCGATGGAGAAGTTCTGGAAGAACTGCCGGATAGCTTCTTCCTGCTCATCGTCAATGAAGGTGTAGTCGTCCATTATGTTGCGCAGATCCTGTAAATTGGAAAACAGTTTGTCGGTATCCACTTTATTTTTGTCGGCATCGTCAAAATCACTGATCAGCATTTCTCCCCAAAAATAGAAATCATCCAGTGTTTCCGTACTTTGAGTTTCCCGTCGGAATATCTTATAAAGTTCGCATACCAGTTTTACCGGATCACCCACTTCCCACGGAGAAAGGCTACGGAACAATTCGCTGATGCTGACGTATGCGGGCGACCAAATAGGTGAATCCGACTCTTGGGCGAGATACTCATTAAAGAAAAGTCCGGCACGTTTGTTAGGAAAAACCACGGCTGTATGTGCCAGGTTTCCTTCCGTATGTTTATATAAATCGGCTGCTACCAGTTTCAAAAAGCTTTCCATTATTCTATTTCCTCCAGTTCGTTGTTAAATACATACCATAAATAGCCACGGATATGCTCATATCCCATATCTGATAATAAATCCATATATTCTTTCACCTGCTTGTTGTAAGCTTTCCGCTTTTTACCGAATTTAAAGTCCACCACAATCACCTCTCCGTCTTTCATCATCACGCGGTCCGGACGGCGGGTTTGCAGCACTCCTTTTTCCCGATAAATAATGGCACACTCATTGTATAGTTCCCAGCGGCCCGAATACCATTCTTTGACCAGCGGATGCTTCAAAGCCCATTCGGTGAGTTTTCGTATCTGTTCTTCCTGTTGTGCCGACTCTATGATTCCTTCGAAACGCAGGCGTTCTATGGCGGGAGGCACATCGTCCGTGGTACGGATTACGGAGAACAGATTATGCAACAACTGTCCTTGCCGGATGTATTTGTCTTCCGTTTCCTCTTCTCCCCGGATAAATTCGGCAGAACGGTTGGACTGTTTGAATTCGATGTTGGTTTCCAGCGTTTCCAGATGGATAGGCAAACGTCGGGCTACAGTCAGCAGCTTGTTGCCGGATACTTGTTTTTCCTCTTCGTGAGATGAGAGATAGAGCGTTCCCAGTTCGTATATTTCTTCTCCGGTGGCATAGCTCTTTCCGGTCATGTCGGATAAGGCACTTCCCAACAATTCGGATACCGTTCCTTTCTGTTCCGCCTTTCCATATATAATCAAGTTCTTTTTGGCACGGGTAAATGCCACATAAAGCAGGTTCAGATTATCCACCCATAATTGCAAGCGTTCATTCAGGAACTCTTCCCGATAAATGGATTGCTGCATGGCTGTGGAATAGTTGATGGGAACAATGTCAAGATCGCTAAACGGAGCTTGCCGGGGAGCACACCATACCAGATGATTGTAAGTCTCATTCTCCATTTTCCAGTCGCAGAAGGGTAGCAGTACGGTATGGTATTCCAATCCTTTGGACTTGTGGATGGAGAGAATGCGAATTCCTTCCACCTCGCCGGAAGGGATGGTCTTGCTGCCTAGTTTTTCTTCCCAGTAGGTGATAAAAGCGGATAATTCGGAAGAATTGCTTTGCAGATATTCCGTCACGGCATCAAAGAAGGCGCACAGATAGGCATCCTGTTGTTCGATGCAGGACATCTGGAACAGATTGAAAAGTTTTTCCATCAGCTCATACAGTGGCATGAGGCGAAGTTGCTCCGCTTCTTTTATGAAATCGAATGGCAGATAATCATCTATTCCGTTCAGCAATAGAGTGTTGAGGTCTATTCCTTTATGTAATACTTCATTCTGATAGGCAGCAGCCAGTTGCGCCTTGGCAATCCGGTTTTCGGGTTGTGACAAGTAGCGCAGGCCATCCATTATCATACATACCGCCAGTGAGGCATCCAGTCGGAATGCCTCATCGGATACGATTTTGTAAGAGGTGTTCTTGTCGAAGTAATCGGCTATTAAAGGAATGCTTCTGTTCTTGCGCACCAGGATGGCAATATCTTTCAGTTGCACGCCCTGCGCCACAAGCAGCTCCACTTCTTCTCCTAGGTGGTGCAGGGTGTTTTCCATATAGGTCATGTCTTCCGTATCCGATAGAAATTCCACTTTGACATACCCTTTTCCGGGATCTTTGTATGTTTCCTGACACACGTCGTTGTAGGCTTCCTTCAGTTCCTTGCATTCCTTTTTTTGTTCTTCCTTGTAAATGTTGTTCAACACCTCGCAGGCGGCTGTAAACACTTCGTTGTTGAAGTGAATGATGTTTGCGGCGCTCCGGCGGTTGGTGGTCAGTGTCTTTACTTTGACGGGAAAGGCTTCGATGTTTGTTTTCAATCCGTTCAGTATGCCCCAGTCACCGTTTCTCCAGCGGTAGATGGATTGTTTCACGTCTCCTACAATCAAGCTGTCTGCTCCCTGAGACAAACCTTCGAGCAGCAACAGACGGAAATTATCCCATTGCATACGCGAAGTATCCTGAAATTCATCGATCATTACGTTGCGTATGGTTGTTCCTATCTTTTCGAATACAAACGAGGAATCTCCTTCTTTTACCAGGTTATGAAGCAACGCGTTGGTATCCGACAGCAGGAAGCGGTTGTTTTCATGGTTCAATTCGCGTACCTCTTCGTCTATATTGGCCAGCAGACGGATATTGTTTACGTGGCGCAGGGAGAGTTGGCAGGAATTGGCCAGCATATTGTTCCGGCTTCTGTATTTTTCCGATTCATTCAGCAGAGGAATCAGTTCTTTTTCTGCCAGACCTAGGATAGCGTTGCGTATGGGGGAGGTTTTTTTCACCCATTCGTCGGGGCAGTCCAGACATTTTTCCACTGTTACATTGCGGACACTGTCATCCAGTTTACCCGATTGTAATTTATTAAAATAGCTGGCTATACCTCGGGAGCCGTTTTTCAAATCTTCTACTTTCACCCCGTTTGTATCCAATATTCCGAAGAATTGGTCGGCAAATCCTTTCATTTGTTCCTGCACCTCTTCCAAAATGGCTTGCAGCGTTTCGCGGTAATTCTTGATACAGTCTTTGTCCCGTAATTTTTCCCGTAGTCCGTTTCCTTTTTCTATATATCCTTCATCGAAGATATTTCGTCCGAAATTCTTTATCTCACCGGAAACATTCCACCTCTTGTCATCGGCTATTCTTTCTTCTATGTATTCCAACAGCCAATAGAGTACGGGAGATTGTCGGTCCAGCTTTTCTATCATGGAGTCCACGGCATCACTCAGTACCTCCATATTGTTCAGTTCGATATTCAGATTGGCACCCAATTCCAGCTCCCGTGCCAAATTGCGCATCACCGACTGGAAGAATGAGTCAATGGTTTCCACCCGGAAGCGGCTGTAATCGTGTATCATGTAGTGCAGTGCCGTACCGGCGGCTGTCCTTATGTCTTCTTGGGGTATTTCCAGTTCTTCTGTGATTTTCTGTAAATAGGGATCAGAATCCTTATCCTTTATCCATATTCCGTATAGCTGACTCAGAATCCGCTCTTTCATTTCGGTAGTGGCCTTGTTGGTAAAAGTCACAGCCAGTATATTACGGTATGCCCGTGGGTTCTGTATCAGCAGCTTTATATATTCCACGGCCAGTGTGAATGTTTTTCCCGAACCGGCAGAGGCTTTATAAACTAATAATTCAGGAGAATGTTTCATTTTAAATAATTTGCTAATTTGCTAATGGCTGCGCTGTGTACCGGATGGTAATTGGCTGACACATTAGTACATTTTTATTTTTAATTAAAAACCAGCACAAAAACAGTGGCCTGTCCCTTTTCCTTGTAAGGCAGCAGGGTCAGTGTGCCACCGCTCAGTCTCATGATTTGTTTGCTCAGGCTCAGTCCGATGCCGCTTCCTTCCTCTTTGGTCGTGAAGAAAGGTACAAAAATTTGTCCGGCTGCATCGGGAGGAATGGCGGGACCGTTGTTGGCTATCTCTATACGGATACTTTCTTGCGGATCACAATAAGCTTTCAAGGTGATCTTTCCGTCGGGAGCATTACCTATGGCTTGAATCGCATTTTTCAGCAGATTCGTAACCACTTGGGCTATCAGGTTCTCGTCGGCAAAGACTATCAGGTCTTCCCGGGCTTCGAGGATGGAAAGGGTGATGTTGGGGCATGGATGCTGGTGCTGTGCCAGTCGGATCATCCGTTCCAGGAAAGGACGGACATAGAACAGCGATGGCTCAGGTGATGGCAGTCGTGTCAGTTTGCGATAAGACATGACAAAATTTATCAATCCTTTACCTGTAGAGTGAATCGTTTCCAGCCCTTGTTTCATTTCTTCATTTTCTGCTCCGGGAAGAGCCAGCAGCGTTTCGCTGAGGGAAGTCACCGGGGTCAGGGAGTTCATAATTTCGTGTGTCAGCACGCGGGTAAGGCGTATCCATGAATCTATTTCCCGTTCATCCAATTCCCGATTGATATCACTCAAGGCAATAATGCGGAGTTCCTCGTCTTTGATACGGATGCCGGACACCCGTAAGGCAAGATGCACCGTTCCCCGTTCCGTATTGAACTGAATTTGCAGCTTGTCACCCGGAACTGCTTTTTCCAAAGCAGTCATCAGTTCATCCGAGATGCGGGAGAGTTGTTTGACATGAGTCAGAACATCCAGCCCCAACAGATTCATGGCCTCTTTGTTCTTTTGATAAACGGAGCCTTTGCTGTTCAGTACCACTATGCCGGTTTCTACAAAGTCCATGATGAGCTCATAATACTTCTCGCGTTGTGCCGTTTCCTGTTTTACATTGTACAAAATACGTGCGATACGGTTCAGCATGACATTGACCATGGAAGAATCGCCAGGGGAGGCATGTTCGTAAAAACGAACAGCGGGGTCGTCGTTTTCGATGGCGTCGAGCAGAAAGGCTATCTTCCGGGTATTAAAAGTGTACAGGCGGTAAAACCAGCCTATGGAAACGAGGAATGAAGGTACGATTACGCATAGCCACAACCAGTTGCGCTGCTGAATCAGCAGGGTGCAGGCAATGGCTAGAACCAGTACGGTAAATAGGCGGAAGAAGAATAGTTTCACAGCTTAATTATTTATTATTTCGTTTGAATGTTCCTTTAGTTCCTGTTTAAAAATAGATTATTGTTATTTGTTTTGTCATCCTGACCCATCGTGAAGAATGAGATGAGATAATAGGTCATAATCCGAATTTTTTCATCTTATTATAAAGCGTCTGCCGGGTAATTCCCAACTGTGCCGCTACAGCCGAGAGGTTTCCGTTGCATTTCTCTATCGCTTTCTGAATCATTTGCAATTCCATCTCTTCCAGTGTAGAGACACTTGTTTCTGTCGCAGGAGCCGCTATTTTTCGGGGAAAATGAAAATGTTCCTCACTCAATATACCATCTTCATTGATAATGACCGCTTTCTCTACGGCATGTTCCAGTTCGCGTATGTTTCCATACCACGGATATGTCCGTAACTTTTCTTGCGCACCGGTAGAAAGAAGGATATTTCCTTTGTCATATTGTTTGCAGAACCGGTCTATAAAGCGTTCGGCCAAAGGGATAATATCTTCTTTGCGTTCCCGCAGAGGGGGAATCTCGATGTGGATGGTATTGATGCGGTAAAGCAAATCTTCGCGGAATTTGCCTTTGGCCACCATCTCTTCCAAATCACAATTGGTGGCGCAAATCAAACGTATGTTGACAGGTATCGGTTCGTTGCTTCCTACTCGCACCACGCTCCGGCTCTGAATGGCGGTGAGTAGTTTGGATTGCAGGTGATAGGGCAGGTTGCCTATTTCGTCCAGAAACAAAGTCCCTTCATGGGCGGCTTCAAATTTACCTGCACGGTCGGTATGGGCATCGGTAAACGAGCCTTTTTTATGACCGAACAGTTCGCTTTCGAACAGGGATTCGGTGATGGCACCCATGTCCACTGTTATCATATCCCGCCGGTATCGGTTGGACAAGGCGTGTATTTCCCGCGCCAGCATTTCTTTTCCTGTGCCGTTCTCTCCTGTAATCAGAATATTGGCATCCGTTTGCGCCACTTTCTCTATCAGCGTCCGCAGTTGCTTCATGGCATTGCTTTCTCCCCAATACATAGAAGATACGGTTTTAGGGATTTCCGCTCTCTTCTTGTTCTTGGAGGAATTGCGGCAGGCAGACAGCAAGGTTTCTATCAGCCGGGCATTGTCCCAGGGTTTGACGATGAAGTCTGTCGCTCCTTCCTTGATGCCGCGCACTGCCAGGTCTATGTCAGCATAGGCTGTGAAAAGTACTACGGGCAGGGAGGGGTGTATTTTCTTTATCTCGTGTAACCAGTACAGACCTTCATTCCCGGTATTCAGTCCGCTGCTGAAATTCATATCCAGCAGCACCACTTGCGCATTTTCTTCACGTAACGCAGCGGGCAGTGTGATGGGTGAGGGCAGTGTGACGATATGTTCGAAATGATTTTTCAGCAATAGCTTTACTGCCGACAGCACTCCTTTGTTATCATCTACCACAATGATGGTTCCTTGTTTGCTCATAA
>CAUAWO010000054.1:0-14941 GCA_958432865.1 Bacteroides stercoris
TAGGTAGAATTAAAATAAAAGTCCGAACTTGGGAAAGTCCGGACTTTTATTTCTATAATCATATAAAGATTAAATGATGTATTGTGAAGAGATAGACTCATTATTCATCACGCGGCGGATTGTTTCAGCAAACATATCAGCAATGGTCAGTTGCTTCACTTTAGAGCAACGGTTAGCATAAGGAATACTATCGGTAAATACCATTTCTTCCAAGCCGGAGTTCTGAACGCGTTCGGATGCAGGACCTGACATTACACAGTGAGAAGCGATAGCGCGGACGGAAATAGCTCCCGCTTCTTTCATAATATCGGCAGCTTTGGTAATAGTACCTGCTGTATCTACCATATCGTCAATTAAGATGACATTTTTATTTTTTACATCACCGATAATTTGCATGGTGGCCACTTCATTGGCTTTCAGGCGCGTCTTGTTGCAGAGTACCAAGGGTACACCCAAATATTTGGAATAAGTGCTGGCGCGTTTTGAACCACCCACGTCCGGAGTTGCGATTACCAAGTCTTCCAGTTGCAATGATTCAATGTAAGGCAGGAATACGCCAGAAGCGTAGAGGTGGTCTACCGGTACATCAAAGAATCCTTGAATCTGATCGGCATGCAAATCCATTGTGATTAAACGGTCGATGCCTGCTACGCTCAGAAGATCGGCTACCAGTTTAGCACCGATAGAAACACGAGGTTTGTCTTTTCTGTCCTGACGTGCCCATCCAAAGTAGGGAATAACGGCTACAATGCTTTTTGCAGAGGCTCTTTTAGCTGCATCAATCATTAGCAGCAGTTCCATTAAGTTGTCAGAGTTAGGAAAGGTAGATTGAACTAGAAAAACATGTGCGCCTCTAATTGATTCTTCATAAGAAACAGCGAACTCACCATCAGCAAAATGCATGATGTTCATGTTTCCTAATTTGCAACCGAGGCTGTTGCAAATCTTTTCTGCAAGGTATCTCGAATTTGTTCCTGAGAATACCCTAAAAGGTGATGTTTTGCTCATTTTTGTAATAGATATTACCTATTTGTTAATTTGCGTGCAAAGGTACGTATTATAATTAGAAATTAAAAATAGAAATTTAAAAATAACTTCTCATTATTGTAATATGCTTGGTTTGAAGCATATTCTTCGTTTTTTAGGCTTCTATTCTAAATTATTTTGATAAATCAGTCTGCTAAATCTCTTAATTTCCGGAAATGTTCTATCACGCACCGATAATCGCGATCGGTACACGCATCGAATTTATTCCAAAGGGCGCCCAATATGGCGGCTCCTCCGAAACCAAAGTCCTTTACCTCCAGCAAGTTTTCTTCGTCAATGCCTCCCAAAGCTATGACTTTTTTGTCAATAATGCCTGCTTTGGCGGCGGTACGGAGTTCTTCGGCGGTGTATGCCGAGTTATAATTTAGTTTGGATATGCTATTGAATACCGGACTCAGAAAGACATAATCGCAACTGGATTTGCGCTCTTTAACTTCGTCTAGCGAATGGCAAGAACAACTGACATGTCCTTTGTATCCTTCCGGCAGGTTCGGATTACGACCGTTCAGGTGAATTCCTTTCAGTTTGTATTCCTCTTTCAGATAAAAATGTCCGTGAACCACGATGCGTTTGTGATATTGTTCGGGGATAAGGGTTAGCAGACGTTCTGCAAACATGGGTGCTGTACCGGGCTTTCGCAGATGGAGTGTGTCTAGTCCCTCCTCGAAAAGAGCTGTAATTATTTTATCTTCCTCCACAAAATAAGTGGGGGGCGTTATTAGAATTAACTTCATACCTTATGACTAATTGCTAAGCAAAGATAGCAACCTATTTGTAATAATCCTAGTGGATTTATAGATTTATTTTTGATAAACCTGTAAATCAATGGGATACTTTCCCCGAAAAAGTGATTCATGCGATGGAAAAGTTTTAAATAATCTGTGTGTATCTGTATGAAATAGGCGTTTTTTATTTACTTTTGCGCTAATAAAACAAGACGAATAGATAGAATTATGAATAAAAAACAATTTCTTGCAGCCGCATTTTGTTTGATGGCACTTGCCGGATGTACGCAAAAAACGGAATTGCCTGAGAATCCTAAAGATCAAGAAGAGTACCGTGATCATCAGGGAAACAGTTGGATTTATAACGCTATGCTAATGCGTTGGGCATTAATGCCGTCTATGGCCAACGGACTTTCTACCACACATTATTATTATCCTAAATCTGATTCGTGGACAGATGCTAACGGAATGAAAGTGGATGCTCCTTCAAAAGTGAATGTGGGGGCAAAATCGTCTACAAAATCAAAATCGAGCGGAAGTGTTTTTGGGAAAACACGCCGTTCATCCGGTGTTCATAGTTAATAGGAAGCGGATATGAAAAGAATACCTGTTACGCCACGTTCAGACTACCGTGAGAAAATAGAAGCGCTGGGCTTTGATTTTCATGGTGATTATTGGCGCGAGGAAGCGTATTATCGTTTTACGGCTGAAGAAACAGCCTGTTTGGAGGAAGCAACCAATGAGGCGTACCGTCTGTATTGTGAGGCTGCTCAATTCATTATTGAAGATAACCCGGAATTTATGGAGCGTGCATTGAATATTCCGAAGGAGATTGGTGAGCGTATCCGTGCTTCTTGGGATGCGGATGAGTTAAGTCTGTATGGTCGTTTTGATTTTATATTAGCCAAGGATGGTACTCCGAAAATATTGGAGTTCAATGCTGATACACCGACTTCTTTGCTTGAAGCATCTGTTATCCAATGGCAATGGAAAGAGGATGTTTTTCCGGAATGCGACCAGTTTAATGGTATTCATGAAGGATTGGTGCAGTCATGGAAAGATATTTTCCCCAAAAAAGGAGAGATTCATTTTGCTGGTGCATTAGAGAATAATGAAGATACAGGAACGTTGCAATATCTGGCAAGTACGGCGATGGAGGCTGGGTTTTCTACCCGAGTATTGGATATGCAGGCGCTGGATTTGCAAAATGGACGATTTTTTGATCCGGCAGGTGAACTAGTGAACCGGTGCTTTAAACTTTATCCGTGGGAGTGGATGGTGGACGAAAGTCCTGACGGATGTCTAGCGGAAATGGAATGGTTGGAGCCGATATGGAAATTGGTGATGTCCAATAAGGCGATCCTTGCCACATTGTACGAGTTGTTTCCGGATTCTCCTTATGTGCTTCCTTGTTATTTGTCGCGCCCTCGGTCGGGATTGTTTTGTAAAAAACCGGTCTTCTCTCGTGAAGGTCATAATGTAAGCGTTGTTGATATCCGGGATTGGGAGGAATATGTACGTATAGCTGAAACGGAGGGTGATTATAACACTGGAACTTATGTATATCAGGAGTATGTGGAACCGACAGCGTACAGTGGCAGATATCCAGTTATTGGTTCTTGGATTATAGGAGGAGAAGCTGCGGGCATCGGTATTCGCGAAAATCGTATGGAGGTTACAGATAACTTGTCCGAGTTTGTACCACATATTATAGGATAAAGTCAAACTATCCATGTGCCGGTCGATGCCGGACGACGGATGTCGTCATGCCTCGACTGTTGGCACATAATTGAGGAATTAATGTCTTTTGAATAGGGTCGGTTCGATTCCTCTAGAAGGAAATGAGATGGGTTTCCATCGTTTTTACGTTAATCGTCCATAATTTGCCGCTTAACACTTCGCCATATTCACCTATAATCTTCAACACTTCAGCAGCTTCGGCACAACCTATTATGCCAGGGGTTACACCTAATACTCCTTTGGGCGGATGGGGCATGGATAGCATTTCTGTTTCGTCGGGGAAAAAGTGGCGGTAATCGGGGCCTCCTTGGTAATTGAAAACGGATACTTGACCTTCGAAGGCACGGATGGCACCATATACATAAACTTTTCCCCATTTCACACAGATGTCATTGATAAGATAGCGGGTAGCGAAATTATCACATCCATCTATAATGATGTCGTAGGTACGGATAATTTCATCCGCATTCTCTTTAGTCAGTCTTGTGGGATAGGCATTGATTTGTACATCATGGTTCAGGGCTTCAAGACGTTTCTTGGCTTGGATAGCTTTGGGCATGCCTACCTCGGCTTCACTATAAAGTACTTGACGTTGCAAGTTGCTGACACTTACCACATCATCGTCTATTAATCCGATGGTACCTACTCCGGCTCCTGTCAGGTACAAGGCAACAGGAGATCCCAGACCACCTACACCGACAATAAGCACTTTGGCCTGCTGAAGCCGTTGTTGTCCTTTTTCTCCCAATTCAGGGAGAATAATTTGACGGTTATATCTTTCCACTTTGTTTGTTGTTAATTTGAAAAAAAGGAGCTTTGTATCATTTATACAGCCCCATTCCTTTAAAAATATGGGTAAAATCTATCGTATTGGCGTGAACTTGTCAAAAGAAACATCCCAGTCTTTCCATACCGGCTCCCTTCCTAATGATTTCAGTGCGTGTTCTACTTCTACGGCTGTACGCTCATCACTTACATGGAATTGTTCCAAAGCTTGCGGATAGGTATAGTATCCCCCCGGTTCAGTTTTGCTTTCAGCACTCATGGTAGTCACTCCTAGCCCTGCCATGTTGTCGCGGATTTGTGCCGGTTCACGAGTGGAGTAGGAGATATCTACATCGTGATCGAAAATACGCATGGCAAAAGTGAGCTGTGCCAACTCACGATCATTCATGATGACATTCGGCTGGAAACCACCGTTTTCTGCCGGACGCATACGGGGGAAGTTGACACTGTATTTGGTTTTCCAATACTTTTTCTGAAGATAGCGTAAGTGATAAGCCATCATGGTCACATCGGTGCGCCATTCTTCCAGTCCGATAAGTACTCCCATGCCAATGGAGTGGACTCCTGCCTGACCCATGCGGTCGAAGCCGTTTACCCGCCACTCGAATTTGGATTTCATCCCGCGTGGGTGATATATATTATAACGGGCTTTGTTATAAGTTTCCTGAAAGCAAATGACTCCATTCAGTCCGTGTTCTTTCAGTTCGGCATATTCTTCGGCTTTGAGGGGCATTACCTCTATCTTCAGATTGCTGAAATATTTTTTGGCGATGTCCAAAGCTTTAGCCAGATAAGGGACTCCGGCTTTTGCCGGATTCTCTCCGGTCACCAGTAACAGGTTCTCAAAAGGCCCCAGTTTCTTGATGGCTTTGTATTCATCTTCAATCTGTTCGGGGGTGAGGATGGTACGTGCCATCGGGTTGCTGATATGGAAACCACAATACACACAAGAATTGGTGCAGGAGTTGGTGATATACAGCGGTATAAACATGGAGATGGTTTTGCCGAAACGTTCTTCGGTATATTTTTTGCTTAGTTGCGCCATCGGCTCCAGGTATTTTGCTGCTGCGGGGGAGATGAGCGCCATAAAGTCGTCCACATCGCAATGTTCCTTGCCAAGAGCGCGGAGCACATCACTTTCGGTCTTGGAGTAGATGGTTTTGGTGGTTTCCTCCCAATCTATTTTTTCAAGTTCTTCTGAAAACATAATTGTTATTTTTGTTATAGTTCTATAAGATGATTTCGCTTCTATAAGAGCCTATTTAAACTTTTTCGGCATTTAAACAGGTTTCAAGCTATAAGTTTCTTATTATTTTTCTACATTTCTTTTTGTCGCTTTCCGTCAGCTCGGGATGTTGCTTCGTTCCTCCCTTCTGGATAACGCCTTTGATAGAGAATCCGCTCCACTTCAGAATTTCGCGCAACGCTTTTACTACACCGCGTGTCTGGTTAAACCAGATATTGAACGGCCATGGGGTGGAGCAGGTGCTTACGATGACTGCTTTCTTGCCTTTATGCAACGCTTGGGGGATCCCTTTCGGACTTTCTCCCATCATGCCGTACACGATGCGGTCGAACACTACTTTCAGATGTCCGTTCATGTTTCCCCAATAGCAGGGTGATCCGACAATCAGCACGTCTGCCCATTGTATCTTTTGAAGCGTGCGCTGCGCATCGTCTTCGGGTAGGACACAGGCCTGCCGGCTGCGGCAAGCCATGCATCCTGTACAGGGGCGTACCTGCAATTTATGGATGGATATTGCTTCCACTTCGGCGCCACGTATGCGAGCTTCTTCGGCCATGATGTCCAGCATTCGGCTGATAAGTCCTTGGCAACGAGGACTTCCGTTGAGTATCAATATCTTCATTACCTTATTTTTTTTAGGATGTTGTTGCGGACACATTGCACTGCAACCGTATAGTATTCCGGTTCCATATTTTCCAGATATGCTTTCAGCTCTCCTGTCAGTTCCGGTTCTTCCAGGCAGATGTCGTAGGCAAGTTTCATGCAGACGGCTTGTCCGGATGCGCTTTCGGCAGAAGATAGCATGCCTTGAAGGCAGAAATCGAAGAAAGCTGCGTTGACAGGCTTCGGGACAGGAAGATGATGAAGGATATTCAGTAGCAGGCGTCTTGTTCCATCGTGGGGGCATTGCATGGCCCGTAACATCAGTTCCTCCCTTTTATCCATCAATAGGGAAGGAAGGAGGAGACTCAGTTTTTCACAAGCCCAAGTGGCACGCCAGGCTATCCTTGTTTCTTCATGCTGCGTTAGAGTATAAAGAGCATCAAAGCGGTCGGGGAAGCTGGCCACTTGATCTACTATGTTGTCTATGTGTTTTCTTCCTAAAGTTCCTTCAAGTGCTTTCTTGAAATCTTCCATAGTTTTTACAAAGTCAGTTGTTTAATTACCCACGTTCTTCAAGTCGCGGCTCAGTTTCATAGCGCAGAAGTTGGGTCCGCACATGGTACAGTACTCACCGTCCGTATGGCGGCCTTCATTGAAGTATTCCAAAGCGCGGTCGGGATCCAGACTCAGATGGAACTGGTCGCGCCAACGGAATTCATAACGTGCCTTGCTTAAAGCATTGTCGCGGATCTGTGCGCCTGGATGCCCTTTCGCTAGATCGGCAGCATGGGCAGCAATCTTGTAAGTGATGACACCTATGCGTACATCTTCTTTGTTGGGCAATCCCAGATGTTCTTTCGGGGTGACATAACATAGCATGGCAGTGCCTAACCAGCCGATTTGTGCGGCACCGATGGCCGAAGTGATATGGTCATATCCCGGAGCGATGTCCGTTACCAGCGGACCGAGGGTGTAGAACGGTGCGTTGTGACAGTGAGAGATCTGGCGTTCCATGTTTTCTTTGATTTTATGCAAAGGTACATGCCCCGGTCCTTCAATGAATGCCTGTACGTTTTTGTTCCATGCTCGGAGTACAAGTTCACCCATGGTATCCAGTTCGGCAAACTGTGCCTCGTCATTAGCGTCAGCGATACAGCCCGGACGAAGTCCGTCACCCAAGGATACGGCTACATCGTATTGTGCCAGAATATCACAGATGTCATCAAAATGCTCATATAAGAAACTTTCCTTGTCATGTACCAGACACCACTTGCTCATGATGCTGCCTCCGCGGCTTACGATGCCACACAGACGTTTGTCGGCCAGATGTACATTCTGGCGGCGTATTCCGGCATGGATGGTAAAGTAGTCCACTCCTTGTTCGCATTGTTCGATTAATGTATCTTTATAAATCTCCCAATTCAGATTCTCTACTTTACCGTTTACTTTCTCTAATGCCTGATAAATAGGTACGGTACCTACGGGGACAGGACAGTTGCGGACAATCCATTCGCGTGTTTCGTGAATGTTATCGCCGGTCGAGAGATCCATCAGGGTATCACCTCCCCATTTGCAGCTCCACACGGCTTTTTCCACCTCTTCGTCAATGGAGGAAGTGGTGGCGGAGTTTCCGATGTTCGTGTTGATCTTCACTAAAAAGTTCCTGCCGATAATCATAGGCTCGCTTTCGGGGTGGTTGATATTGGCGGGAAGTACGGCACGCCCTGCGGCTATTTCATCACGCACGAATTCAGGGGTGATAAAGGTGTCGATGCCCAGTTCCCGGCAATTCATGTTTTCACGGATGGCTACATATTCCATTTCCGGTGTAACTATGCCGGCTTTGGCGTATGCCATTTGTGTGATGGCCTTTCCGGCTTTGGCACGATAGGGCAGGGCGATGTGTTCAAAGCGCAGGTGGTCCAGACTTTTATCGTCACGGCGCATCTTTCCGTATTCTGAGGTAATGGAGGGCAGTTTTTCCACGTCTCCCCGTCCAATAATCCAGCTTTCGCGCATACGGGGAAGTCCTTTTTTCAGATCGATTTCCATATTGGGATCACTGAACGGACCACTGGTGTCATAAATATAAACAGGAGCATTGGGCGTTGTTACCTTTTCACCGTTCACTATGTTCACAGTAGGAGTCAGGTTTACTTTCTGCATTCCTACTTTGATGTATGGGAACAGGGTTCCTTGCATATATGCCTTTTCTGCATGAGCGTATGCTTTTTTATCTTGCTTTTTGTCTATCATATTTCTGTTTAATCTAAGAATGAAGTTAAAGGGGATGAGGCGGATGCGATCAAGTTCTGTCCTACTGCTCCTAAGCCTGCTTCATAGGCGCGGCGTCCGGCAATGACAGCTTCCTTGAAGGCTATTGCCATTTCTACCGGTTGGCCGGCTACTGCGATGGCTGTATTGACCAGACAGGCGTCCGCACCCATTTCCATCGCTTCGGTGGCATGGCTGGGGGCGCCTATTCCGGCGTCTACTACCACAGGAACGGAAGCTTGTTCGATAATGATGCGTAGGAAGTCACGTGTCTGCAAGCCTTTGTTTGTCCCGATGGGGGCGGCAAGCGGCATGACGGTTGCTGCTCCTGCCTCTTCCAGCCGTTTGCATAATGTAGGATCTGCCTGGCAATAGGGCAATACGACGAAACCTAGTTTGACTAGTTCCTCGGTTGCTTTCAATGTTTCGGTAGAATCTGGCAACAAGTAGCGCGGATCGGGATGAATTTCCAGTTTCAGCCAGTTGGTGCCAAAGGCCTCGCGGGCCATTTGTGCGGCAAAGACGGCTTCTTCGGCTGTGCGCACACCGGAGGTATTGGGCAATAGCTGTATGTGGGGGTGAATGATATGTTTCAGCATATCATCTTCCTTATCGTCCAGTTCAATGCGTTTCATGGCTACGGTTACCATTTCACACCCTGATGCCAGAATGGCTTCTTCCATTACGGTGTTTGAATTGAATTTACCGGTTCCCAGGAATAAACGGGAATTAAATTCTTTTCCAGCTATAATCAGTTTCTTCATTGTATTTTGTGATTTTATTATAAATTCATGATTCGTTTAGTTTCCGCTACCGGGTCTTTCGCCCGGAGTATGGTTCCGCTCAAGGCAATACCGGTGATTCCCGTTTCCATGATGGAAGGGATATCTTCCAAAGTAATTCCCCCGATAGCAACGATGGGCAAATGGATATTTGCCTCTTTCATTTGCAGAATAATGGAACGGTAACCTTCCAGTCCCAGCACTGGAGAGAGATCCTTTTTTGTAGTAGTAAAACGGAACGGGCCACAGCCGATGTAGTCAGCTCCGGCTTTGTAATGCATCTTTACATCGTCAAATGTATTGGCGGTGCCTCCGATGATGAATTCTTTTCCTAATATTCCCCGTGCTTCGGCTACGGGCATGTCCTTTTTTCCTAAATGCACTCCGTCAGCATGAATTTTCTTAACTAACTCCACGTGGTCGTCTATGATAAATGTCGCTCCATAGTCTTTGCATAAGCCTTGCAGGCGTATGGCTTCCCGTTCCACTTCGTCAACGGGAGTGTCTTTCATGCGTAGCTGGATCCAGCGGCAACCGCCTTCCAAGGCCATGCGTGCGGAATCATAATAGGAATATGTGTCGGTGAAGTGAGTGATGAATTGAAGTTCCACGGTCTTATCCTCCACATGCAGCTTTAATGACTACCAGACTGTCATTGGGGTGTAACACACATTTCTCCCACTCTATACGGGGAACCATCCGGTTGTTTACCGCTATGGCGATACCTTTCTCAGGAAGTGCCAGAAAGGTGGAAAGTTCGGCTATGGTGCATCCGTCCTTTACTTCGGTTTCTTTGCTGTTTACTGTCAGTTTCATACTATATCAGTTTATGAATTTACTTGTAAATACAAAGAGTTGCTTTTTGACCGGATGGTATGAGGTAAGAAGTAACAATCCCTTCGGCGGTACTAACCGCATCAGGTTCACAGGGTATAATCTCAGCCCGTCCGCTGTTTACGTGGGGCACCCCTTTGTTTTACGATGGCAAAGATATGGGAAAGAAATGAATAATGCTACAACAGACTGCTTTATTTTTTGTGGAAGAATGTTTTTTTATGATTATCTTGCATTATGCTTGTTTATTCTTGTAAAAGGATGAATGCATATCTGCTGTATCTTTGCATCTTAAAGCAGATTGCCCCGCTCCCTGAATGAATAGGGTGCGAGGCAGCTTTATTATGATGTATAGTTAAGGGTTCTTTTATAGACGTTTTTCTACTACATCCCAGTCAATGATTTCCCATAACTTGTTCACATGATCTGCACGGCGGTTCTGGTAATCCAAATAGTAAGCATGTTCCCATACATCGAAACCCAGCAATGGTTTCAGGCCTGCACGCCACGGGTTGCTTCCATTTGGCTCTTTGGTGATATGTAGTTTTCCTTGCTTGTCTATAGAAAGCCAAGCCCAGCCCGAACCAAACAGTCCTGTGGAAGCGGCGTTGAATTCTTTCTTGAAGTTTTCAAAGCTTCCGAAGTCCCGGTTGATGGCTTCTGCCAATTTGCCGGACGGTTCATGCTTGTTGGGTTTGGGGGTGAACTGAAGGAAATATAATGTATGGTTCAATACTTGTCCGGCGTTGTTGAATATCGCTCCGTCGGGAGCTGATGCAACAATTTCCTCTACGGTCTTTCCTTCAAATTCTGTACTCGGAACCAAAGAGTTCAAATTGTTTACGTATGTTTGTAAGTGCTTGCCATAATGGTAGTCTATAGTAGCCTGACTGATTACAGGTTCGAGTCCGTTGTTTGCATACGGGAGTTTGGGCATTTCGTAAGTCATAACTAATGAAATTAAAGTGGTTAATAATATATTCATTTTTAGTCGAGGTTTTAATTAAACTTCTATCATAATAACATTATTGAGCATAGAATTGTTCTGATAAACTCAAACTTTCTCTATCTTTGCGGGCGAAAGGTGAAATTTATGACGAACTATTTAGAAGAATTGAATGAAAGTCAGCGCAATGCGGTGCTTTACAACGAAGGTCCCTCTTTGGTGATAGCCGGAGCAGGTTCGGGGAAGACACGCGTACTGACTTATAAAATAGCTTATTTACTGGAGCGGGGATATACTCCTTGGTCTATTCTGGCATTGACTTTTACCAATAAGGCTGCTCGTGAAATGAAAGAGCGTATAGCCCGTCAGGTGGGCGATCAGGCACGCTATTTATGGATGGGAACGTTCCATTCCATTTTTTCGCGTATCCTGCGGTGTGAGGCACAGGCTGTCGGCTTTACCTCCAATTTTACCATCTATGATTCTTCAGATTCGAAGAGTTTGATCAAGTCTATTGTAAAAGAAATGCAATTGGATGATAAAACCTATAAACCGGGGGTGATACAGGCGCGTATCAGCAATGCGAAAAACCACTTGGTTTTTCCCGATGCATATGTTTCGAACGCAGAGCTTTATCAGTATGATCTGAATGCCAAAGTACCCGCTACCCGTGATATTTACCGACGATATTGGGAACGTTGTCGCCAAAGCGATGCGATGGATTTTGATGATTTGTTGGTTTATACTTATATGTTATTCCGCGATCATCCCGAAATTTGCCGTAAGTATGCGGAGCAGTTCCGTTATGTGCTGGTGGATGAGTATCAGGATACTAATTTTGCGCAACACAGCATTGTGCTTCAGCTTACCCAAGAACATCAGCGTGTATGCGTAGTGGGGGATGATGCACAAAGTATTTATTCCTTCCGAGGGGCTAATATTGACAATATATTGAAATTTACTCAGCTGTATAAGGGAGCCAAGCTTTTTAAATTGGAGCAGAACTATCGTTCTACCCAGACCATTGTATGCGCGGCAAACAGTTTGATAGAGAAAAATAGCGAGCAGATAAGGAAGGAGGTATTTTCGGAAAAAGCGAAAGGGGAGCCTATCGGAGTTTTCAATGCCTACAGTGATGTGGAGGAAGGGGAGATTGTTGCCAACCAGATTGTGAAACTGCGTTCGCGGGAACATTATTCTTATAATGATTTTGCTATTTTATACCGTACAAATGCTCAGAGCCGTATTTTTGAGGAGGCTTTGCGGAAGCGTGCTCTACCTTATAAGATTTACGGAGGACTTTCTTTTTATCAACGCAAGGAGATTAAAGACGTTATATCTTACTTCCGTCTGGCGGTAAATCCGAATGATGAGGAGGCTTTTAAGCGGGTGTTGAATTATCCGGCGCGAGGAATCGGGGATACTACGTTGAACAAGGTCATTGATGCGGCTGCACAGCATCATGTCAGTCTTTGGATGGTTTTGGAAGAGCCGTTGGCATACGGCTTGAATATTAACAAGGGTATGCATACTAAATTACAGGGGTTTCGTGAACTGGTAGAAAGTTTTATAGTGGAGGTCCCGAAGAAGAATGCATACGAATTGGGAGCAATGATTGTTCGTCAATCCGGCATTATGAATGAGATTTATCAGAGCAATGATCCTGAAAATCTGAGCCGTCAGGAGAATATTGAAGAACTGATAAACGGTATGCACGATTTTTGTGCAACCCGTGAAGAAGAAGGGAATGAAAACATCCTGTTGACGGATTTTCTGTCGGAGGTTTCTCTGTTGACAGACCAGGATAACGAGAAAGAGGGGGATGCCGAGAAGATTACCTTGATGACCATTCACTCTGCTAAAGGCTTGGAGTTTAAAAACGTCTTTGTAGTTGGGATGGAAGAGAACTTGTTTCCCAGTGCTTTGTCACTCAATTCGTATAAGGAGCTGGAAGAGGAGCGCCGCTTGTTTTATGTGGCGATTACACGTGCCGAAGAGCATTGCTATTTGTCTTTTGCCAAGAGTCGGTTTAAATATGGAAAGATGGAGTTCAGTAGCCCTAGCCGTTTCTTGAAAGATATTGATGTACATTTCCTGAAGTTACCTCAGGAGGAACAGATGGCCCGGAGAATAGACGAGAGAGCCAGCCGTTTCTGTCGTGAGCAAAATGAACGTGCGGCTCGTTCCTTGTTTGACGAACCTGCTTCTCAGTCTTCTTACGGGCGTTCTTCATCGAACATCTCTGGTGGTCAGAAAACATTTTTAGTTGGAGAAAGACCGAAAGTTGAGATTATTCGTCCCAGTATACCACGTAATTTGACCAAGGTTGGTCCGGAAACGGTCTCAAAGCCGTCCGCAGCGAGAAACTTGCCGGTGAATGTACAGGCAGGGCAGGTGATAGAGCATGAGCGTTTTGGAATAGGCGATGTGATAAAGGTGGAAGGAATTGGTGAGAACAGCAAAGCGACTGTCCGTTTCCGGAATGCCGGAGAAAAACAATTATTACTGAAATTTGCCCGATTCAAAGTTGTGGAATAGAATAAATATTTTAATAGAATTCTGATACAAAAATGATAGATATCCATAAAGTACCTTCTCCATGCTATGTAATGGATGAAGCATTGCTCAGAAAGAATCTGAGTTTGATAAAGAGTGTGGCAGACCGAGCCGGAGTTGAGATCATCTTGGCTTTCAAGTCTTTTGCCATGTGGAAATCATTCCCCATTTTCAGGGAATACATTCGTTATACTACAGCCAGTTCCGTATATGAAGCCCGTTTGGCGTATGAAGAATTTGGCAGTAAGGCCCATACTTATTCTCCGGCGTATACGGATACTGATTTTCCGGTTATCATGCGATGCAGCAGTCATATAACCTTTAATTCTTTCAGTCAGTTCCGGCGTTTTTATCCTATGGTTGAGGCCTTTGGAGAAAAGATAACCTGTGGTATCCGCATCAATCCTGAATATTCGGAAGTAGAGGTGGAACTTTATAATCCTTGTGCTCCCGGTACGCGTTTTGGGGTGACGGCCGATTTGCTTCCTGAAACTTTACCGGAGGGCATCGAGGGCTTCCATTGTCATTGTCATTGTGAATCCAGTTCTTATGAATTAGAGCATACTTTGCAGCACATAGAAGAGAAGTTTGCTTCTTGGTTCCCACAAATAAAATGGTTGAATTTGGGAGGGGGACACTTGATGACACGTAAAGATTATGATACGGAGCATCTTATTTCTTTATTAAAAAACTTGAAAGCCCGTTATCCTCATTTGGAGATTATTTTAGAACCGGGTTCGGCTTTTACTTGGCAGACCGGACCTTTGGTAGCTTCTGTTGTCGATATAGTGGAAAACCGGGGGATAAAAACCGCGATTTTGGACGTTAGCTTTACTTGTCACATGCCCGACTGTCTTGAAATGCCTTATCAGCCGGCAGTGCGTGGTGCCAAAACTTTACCAGTCGATGCGATAAAAACAGCTTTAACGGAAGAGAATGTTTACCGTTTGGGTGGAAACAGTTGCTTAAGTGGCGACTATATGGGTAGCTGGTGTTTTGACCATCCGTTACAGATAGGAGAACGCATTGTTTTGGAAGATATGATTCATTACACTATGGTAAAAACAAACATGTTTAATGGAATCCATCACCCTTCTATTGCTATTTGGCATACAGATAATACATTGGAAGTATATAAAGACTTCCGATATGAGGATTATCGTGACCGTATGTCTTGATAGTAAGTAAAAAAAACTTTTGTTTTATATTGACTATGAGGAGTTTGATGAAATAATGTAATAAAAGTACTATAAAAAGTATAGAAAATTTTTGGAAGTTTAGAAAAAAGCACTACCTTTGCATCCGCAATCGGGAAACAGCTGGGAAATAGTTAAAACCGAAAGCGGAAATTGCGGAAATAGCTCAGTTGGTAGAGCATAACCTTGCCAAGGTTAGGGTCGCG
>CAUAWO010000055.1:0-14187 GCA_958432865.1 Bacteroides stercoris
GGACAGCAAGTTGTGTTTTCGTTTAACGAAAACAGGACGGTTTAACGGAGAATACACCGATAAACCGTTACTTATTTCAAGCTCCAGCGTCGCTTTTTACATATCTAACTATAATTCATTTGAAATCACAAAACAGATTGAACCGAATGTGGTTAGTTTGTCTGTTTATTTCATGTCCGAATCATTAGTATGCTATGTTGCAAAGTTCGTATTCATTATGAAAAAATCCGCTTACGAGAACAAGATATTCAGGTAATTTGCCATCCTTTCCCCAAAGAAGTTCGATGTTAAAAAGTTCAGAAAGCGTTTTGGCTATGTCAAATCCGAAGGCTTCGAGTGACGGACGCACTTTTTCCGGGTGTCGGCATGGTGTGCCGCAGTTACGCGTACACTCGTTATCTGAGCAGTGAAGACATTTACCTATATAGGCAAATGAACGCCCTCCATATTTCCGTTCCATATCCAATAATTCGCTCTCGATTCGTATCCGTTCCGGTAAAATGAGTTTTTGTGTATATTCAATCGGAATATCTTTGTCTTCAGGGATTATCTTCGTTGCCATAAGATGTGCATACTTGTATTGTCGGAGAAACGATTCCGTATCAAAATCAAATGGAGGACACCCCCAACTTTTACCGTAATTGGTACATTGTTTGCAAAGTTCAAGAAAATGTAGTTCGTCACGGAATTCGGCGATGTATCCTTCAACAGTGATGTCTGAAGTAAAATTTTCTACAGTGTATATACTCATTGTTTCAAAATCATTGTACCGCATAAGGAGTCGAAACGGATGTTTTCATTTTGGAAAAGTCTGTCAATGTATCCGCTTTTCTGCATTTCAGACGCGGTCAAGCAACTTAAATTCGGGGTATCTAACAATGCTATCGAATCGCACATGGACAACGCGATGTCAAGTTCATGTGTCGAGAACATGATACATTTTTTCTCGTCGTGGACAAGCCTACGAAGCAACGCCACAAGTTCGTAGCGATTAGGCATGTCAAGAAAGGAAGTCGGTTCATCAAGGAGAATGATAGGAGTATCCTGTGCCAATGCACGAGCAATCATCACACGCTGGCATTCGCCATCCGACATTTTATCCATCGTGCGGTTTGCATAAGCCTCCATTCCCACCGAAATGAGCGATTGCATGACTATCTCCTTATCTGTTTCTTGCATCCTACCTATCCAGTTGGTATAAGGAGCACGGCCTATGGCTACGACATCCTTGCACCGCAGGTTGGCGATGCGCGTGCGCTCGGTCGTGACGACAGCCAGCGTTTTTGCCATATCTTCGGTTTTCATGCAGGCGATGTCGTGCCCGTCGAGAATGATTTTTCCGGAATAACACCGGTTCAGACCGGCTATGGCGCGGAGCAACGTCGATTTTCCTGTCCCGTTTCTTCCGATAAGGGCTGTCAGTTGACCTTTTTTTATCGTGGCATTTACCTCGTGGAGCAACGAGTTTTCTTTGTAACCTATGGAAAAATGCTGTAATTCTATCATGCGGTGATGGATTTGTTGCGTAAAACCACCCATACGACGATTGGGATTCCCAATAGAGCTGTAATGGCGTTGATCGGCAAGGTGAATATTTTAGAAATGATGTCGCAAAGAAGCAATATCGATGCTCCCGAAAGAATTGTTCCGGGCAGAAGGACATGATGATCGCTATTTTGGAAAAGCATTCTTGTGACATGAGGCATAGCGAGACCTATGAAACCTATCGGACCGCAAAAAGCGGTTATCGTTCCGGCGAGCAGCGTTGTCGAGAGAAACAACAGGCTGCGTGAACGCCGAATATTCAGTCCCATTGTTACGGCATATTCCTCTCCGAACAGCAGGAGGTTAAGCGGTTTGATGGTCAGTACCGCCAACAGCAGTCCGGCAAACACCGATGGAACAAGAATCAGAAGTTGTCCGGAGGTGACGTCACCCAAAGCCCCCATCGTCCAAATGACAAAGGCTTTCAGCGATTCCTCTTTGCTGAGGTACTGCAATATCTGCACGACAGCACCTACGCCCGATGAGAACATCATGCCCAGAATCAGGATTACCATGATGTCTTTTATTCGCTGTCCGACGGCAGTTATCACGAGCAACACGACAGCCGCACCCACCCACGCTGCTCCGGCAATGCCTATTGATGAACCGATCCCGGCAAGTACCACAAGTGCCACACCGAGACTTGCACCGGAACTGATGCCAAGGACATAGGGACCGGCAAGAGGATTACGGAAGAGGGTCTGCATCTGAAGACCGCTGACCGATAAGGCAGCCCCGGCCAACAGTGCCACTATAGCTTTTATGAGGCGTATGTTGAGTACGATTTTTTCCGTGGCACGGGAACAATTTCCCCCGGTCAGTGCTGCCCATACATCGCGGATCGGAATGTTGACAGCTCCCACGGCCAAGTCCAGTAAAAAAAGACCGACCGTGAGCGTAATCAATATGGAGAATAATATAGTCGAACGGGAACGCATCTATTTCAGTTGCTTGTAATACACACACTCTTCCTGCACCAGTTCAGGATGGAATATCTTCACGAGGTCGCGGAGCACGATGTCAGGATTCACGACGGCAGACTCGTAATAGTCGTTACCCCCGGCTGTGTTGGTACGGGCGTTGTTGTTATACACCTCTCCATTTTTGAAACATCGGGTATCGGTGAATTTCGGACATGATGCCTTCAAGTCGTCAAGGGAGTTCGCCATTCCCACGTTCAGCCACATGTCCGCATCCGACGCGAGCAGATATGCTTCTTCTAAGTCAATGGGGATAGAAGCGTTTCCCGTGTTCTTCTGGTAGATATAGCGGCCTCCCGCATCAGTAATCAAGCGGGCTACATAACTTTGGGTTGAAGGCATGAACCACGAGTCGCCATAGGGAACATTAAGCATAACCGAAGGAGTGCCGAGGGTACTGTCGGCCACTTTCTTTTTCAAGGCGTTGTATCTGACCGGGATTGCGGCAAAGGCTTTTTCACCCTTCTCACGTTTTCCTGTGACTTCTGAAAGCACTACCATCCATTCGGCCTTGCCGAGAGGCGACTCTTCAAGATAATCGCCGACATACATGAACGGTATGTCGAGTTCTTCGAGTTTGCTTTCCATTGCGCTTGCGCCGTTCACCCCATAGAGCAGAACGAGGTCGGGATCGAGCGAGAGCAGCAACTCGTAGTTGATGTTCCCTTCATAGCCGACATCGCCAATACTGTCGCGGCGGGCTTGGATGTCTGGGTTGGAAATGTAGTCGATTCCCGAAACGCCGGTTATACACCGGACTTCACCGATTGCGTCAAGCATGGCGATATGAGTGGAAGACATCGCCACGATGCGTTTGGCGTCTCCTTTGAGTACCTGTCCTGCAAACCCTTCGGGAACCTCTTCACCGTTGCGGACGATAAACAGCCATGTGGTTACACTGTCCGCTCCCTGCCAGGGATTCCTGACGGTTATCAGTACGCTTTCCTTCCCGCCCGCCCCTTTGATGTCGAAGCCGGAGGCATATTCGGGAGCATAAAGCAGCAGGTTGAAATCATTGATTTTTGAGCTTTTGTTGTGGCAGCCTGTAAATGCCAGAGAAAGCAACAAAATCAGGCTTAAATTCTTTAATGCGTTCATATTGATGCAGATTATCGTTTACTATTTTTGTTTTTTCCGAACTTGGGTGTTATGCCGATGAATATCTCGAAATTGATGCCCGGCATGGGACGGGACAATACGGAAAGGTATTCTTCATCGAACAGGTTGTTGATGCTGCCCTTTAGCGACAGATCGGCCCATCGGAAAGAGAGCTGTTTTTCCAGTGTCACGTTATTCATGAAGTAAGGGGGCAGATAGCCCGTCAGGGTATAGTCATTACTCGACATGGTATAACGCTGGCTGTAATAACACCATTTGTAAAGCAGGCTCCATGTCCGCCATGACAGACGTCCGGTCACCGTTGCGGAAAACTCCGGCACGTATGGCAACTGTTTGCCGACGGATTGGTCTGCCGGACTCATCGGTTCGCTCTCGTTGATCGAGGGAGTCCACGAGAAAGTTCCGTTCATATCCAGTTTCCAGTCCTTTCCGAGCATTATATCAAGGTGGGCGTTGGTCTCTGCCCCGTAAGCATGTACCTTTTTGAGGTTTCTGGGGGAGAAGAATCCCTTGGTTGTGGGTAGCCAGATGATCCAGTCGTCGATGTGCGAATCGAACCAGTTGATACCACCGCTCAAAGCATATACATTTTCTTTCCCCACCGAGAACGACAACCCCACGTCGTATGTGAAGCCGTGCTCGCTTTTCAGGTCGGGATTACCGCCCGGCAGAAAATAGAGGTCGTTCAGCGTGGGAAAACGGTAGTTCCGGGAGATGGATGCTTTCGCCACGATATTGCCTTTTTTCGACAGTACCCCGTCGATGAAGAAAGCCGGGATAACCGGGGCCCATTCCGTACCGAACATATCCTCGCGAAGGACAAGCGAGGCGGCAAAACGATCGACAGGCCGCCATTTCGCAGAAACGGAACCGGAAAACTCGACACGTCCCTTGTCATACCCGACAACAGCCTTGTTACCTTCCTGCGAGATGATATTTTTGTCCGCGCTTTCCACCAAATGCTGGTGTACGGAAACACCGGCCGTGAACAGCCATTTCTCTGAAGGAGCATAATCCCCGTCCGCACTTCCGTAGAACGTGTTAATCTTACTGCGTGAGCGGGTCATCGAAGCCATTTCGCCGTTTCCCTTGTCCCGCTTGTAATCATAGGCCATCCATGTGTGTATATAGCCGCCTTTTACACCGACCTTCCATTTCTCCCGCACGCGATCCCACGAGAGGACGCCGCGAAACGTCTGCTCCCTTTGGCGGTTCTCGAAGTCCATGTCGTTCCCGTAATCCGTGCTGAGCATCGCCAGTTCCCGGTTGGAATTGATATACCAGGCGTTTAGCCCGAACTTGTCGCCTTCGCCCGTGTTATAATAAATTTCCTGCAAGACGTGCAGATCCTTATAAGCCCCGCTGCGGTTGCGTTCCGTCGGGTAATAGGAACCGATGATGTTCTTGTCCTCGTCATAGATGTTTTCCTTCTTGTCCCGGTTTCGGTATTTGTAGTCGTTGGGGGAAGAGGAATACACCACACGGGTGGAGGACTGCCAGTGTTTGTCACCGTAGGTCAGGCGGAGAAACTCGTCGAACGTGCTGAACGACCCCACTCCCTGCACGTACTGCAACCCGAACCCTTCATGGTTGGCCGGAGAAGTGGAGAGCCTGACCAGACCACCCAAGCCGCCGCCCGTTTCGTTTACCGATGACGTTCCGTGCAGCAGCGAGGCATCATCGATAAAGTAAGAAGGGATGGTGGAAAAATCCGTCATGCCCAGCATCGGGTTGTTAATGCGCATACCATTCCACGTCACTTGGGTATGCGAGGGAGAGGTACCCCGGAAAGCCACGGTGGATAACGTGGCGCGTCCGTAGTTCTTGACAAAAACGGATGAGTTGAATGTCAGCACATCGGCCATAGACAAGGCGATGTTCTCTTTCATGGCGATGGAATCGAAACGGGTTCGTTGCACGCCTATATCCTTCATAGGTCGTTTGCCCACCACCGTAACCTCCGGAATACGTAGTACCCTTTTGGTAATGCTGACGGAATTTTTCTGCTGGGCGGCAAGCAGAAAGGGCAGGCTTACCCCCACGAACAATAGAATAAGATGTCTTTTCATTTTTGTCCTCCTTCCTCGTTATTTCCAGCAGAAAGCTCCCGGAATGATTCCCACGTAAAATTCATCGATCAGCTTGCCTTGCGGCGAATAGCGATACACGATACCTTGTTGCTGGTAATCAATAGCGTCGGCCACATATACCTCCCCGTTGTTGGGATTGACCGTAAGGCCGTAGTATTTGGTGTCCCGAAACTCCAGAAAAGGCCGGACGGGAACACGGTCGGCTTCCACCGGCATTCGCCAAATATCGTTGTTGATCCAGTAAAGTGTATCCCGTGTACCGTTGAGCTGGACTTCCGAAGGCCAGTCGCCCAGCTTAAACTTGAACTGTTTCTCTACGGTGAAAGTCTCGGCGTCTATACGATAGAGAGACGGTGCCTCGTAACCGTATGGGCTGCCCTCGTAACCGCCATCCGTGATGGTCCACATCTTGTTGTATTTGTCCATGACCAGCGAAGTAGGTTGTATGCCGATGGTCAGTTCGTCCACGACCTTGTCCGTCTCCGTGTCGATTTTCAGGATGCGGTTCTGGTACGACCAGCAGTTCACATAGACGTACTTGCCGTATTGTACCATTTGTTCGGTGGAACCCGATTCCATGTCCATGTCTGGACATTCGATATAGCCGGTAATCTCGTATGTCTTGGGGTTGATGATGAAGATACGGTAGTCCCATATCTGCGTCACATAGGCTTTCTCATCCGACAGAAAATGGATATACCGGGGTGAGGTGAAACCTGTGATACGGCCCACTTCCTTGAAAGTATTGATGTCGATGGCGAAAATCACATGCGAGTTGTTCACCACGATCCAGCCTATACCGTCCCGGATAACCATAGACTGGGCCACATCGCCCAACTTGAACCCGTTGGCACGGTAAAACACTTCATTCTCCACTTCGCACGTGGCGGGATCGTAGTAGGAAAGCGTGGCATTGCTGTACTGGAAATTCCCCTCGTTGGTAATGAAAAGACCAGAGGCCGATACAGAGAAATCTTCCATCTCTCCGTAATCCCATTTCATGCAACTGCCGAAAACTGGCAGGCAGAAAAGAAAAAGGCAAATCCGTTGTATTGTTCTGCTCATTGTCATTCGGATAAAAAAGAGTACCCGAATCATTACGGGTACTCTGGTTAAGGTATAAGGTTTAATCCTGCTGCGTATATTGTTTGTCCTTCATATTTTGGAAGGTTGGGTTATACCCACATTTCGTCACGCTCCAACTTTCCCCCGTAATCATTCCGTTTTCTATAAACTTGCCGAAGAAAGTGTAGTCGGTAAATTTCGTCAAACCGTCAAAAACAACCCCATGCAAGGTCTCCAACTTCTCCATGGAAAGTGTTTCCTGAGAAAGAGAAGTCGCACTTTTTATCTGTAGCGTACCATCTATAGTCTGTAATTTATCACAAGTAATGCCTGTTGCTTTATTAACGAACAACCCTTCACCTCCTACGTGAAGCAATTCCGGAATATCCAGCGATTTACTTTGTAAAGATATTGCTAACGAACCCTCTCCCTCTTTATAATATACAGGAGAAGCTGAACAACAAACTTTGGATAGTAAGGGCAAGTTACAACTGGTAAAATTTCCAGATAAATAGAACTGTCCTCCCACTTCTTTCAAGACTGGCATTGTGATTGAAGCAAACATGGGTATTTGGATATATCCATATCCATCTATGATTTCCAAGTCGGGAAATTTGGCATTGCTTCGCATTTGGCCTGTCACATTTAGATTTCCATATACATGTTGAATTGTCGATATGGTATAATCGATATTGTTGGTGGTTGGCTTACAAGTGAAGTCTTTGATATTCTTGAACGTGATTTCAGGGAACTTATTATTCGTGAGACTGGTGATGACAAAATTTACATTTGACAAATCTTCGGCTGTTTCAATTTTGGAGAGCTGCACCTTGTTTATAATTTCAATCTGGGGCGCTGTTTCTCCGAAGGTTTCAAATCGGGCGTTCGGCAACAGCAGTGTTCCGCTCACATCTTCAAGATAATCCAGCGTGATGCTTCCAAGTGTGGTGATCTTGCTCCAGTCGGGAAGTTGTTTGAGTGCCGTGAAATTCTTTATCTTTATCTGTCCCTTTATCGTTGTCAGTTTGTCCATTCCACCGAAAGCCTGAAGCACGTCATTTCGTTGGGGAACAAAACTACCGGTAGGAGGAGCTTCCATATTGGCTTCCATAATAATACTTCCGTTTACTGTTTCGATTTCCGGAAGGTTGATGGTTTCCAACATCACGGGGACGGTATGGAAATCAAGGCCACCGGTCTCTTTCAGCTTAAGGAAGCTCATGGAAGTCAGCTTGGCAAGATTGTTTACGGACAAGACCCCTCCGACACTTGTCAGTTCCGGTATTTCCAAAGACGCAATCGAACCGGCTGCTGTGTTCTCTTCATTGAGTCCTTGAAGATTCAGATCCTGACCTACAGTAGTCAGAACCGGAAACTCAAAACTCTGTAACGACGACGCATTGAACATCACGCTTCCTTCAATAGTTGCCAGTTTCTCGAATAGGACATACGTCACTTGGTCGTTATATACCGATATGTCTCCGGAGAGCGTTTCCAATGCTTTCATGGAAATCATGTGAAGTTCCGTAGCTTTCGAGGCGACATCGGTCGAACCTACCTGTAAACCTCCGGCAGAAACGATATTATCCAACCCTGTCAAGTCTGCACCGTTGTAACTGTTACGAATGACAATGTTGCCAGTAACCTCTTTCAAAGATGCCAATGCAGATATGTCAGTGATTTTTTCTGCCTCTTCCGCATCAGAGCCGATAATCAGGTTCCCTTTGACAACGGTTGTTTTGGTTGCGGCAAAAGAAGCTACCTCCTCGGTGGTCTTCAACTCCACATCTCCGTCAGATTCTATCTCGCTTTTCACGACCTTATAGGTATATTCGCGGGCATCTCCGTTATAGGATGTCACCCGGAAGGTTCGTTCGTTATCCCAGTCCGTTACCGTTTCAGGATCAGGTATGATTGTTGCAGAAGTTGTGTACTTGAATTCCACTTCGGCGTTGTTCAGCGATACCGTATAGGGAACGGTTATTGTTACTGTATTGTCCGTAATGTCGGCCGTGTACGATTTCCCGTCCACGGTCATCACGACCGATGTGATGAAATTTTCATCTGCATCTTCAGGTATAATTTCATCGTTTTTGTCACACGCTCCCAAAAAGAACAAGGATAGGAGCATGGGAAGAAAATAAATTTTCATACTTGTAATTTTTATTATTTGGTTAGATCCTCAAAAGAAAATACCTCCGTAGAAACTTCGCCCAGCCAGCCGCTTTTGGCCAGAACACCGCATTGTATTTTGATAAAGTCAATATATTGCAGATTGGCTTCCGTTCCATCGGCATGGATGGCATTGGAAATTTTGAAACCGTTCCTTTGTCCGCTTCCATCCACCGTACTGCCGCCTTCTATCTGGTCGTTTCCGAAATTATCCACGTACCCCCAGTCATAACTCTGATTATCCCAATAACCGGTTTGAGAATCTTGGGTGTTGCGGGCGGCCAGACAAGTGCCTGTCAGGGTATAACTGTTTTCCGAAATCCAAGCCGGATAATAATAGTCTTGTGTATGATAAGCGGACAGATAGTCTACCCAGCCGTTTCTACCGTCGGAACTGATCCATTGGACATCCATTTTTTTGCCTTCCGGACGGTAATAGGTCACTTCAAAATTCTGTATTGTTTCTTCCTTGCCTGCTTCAGATCCTTTCAGTTCGTACCACTCGTCATCCGGCAATCCGTTTCCGTTTATATCTTGCATGACCCATACGATACCCGGTTCGGAACTGCCGTCAAAGGCGTTCCCCTGAACACAGAAATCATATTGGTTACCCGAATTGGGAATACTGTGGTCGAAGCCGACGATGATATAACCCCCGAAAGAACCTAAAGAGACGTGCAGTTTGTCTTTCAAACGCTGTGTTGCCCATGCGACAGCCGCTTCAGGGGATGTTTCGTTGCCGGTCATACCGCCTATCGTGCTCGTCTCGTTGATAAATTGGCCGGGAGCTGGGGTATATTCATAGACTTTATTCCAGAGCTTGGAACTTCCCGAAGCCCGGAAGCCGTCTTGTTCCTTTTTGTCCACACAAACGACTTTTACGGTGGCAGTGACAGCCGTTTTCCCTTTGTCGATATTCCTGCTTATTTTTTCCGTCGGTGTGTCTTCCGACACAGTACAGGAGACGGTGTATTCTCCGGGTGCGGACGGCGTGAACTTGAACATGCGTTCCACTTCTCCTTCCATGACCTGACCGTCCACACTCCACTCAAAACGGGGATTGTCGAAATACTCCAACAACGGACGCAGGAAAACAGGACGGTCGGCAAAAGTGTACCTGTCCGTGGATGTTTGCAGGTAAGACGGGGTCGGGAATTTGACAACGTAGGGCATCGTTTCCACGACCTCTACGCTTACGTCTTTCGTTGTTGTCCCATCTATATTGGAAGCGTTGATTGTCACCGTATAAACACCGAGTTCTTTTTCATTGAAAGTATAAGTATTCTCGGTGGAAACGATTTTTCCTTCCCGTACCCATTCGATTTTGAACCCTTCGACATCCGAATGCTGAATATCGGGAGTAAATGTGTAATCGGTATTCCGGACGACTTTTAGCCCCTGCGAAGGTAGTGCCAGTGAGATGACCGGAGGGGTGAGTTCTTTCACTTCTACTTTCAGTTCCTCTTCGGCATAGCCTTCCGCATTGTCTACTCTTAGTTTGACATAAAAATCCCCGCATTCATTCCATGTACGTTGAAGAGACGGACCCGAAGAAACCAGCGTACCGTCTATCGTCCAAGCAAAAAGAGCATCTTCAACATTCTGGTATGTCGGGGCGATAGTCAATTCGTGATCGACCTTGACCGTGTAAATACCGGTCTCGCTGTCAAGTTCTATTATAGGTTGTCCTCCTACTTCTTCGGTAATGACTTCATCCTTGTTGCAGGAGGTGAACAGCATACAGGCAGAAATAATAAAATAGTGAAAACGATGCATGATGTGTGGATTTTAGAAAAATAACAGGGATACCCCCGACAGAAGGGATATCCTTGTATTCTTTTTATTGTATGGTGATATCATCAATACAGATATAAGCCGGAGTATTCAAACCGTATGCTCCCGAATCCGAACCCTCGAAGTTGAATTTCACACTTTGCACCCCTTCGGCATTGATTTCCCAATAATCCCATGTCGTGATAGGATCAACCTGTTGTTGGCCGTTACGATAATCGGCTAAAAGACGTTTGTAAGTGCGGATCAGACCGCCATTCACATCATAACATTCCAGATTCACTTGGAAATACCCTTTCATCTCTTTCAGAGGAGTCGCTACCCCCGTAGAACCGAACTGATTACCATAAGTAATGACACCATAAGTGTATGAGGTGTTGCAGATCCACAGGCCGACCAATTTCCGGGGAACATTGAAATAAAATTCTGGTTTAGCCATCCATGCCTGATTGTAAGCATCCACATATCCGTAAACGACACCGAAATTGGAACCGCTGTGCCCGGCTTCCTTATTCTGTCCTTCCGCTTCCACCGCAGTGTTATAGACAGAACATTGGTTTAGATAAGAATACCACCAGTCTCCGGTATTTCCCGACTGATTGGAGCGGATGTTCCAGTTGGAAAGTGCGATGCCGCCGCTGGAATACTCTGTGCTTCCACCTACAGTATTAAACATTGAAAGGAAGAGATATTCTTCCGGAGTATTGTCGTAAATGGTGGTTACTTGAGGATACCCTTGGTACGAATAAAGATTTTCTCCGGCCGAGGTAGGTCCTGCTAACATGCCGGAATCGAAATCGTCGAAAGTGATAGTCAAGGTACCGTCCGGATTTGTCACAGCACGGGTTTGCGGAGTTCCGGAATAAACCGGTTCCATCAAAAAGTCATCGTCCGAGCTACAGCCGGAGAACAAGGCGGTTGCGGTAAATAGACAGGCACCTGCCAGAAAGCGTAATTTTCTTTTCATAGGTCACTCATTTTAATGTAAAACATATTATTAACAAACACAAAAAATTCCCGTTCGTGCGGACTTACACGAACGGGAATATGTCTGTCTTCAAATATTGAATGGCCGATGAGCTATTCCTTATTTGATTACGACCCGTATATCCCGCAGGTGTAAATCTCATTCCGGTCATGGCAGGTCTTCTGACTCGTCCCGGTCATCGTGCCTTCCCGGTATTACACCAGTGGCAAAAGTTCGATGTCCGTTTTTGTGGACTCACAGCAGCGGGTACTGTCCCGGATTTTCACCGGGTTCCCTTTTCATTCGGAAGGCGTAAACCTCCCGAAACCATTTCCCGACTGCAAAATTATCTATATTACATATCAATTCCAAATAATTCATAATATTTATAATAAAACACACAAAGCATGACAACCGTACTGTTTTAATTAGAGCATTCAAGTTTACGACAAACGAAGACGGTAATTATCATACACAATATCCATAAACCAACAAAACAGCTTGCCATTTTCCATAACAATGCGTTCTGGAATAGATAACTGTTAGCTGCAATTATGCAAGCAAAAAAAGCAGACAGAATAATGACTATTAATATCATGCACCAGAAATTAATCCTATAAATTTATGGAAAACAAGTAAGGGAATGGAAGTTCCGTTGCCGCATGGATGCAGGTGAAGGACCTTCTCTTTTAACGTTGGATACGCCAATGCACGCCAACGGAAGACTCTGATATTATCTGTTTGGAAAGGATATAGGATGTGCGTTACTTTGTCGCATATTCAGAATCTTAAAAAGAATTTTAGTATGGAACTGACAATTATTGAAACAAGCGCGTATTAGGAGTTGAGAAAGCTGGTCAGCACGCTGGTCGTACAGATGGGCGACTTCCAGAAAAAGATTGCCCCGCCTGCGCCGGACAAGTGAATGGATGCGCAGGACGTATGTGATGGACTTATGCCCAAACACTTTCTGAAGAGTTTCCAGCAGCATCCCCTTGAGTATGGCCAGAACGGCAAATGCGTGGCGTCCGATGTGCGGGGTGACCTCGCCCCGGAGTTGCATTTCCTGCCTATGATTCCAAGACTGAGCCGCATGGCATTGTATTCACCTACCGGAAAGACACATTCGGGGAGTCTTTCTTTTCATCCGTACCCCTATATTTTTCAATCAGTTCGATAGCAATGGGCAATAATTTTACGACATACGCCACTCCCGTTTTTATACGGTTGCCCATCAGCCATGTACCGCCGTCGGAGTCGGTATGGATATTATCGTATGTTATGGCTTTCAAGTCCACATAGGAAAGACCGGTGAAGCACATGAACAGGAACATGTCGCGCATGGCACGCTGGCGTTTGTATCTCGGTTCTATATGGATTATCCTTTGCAGTTCCTCTTCGGAAAGGAAAGAACGCCTCTTGTATTCGGGCATACACTCGAATGATGCGAACGGATGAACCCGTATCCAGCCTTTTTCCTGCGCGATATACATCAGCCACTTCAAGGTATTGACACGCCCGAAGACAGTGGAGTTTGCCAAAGCGCATGTACCGAGCATCCAGTTGTAGTAATCCTCGATGAATGATTTCTCAAGTTCTTCGATGACAATATCCTCTGCATTCTTCTTGCTTTTCATGAAAAGCAGGAGACTCTTGTAATCGGCAACCAGACCGCAGTAGGTGCTTTCGGCTTTCTCTATGCCGATTTTCTTTTTATACGGTTCCAGCTGTTCCCTGAAAAGGTTCATAAGGGTGTGGCATTCCTCTGAGAAGCCGACATAGCGGTTATAGACTTTCTTGGCTGTAACAAAACTGTCGTGGTCGCAGATGTACTGGTAGTGCCTGGTGATTTGCGCCTTGATATTGTCAAGCTCCTGATTGAGTGTACGGGCCTCCTCGGACTTGCCTTTGGCCCGGTTGGTTTTGACGTCCCACAAAGCGAGGGACACTTCTTTCTTACAACTGAAACCGGCTTGGGTTCCATTGATGGTGATACGGCCCATAATCGGTGTCTTTCCGTTTTTTACAGACTGTTTATTCTCAAAACACTTAGCTATACATGGTCTGCGATAAGCTAAGAGAGATTCCCCTTACACAAAAGCATGGCATCTCCTTGTCGTATCTCGCCTTTATACTTTTATGTATAGTAGTCTACCGGATCGAATGAACAAGACCTATCCCATACATAAACCAATTTAGACTGCTATGTTATTTTTGAGGAAGAAGATGGAATGAGACCAGATACCCTCTTTAAGGCTGACTGTAAGTCGATTAAATGTAGAAAAAGATTGCTTTTGTCACAAGTAAAGTGTATATTTGCATTGAAAGAATCGTTCTTTGACAGAGGCAAAAGAAAACAGAATATTGTAATTCGCTCGTTTCTAAATCGTTACCTGATATTAATTAAACAGAAATAACTGTTTAATTTTCAATTAGATAGAGATTGTATGATGTTTCG
>CAUAWO010000056.1:0-13620 GCA_958432865.1 Bacteroides stercoris
GACCCTCAGCTTGGGAAGCTGATGCTCTACCAACTGAGCTACTGCCGCATCTCTAAAACGGAAACAAAAGTAATATATATTTTTCAACCGACCAAATATAAGCAAACAATATTTACTATAACCATCAAGATTTCTGCTCTCCTGTTTATATCGACAGCTTTATGCATATCCTGTGTATGGATAAACCGATCCTTATCTCCAATAAAAGGTTTATAGACTATCTCTCCAAAATAAACATGAGGACCTCCAAAACGGCAATTCAAGATACCTGCTAAAGCAGACTCCGGATAACCTGAATTAGGACTCGCATGCCGGTTACCATATTTACCTACAAATCTCAGCAAACCGGGACGCCCTGCACACAGCACCATTAAAAATGCAGTTAGACGAGCCGGAATATAGTTCGCCATATCATCAATATGTGCAGCGACACAACCAAACTGAAGATAACGTTCATTCCTATAGCCTATCATAGAGTCAAGCGTATTAACCATCTTATAAGCAAGCATACCGGGAACTCCCAAAAGCAAATACCAGAATAATGGAGCAATAACCCCATCACTCAAATTCTCAGCCAATGTTTCCAAAGCAGCCGTACGCACTTCCTGATCTGTCAGTTCCGAAGTATCACGCCCTACAATACGGGAAACCTGCTTTCTTCCTTCCTCCAAAGAATGATCCGCAGCCAAAAAAACCTGCCTTACTTCGTTGATAAGTGTAGTTCCTGCCAAACAATAGAAAACAAGCACAGCAGAGAGAATAATACCCAACCAACGGTTTAGCACAAACAGATAATGCAATACCAAAACAGATCCTGCATACACTAGCAAAATAAGCATAATGGCCGCCACCCCTCCTTTCAACATCCGATGTGTCCCACAGTTCCATCGTTTCTCACAAAAAGAGATCAGCTTCCCGAATCCTACCACTGGATGCGGCAATCCTATCGGATCCCCAAGCAATTTATCTAATATCCATCCTATCAACAACGGAAGAATTAATACATATATGTCCATTTCTTTATACTTTCTACCAGTTTGTCATTTTCTTCCGGAGTTTGTGTAGCAATACGGAAGAAGTGTTCATTCAGCCCTTCAAAATTGGATGCGTCACGAATAAGAATTCCCTGCTCTGTTGCCAGATATTCTTTCAAAGCCGCCGCCTTTCCCATCCGCAATTGAACTAACATATAGTGAGTATCCGATGGCCAGATCTCCATTCCCCCTATTGAAAGTAAAGATTGAACTAATCTCTCTTTTTCCCTCAATAACAAAGAGATATCTATATCATATTGAGAAGAAGACAATAAATAATGCCCGGCCTCTATAGCCAACTGATTAACAGACCAAGGCATCCGCTGTGTCCGGATTTCATGTAGCAGTTCTTTACATGCAGTGATATATCCTAAACGCAAGCCGGGCACGGCAAAACGTTTTGTCATGGAATGCAACAGAATAACATTCGGAAATTCCGCAGCCTCCCTGGCTGTAAGCAAAGCCTTCTGTGTAAAGAATTCATACGACTGGTCCATGATAAAAATACGCTGCGGATTTTGTTTTATACAGGCTGTCAAGACTTCCTTCTCCCTAACCTCTCCTGTGGGATTATTAGGATTACATAACCATATCAACCTCCCCCTATCCGGCAAACGGTTCAAATTATATATAGGAACCACTTTATGACCATGCAGACGACAAGCGTCCGCATATTCGCTGAAAGTGGGCATCAAGATAGCCGAAATCTGATTCCTGAATGTCTGAGCTATTAAATAAATGGCTTCCGTAGCCCCATTGGTCACACAAACCTCTTCAGACGAAAGATGAAACCGTTCCGCTAAAACCTTTTCCAACGAATAAGGTTCCGGCTCGGGGTACGTACGGATACTTTCCATCTGCTGAAACAAATGTTGATGTAATCCGCTATGGTCTACATGATTATATACGTTTGAACTGAAATTTATCTTTATTGCTTTATACTTATAAGCATCATCACCATGTCCTTCAATCATTCCCACTCATTATTTGGTACAACAAAGGCAGATTAAGATGACTGCGTACATGCTCTGCCAATTTATCATATTGTTCTTCTTTATAAGTCCGGTAATCCAACACCGTATGACACTCCAGTTTTTCTGCGTATGGTTCCAGCAAATAATCTATAAATGCCTGATTATCCAATATTCCATGAATATAACTTCCCATACATTTTTGATTTACAAAACAACCGTCCTCTCCACCGTCTTCCAGTTTATTCAAAGGAACAACAGACACCCCCGGAACCGGGCGGGTTTCTCCCATGTGTATTTCATATCCTTGGCAAGTTTCCGCATTCTCAAGAAAATGAAAATTCACCTGCCGCGTCACCTTCTCCCCTTGCATCGTAGTAATGACGGGAAGCAGTCCCAGTCCCGGCAATTGGCGGATCTCTCCCTCCACTCCTTCCGGATCGTGAATCTCAAGTCCCATCAATTGGTATCCCCCACAAATTCCCATTACAGTAACCCCTTCCCTATGCGCACGTAGGACAGCTTGCGCCACCCCGTTCCGTCTCAACTCATACAAGTCATCCAAAGTGCTTTTGCTGCCAGGAAGCAGAATAATATCAGCTTTGGCCAGATCTTCCGTATTATTGGTATAATAAAGGTGCACCCGTTCATCCCGTTCCAATCTGTTGAAATCTGTAAAGTTTGAGAGATGACGCAACAGAACAACTGCTATGTTTATTTTGCCTTCCACGGCTTGCATCCGTTTATAGTCCAAGCCTACGGAATCCTCTTCCTCAATATGTATATTTCTATAATAAGGTATTATTCCCAAGACAGGAATACCACATAAATCCTCCATCATCTTCACACCAGGCTCAAACAAACGGATATCCCCTCTGAATTTATTAATGATTACTCCTTTTATACGTTTCTTGTCCTCAGGAGTTTGTAACATGACCGAACCATAGACACTGGCAAATACTCCTCCCCGGTCAATATCAGCTACCAAAATCACATCCGCATCCGCATAACAGGCCATCGGCATATTCACCAAATCAGTATCCCGCAGATTTATTTCGGAAATACTCCCTGCTCCCTCCATTACAATAGGGTTATAACGTGCGGCAAGACGGTCAAAGGCTGCGTTTACCTCCTGCCTCAGCTCTTCACGTCCCTCCTTGCGAAAATACTCAAAAGCGTTACGATTACCGATGGGACGACCGTTTAATACCACTTGCGAAGTATGATCGGAACTGGGTTTCAACAACAAAGGATTCATGTCCGTATGACAAGGGACTCCAGCCGCTTCGGCCTGTACAGCTTGTGCACGCCCTATTTCCAACCCTTCCGGAGTGGCATATGAATTCAGTGCCATATTCTGTGCCTTAAAAGGTGCCGGTCGATAACCGTCCTGTTTAAAAATGCGGCATAATGCAGCAGCGATGACACTTTTGCCAACATCACTGCCTGTTCCTGCCAACATAATCGGGTGTAAATTCTTTTTCATCACTCTTTCTTCTTTCTTTTATATGCAAAGGACTGCCACTTTTCTTCCGTCCAGTTCTGTTGTTGCATCTCATAACGGGCCATAACAAAAAACAAATCGGACAGCCGGTTGATAAACCGAAGAATTATCTCCGGTAACGGATCTTGTTTATGCAAAGTCCATAATCTCCGTTCAGCCCGGCGTGCCACCGTCCTAGCAAACTGCAGCTGCGCTGATACCGGCGTTCCTCCGGGAAGGATAAAGGAACTATTATCCTCCATCTGTTCCATCAATGTATCCATTGCTTCCTCACAAAAAGAGCATAAATCATCAGGCAAGATATTAGGATTCCCTTCACGGATAGTTGATGGTGTAGCCACATGGCTCATCACTGCCATCATGTTTTTCTGAATTGAAAAAAGCAAGGATTGCCATTCGTGCCCCTGAGGTAAAAACGAACGCACAATTCCTATAACAGCATTCAATTCATCAATACATCCATTAGCTTCAATGCGGATATCATCTTTAAAAACCCGCTCTCCACCATGAATTCCTGTCATGCCCTTATCTCCGGTTCGTGTATAAATACGTTTCATACTTTCCATAATTTCAAGATATCCGTTTCCCCCCAATATAGATGAGTATATCCGGCTATCACGTTTTTATATCTATAAAGCGGGGTACTCACTTCCATTCCTCTTGCCGTAAATTGTTTTGCTACAGAAGGCATAGCGTCAGGAGCAACAACATTGGAATAATGAAATTCGTGCCCGCGAAGCTCCATCCCTTTATATTCTATACGACGATACCCTAGATGAAGTCTGGCACCCACCATGGTACAATCCAAAGGCAAAATACCCGTCATGGCATATGCAGTCCCTCCCTGGCGGGCTGTCAGGGAACGGGTGAGAAACATCATACCTCCACACTCGGCCAAAATTTTCCCCCCCTCCTCTGCATAAGTTCTTAATGCTTCCATTAACTTTTTGCGCCGATGTAGTTGACGGGCGAACAATTCCGGATATCCTCCGGGTAAATAAACCAAATCAGCATCCGGCAAATCACTACCATATACAGGACTGAAATAAGTAATGCTTCCTAGCGCAGACAAGCGGTCTATGTTTTCTCTATAGATAAAGTTGAAAGCCGGATCCCGCGCTATGGCTATCTTCATCTTTTTAGCAGAAGGAGTAAAACTTTCCACCCCTGTTTCTGAACTATAAGGCAATGTATACCGACACGGGAAATTACGATGACAAATACTCAGCAGCTTATCCAAATCCACATATTTTCCAACCAATTCCGCAGCCTGTTCTATCAAGGTGTTCATGGAACGTTTGGCTGTCAATGTCAAACCCAAGTGCCGGGATGGAATTTTCAACCCTTCTGTCATAGGCAGATATCCCAAACATTCCACTCCTGCATCAACACAAGCCTCACGTAAATAAGCGAAATGAGAAGGAGATGACACTTGATTGAAAACAATACCTGCAATCTTCACAGCCGGATTAAAATGCTTGAAACCATAAATTAACGGAGCCACAGAATAAGCTGTAGAACGCGCACTTACTATAAGCACTACAGGGATATTCAACAATCTGGCTATTTCAGCACTACTTCCCTGCATTCTTTGATAACCGTCAAACAATCCCATCACTCCTTCGGTTACACATACATCGGCTCCATCTCCATATTTATTATACAGATGTTGTACATGGGTATTTGATGCCATCCAAGTATCCAAATTCACCGACTCATGGTCAGCAGCCAGCGTATGAAATTGTGTATCAATATAATCAGGACCACATTTAAAAGGCTGTACCCGCAGACCTCGTTTGTGCAATGCCCGCAGCAGCCCCATCGTAAAAGTCGTTTTTCCGCTTCCCGATGTAGCGGCCCCTATGAGTAATTGTGGCTTCATTCTTTAGTATTTCTTTAAAAACGGATACAAAGATAGTGCAAATTGCAAATTATCGAAATTAGAATAACAGATTAATTCATAATTCCGACATATCAAGTAAATATCCTTAGAAAGCAATTAAAGTTTTATGGTTTATCAATTAAATAAGCTACCTTTGCAGTCATTTTTGCCAGAATGACAGCTATACAACAATGATAAAATTGATACTATAAATAATTAAACTAGATAATGAATTATGGAACTTTTTAGAAATCTCTTTGAAGGGTACCCTAATTTATGGGGCGGCGGAGTAGCACATTCCGTACTTATTCTTTCACTGGTCATTGCTTTCGGCATCATGTTAGGAAAAATAAAAGTGGCAGGTATCTCATTGGGAGTAACCTGGATACTTTTTGTAGGAATTGTATTCGGTCATTTCAATCTGAACCTGGACGAACATCTGTTGCATTTCTTAAAGGAGTTCGGTCTGATATTATTTGTCTACTCAGTCGGACTACAAGTGGGTCCCGGTTTCTTCTCAGCATTCAAGAAAGGAGGATTCACACTGAACCTGCTTGCCATGATGGTTGTATTTTTAGGTGTGACCATCACCATTATACTCCATTTCATAACAGGTGTCCCCATTACCACAATGGTAGGAATTCTTTCTGGAGCTGTAACCAATACCCCGGGACTAGGTGCCGCACAGCAAGCAAACAGTGATCTGAATGGTATAGACGCTCCCGAAATAGCACTGGGATATGCCGTAGCCTATCCATTGGGAGTAGTAGGGTGTATTCTCTCCCTGCTGGCATTGAAATATATCCTGCGCATCAACACAAAAACCGAAGAAGCCGATGCGGAACGGGGATTGGGGCATCTACAAGAACTGACTGTACGCCCTATCTCACTAGAAATACGCAATGAAGCCGTAGAAGGTAAAACAATAAAAGAAATCAAGCCATTGGTAAACCGTGATTTTGTGATTTCACGCATACGGCATTGTGACGGAGACAGACAAACAGAACTGGTGAACTCCACTACAGTATTTCACATACACGATGAGATTCTTGTTATCGCCAATCCGATAGATGTAGAAGCTATCACTGTCTTTTTTGGAAAACAAGTGAATGTGGAATGGGATTTCCAAAACAAACAACTTATCTCCAGAAAAATTCTGATCACCAAGCCTGAATTGAACGGTAAGACATTGGCCCAACTAAAAATCAGGAATAACTTCGGAGCAAGCATTACCCGTGTAAACCGTTCGGGTGTAGACCTTGTGGCCACTCCCAACCTGCAATTGCAAATGGGTGACCGGGTGAAGATTGTGGGTAGCGAACTAGCTGTAGCCCATGCCGAAAAGATTCTAGGTAATTCCATGAAACGTTTGAATCATCCCAACCTGATCCCTATTTTCTTAGGCATCGCATTAGGGTGTATTCTAGGAAGCACTCCTTTTTTATTCCCCGGTATCCCCCAACCGGTAAAACTGGGACTGGCAGGAGGCCCCCTTATCGTATCCATCCTGATAAGCCGTTTCGGACCACATTATAAACTGATAACCTATACCACCATAAGTGCCAATTTGATGGTACGTGAAATCGGTATCTCGCTTTTCCTTGCTTGCGTAGGATTAGGAGCCGGCAAAGGATTCATCGAAACAATCATTAACGAGGGTGGATATGTATGGATAGCATACGGCGCCATTATTACGCTGCTGCCTTTACTGATTGTAGGTATAATAGGACGATATGTTTATAAACTGAACTATTACACCTTGATCGGAGTATTGTCCGGAGCCACCACCAATCCGCCCGCATTAGCCTACTCCAATGATTTGACCTCTTGTGACGCTCCGGCAGTGGGTTATGCCACCGTTTATCCGCTTACCATGTTTTTACGTGTACTCACAGCACAAATATTAATATTGGCACTTGCCTGATCCCGCCAGAATTATTGCAAATTCATATTACCGTAGGAGTGAATTAGATTCACTCCTACGGTTCAAAATCCCCCACCTCTTTCAAAAGCAACCATTTTTTCATTAATCTTAAAACATATATAAAATAATTGCCTACCTTTGTGCCCGATTTGGTGATATAGGCAGCCTTTCTCTGCCTGTATAAAAGGGAATTCGGTTATAGAATCCGAAGCAGTGCCCGCTACTGTGAAACCCGTCTGATGAAAAGCAATTCTCACCAAGCCACTGTTTCTTTTGCCAGAAATGGGAAGGCGCTTTTCAGGGTGAAGCCAGGAAACCTGCCAAGTCCGAACATAGATAATCATGCTCTCCCGGGGTCAGGAAAGTGAATTATTAATTCTTAAATTCTTTCGATGAAAGTAAAGTTATTATTGACAGCAATTACTTTAAGCTGTCTGGCTATTGACGTACTGGCACAAGTCAGTATCAGTGGAAAGATTGTGAGTGCCGATACCAACGAACCTGTAGTGGGAGCTAATATCCGTATCGATCAAAGCCTTTCAGGATGCACCACAAATGATAAAGGCGAGTTTTCCATCAGCAATCTCCCTGATGGGAAACACGTATTAAGAATCACGCATGTCAGTTACACACCCAAGTCCATCACGACAAAAGGAGGTGAAAAGAATCTTCTTATCAAGCTACAAGACAGTTTTACCAATATAGGCCAGGTAGTAGTAACCGGTACAGGAACACACCACCGCATGACGGACAGCCCCGTGCCTGTTTCCGTTATCACTGCAAAGGATTTAAGTAATGCCAGTGTAACATCGCTGGACGAGGCCTTACAAAAGCTGACCCCGTCTTTCTCAAGTATGACCAACGGCATGGGGACAACATTGAGTCTGAATGGATTGCCTGATGATTATTTCATTTTTCTGGAAAATGGCAAACGCCTGTATGGAGATGACACCTATGCTCGAATCAATGTTGCCAAAATCAAACGTATTGAAATATTGAACGGCGCTTCTTCCGCTCTTTACGGAACAAATGCTATCGGAGGAGTTATCAACATCATTACTGATGATGTAAAAAATGCTATCAATGTTTCCAGCGATACCCGTTATGCCAGTAAAGGACGTTTTACCCAGTCCGTAAACATAGATGTCAATACCGGCAAGTTCGGCTCCTACACCTCTTATCGCCGTCAGCAGGCCGAAGGATGGCAACTGAATCCATATGAGGAAAACTCCAAAACTCATGAATTGGAAGAAACCGGGAAAGTAGCTTCTACAGGCTTCTATGCAAATACTGTCAATCAAAAATTCACTTTCGATGCTACCGACAAACTCTCTTTTTATGCCCGCGGCGGATATTATGACAACAAGACACGCCGCCCTTATGAAGCATACGACTACAACATATTGCATGAAACCTTTAATTATGGCATTGGTGCCCAATACATGATAAATAAAGGGAATTATATTACCGCAGACTGTTACGCCGATCATTTTTCTTCCTCTTATTGTTTTTTTAAAGACAATAAAACCTATAATGGAAAAGCAGGTGAAGAGCAAGTGCGCAAACGGACCCGTAATCACAATCTTAGCATAAAAGGTATTTTTAAATTAGGTAACCGGCACAAACTTTCAGTCGGCACAGAATATATCGTTGATGTCTTGAAAAGTCAAACAGACAATATAGCCAAAGAAGATGCTTATACACTGGCCTTGTTTGCACAAGATGAAATAAAGTTACTGAGAAACCTACAGGCTTTGATCGGTGTACGTTACATTTATCATGAAAATTTCAAAAATCATGCCACTCCCAATGTAGCACTGATGTATAAACCCGGCAAATTCAATTTCCGTGCCTCCTATGCAGCAGGTTTCCGAACTCCTACCCTGTCTGAACTCTATGCCACTGACATAGCTAAAAAAAATGACAGGTTGACAATAGGTAATTTGGATTTAAAGCCGGAAAAGAATAATTATTTCTCATTGAGTGCAGAGTATGTACATGAGCGTTTTTCAGTATCAGTCAATGCTTTTTATAATAATATTCGTGACATGATAGATTATAATACGATTGCCACGGGAGATAAAGCTATGGAGCAATATGGTCATAAGGAAGTTCGTCAACGTGATAATATAGCGGAGGCTAAAGTCCACGGAATCAATGTATCCGCCAATGCATACCTAGGTGCCGGGTTCAATTTAAGCGGAGGATACACTCATCTTAATACCCAAGATGTGGAATTGGAACAACCCATCGACAAAAGTATAAAAAACGCATACAATATCAATGCCCAATGGGCGCATTCATGGAAAATATATCGGTTGAATATAAATTTGAACGGCCGTTTCAACAGCAAGCGTTTCTCTAAAAGTTACGGTTATGCTCCCGAGTATCAATTGTGGGATTTAAACACACGCCATTCTTTCAACTTAAAATCTGTAATCATCGAACCCGGATGCGGCATGGAAAACCTGTTCGATTATATGGATGACCGTCCTTATAACAGCAATTATGCGACACTTACCCCCGGACGTTCATTCTACATCAGTCTGTCTTTAAAATTTAAAAGCTAAAAAAAATCAAAGACTTATCGAAGATAATATAAAATAAACCTCTATCTTTGCAACGGAATTAGTAATCGGGCTATCACATAGCCCGATGCAAGGGAACTCGGTGTAAATCCGGGGCTGTACCTGCAGCTGTAAATCCTCATGATGTTGATTGGATAGTCTAAAACCACTGTTTCATTTGAAGAAATGGGAAGGTTTCCAATCAGAGGAAAGCCAGAATACCTGCTAAGTCTGTTGAACAATAAACACCAAGCTTCCAGGATTAGAAGTATGTGTCCATTCGAACAAGCGTTTTCCAACGTCTATTCCTTTGTGGCATTCCTCTTTATCAGAGGGAAACTTGATGTTTTATTTTGCAAATTAAATAAAACACAATATGAGGTATTTACTTCCTGCTATTCTACTATTAGGTACACAAATTGCAAGTGCCCAAAGTATTCTCAAAGATAAAGACGATAAAGAATTGTCCGTATTACTGAATGAAGTGGTCATCACGGGTACAGGTACTGAACATTATCTGAAAGATGCTCCCGTACAGACTGAAGTCATAACCAGCAAAGCTTTGGAACAATATCAGGCACGCAGTATAGACGATTTGCTCAGTGGTCTTAGTCCTTCATTGACCTTTCATGATGGTGATATGGGGAGCCATATCCAACTAAACGGATTGAACAATGACTATATCCTGATCATGATAAATGGAAAAAGAATGAATGGCGATGTAGGAGGGCAAAACGACTTGAATCAATTAAATCCTGCTAATATAGAACGCATAGAGATTGTAAAAGGGGCCGCTTCTTCACTTTATGGCAGTGACGCAATAGCCGGAGTTATCAATATCATAACCAAACGTAACCGTGAAAAAATGGAGCTCACCAACACATCCCGCATAGGTGAATATGGTGATATACGTCAAAGTACCAGTTTCGGCTTTAATTATGGAAAGATAAAATCTGTAACCGGAATCAACTTCCGGCATACCGATGGCTGGCGGAATACAGACCTACAGTGGGATCAGAATCAATTGAAATCCGGCTCTACTATGTTGACCGTAAACCGTTCTTCAAACTATACCCTGTCCGAGAACATTGAATGGCAAGTCAACCGTAAACTAGACCTCACTGCAGAAGGCACTTATTATGAGCGTTGGGTAATGCGTACACACGGTCCTTGGAAATATCAAGCCAACGATTTTTATTATCGCAACTACACATTTGCAGTAGGAAGTAAATATAAATTAGGAAAACGGAATTATCTGACTGCAGACCTCTCGTATGGCAGATACGGCTACTTCTATGACTATAAGCTAAACGAGCATACTGATTATTTTCTAGACAATGACCGCCATGAACGTATCACCTACTTTGCCGGTCAACGTATCAAACAAAGTATTCAGAAACAAATATTAGGCCAGGTAAAAAGTGTATTTTATCTTGGAGAGGACCATATTTTAAATGCAGGAATCGAATATCAGTACAATCATTTGGAATCACCTCATCACATTGACGGTGACCGCGCTTCCGTTTATACGTTGGCAGCTTATATACAGGAGGAATGGACAGCCAGAGAAAATCTGGTTCTGACTGCCGGGGTACGAGGAACACAACACAAGGAAACAGGGTTGAATTTCAGTCCGAAAATATCAGGACTTTATAAACCCGGAGAACATATTAATTTGCGTGCTTCTTATGCTTTAGGCTACAAAGCACCCACTATTAAAGAACTTTATTATAATTATACCGGCGTTATCGGAGGCGGTGCCTTGACTGCATATCATGGCAACACAGATCTAAAAGCACAAACCTCACAATATGCTTCAATCGGTATCGAGTACGTAGGGCAAAAATTCCAAGCCAGTTTAACCGGATACATGAATTATCTTCACAACATGATTGAGCTGGTTGAAATTTCCGTAACTCCCGATGAAAAGTTTCTTGAAGTAGAAAAGAGCAAACAATATAAGAATCTGACAAAGGCACGTATTTATGGTATGGATTTCACCTTCAACTATCGTCCTGCAAAATCTCTCAGCCTTGCCGGCGGATATAGTTATGCTGATCCAAAAGCGCAATATCCTAACAAAGGTATAGATTATATGAAATATCTTCCTATTGATGCTACTTCCAGCCATAATGCAAATTTAAATATCTTATGGCAACATTCATGGAAACTGTATCGTTTGGGTATCGGCATCTATGGCAGATATCAGTCTACACGCCGTTATATAAATGATAATAATGCCGACGGATTCCAAACTTGGCGTATCAACACAGCCCACTCATTATTAAAAATGAAACGGTGGTCATTAACGATGAATGCCGGGGTAGATAATGTATTTGACTATGTAGACCGTACTCCTTTCGGACGGAATCGTGCCACATCAACTCCCGGAAGAACTTTTTATGTCTCCGCCCTCATTAAATTCAAAAACAATTAATAACCAACAATTTATAAATTAATTTTTATTAGTATGAAACAATTCAAGTATTATCTGATGGCGGCTTTTGTTGCTGCCGCAACTTGCACAGGATTCAGTTCCTGTAGTGACAATGATGATGAAGAAAGTACTGTTAATCCTGCTGTGGATGTAGTAACCAGAACCAAGCAACACGACACAGCCATTTTGCTCTGTACTTTTGGCAGTACCTATAATGAGTCCCTTTCTGTTTATGATGATGTGATTGAGGATTTTAAAGCTAAATTCCCCAATACGGATATTTATATGTCATTTACTTCACGTACATGTATCGGACGTGTAGAAGCATCTACCGGCATAGCACGTTATGAATTGGACCAATGGTTGAAAGCAATAGGCGATGCAGGATACAAACGTGTGGCTGTACAATCATTGCATGTAATTCCAGGCGAAGAATATCTTTCATTAATGAATACTGATGTAAAAAAATACTTTATGATTCAATGGTATCCGCATATTGATGTATTGAAAGGTACCAACCTTCTTTCCAGTGCAGAAGATACTAAAGATGTAGCAGAGATACTTTACAAACACTATGAGTCTAAATTAGCAGGCAAGAACAACATCGTGCTTCTAATGGGACACGGTAATCCGGATGAGAATTACAATGCTAACAAAAAGTACTCTGACATGGAAAAAGCATTGCAGGAACTTGCTGCCAACAACAATATCTTTGTAGGTACTGTGGATTATGGTGACATGCTTTTCTTCCCGAAAGAAATAGAGGAAGAACCGGCTAATAGAATTCCTGTAGAAGGATTTGACAAAACCCAATATCCCGACTGTATGTACTCTAAGGTGATGAGCTATTGCGAAAAGAACGGTCTGAACCCATCAGAAGTAAATGTTTATCTTGCACCTTTCATGTCAATTGCCGGTGACCATGCCCACAACGACCTTTGGGGATTGGAAGCTATGGCCGAAGATGACGATGTAAGCAATGTGGAAATCAATACAAATGAATATAGCTGGCGTGAACGTTTGGAGAAATTAGGATTCAAAGTGGACAGAACATTCGAAAGCCACCCGATAGATCAAGCCGGAGCTGATCATGGTATTAAAGACGGATGTAATATGAAAGCCCTTGGCAGTTATCCTGAGATTCGCCAAATTTGGGTAAACCATTTATATGAAAACTGGAATGACGACAGTGCATGGGAGAATGGTGAAGACTATCAACCGGAAGCATAACCAACTTAATATATTTATCTGAAAAAGGCGGAATTTATTTCCGCCTTTTTCAGATACGCCAAAACCGATAG
>CAUAWO010000057.1:0-13336 GCA_958432865.1 Bacteroides stercoris
ACATCGAGCAGTGGAGAAAAATCTGACAGCCTGTTACCGGGCGTGGAGTATACCCGATGTATGCACAGTCCCCTGTGTACCCGCTTCAATGTGGAAAATGCGGGGGGGGATTTTTCTGTGGGGGGAGCAAGGGTATGTTTCCGGATTCCCGAAAACCCTTGCTCCCCGCGCCCGGCGGTTGCTGGGAGGGCAAATCCGCTCCCGCCGGTCGCAGATTTTGGAATGAAAGAAGTACGGACGAAAAAGAAAAAACATATGACAAACGATGTGAATGGGATGAAGAAAAAATGTGGCCGTCCGGCACTGGGCAGGACGCGTAAATTGACCAGAGGCGTGACGGTGAAGTTCTCCCCCGTCAGCTACGAGGCTCTCAGGTTCAGGGCAGGGAAGTCCGGCCGGAGTCTGGCGGTCTATATCAGGGAGGCAGCACTGGCGGCCACCGTTACGGCAAGGCATACACCGGAGGAGAACGCACTGTTGCGCAGCCTGGCGGGAATGGCTAACAACCTGAACCAGCTGACAAAGCTCTCGCACCAGACCGGCTTTTACAGGACAAGGCTGCTGATAGAGGGGCTGCTGGGAAAGCTGAAGCGGATCATGGATGATTACAGACCGAAAGGAGGATAGCCTCATGATAGGGAAGATCAGGAAAGGCCGCTCGTTCGGCGGCTGCATACGCTACGTGACGCAGAAGGACGACGCGGAAATCATCGCCTCGGAAGGCGTGCTGCTGGGAACGGCAGAAGAGATGGCGCGAAGTTTCCGGTGGCAATGCCTGCTGAATCCGGACGTGGCGAAACCGGTGGGACACATCGCGCTCAGCTTCAAGCCGGAGGACGCACCGAGGCTGACCGACGCGTTTATGGCAAGGCTGGCGGGGGAATACCTGGAACTGATGGGGATACGGAACACGCAGTTCATCGTGGTGAGGCATCACGGGACGGACAACCCGCACTGCCACATCGTCTTCAACCGGGTGGACTTCGACGGGAAGGTGATTTCCGACAGCAACGATTTCAGGCGCAACGAGAAAGTGACAAAAATGCTTAAGGACAAGTATTCGCTCACCTATTCCGAAGGCAAACAGTCCGTTAAAACGGAAAAGCTGCATGCTTCCGAAAAGGTGAAATACGAAATATACCGTGCGGTCAAGGAAGCTTTGAGGAGTGCAGATACATGGAAAGAATTTCAAAATAAGCTCTTAAAAATGGGCGTGGAAATGGAATTCAAGTACAAGGAAAACACTAATGAAGTGCAGGGCATCCGCTTTATAAAGAACGGTCTGTCATTCAAGGGAAGTGGGATTGACCGCAGTTTCAGCTGGTCAAGGCTGGATGCGGCATTGGACCATAACCATGTCACGTCCCTGGAAAATGACGTTTCCCAAAAGCAACCGTACCATGAACAAAGTCATGGTTCTGTTATTGATAACCTGGTCGAAGTCACCGGTACGGGTGGCGTGTTCATGCCGTCGGTGGCACCGACGGAGGACGAGAAAGAGGCGGAACGCCTGCGGAGAAAGAAGAAGCGCAGGAAAGGAAGGAGTTTGTGAACCATATGTATAACAAAAAACTTTGAAAGATGAAAGAGGAAAATTATCTGGAAGGCATCTACGGATGCCTTGAAAGGATCGAGAAGAAAGTGGAGACGCTGCCCGTGGAAGGCACAAGCCCCGCAGTTGGAAACCGGACCAGTTCCCCGGAAGGGATTGCGGAACTGAAAATCCGTCTGGAACGCCTGCAATCCGCGGTGGAGAAAAACGGCTTGGAAATAGCAGCGGTACGTAACCATACCGTCCGGTTGTCGGAAGGCTGGCCGTTGTCTGCCGAAACGTTTGCCGGGGAGATGGAAAAGATTAGATACTGCCTGAGTCAAGACTGCCAAGCTGTAAAGGAGACAGTGAGACGGCTGGATGAGAGAATGGTCCTGCTGAAAAAGGAACCGGAGCGCAGACTGGTGACCTACCGTCTGGAAAGCGCATCCAAGGCAGTGGTAACGACAGCTTCAGCACTGATCCTGGCACTGGTCGTTTCCGTCTGGACCAACTGCAACCAGTACCGCACGAACCGGCTTTTGAAAGATGCCGATTTGAAATACCGAGCCATCAGGATCTGCCTGCCGGGGGATGATCCCGACATCGCCTTCCTTGAGAAGCATTTCACCATCAAGCGGGACGAGGAAAAGATCCGGCGTGTGGAAAGGCTGGTGACCGCTTTTGAGGACTCGGTCAGGAACCGCATCCGTAACCATGAAATGGCAGCCTACAAGGACAGTCTGGCGCACCGGCTGTTCAGGGAGGCACAGGAAATCAGGAAGCAACTGGACAATCCCAATTCAAAATGACTGCACTATGGCAACAATCAGAACCAAATTCAGGTCCTCGTCCGCGGAAGGCAGGGAGGGCGCACTGTATTATCAGGTGATTCATAACCGTGTGGTCAGGCAGATCAGTACCGGATACAAACTTTTCGCTTCGGAATGGGACCAACGTTCCGAAGCGGTCATTCCCTGTCAACACCCTGCAGGGATGGAACGGGACAATTATCTTCTATCGGTAGGGGAACGGATAAGACGGGACAAAATCCGACTGGAAAAGGCTATCAGGACATTAAGCCAATCCGGTCCGTTTACAGCGGATGATATCGTCATACGTTTCCATGACAGCGGACAAGAACCTTCGTTTAACGACTATATCCGGCAACAGATAGTAAGGCTGAAACGTTTGGGAAAGATACGGACCTCTGAAACCTATACAGCCGCGCTCAAAAGTTTCAGCAGTTTTATGAAAGGTAGCGATATACTGTTTGGCGAACTTAGCTCTGACTTGCTCATGGAATACGAGGCTTATCTGAAAAACAGGGGGAACTCACCCAATACAATCTCGTTCTACATGCGCATTCTGAAAGCGGTCTACAACCGTGCGGTGGAGAACGGACTGACCGGACAGCGGAACCTGTTCAAGTCTGTTTATACAGGTGTGGAAAAGACCTTGAAACGGGCCATTCATTTAAATGATATCAGGCGTATCAAAAGACTGGACTTGTCCCTGAACCCCCACCTTGATTTCGCACGTGACATGTTCCTGTTCTGCTTTTACACACGGGGGATGTCCTTTGTGGACATGGCTTATCTGAAAAAGGGAGACATTGCGAACGGAATCCTGACTTACCGCAGGAAAAAGACCGGACAACAGCTGTTCATCCGATGGGAAAAGTGTATGCAGGAGATCATCAAACTTTTTTGTTTATCGGTTCAAGATTTCAAAGTTGTTCATTAATTGCTTTGTTGGTTATATCCAGAGTATTATTTGTAAGAGACTCTACGAATAAATGATGATAAGACCAGTTAGTTTATCGCTTGTTTTATAATTTCATTGCGATATTCGTTCGGTGTGCAACCTTCCATCTTCTTGAACCAACGTGTGAAATGTTGCGGGTATTGGAAACCCATTTCATCTGAGATTTGACTGATACTTTTTTGCGTGTTCATGATGCGCTCTTTGGCTATATCCATAATTTTTTGCTGGATATGCTTGATTGCTGACATACCGGTTTCCTTTTTTACCAGATCACTGAAATAATTGGTGGAAAGACACAGTTGGTCAGCGCAATACTGTACCGTCGGAATACCTTTACTCGTTGGCAAGGCAGAATGATAGTAATTATTGAGCAACAATTCAAAACGCGCCAACAAATCGTTGTTGGCATTTTCCCTTGTAATGAACTGGCGGTCATAAAAGCGGATGCAGCGGTCAAGGAGAAGCTTCATGGTATCAATAATCAAAGAACGGCTGTGCTTGTCAATAGGATGCCTCAATTCTTCTGCTACATTGTTTATACATTCAATGACTACTTTGCGCTCCTGTTCTGACAGGTGCAGTGCTTCGTTGGCATTATATGAGAAATAAGAATACTCTTTTATTATATGTGCAAGGGAAGTACCGCGCAATAGTTCGGGATGGAACATCAGGGCCCATCCGGCCGGCTGGTGCAGACTGCCATCATCGTCAGAACCCATTACCTGCCCCGGAGCGATAAACAGCATGGAGCCTTTTTCATAGTCATAGAGGCTCCGTCCATAATTCATCGTACCGCAGTCAGTATCTTTCAGCAACACAGCATAAATGTTGTACAGTTTCTTTGAGTGTCTGATGGGCTGCACCTCGTAACAATTCACAACGCTGACCAACGGGTGCAGAGCTTCGACTTCGAAAAGGTCGCAGTACTGCTGAACTGTATCTATTCTTGTTATATCTCCCATAACCATCCTTTTGTTTTTTACAAAAATAAGTATTTATATTGACATTGCTGTCTGAGGAACAGCTGTTTCTTTTCTATCCCTTATTTATTTTATTCCATGACGACAAAGTTAGTTCATTCAATCAACGAACATATAACCCTAATCACAGACTGTCTTACCATTTTCACAGATAACATTTAACCCGGTCCAAGCCCGATGAAAGTGGTAATTTTATCAGTGATTGAGGTCTAATCTTCAGTATGTGAATGCTGTAATTTTGCAAGTGAAACCAAAAAGGTAAATAAGATGAAACCAAAAGCTTTATTTGTCATGTTAATCTTATGGCTTAGCTTCACTACGATTCAAGCGCGGTCAACCGAAGATGTCCCGGATAAGGGAACTTATGCAAAATTTCTGTTGGTAGGATGTTATATGAAGCCAGACGAAGAAGGTGTCAGAATGTACCGGTTTGACGGACAAACTGCCGATGTCGACTATCCGTGTGGGCTGAGAGGGATTTCAAATCCTGCTTTCCTTACATCTGATAGCACTGGTAATCGAATTTATGCCATAGGCGATGATGAAGGGAAAAGTTCGACTGCCAATGCTTTGCTTTTTGATAAGGAAAGTGGTCTGCTGTCTCTGCTTAACTCGCAATCTACAGACGGTGAACTTCCTATTTATATTACTCTCAGTCCAAAGGAATACTTTGTTCTGACAGCAAATTATAAGGGTGGCAGCATCACGGTATTCTCACAGGATAAGAAAGGAAAGTTGCAACGTGATACAAAAATAATTCGTTTTGCTGGAAATGGGCCGAATAAAAAAAGGCAGGAACAATCGCATCTGCATTGCGTGACCTTTACACCTGATGGCAAATTCCTTCTTGCTACCGATTTGGGAACAGATTGTATCTATCTGTTTCCGATAGGCAAACGACCGGAAGCAGGTAAGGCTCATTCTCTGTTGGATGAATCAAGAGTAGTCCGCATACAGATGGATTCCGGCTCAGGACCTCGACATATATGTTTTCACCCGAATGGCAGATTTGCTTATCTCATCAGTGAACTCTCGGGTAAAATAACTGTATTCTCCTATAATGAAGGCAAGTTGGAACGTTTACAAACAATTGTCTGCGACCCTTTCGTTGCAGAGGGAAATGCAGATATCCATGTTTCATCCGATGGCAAATTCCTCTATGCTTCCAAGCACTTGAAAGAAGATGGCATAATTGTTTATTCCATTGATTCCCAAAAAGGAACATTGGTTCAAATAGGATTTCAGCCAACAGGTCTTTATCCGCGAAGTTTTGCCATCTCTCCGGATGGTTGCTATTTGGCAGTGGTTTGCAGGGATGCCAACTGCATACAGATATTCGAAAGAAACCGAAATACGGGGTTACTGAAGAATACGGGAAAAAATATCCGACTGGAAAGACCGGCGTTTGTCAAGTTCTTATAAATTCATCACTAAACAGAAAGCAATATGAACAAGTTAATTACAACCATCGCCTGCCTGATATGCTGTATCGTTTATACGCAGGCACAAAACAAGGACAATATGTTAAGCAAGAAAGAACAAAGTATTGCCGCCATCAGTATGTATGCCGCACGTGGCAATCAGGACAGCCTCAAAGTGATCCTTGCCAGAGGACTTGACTGTGGGCTGACCGTGAGCGAAGAAAAAGAAGTACTTACCCAGCTCTATGCCTATTGCGGCTTTCCACGCAGCATGGGTGCATTGGTTACGCTGATGAATCTCACCAAAGAGCGTGCAGCACAAGGCATAAAGGATGAAGCCGGACGGGAGCCTTCTCCGGTAAAGAGTTCGGATATGTTTGTTGTCGGTGGACAAAACCAGCTGAAACTGTTCGGTCGTCCGGCACTAGGAGAAGTGCTGACATTTGCTCCGGCATTGGACCAATTTCTGAAAGCTCATCTGTTCGGTGACATATTCAGCCGTGACAATCTCGACTGGCGTACCCGTGAACTGTCTACTGTGGCTGCCTTGTCGGTGTTGGACGGCGTGAAGAATGAGTTGAATACTCACATTGCCCATGCCAAGCACAACGGCGTGACACAGGCTCAGATAGACGAAGTACTTATCATGGCGGCACGCTGTCGGAACGGAATGGTGCTTTCTGAATCCGATGAACCGGCAAAGACTTTTCAAACAGATCCGACAATTACTGTCCGTAAGGTCTTTTATAAAAACAGGTATGATATCATGCTTTGCGCCGAAATGTACCTCCCGAAGGATTTCAATGAAGCGCAACACTATGCAGCCCTCATCATCGGACACCCGTTCGGGGCTGTGAAAGAACAGTGTAACGGACTCTATGCACAGGAAATGGCACGGCGAGGCTACGTGACTCTGGCTTTTGATGCTTCCTATCAAGGCGAAAGTGGAGGAGAACCGCGTCACACGGTATCGCCCGACGCATTGGTGGAAGACTTCAGTGCTTCTGTAGACTGGCTCGGACTACAACCGTTTATTGACCGCAACCGTATCGGTGTGATTGGCATCTGCGGAAGCGGCGGGTTCTCTGTCTGTGCGGCTTCTCTCGACCCCCGCATCAAGGCATTGGCAACCGTGAGCATGTATGATATGGGGCGTGCCACCCGTAACGGTTTGGGGGATTCGATGACGGATGAACAAAGACGCAAACTGTTGGATGAAGTTGCCGAACAACGTTGGAAGGAAGCAGAAACGGGAGAAGCACGTATCCGCTTTGGCACACCGGAGAAACTGCTGGGAAATGCCAATGCCGTGCAGAAGGAGTTTTTCGATTACTATCGCAACCCCTTGCGTGGCTATCATCCGCGCTATCAAGGTATACGCTTTACCAGTCAGGCGGCATTGATGAACTTCTATCCGTTTGCCATGATTAAAGAGATTTCACCACGCCCCGTGCTATTCATTGCAGGCGAGCATGCACATTCGCGCTATTTCAGTGAGGATGCCTATCAAGAAGCCAGCGAACCGAAAGAACTGTATATCGTTCCCGGAGCCAATCATGTAGACTTGTATGACCGGATGGATAAGATACCGTTCGAAAAAATTTCGGAATTCTTCTGGTATGCTTTGCGGTAATTCAGATGAAAATGGTAATGCTATCCGTGATTATGATACAGCAAAGCGAATACGCAGGAGGGTAACTTTGCAACAGAGACAATTTAAAGATTATAGTATTTGCAACCAGTTATTACTCAATATTTTGTGAGTTATAAGTCAGAAATATGGGCATAACCTTTAGGGGTACATTCTAAAAGGTGAAGATTTAACCTTTTTATTATTTCTTAACACTCAAAGAGCGGTGGTAGAGGGTATTTTCCCTCTTTTCGGTACTTTATCGATGGTTCGATGTTCCCATCTTTCCACATTGCTTGGCTCGTTCGCACAAGCCACTACAAAGGTACTACAATTTCCAATAAAGGCAAGAGGACAGCAATTCAAATCTATTATTTTTGAGGGAGTGAAATCTGCCGCTTGCCAAATTTCTCTCTGTCGAAAATAATAGTCCTCTGAAAAGAATGAAAACAGCATTGATAAAATTGCCTTATTAAGGGGGGGGCTATGCTGTTTTATGCTATTATTTCGTCAGTCGTTTATCTCCGTTGCCGGATGCAGTTTTCAGCCAAGCCGATGAATAAGAAAAGGTTTTGGAGCTGTTTACTCTCCAACGGAGGACGAAACTGCTCCAAATGGTTTACCGCTTGAACTTTTCGTTTTCTAAAAGAGGTTTGGCAACCTTTGCATCCGACAAAAGGAGATAAATGACCAGATATATAACAGTAGTATTACATTAAGGTAAAGAACAACCATGGTATAGTATTATTGCAATTTAACTATTTAAAGTTTGTTTATAATCAAATCATTTAAAGATTTTTGTCCTTCTATGATTTTTTGTATTTGATAAATGTCGTAATTAAATAAAAAATATCACGCATAATGACTTTTTCTTTTTTCTAAATTTCTTCAAATGACAAATTATTGTTACCTTTGTAATGTAATGTAGTTAATGGTTGCGCTTATAAAGTCCTTGGAAAGGATTTATGTATAAAAGAGGTAGATGTTTACTCTGTTCTTGCTTGGATTATCAGCATCACTGATATGAAATAACAAAAAAAATATACAATGGCTAAGCGGACGGACAGGCAGGGAAATAGTACAGATTCCCAATCCCCCTCTTTATAATACATTGCGTATAAGATTTATTAACTGTCTGGTCTGGGGAATCTACAGAGATTTAACGAATCAAGATGGGAAGAGTCAGTCTTTGTCTTGTCATAATGTTCTTCATCTGTAGTGCTCAAAAAATTGATGCACAAGTACAGAATATCAGAGAGAAACAAGATACCATTTCGGCGACTAAATCATTAGAGCATATCAGGCCCGAGAATATCAAGAAGGGACCATTGAATAATGCTTTGGATGTATTGAGTGGTCAGTCTGCCGGTGTGAACGTCACCACTAATGGGACTGACAGGCTCGCTATGCTGAATAGTATCCGTGTGCGTGGTACCACATCCATTATGGGTGGCAATGACCCGTTAGTAATTATTGACGGAGTGACATCTGACATCGCTACGCTATCTACCATATATCCCGCAGACATCGAGAGTTTCACTATTTTGAAGAATGCTACCGAAACGGCAATGTACGGTTCCCGTGGTGCTTCAGGTGTAATTGAGATTAAGACCAAGAAAGGAACGGGGCGAGGTTTCGAAATATCATATGATGGCAACTACGGATTCGAGTCAATGTATAAACATCTGCAAATGCTCAACGGCCCGGAGTATATAGCTACAGCAGAGGCACTTGGATTAGATTACAATAATGGTGGCTACAACACCAATTTTCACGATGTAATTACTCGTACGGGCTTGATACATCAGCATCACTTGGCTTTTAGCGGTGGTTCGGAAAACTCAAACTATCGAGCATCGTTCGGTTTTATGGATCATAATACAATTGTCAAAGTTAACGATTACCGAAATTTAGTGGTAAAACTTGATGCTACACAAAAGGCTTTCGATGGTCGCTTAGTTGGCGATTTTGGTGTATATGGCTACTCGTCAAAGATACACGACATTTTCGATACACGAATGCTGTTTTACTCGGCAGCTGCACAGAATCCTACATATCCAGCAGGAACTGATGTTAATGGCAACTGGGTGAAGAACTCGGCTGCATCACACATCAACCACCCCGGAGCACTCCTCTATGAGAAAAATGACTCCGAAGAACGGAATTTCAATACACATTTGGGGCTGAAATTTAATATCCTTGACAATTTGATATTGTCGGCTTTCGGCTCTTATTCATATTCATCTACGGGAAATGCTCAATTTTGTCCTACATGGGTGTGGGCGCAAGGCAATGTTTATCGTGGAGAGTTCAAGGGTGAAGACTACTTTACAAATGTGTCCCTCTCATATAACAATGCTTGGGGAGACTCACACCTTGATGCTGTTGTTGGCGCAGAATATCTTAAACAGGTAAGGACTGGTTTATGGGTGCAGGCAAAAGGAATAACAACAAATGATTTCTCCTATAATAACATCGGAGCAACATCATCGCGTCCTTTCGGTGGTACGAGCAGTAGCTATGAAGACCCGTCACTTGCTTCAATAATGGGTAGTGTCACATATAGTTACAAGGATAGATATTCTATTGCGGCAGCACTCCGTGGAGATGGCTCTTCAATGGTAAGCGATAACAATACTTTCGGATTCTTCCCATCAGTATCACTGGGTTGGGATGTAAAAAAAGAAGGCTTCCTCTCTGATACTGACTTTATAACAATGTTGAAACTAAGAACCGGATATGGTCGGTCAGGAAATCTTGGAGGTATAACATCCTATACAACACTTAATACCGTAAAGGAGAATGGTATCGTATCCATCAACGGTGCACCTACCGTAACAATGGGAAGTATACGCAACACGAATCCGGACCTTAAGTGGGAGACTCGTTCAACATTTAATATCGGTTTTGACTTAGGTATATGGGATAATCGGTTGATGCTTACCTCGGAATTATATTACTCAAAGACAACGGATATGCTCTATGAGTATGATGTTCCCGTTCCGACCTTTGCGTTCGATAAACTGATGGCAAATATCGGCTCGATGTCTAACCAGGGTGTCGAACTAGGAATCTCGGTAGTTCCCATTCAACGAAAGGATATGGAGATGAATATCAACTTCAATATGTCCTACCAGAAGAATAAGTTACTTTCGCTTAGTGGAGAGTATAATGGTATGCATATGACAGCTTCAGATATTACTCCGATTGGCTCGCTTTATGGTGCAGGTCAGAACGGTGGAGACAATAATGTAGTATATCAGATTGTAGGTCAGCCATTGGGGGTATTCTATCTACCTCACTGCAAAGGGCTTAAAGAAAATGAACTTGGTGGCTACAGTTACGATATTGAAGATTTGAATGATGATGGCGAGATTGATTTTAGCGATGGCGGAGACAGGTATATAGCAGGTCAGGCAACCCCCAAGGTAACTATTGGATCAAACATCAGTTTCCGTTACAAGTCCTTTGATATTGCCATGCAGATAAATGGTGCTTTCGGTCATAAGATATTCAATGGCACGGGCTTGGCTTATACCAATATGTCTATATTCCCTGACTACAATGTATTGAAGGGTGCTCCTGAAAAAAATATTATTGATCAGAATGTTTCAGACTATTGGTTGGAAAAAGGTGACTATGTAAATATTGAACATATTACCATAGGCTACAATATTCCAATGAAATCCAAGGCTGTGAAGTCATTGCGTCTTTCGGCAGGCATTAGCAACCTTGCAACAATCACAGGCTATAGCGGTCTTACTCCAATGATAAACAGTTATGTAGTAAGCAACACTTTGGGCATTGACGACAAACGCACCTATCCTTTATATCGTACCTATTCGTTAGGTCTTAGTATTCAATTCTAACCGCTTACAGTTATGAAAAGATATATAAACATATTGATGGTTGCTTTGGCAACGATGATGACCTCTTGTCTTACTGAAGACCCTAGAGATCAACTTTATGAAGAAGACATTTACAACAATGCCAACAACATATATATTAATGCAGTGGCTGTGCTCTACAATTACATTGGTGGCAGTGCAGACAGTGAGGGTTTACAGGGGACCTGTCGTGGGATTTATGACTATAACACACTTACTACAGACGAAGCCATGATACCTATTCGTGGTGGCGACTGGTACGATGGAGGTTTGTGGACGAATATGTATCAGCATAAGTGGAGTCCTAATGATTTACCACTCTACAATACTTGGAAATACCTCTACAAGGTTGTTGTGTTATCGAACAAATCTCTGCATATCATCGATAAGTATAGCCATAACCTATCTGAGGAGCAGAGAGTGGCCTACGAAGCTGAGGTGCGAGCTCTGAGAGCACTTTTCTACTACTACATTATGGATATGTATGGCAGAGTGCCCATCGTAACATCCTATGAACAACCGCAGGATGAAGTTGTGCAGAGCGAGCGTAGCGAGGTTTTCCGTTTTATCGTGAATGAGTTGCAGGAGGTTGCCGAGTTGTTGCCAAATGAGCGTAGTAATAAGATGGGTAACTACTATGGTCGTATAACAACACCTGTAGCTAATTTCCTTTTGGCTAAGTTGGCTCTTAATGCCGAGATATATTGTGATGATAATTGGACTGATGGCGTTCCACGGAACGGTAAAGAGATATTTTTCACCGTCGATGGTGAGAAACTCAACGCTTGGCAGACCTGTATCAAATATTGCAATAAACTTGCCGAGGTAGGTTATCGGTTGGAGGACGATTATAGCTATAATTTCTCTGTGCATAACGAGAACTCCAACGAAAACATATTCACCATTCCGTTGGATAAGAACCTCTATGCTGCGCAGTTCTGGTATCTCTTCCGATCACGACACTACAACCATGGCGGTGCGTTGGGTGGCTCATCGGAAAATGGTACCAGTGCCAATATCTCAACAGTCTTAGCCAACGGATACGGCACAGATGATGTAGATGCTCGCTTTGAAAAGAACTTCTATGCCGGCATCGTAGAGGTTGATGGAAAGCCTGTAATGATGGACAATGGACAGCAGTTGGAGTATTTCCCATTGGAGCTAAAGTTGAATCTTACGGGAAGCTCCTATGTCAAGACAGCTGGTGCTCGTATGGCAAAATATGAGGTTGATAGGACCTCACATTCCGACGGTAGACAACCGGATAACGACATCGTGCTATTCCGCTATGCCGATGCTCTCCTGATGAAGTCCGAGGCAAAGGTACGTAATGGTGAGGATGGCTCGTTGGAGTTGAACGAAGTCCGAGGTCGTGTTGGTATGCCATATCGAGAAGCTACGCTTGAGAACATATTGAAAGAGCGTTTGTTGGAGTTAGTATGGGAAGGCTGGCGACGACAAGATATGGTGCGTTTTGGAGTTTATCACAAATCATACGATCAGCGAGTCCAACTGGCTGATGAGAAAAATGGGTATACCACAGTTTTTCCTATTCCACAAAAAAGTATAGACTTGAACCCAAAATTGAAACAAAATGTTGGATATAAATAACTTTAGCCTATGAGTATTCAATTTGACATTGCAAAACAGATTATAGCTGAAACATGCCCTAATCGCAAACTTAAGTTGGAGAATATTCGCCTTTTTGCAGATATTATTCAGCCTAAGAAATATCAAAAAGGTGATATAATTCTAAATGAAGGTGATATCTGTAATTGCCTATTTTATATAGAAAAGGGATTTATTAGACAGCACTACCTAAAGCATGATAAGGATGTGATATTTAGCATGTGAAAAAGATGTTGTCTGGTGTATTGACAGCTATTTTAACCGAGAGCCAACACATCTTATGATGGATGCTGTAGAAAACAGTGTTTTATGGGAAATTCCGCGTGATATAATGGAGGGACATTCATTAAATATTACAAAATTAGCCAACTAATTCATACACAAATTATTGCGAATTAGTTGGCTTTTTTGTATCTTTAGGTATTCCCCCGAAAACAAGGTTTGACGGCCAAAACGGGGGAAATATCCAAACTAATAAGATATGGCAAAGA
>CAUAWO010000058.1:0-13207 GCA_958432865.1 Bacteroides stercoris
AGATGCTGGTGTTTTTCTGGAAACTGATTCCCGGATGGCTATGGGTGAGGCTGCCTGTGCGGAACCAATAAAGCACTTAGCTCCCAAGCTGAGGCATTGCCTGACTAACCTTATTCGAACTAAATTCATATTTTTACCTGAACGTCTTTTCATTATCTCAAACTTATCACTACTTTTGTAATTGGATTTTAGGATTATTTTTCATAATAAAATGTCGAATTGTTCTTAAGAAGAACCAGCAACTAAGACATCATTAAAAGAACAAACATTAAACATCAAACAAATATAAGATTCTATCTGACACCAAGCATTCAATTATCAAATCGCTAAAATCCGAACAGAGAAAAGATAAAAATTATGATACGAGATATTATAAATCAAAATGAAGAAGCGCAACCTACTGACAGAACGTTAGGATTGCTACACCGGGACTTTCCGCAATGTTTCAATGCAGAAGGCAAATTTGATATAGCTGCTTTTCGTGAGCTACTAACTGACAAAGTAGACCTTATAAAGGAAGGTAGCGGCTTTAACTTTCTTGGCAAGAACTATGCCAGTCTGTTGGCCTCGATGGATACGACTACCGTATTAGTGCCCGATCTGGAACATAACAGCAAGCCGGAGAATATAAATAGTCAGAATGTGTATATCAGCGGCGACAATCTTGACGCGCTGAAGCATCTGGTAAAGTCGTATGCCGGTAGAGTGAAATGCATTTATATAGATCCACCCTATAATACAGGTACTGACGGATTTGTATATAATGACAAATTCAACTTTACAGTGGAAGAATTGCAAGAGAAATTGAGCATCGGTGAGGAACAAGCAAACCGTATTCTTGCAATGACAACCCGTGGTGCTGCTTCGCACTCAGCATGGCTTACCTTCATGATGCCCCGTCTGCAATACGCTAAAGACTTGCTCTCTGACGATGGAGTGATTTTTATCTCTATCGACGATAATGAGCAGGCTAACTTGAAGTTGCTGTGCGACCATGTGTTTGGAGAGGAAAATTTTGTGGCTCTATTCCCATGGCGGAAAAGAACGGCAAAGTCAGATGTTCCATTCGGAGTATCAAAAGATTACGAATGGATAGTATCATACGCCAGAACAGATTCTTTTTTGGCTGGTATCGATGGAAAGGGAAGAAAATATTACGAAACAGAAGATTTTCCCGGACAACCTTGGAGAGTGCATGATTTGACAAAGCAGACTACTGCATCGGAACGCCCCAACAGTTTTTTCACAATAAGGAACCCTCAAAACGGTAAAGAATATCCAGCAAACCCGAAACGTACTTGGTGCATTACACAGGACACATTTGATTCTTATTATGCACAAAAAAGAATCGTATTCCCCGGTGATTACGATTTCCTAAAAATAGATAAGCCCGTGCTCCGCTATTGGAAAGACAATGATATGCAAAAGGCTGGTGACCGCTTCGGACAATATGCCGTCAGCACTCATCTTCCATCCCATATCGGCATGAGCCAAGACGGAACAAAGGATTTAGACGAGCTTTTCAATGCCAAGATTTTCAGTTTTCCAAAACCTGTAAGTCTCATAAAACACCTTATAGATGGAGCTGTAGAAAAGGACAAAGATGAACCGATCATCATACTCGACTTTTTCTCCGGCTCGGGCACCACCGCACAAGCCGTAATGGAACTAAACAGTGTGGAAGATGGTTATAACTTACAGTACATCCTTGTACAATTGCCCGAAAAAATAAAACCAAACACAGAGGCATACAAAGAGAAGTATAAGACTATCGACCAAATCGGCCAAGAGCGTATCCGCCGTGCAGCAGCCAAGATAAAGTCGGAAAACCATGCCGATATAGATTATGGCTTCAAGCACTACACACTCCAGGAGCCGGACGAAAACACGCTTGACCGCATGGAAAAGTTTGTTCCGACTGATGCTTTTGGCAATGATTTAGTGAAAGCTTTCGGTAAAGAAACGGTTCTTGCCACATACGCCGTGCGCGACGGTTACGGACTGACACCGAAAATAGAACCGGTAAAGTTTGGCAACTATACAGCTTGGCTCTGCGGCAAACATCTCTATATGATAGACCAAGGGTTTGATATACTGGGAGATGATTTGACAGAGCTGGTTGATAAATACAACAAAGACCATTCGTTCACAGCCGATACCGTCGTTATCTTCGGTTATAGTTTTAACTTCGGCCAGACGGACGCCATAAAGAAAAATTTGGGTGCCATCACCGACCGCAGCCGCATAAATATAGATATTCGCTACTAAAACCACCTGCAAATTATGGAACTGAAATTAGAAAGCGGATTGCCGCACCAGGAGTATGCGGTAGAAGCCATCAGCGAGGTGTTCAAGCAGGTGGAGATAAATCAACAGGTGGCACATTACTCAAACCCTGTTATAGACCTTCGTTCAAACCGTTTTATTGGAAATATATACCGCATACAGCAAAGGGAGCGGCAGAATGTGGCGGAAAAATACAGAAACGAGCAGCCGGTGGGCAACACCTTGTGTCTGGACATCAAGATGGAAACAGGCACAGGCAAGACATACGTATATACACACACCATCTTTGAACTGCACAAACGTTATGGCATAAACAAGTTCATCATTGCCGTTCCAAGCATTGCCATCAAAGCCGGCACAAGCACTTTTCTGAACGAAACGTATGTCAAAGCACATTTTAAAAACACGTTGGGCTATGATGCGGAGATAAACGTGGGTGTGCTGGAAGCTGTGAAAAAACAGAAGAAAGGCAGGAAATATTTTCCTACCGCAGTGCGTGCCTTCGTGGAAGGATCAAGACTGAACAGAAACAAGATATATGTGCTGATAGTGAACAGTGCTTTGCTCACTACCGGCAAGATGCTCACACGCAATGACTATGATGTGACTATCGAAGGATACGACCGGCCGTTTGACGCACTGCGTTCCACACGTCCATTCGTAATCATTGACGAGCCTCACACTTTCTCGCGTGACCAGAAGGCATATAAAGCCATCATCAGCGAACTGACTCCGCAATGCATCATCCGCTTTGGTGCAACCTTCCCGATGACTACCATAGGCAAAGGGAAAAAGAAAACAACAGTACGCGATTATGAGCATCTGCTCTATGACCTTAATGCACAACGTTCATTCTCTTCGGGACTCATCAAAGGGGTAATGAAAGAGCACTTTGAACCCACTTCAACCATCAACGAGAAGGTAAAGATATTGGATATCAATGACAAAAAAGCGACTTTCCAACATATCACTCAAACCTCCAAGGCCAGTCATGTATTGAGTGTCGGAGATTCGTTGTCAATCCTAAGTCCCGAACTCACGGGGCTCACCATTACAGGTATCACAAAAGATTTGGTTATACTCAGCAACGGCATGGAGAAGCACAAAAAAGACGAGTTTGATGTGGACATATACACATCGTCCTATCAGGAAAGCATGCTCCGCCTTGCCATACAACGTCATTTTGAAACAGAACGTGACAATTTCCATAGAGAAAAAGGCAGAATTAAGACACTGGCTTTATTCTTTATAGACGACATACTCTCTTTCCGCGGAGATGATGAGGGCAACAATGCCTGGCTGAGAGATTTGTTCGACAGGCTGCTTGAAGCACAATTGAAAACAGAACTTCAAAAAGAAAATTCGCCCGGATATGCAACATACTTGCGTGCAAGCCTCAATGATCTTGCCGCTTGCAGGGCCGGCTACTTCGCACAAGACAACAGTGACCCGGACGATGCAGTGAAGAAGGAAGTGGATGACATATTGCACAACAAAACTGAACTGTTGTCGTTCGTAAACAAGAAAGGACAACCCAATACACGCCGTTTCCTCTTCTCGAAGTGGACATTAAAAGAAGGCTGGGATAACCCGAATGTATTTACAATAGCCAAATTGCGCAGCAGTGGCAGCGAAAACAGCAAACTACAGGAAGTGGGACGAGGATTGCGCCTGCCTGTGGATGAATATGGCAACCGGGTAAAAGACGAATCGTTCTACCTGAACTACATCGTAGACTTTACTGAACGCGACTTTGCAGACCGTTTGGTGATGGAGATAAATGAGGATATACAGACGGGTAGTATCACACACATATCCCTTGAAGATATGCGAAGAGTTGCAGCACTGCGTGGAACGGGAGAAATGGATCTGTTCATGGAATTGTATCAGAAAAAATATGTTCTTGACTTGGATCGCACACTTGACCCAACAAAGGTGATGGACTTGTTTACCGAATATCCTGAGTTTAACAATGTTACAGGTAAGGTAAAAGACCGCAACAAAGGTACAAAGGATGTGGTGAAAATACGCAAAGCCCGCTATGAAGAACTAAAAGAACTGTGGGCGCAACTCAACCGTAAATACATTGTATTTTACCAAAACGACATTGACCAGCAGATTAGAGCAGCATTACCCGGTATTTTAATAAATGATGTTTTTATACACCAATCCATACAAAGCCTGCGCCAGCAAGTGACAACGGCCGATGGTCAAGTTGTGACGATGCAGCAGGCTGGCCAGCAATACATTCTGGCAGGTAAAGAGATGCACTATAACGAGTTCCTGAAGCGTGCATGCCGACAGACAAGCATACCGATGACTATGCTGCATTCCGCCATTTGTGAATATGCCAGAACGCACCCGATGGATGGATATATCAATGAATCATCACTGAGCGCATTTATCGCCAAGTTCAACGGATGGAAGATAAAGAACTTGCAAAACCTGGTGAAATATCGTCAGGCAAACTATTCGTCAAAATCAACAGCCTTTACCTATGCCGACGGTTCGCTGAAGGAAGAGGTGTTGCAGTGGACGATAGGCAAAAATGTACTAAACGCAGAACCTTCAAAAAAGTATCTGTATGACAAAGTGGTATACGACTCACCACTGGAAAAGGAGAATATCATGAATGAAGTCGACCATGTAATAGTGTATGGCAAAATTCCACAAAAGAGTATCTGTATTCCCAACATTACCAACGACCTTTACAGCCCCGACTTCATCTATGTGGTGCAACGTGCCGATGGCAAAAAAGAGCTGAACATTGTTATTGAAACTAAAGATATACCAAATGATGAAGCCAAGAGAACAGTCGAAGACGCGAAGATAAATAATGCAGAGCGGTTCTTCCAACAGTTAAAGATTGATGGATATGAAGTAAAATTCTGCCGCCAATTGCAGAACAAGAAAATGGCAAACATTATCAGCGAGTTATTAGAAGAAGACGCTTCGAACCCTGTATAAACGAACAGAGATACGGTATATGCCCTGACACCTGCCAACAAGGGTCAGGGCATTTGATTTATTATTGTGACAGACAGCCCCATACCATGAGGAGAAAAATACCTCCTCCCCGCATTAATAACATAAAAAAAACGGTTCCTCTTTGTAACAACTTTCCCGCTTCCCCCGTCTATCTGATTGAAAGCGCTTTCAAAAACAAATTCAGTTATGAACAAAAACAAAATAAAACCATGAAAAAGTTTGTATTTACTCTATTGCTAGTCTTCGTCTGCCATCTGGGCTACGCCCAAAGCATCAACGGTCTTTTCAATGAATTCGGCAGCGAAAAAAATGCCGATTGTGTCAAAGTATCTTCTTTCATGATGTCTCTTGGAAAAATGTTCGCCGGACACGATGAAGACGCTGAGATAATAAGAAAAATAAAGTCAATAAAAGTACTGGACCTGGAATCTTGTACGGCAAGCGTAAAAGAACGGTTCAGTAAAAAAGTGAACAGGCTGAGCCTGAAGGGATACGATGAGCTGATGCGTGTAAACGATGAAGGCGAGAAAGTCCGCGTGCTGATGAAAACCAAAAAGGAAACTATCCGCGAACTGCTATTCGTATGCACGGGAAAAGAGGATTGTACACTGGTACAGATAAACGGAAAATTCACAAAGGAAGATATAGACAAATTAGTAAATCAGGAAACAAAGAAGAAGCATGGACGCCGCTGAGTTTAAACAACAATTCCTGCCTTACCACCGCAAACTCTACCGGACAGCCTTCCGGCTGACAGAAAACCCTCAGGAGGCGGAAGATATGGTGCAGGAGGCGTATCTGAAATTGTGGAACAAGCGCGATGAGCTGGCGGGCGTGCTGAATACCGAAGCCTACTGCGTCACCCTTGTCAAGAACCTGTGCTACGACGCCCTCCGCAGGAGCCGGCCCGATGAAGACGGACATGCACCCGAAGAGCTGAACCTCCCTACGGACACCAACATAGCGCGGGAAGTGGAACAACGGGATGAGGTGAACCAGGTACGCCGGCTCATCGGCAGACTGCCAGAGCAACAAAAGCGGGTGATTCTGCTCCGTGATGTCAATGACTGCTCCTTTGAGGAGATAGAGCAAGCCACAGGACTGAATGCCATCAACATACGTGTGTTGCTGAGCCGCGCCCGCAAAAAGATACGTGAACAATATAATGCAATAATGAACTATGAAAGTAAATGAAATAGAAAGACTATTGGCCCGGTATTACGATGGAGAAACCAGCGAAACCGAAGAAAAGGAACTGAAACACTTTTTTACCGAAGAGGACGTTCCGGCTCATTTACTTGCCGAGAAGGAAATCTTCATGCAACTGGCAGCACAGCCCGCTCCCGAAATACCGGAAGGACTGGAAAGCAGGCTGAGCCGCAAGATAGACCAATGGGACACAGGCGAAAGACGCACGCTGAAAATAAAAAAACATACACGGACCCTCCGCTTGCAATGGATAGGGAGCATAGCCGCCAGCCTGCTCATCCTGCTCTCCGTAGGACTGTACCTATACAAGCCCTATCCGGCACCGCAAGATACCTGCGCCACCCCCGAAGAAGCATACGTACAGGCCCAGAAGGCACTTATCATGCTTTCCAGCAGCCTGAATAAAGGAATAGAAAAAGTGGAATCGGTGCAGGAAGCCACCGGAAAAATTCAAGAGAACGTAAACGAACAATTAAACCGATTAAATAACATAAAACAATGAAACGTACATATATCATTACCTTATTGCTCTCTCTGTGCTCACTGTTCACCTACGCACAGGACAGTTTTTTCGACAAGTTCGCTGATATGGACGGGGTAACCTCTGTCTATATCTCAAAAGCCATGCTCAGCCTGATGCCCGACATGAAAACGGAAGGGGTAAATATAGGCGAAGTAGCCTCCAAACTGGATAACATCCAGATTCTAAGTTGTGAAAAACCCGACATTATCGCCAAGCTGAAAAAAGAGACAGCTTTCATCAGTCCCAAGAACGGCTACGAGGAACTGATGCGCATAAACGATGAAGGCGAAAAGACCATCATTTATCTGAAACGGAACAAAAACAAAGAAAAGGAATTTGTATTGATGAGTCAGGAAAAAAATGAATTTACCATCATCGCCATCACAGGAAATCTGACCCTGCAAGAGATACAAGGCATCATCAACAAGGAGTAACTCCACACATCCCCCACCCTAAGGCCTTTTCTCCCGCCTGCTAAGGTCTGAAGAAAGGATATATACTATCTCCATAGCACTATGGAGTTATCTCCAAAGCTTGCGAAGTTAACTCCAAAGGCTATGGAGATAACTCCGCAGGCTTTGGAGATAGTAACCGGACGGTCGGAAAGGCTTAACAATAGGGCTGCGAATGCTTACGTTATCTCCGGAAAAGGGTTATCCGCCCGTAGAAGCCCCGCCAATGAAGGAACTTATTTCTTTATCCGTTTTTGGGTAGGCAAAGTAAACTCATGCGCTTCGGTCACCGCCCCGTTGCTCTCTGTTGCAAAAACACGGAATTGCGCCTGGCCTGTTTTCAACTTCCTGCCTCCACGAATGGTGGCCGTGTACCTTATCTGATTCCCGACAGGCATATAGGCAATCTGAGCCGAAGGTGAAATCAAAATATGTTTCATGCCGCTCATTTCCTCTATTACCGGAGTAACATTGTAAGCGGGCACATCACCATCATTCACCACATCGAACACCAGTTTGCTGTCTTCTTCCGCATCAATAACATGGTTACGGTTATCATCGATAAAACGCAGGTTGATAATCCTCAATCCCGATGAAGGCTCATAAGAGGAAGTGTGCTCATACTGCGAAGAAGAAGGATAAGTCTTTACGTAATACTCCTCCACCTGATAAGTTTCCTCCCGAGGTGTAGTTATGGCATTTCCCACAGCAGCCCCCGTTACAGTTCCCAGCAGGGCGCCGAATTGCGAACCGTTGTATCCGCCGGCCCTGTCACCCACAATAGCGCCTAATACTCCGCCGATGGCCGCACCGGCTTGTACTGCCGCCGGATTGCCTTGCATTCCGGATGGTGAGCAAGCCGAAAGCAAAGCGGTCGGAATGCATAAAATGAATATCATTTTTCTCATACCCCAAGTAGTTTATAATCTTTATCAGACAGACAAATATACTTTTTCCTATTGACAATGGGTTCATCGGCTATGTTAAAATTTCATTTCCTGTCATGCATCCTCATCGGTCTAACCGCCATCATTCCGGATGGAAGGCTCTTCTTCCTAAAATGAAAAGATAAGTCTAAATAACACAAGAAACAGAAGGAGACGTTTTTTTTTCTATATATTTGCCGGAAAACAAATGAAAAGTTCTTCGCCATACCCTTGCATCGCCGCAGAAGGCTTCCCCTCTCCGCTGCAAAACCGCGCCCGGTATGGCAAGGAAATATTTATAACCTATCATTATGGAATTGAAAGCAAAATACGAACAGCGCATTGAACAGGCTGAGGCAGAACTCCGCCAGGTAAAAAATAAGATTCTCCGCATCAGCACGCTGAGGGTCTTGTTATTTGCAGCAGGGATTATAGGAACAATCTACTTCTATCAGGCAGGAACAACCACTATATGTCTCACCATAGCGGTCACTTTCGTTCCTTTTCTGGCATTGGTGAAGTATCACAACCGGTTGTTTTTCCGCAAAGACTGGCTGGAAACCTGCATACGGGTGAATAGTGACGAGCTTTCCGCACTGGCGGACAACTATGAGCCTTTTGAGGACGGAAAGGAATTCACAAACCCGGCCCACAGGTATTCTTTTGACCTGGACTTGTTCGGAAGGCACTCCTTGTTCCAGGCCTTGAACCGTACCTGCACTTCATTCGGAAAGGAAAAACTGGCAGAATGGTTGCAAAATCATCTGGAGATAAAGGAAGAGATAATCCAACGGCAGGAGGCGACAAAGGAACTGGCTGCTTATTCCGATTTCCGGGAAACATTCCGGATCACCGGCCTGCTCTACAAAGGGGCGACAAGCGACCGCGAAGAAATTAAAGAGTGGACGGAAGCACCTGCCTATTTCAGCAAGAAATGGTGGAGCCGCCCGTTATTGGGAATCGTTCCCGGAGTCAACATCGTACTGGCTATGCTGGGAGTGGCGGGGGTCATTCCGATGACATGGTTCGGACTGGCCTTCGGACTGTTCGTGATAGGTAGTTTCGGACTGATAAAGCCTGTCAGCAACCTGCAAAGAGTGTATGACAAGAAATTACGTATCCTGTCTATCTACGCCGAACTGATCAGCCTGATAGAAAACCGGGAAATGAACGCTCCGCTACTCAGACACCTGAAAGCTGAATTCGGCATGAACGGGAAATCCACCACCCATATCTTGAAAGAGCTTTCACGGGAACTGGACAAACTGGACTTGCGCAACAACCAACTGCTATATGTCTTGCTGGAAGGTTCCATGTTCTGGCAACTCCGGCAGGTAATGCGCATTGAGCAATGGAGGCACAAATATGGAAAATATCTGCTCCACTGGCTGGACGTATTGGGTGACATTGATGCTCTTTGTTCTCTGGCGACATTTGCCGGCAACCATCCCGCATACACCTATCCGACCATTGCCGGCAAGCCTTTTGTATTCCTTGCAAAGGATATGGGACATCCCCTGATGCCTGCACGGCAATGTGTGACCAATGATGCCGATATCCCCTCAAGACCGTTCTTTGTCATCATCACAGGAGCCAACATGGCAGGAAAAAGTACTTATCTGCGTACAATCGGAGTGAATTATGTATTGGCATGTACCGGCTGCCCCGTATGCTGTTCCTCCCTTGAAATATATCCTGCCAAACTAGTGACAAGCTTGCGGACTTCCGATTCGTTGACAGACAACGAATCTTACTTCTTTGCCGAACTAAAACGATTGAAACAAATTATAGACCGCCTGAATAAGGGAGAGGAGTTGTTCATCATTCTGGATGAGATTTTAAAAGGAACCAACTCGATGGACAAGCAGAAAGGCTCATTCGCCCTGGTACGCCAACTGATGGAACTGAAGACGAATGGCATCATTGCCACACACGACCTGCTATTAGGGAAACTAATAGAATATTTCCCCAAAGAGATACGGAATTATTGCTTTGAAGCTGATATTACCAACGATGAACTGACTTTTTCATACAAACTCCGTGAAGGTATCGCACAAAATATGAATGCCTGCTTCCTGATGAAAAAGATGGGGCTAATCATCAACGACTAACCCCACCCGACAATTTATCACATTAACGTCTTAAGCAAATAAAGCAGACCTTCACAGGCACACCTTATTTCATAACATAAAGAGTCATAGAAAATCAAAATTCACTTGTTTCCAAGCAATGTACAAACGCACTTGCATCATCTCCCGTGAAATAAAACACAGAAGATGCAGGTTCGTATGTATAGGGGATGAAACGGAACAGCTGGGCCGCAACGAATTTCTTGTCCTGAGAAATCATATAGTCCATACGTACGTTTCCGTTTGTCTTTACTTTCACGTCATTCCTGGTTTCAAAACCTTTTTTCTCCAACGCGTCCGTCAAAGCCTGTAAATCGCATACATCAAAGAAGCAGGTCCCTTCTTTAGCTACGCTGCCGGTAGGTGCATACACCCATTCCTTGCCTCGCCAGAAAAAGCGGAATACGGCCCACAGAAACAAAATGGTTCCACCGGCCATAAGCACCATGCTCATGGTGGATGAGGAATCCCCCATCTTTAAAGAGGTTGCAAATGCACCCGCACCTATCACACAAAGGATAGCGGATATGATAATAGAAGAAACACTAGTACGTTTTACGACATCAGGGTGTGTTGTTGAAAACAAGGTTGCTTCAGTAGAAACTGTATTACTCATAATAATTTAAATTTTATTCTTTACTAATTAAAAATACAATAATTCATACCAAGGTCACATCTCGCCAATCACCCGGCAAGACAGAACCATGAAAAACAAATTGGTAAAAGAATAAAAGCTAAATAAGAATGCGCCTCATACCAAAGATATAGTGCTCGCAAGCACTATCCCAGGGAAGGGAATGGGAAGAGGCATACACATGGGTATGACAGCTTGCAAGACTGGCCATCCGGGCGGCCATCTTACGCAACAAAATTTTGATAAATTGGGTAGTCTCCATGGAGGAAAAACGGTACATGCGCTCTGCAGAGGCACTGACGCGATGTGCTAAAGTATGAGCGTCCCCAAACTCCATATCTGCTATTCCCTTATTGCTATCCAAGGGAATGACACGATCTTCATTGATGGAGTGCTGCGGAGTAGTATCCGTATGCTGTACAGTACATACCGTCATTGATGCAGCTGGAACTGCATCTACATATTCTGTTCCGGCAAAAGCCAAGGCAAACAGAAAAAATAATATGACTGTAACAAATCCTTTCATTGCTTACTGTTTGGTTTACAAAGATAACATAAATAGCGTTTTAGGTTTCATTTCATACAATAATTAACACATATCAAAGGTATTTTGTTTTAAGGGAGCTATGAAGGATTATCCAAAATTATGAAGGATCGGTTCTCAATTCCTTCATGGTTTCTTCCTGAAAAGCAACAGGTTACCTATCTATGACGGTTTTGAAGGAATTATTCGATGTTTCTAATTCCGACTTTAAATTAAAAGCTGTTCTTGTTCTGCATGCCTCGTCCGTATCAAAACTTTTGTAAACAGAACAAGTAATATGCATGTGGACAGAAGCCTCACAGCTTGTTTTCTCATTACTGCCGGTCAGGGCATAAAATAAAAAAAGCCACAGCTTTTATAGCTATGGCTTTTATATATATGATGATTACAGATTATTCAGCTTTAGGGGCTTCCTCTGTAGTTTCAGCTGCCGGTGCTGCAGGAGCTTCTGTAGCGGCTGCACTCTTCTTAGAACGACGAGTACGAGTTGCTTTCTTAGCAGTTGCAGTCTTAGCCATGTTTTCATCGTAATCTACCAATTCGATAAAGCACATTTCAGCATTATCACCCAAACGATGACCTGTTTTGATGATACGAGTATAACCACCCGGACGATCTGCTACTTTTACAGAGATTTCTTTGAACAACTCCGTTACAGCAAACTTATCTTGCAAGTTGCTAAATACAACACGACGTGAATTAGTTGTGTCGTCTTTAGATTTTGTAATTAAAGGCTCAACGAATTTCTTCAAAGCTTTAGCCTTTGCAACAGTCGTAGTGATTCTTTTGTGCTTGATCAAAGAACAAGCCATGTTAGATAACATAGCACTTCTATGAGAAGCAGTACGACCTAAATGATTGAATTTCTTATTATGTCTCATTTTTTATTCTTTATCTAATTTATATTTAGAGATATCGGTTCCAAACGACAGATTCAGACCCTCGAGCAAATCATCAAGCTCCGTGAGCGATTTCTTACCGAAGTTTCTGAACTTCAACAGATCTGTCTTGTTGAACTGTACCAAGTCACCCAATGTTTCCACATCGGCAGCTTTCAAGCAGTTCAAGGCACGAACTGAGAGGTCCATATCAACAAGCTTAGTCTTAAGCAGCTGGCGCATGTGCAATACTTCTTCATCAAATTCTTCATTGCCGTCCACATCGGATGTTTCAAGAGTAATCTTTTCATCAGAGAACAACATGAAATGATAAATCAATATTTTAGCGGCTTCTTTCAAAGCTTCCTTCGGGTGAATGGAACCATCGGTAGTAATTTCCAATACCAGCTTTTCGTAGTCAGTCTTCTGTTCAACACGGAAGTTTTCCACCTGATATTTTACATTACGTATCGGTGTGTAAATAGAATCGATAGGAATTACATTAACATCGGTACAATATTCGCGGTTTTCGTCGGCCGGAACATACCCTCTACCTTTATTAATGGTAATGTCCATCTGCATTGTTGCTTTTGAATCTAAATGGCAAATAACCAATTCAGGATTTAACACTTCAAATC
>CAUAWO010000059.1:0-12673 GCA_958432865.1 Bacteroides stercoris
CGCTTAGAGCCTACGCTCCCGGGTTACCAAGTCCGGATTTCGCGCCCCACCCCATTATGCTCAATGCACCTTTCTAGGACTGTGGCAAGTCCCTCTTCCTGTAGCCCCTTGGCTCTAGCTTCTTCCCTGCTTTAGACATTATTACCTAGATAGACTAATAATTGGCCTACCACTCCAATAGGCCAATTTTCAGGACTTTTAAAGGCATAGACAACAAATTACTCATCTATAAATAATATTGGCCTGATAGAGTGCCTCCGTTTTCTATGGAATCTCTAGTTTCCAAAACGACAAATCTCCTTTTAATCCAATCAGTGCGTTCCGTTCCAGACGTTTGATACGCATTCGCAAATTGCTTGCTTATAACTCTTGAGGATTTGAACATGAACCCAAAGCAAGTCATTCCTATTTCTAGACGTGAACTCTTGAAATCAGCAGTTGCTGCTTCAACAGCTCTTTCAGTAGGGCTACCAGTCGATCAGGCAGCTTCGCAGACAATCAAAAATGCCGATGCCGGTATTGAATGGCATAAAGGTGTATGTAGATTTTGCGGAACCGGATGCGGCCTTCAGATCGGAACACTTAACGGTCGAATCGTTGCTACCAAAGGCGATACCAAAGCACCTGTGAACCGCGGTCTCAATTGCATCAAAGGTTACTTCAACGCCCGGATTCTTTATGGTCATGACCGCTTGACACGTCCCCTCATGCGCATGAAAAACGGAAAGTTTGATAAAAATGCGCCTTTCGTTGCGGTGAGCTGGGAGCAAGCCTTTGATGAAATGGAACGACAGTTTCGTCGTGTTTATCAAGAAAAAGGGCCAGAAGGAGTAGCCATCGTTGGGTCTGGACAGTACACAATCCCCGAGGCCTACGCCGCTTCAAAATTGCTCAAAGCCGGCTTTCGTTCGAACAACATTGACCCCAACGCTCGACTTTGTATGGCTTCAGCTGTTGCCGGTTTTTATCAGACATTCGGCGTGGACGAACCAATGAACGTGTACGACGATATTGAACAATGCAATGCGTTGGTTCTGTGGGGCAACAACATGGCTGAAGCCCATCCGGTTCTTTGGAGTCGAGTAACCGATCGAAAACTCACACACAAAGAAACTCGTATCGTCAATCTTACGACGCATACGAATCTTTCTTCGAGCATGGCCGATCTTGAAATCATTTTCAAACCCAACACAGACTTAGCTATAGCTAATTATCTGGCTCGTGAAATCATTGAACGGCAGGCCTACGATGAGGAGTTCATTGAAAAGCACTGTATTTTTGCAACTGGAGCAGTTGATATTGGCTATGGTATGCGCTCCAATGACCATTTCGCATACGAAGCGGAAAAAGACACCTTGGCCAAACAACGACAGATCATCCTGAGCCACGCTGAAGCAATCGGTCAAGGACGAAAAGAAGGTATTGAGGTTAAGCAGAGTCAAGTTGAGTCTGCCGGAGCACACTGGCACATCTCATTTGAGGAATACAAACGGGGACTTGCCCCTTACACCCTTGATTTTGTGGCAAATCTCGCCAAGGGCGATCCGGATGAAACACTCGAGAATTTCAAAAAGAAACTTAAACAACTTGCCGATATCTACTGCGACAGTAAAAGCGACATTCTTTCGCTCTGGTGTATGGGCTTTAACCAGCATGTCCGCGGCGTGTGGATCAATGAACTCGTATACGCATTGCACCTCCTGACGGCCAAGCAAGGCCGCCCGGGCAATGGAGCCTTCTCACTTACCGGTCAACCTTCAGCATGCGGATCAGCTCGAGAAGTTGGTGCGTTCTCACATCGACTTCCCTCGGATATGCTCATCGGCAATCTCGAACATCACCGCCGCACAGAGCGTCTTTGGCACCTTCCCGAAGGCACACTCAATCCTATCGTGGGCAAACCCCTCATGGATTTAATGCGCGGGCTCGAAGACGGATCAGTAAATTTTCTTTGGACTCAAGTTGTCAATGTTTTTCAGTCCGCACCCAATGCCAACCACTGGCTGAAGGCAGCTAGAAAACCAGAAAATTTTGTTGTCGTAGCCGATGTTTATCCGACATTATCGGCTAAAGTCGCTGATTTGATTCTGCCGGCAGCCATGATCTTCGAGAAATGGGGACTTTACGGCAACGGAGAACGACGTACTCAGGGCTGGACACAAATGGTCGCTCCTATCGGTCAGGCCATGACCGACATAGGGATGATGATGGAGTTTTCCAAGCGTTTCAAAATCTCGGAATGTTGGAAAGAACACAAACTCACATCAGGGCAAACATTGCCTGATGTTCTGGACAAAGCAGAAGCTATGGGATTGAGCGCCGATGCGACGCTTTTTGACGTTCTATTTGCCGGCATGCCTCAGGCTAAACAATGTCCATGGCCCGATCCTAAATTCCCTGGGAAGGAATGCAGCACAGCAAAAGCTCTGAATCTTAATTGGTTCCCAGAAAAAGCTCTCTTCAATGAATACCGAGAATTTACTCTGGGACACGGGCATGACCTTGCAGACTTTGACACGTATATGGATCCTGAAGTTCGAGGCCTTACTTGGCCTGTTGTCAACGGGAAGCCCACAACCTATCGATTCAACGCTCAGTACGATCCATATGTGAAAAACGGTGATTTTGAGTTTTACGGACCACTGATGAAAGCCATTCCTCAGGGAAATCTTCATGGCATTACTGACAAGACCTTAAAACCTCTTCCGGGACGGGCAAAGATCTTTTTCCGTCCCTTTGCCGAACCGGTCGAAAAGCCCGATGCTGAATACGATCTAATGCTATGTACAGGCCGTATTCTTGAACACTGGCATACAGGAACAATGACACGACGCGTGCCAGAGCTGCATCGAGCTGCTCCATCAGCTGTGGTTTACATGCATCCCACTGATGCTGAAAAACGTGGTCTAAAACGGCATGATGTCGCTCGCATCTCAAGTCGACGTGGCAGCATCAAGGCTCGAATTGAAACACGAGGCCGAATGAAGATGCCTCGAGGCATGGTTTGGATGGCATTTTTCGATGAATCGGTTCAAGTCAACAAACTTTGTGTAGATGCCACTGATCCCATCTCAGGAGAACCGGATTACAAAAAATCGGCTGTGAAGATTACCAAAGCCTGACCAAAAACAGTTTTCTTCGACAAGCGCTACCGCGCTTGTCGAGCAAGCATTTTTGCATCATCAAATCAGAATATTCGAGTGATACACAATGACAAAAGTATTTTTTGTATCTGCCCTGTGTTTGTTATCTTTCTGTGCATCAGCCTCTGAAAATCAACAGACTCCGATCGACATTGATTCAATGAGTCTTGAAAAAACCAGTCCTTTCGAAACCCCGACTCCCAAACAATACGGAGAAAATGCCGGACTCTATGAACACGCGCTTCCTGGCGCACCTTCAATGATCCCGCATGCCATTGATTCATTCAAAATCACCCGTGACAATAATCCCTGCATGATGTGCCACGCCAATCAAAGTGCATTGGGCGATCCCAAACATAACGGGATCCCTATAACGATTCCAGAAACTCACTGGAAGTCAGTTAACGGTAAACGTGTACTCGCACCATCTCGCTATGAATGCACTCTTTGCCACGCCACGCAAACGGACGCTCAGCCGCTTGTTGGTATCGATCAGCTTAAACATCTGAAATAACCGACTGCAATGCCAATAAATTTGCCCGCTGTTATTAATCCCATAACAGCCACCCACTGGGGCTTGTGTCGTCCCATTATTGAAAACGGCGAGCTTAAAACGCTTCATGCTCACGAAGCCGATCGATTCCCGAGTCCGAATCTTCATACTCTTTGTGAATGGATCAAAAGCAATAGACGTATACGCACCCCATTGATTCGCCGCGACTTTCTTAAACGGGGAACAGAAAGTCGCCAAACTCGAGGACTCGACGACTTCGTTGAGGTGAGCTGGGAGACGGCATTAGCGCTAGCAGCCCGTGAAATTAATCGGGTATACGACCAAAAAGGTCCCTCTGCAGTTTATGGCAAATCATCGGGTTGGAAGTCTTGCGGCCTTGTTCATAGTTCTATTCATTTGGTTCGTAGACTTTTAGCTCTTCGTGGCGGCTTCGTTCCTGTTTGCGGCACGTACTCAACCGGAGCAATTTCAACCATCCTTCCATATGTGATTGGTTTAAGTGATCCACCGGCAGAACCTTGGAAAGACATTCTTGAGAATGCAACATGCGTCGTATTTTGGGGAGCAGATCCTCTCGTTACGAATGATGTCGACTGGGCTTGTCCCCTGCACGAAGGACAGGCCGCTTTGTCTGCACTCAGAACGCTCGGTACGAAATCAATTTTCATCAATCCAATCCGAGGTGAAACAGCCAAATACCTCAACAGCCGTTGGATTTCTGTTTTTCCTGGGAGCGATTGTGCATTGATGCTTGCCCTCATGCACGTACTGCTTACCCGAGATCTTGTGGATTTGAATTTGTGTCATCGTCTAGCCTACGGTGTGGACACATTCATTGACTATGTTTTGGGACACAACGACGGACAACCGAAAACACCACTGTGGGCTGAAGGCATCACTCATATTGCCGCAGCGGATATAGAAGCGTTGGCTCTGGAACTCAGTCGCGAGAAAACCATGCTTTGTTTTGGATGGGGACCTCAAAGAGCGCGTTTCGGCGAACAGTTCCATTTCATGGCCTTCGCCCTGGCCTTATTTTTAGGTCAAATCGGTTTACCTGGCTGTGGAATCAGCTCGCATCATCACTACTGTGACGGCGGAGACCTGATATGCGCCCCGACACTTCCCAATCCAATTTCGAGCAAAGTTCACTCGTTGTATCCTCTTGTCGGAACTAACACAAACGAGATGGAAGCAATCCCTGTCTCTCGACTGGCTGACATGTTGGCTCATCCGGGAAAGACTATCGAATATGAAGGCAGGCAAATTCGATATCCCGACATTGATTTGATCGTTTGGGCCGGCGGCAATCCCTTTTCTCACCAACCCGACCTCAATCTTCTAGAAAAAGGTTGGCAAAAACCAAGCGCAGTCATCGTATGCGACACACACATGACTCCTACAGCGCAACGCGCTGACATTGTCTTGCCTGCTTGTTCAAGTTTCGAAAGAAACGACATCACGTCGCTTGGAACATATGCCAACAGAGGCATTGCGGCCATGCATCAAATCATGAAGCCGATCGGATTGTCCCGAAGTGATTACGATATCTTTTGCGAATTAGCCTCATTGCTCGATCTTGAGTCTGCATTCAGTCAAAATCGTTCTGAAGCCGATTGGATCTACCACTTCTATAACCTTAGCTCAACTAACAGCAACCTCCAACCTCCTCCGTTTGAGGAATTCTGGCAAAAAGGACTTCTGCTTTTTGAGCCGTTACCACAGGATCCTGCGCGGTGTTTCTGGCGTCGCTTCCGCGATGACCCCAAAACTTTTGCACTGCCAACTCCAAGTGGAAAAATCGAAATCGTCAGCAATCGTCTTCGTGCGCTTCACAACGAGGATGCGCCAGAACATCCAACCTACATTCCCAACGACTTAAAAGATGCTCAAAACCACCCTTTCAGGCTCCTAAGTATCAAAAGTCGTCATCGTCTCCATTCTCAGCTCGACAGTATTTCATCGTTAGCCAAAGTTAATGGTGTTGAAATTTGCACGATCAATACGCATGACGCATCAGCTCTCGGAATTTCCCAGGGAGACATTATCTTCTTGCACAACAGCAGAGGCAAAGTAAAAGCCATCGCTAGAGTCGATGACGATGTTATGCCAGGTTGTGTAGCCATTGCTCATGGCTCATGGCTTAACAAATCTTCTCTAGGGGTGGATCTAGGCTGTGCCTCCAACACTCTTATCCCCGAAACGCCTACTTCCCGACTTGGCTGTGCCAATATCGCATCAGGCACTGGGGTATCTATAACTGTCGCACGAATAGCACAGTAACCAGCACAGTCGGCTCCCACAAAAATAACAGAACCTCTCACTTCAACCCTTTTTACCCCGATACCGCAGAAATGACAACCCAAAAATCACACCTGTTGCCAATCTTTTCACCTCTGCCTGTTAGTTTCGTAAAGGGCGATGGGCTTTGGTTAACCGATACCGCAGGCGAACGTTATCTAGACGGATTTGCCGGCATTGCGGTTAATGCAGTCGGACACAACCATCCTCGTCTCGTAGAGGCTTTGCAACATCAGATTAGCAAACTGATCCACGTATCTAATTACTTCCAAATCAAACAGCAGGAACAAGTCGCTGCCAAACTCTGTGAAAAAAGTGGTTTGCGCGGTTGTTTTTTCTGCAATTCCGGTATGGAAGCCAATGAAGCGGCAATCAAACTTGCTCGCAAATATGGGCATCACAAAGGTTTTCTGCAACCTAAAATCATTGTTTTCACACACGCATTCCATGGTCGATCGATTGCTACGCTTTCTGCGACAGCTAACCCCAACGTACGCAGAGATTTCTACCCATACCTTCCCGACTTCATTCGTATAGCACCCGAAGAAGTCCACCAACTTGATGATCTTGCAAAAAGCATTCCTGGAATTTGTGCCATCATGTTGGAAACCGTTCAAGGTGAAGGCGGTATCGTGCCTTTATCTGATGAAACCATGCGCGCAATCCGAACTGCTTGTGATCGATACGACTGGCTGATGATCATTGATGAAATTCAATGCGGTCTCGGAAGAACTGGAAAATGGTTTGCATACCAACACTCCGGTGTCACTCCTGATGCAATGACCTTAGCCAAAGCTCTCGGTGGAGGGGTTCCCATTGGTGCTCTTGTTTGTAACTCAAAAGCCTTCGAAATCTTTTCACCGGGAGATCACGGAACTACTTTCGGAGGAAATCCGCTTGCGATGACAGCCGCCAAGACAATGCTGGAGATTCTCGACGAGGAGCAACTCATTGAAAATGCCGCCACAATGGGACAGTACCTTTTGAGAGGATTTGCAAAAAGCTTAGCAAGTACACCAGGATTCGTCGAAGTGCGAGGTCTTGGATTAATGATTGGCATCGTCCTTGATCGCCCAGCACATCGCTGTCTGTCTATCGGCTTGAAACATCACGTTCTTTTTTCTGTCACTGCGGGTAACGTTATTCGTATTGTTCCAGCCCTAAATATTTCCAGAAGAGAAGCAGACGAACTTATTCGGAGAGTTACTGCCGTCGTGAATGAATTTACGAATCAAACTAACAAAATTTGAAACTATCACGTTCAAAAATCAACTAGTAACCAATATTAATCATATTATTTGCCAAAATAGATATGTCAAAAATTTCCAATTTGGAATCTAGCATAAAGCAATTAAATTTACCAATTAGTAAGTAAATAAGGTTTTTTTCTTATCCGACGTAAATCCATTTCATATTAAATATGAGACTTCATAACATACCTTATTGTCTTTTGCTATGTGTTTTCTACTACATCCTGAAATTGTGGCTTTTATCCCTTAGAACATACACCTATGACAGGTGTATCTTAAAAAAAGGCGTGGAGATTAATCTCCACGCCTTTTTCTTGCAATGAAGCTTGCATAGCAAAGCGTTCGGCGGATAGAAGAAAGTTTAACAATAAAAACTTTTCCCTTATGCCATTCAATAAGAGTCGTACACTTTGCTACAGATTGGCTGCGGGATCTTTGACGTACTCCCCAGTCTGAAGACAGAGGATTATCAGTCGCATCGCGCAAGCCATTGGATCAGCTTGAGCTCCTTGCATCGGTCGTGCTGAGATCAATCCGAGCGGTCCTCAATTAAGGAGTTAATTCGTTTCGCCCAGAATGGTCTTGAGATCTTCTTCTGGAGTAGTGATGGGCTTGAGACCGAATTTCTCTACTAGAATCGAGAGCACGTTCGATGAAACGAACGCCGGCAGACTCGGTCCGATGCGAATGTCACGAATACCCAAATAAAGCAATGTCAGGAGAATGCTCACGGCCTTTTGTTCGTACCAAGAAAGCACAAGCGAAAGCGGCAGATCATTGACTGAGCAGTCAAAAGCTTTTGTCAAAGCGATCGCAACCTTGATAGCCGAGTAGGCATCGTTACACTGCCCCATATCAAGCAGACGCGGAATACCGTTGATGTCGCCAAGATCCATATCATTGAAGCGGAATTTGCCGCAGGCCAGCGTGAGCACGAGCGTGTCCTTTGGCGTACGCTTGACAAAATCAGCATAGTAGCCGCGCGATGCCTTGGCACCATCGCAGCCGCCTACAAGAAAGATATGGCGAAGCGCGCCGCTGCGCACGGCTTCAACTACCTTGTCTGCCACGGACAACACAGCCTGATGCCCAAAACCGGTCAGAAGCTTCAAGCCGCCGTTGAGCCCCGTAAAGTGCTGATTCTGGGCGTAGCCGCCGAGCTCAAGGGCCTTTTCGATGACTGGCGAGAAGTCCTTTCGCTCATCGATATGACGCATGCCCGGGTATTGTACGACCGAGGTAGTAAAGACTCGATCGGAATAGCTCTCTTTGGGCGGCATAATGCAGTTGGTGGTAAAAAGAATCGGTGCGGGCAGAGCCTTGAATTCTTTCTGCTGGTTCTGCCAGGCGCTGCCGAAATGTCCCTTGAGGTGCGGGTACTTGCGCAACTGCGGGTATGCATGGCAAGGCAGCATTTCGCCATGCGTATAAACATTTACGCCCTTATCTTTGGTTGCTTCGAGCAATAAAGCCAAATCGTGCAGATCGTGACCAGTGACAACGATAAAAGGACCGGCTTCAACCGTGGTAGTGACCGCTGTCGGTTCCGGATGTCCGTACGTTTCGGTGTTGGCTGTGTCGAGCATTTCCATGACGACCAAATTGATTTCGCCCACCTTAAGTACGGCAGCAAGTAGCTGTTGCATGTCGCTTTCTTCGGCAATCGTCTTGAGCGCCTCGAAGTAGAAGGCATCAACGTCCTCGCGACGATAGCCTAGAATGCGAGCGTGATAGGCATAGGCGGCAACACCCTTGAGGCCAAAGAGAATCAGCGACTTCAGACTTCGCACATCTTCGTCGGCCTGCCATATACTCTGCATATCAAAGGTCTGAGCCTTCTCAATAAGAGCCCGAACCTCACCGCAGAGCATCTCAATGCTTTCCACATCGAAATTGACATTGGTAAGCGTGGCAAAAAGAGCCATTTCCAACAGGGCGGCGCTCTTTTCGTCGGGCGTGACGCAACAGGCGGCGCTAACACAGGTCGCAACAAGTTTGTCCTGGCTTTGTGCGAGCGCGGGATTCTTGCCGCAGGTTCCGATCTTAATGCAGCAATGACCTTTCGTGGTCTGTTCACATTGGTTGCAGTGCATAAGCATAGCGAGATTTCCTTTTTAGAGATGAGTGACAAAAGGAGGCCGTTTGCTTTCAGATCTTGTCGATCGTATGGCCGTTCATAAAGTCGGAAAAAGTCTTGTTGATTGACTCGAGCATCCCGCGCATTAGGCAGCAACATCCACACTTGCGCGGCGACGAGTATAAACAGCACGAAGGCTTCCACGGACCTTCGACGGCCTCGTAAATCTGCATGAGAGTTGCCGAACGATGCTTCATGCACAAACGGTAGCCACCTTTGGGCCCCATCACAGATTCGACAAATCCTGCCTTGAGGAGCCTCTGCATCACTTTCGAAAGGTGATTTTCGGAAACCTGCGTGGCCGCGGCGATGACTTTTACTGACCGCGCTTCATCTGGATTTCGCGCCAGATACATCATGGCGTGAATAGCGATTGCTGTTGCTTCGGAAATGTTGATCATGAAAGTCTTCGGTTGAGTTGGGTACGGACATCCCACACGGGACTGATACCACCATTGTAGTCATAACTTAGTATGTTGGTATTAATATACCAGTATTAATTCATCATGCAACAAAGTCAATCCTTGGCTGAGGATTTCCTTGTGCGCACGCTCGTTTAAGAAAAAACCAGCCTCAAGCCCTTGATTCTGAAATTAAGGGGAAATTTTCAATGAACCGCCGAAACTCAAACTAAGTTAAGGCGCTTCGGAAACTCTCGTGAGACAATTCATAAGTTAACCGAATGCATTCGTCCAAGGCAATAATCCTCCTGGCATCCTTTGTGACGACAGAGATATCACATCCGGAATCTATACCCACCCGATTGAACTAAGGCTGCAGAAGCGGAATTTTGATCCTCACTTTTGAAATCAGAAATAAAAAGAAGATCAGAAATACAAAAACAGTTTTCAGAAGAATTCAAACGCGCTGCAGTTTCTCGAGTCCCAAACGGAAAATCACAAGTGTCGGTTGCACGCTACTTGGGAATCAGTAGCTAAACTCTGAACCGATGGTGCGTCACAGCACGCAGAGCAATGCCCGCAGAAGAACTTTCTGCAATGGATGAAATTGCTCGGTTACGCAAACTACTTCGGCAACATGAAGCGGAGATAGATTTCTAAAAAAAAAAAGCGGCAACGTACTTCGCCAAAACGCCGTAAAGAAGTACGCCAATCTTGAGCGTTGTTACGGTAGCACTCAGATCGGACGGCAGTTCTGTTTGCCCATTTGCCGTGCTTGCGAAATGCTCAACATCAGCGTCAGCGGCTTTTACAAATGGCGCCATCATCGCTTTGGAATCGTTGAAACGGATGATTTCACCGTGCAAACCTTGAAAGCCATTATCAAATAACATCTGCAGCGGACACATTCCTTGTGTTGTGCTTTGTTATCACTATTTACGGCACCAAGGGTTGAGCCTTGATCTGAAACGCTTGTGGCGGCTCATGCGTGAAAACGGGTTGCTTCACCGTTTTCACCGCCAATATATTCAAACTACAGATAGTGACCATGGTTTGAGGGGCCCCAATTTGCTGCAGCGTCATTTTGATGACTTTGGCATCAATGAGGCTTGGTGCGGTGATATTACTGACATTCCAACAAACGAGGGTTAGCTTTACTTAGCCGGTGTTATCGATTTAGGAACACAACGGTTGGGACTATTGTTTTGGCGCACACATGGATAAGCGGCTTGTTATGGATGCTTTATCGAAGGCTTTTCATCATGAACGGCCCCGCATCGGCTGCTTGTTTCACTGTAACCAAGGCTCGCAGTAGCCTTTCAGCAACAGCTACATGATTTTCAGATGATTAGCTTTATGAGTCGCCGAGGGCAATATTGGGACAATGCTCCGGCCGAATTCTTCTGGGCAACTCTGAAAAGAGAAACCTTGCCGACTAATGACTGTTTTGAATCCCGAGCAGAGGCACAAAGACAAGTTCGGGACTGGTTGCTCTATTACAAAAATGAGTACTATGCTCAGCTTTTAACGGCTACCTGGCTCGTTTTCCTGTGGGATTCGAAATTCCGATTTCAGCACTCAGTTCCAGTTGCCTGCTCTCCCCAAGTCGTCGCCTTACATTCAATTTCTGTTCGTCAGGCAAACGGTTTACTATCGGCTTACTTGATCAGTTTGTTACCTCCCTAACTCTGCCGAGTCGCTAGTTCTTCCCTCGATCGGGCGGACAATGGACTTTCACCACATATACACACGTGCGCTGCTGAGCGCACAACAAAAATCCCGAACGATTACAAACCATTCGGGACATCTGTCTGGCTGAGGAGTGAGAACTAGAGTTCCTTATAAAGGAGACATTTCAGAGGGACACTTCTATTAGCCCATCATTCATTCCATCATCAAATGATGATTGGCAATGAATATCTACGAACGTTAACGAACGGCATAGGGCACAAAATCCTGGTGAAAAAATTTCCTCTCTACCATTCATTACTGATCTCTATTCAAAGCTGCTTGTAAGGCAGTTTCAAAAAACTCAAGCGAGAAGTGGTCAGCTTGTTAAAAATTGCCAATCCGTTGTGCATACCTTGAGATGCAAATCTCTGAAAATAGGTATCCAATTTGGCATTGCCACAGCTAAATGATGATCTGTTGATCGTTTTATTGAGTTTCTTGTTGATAAGCATTAATCGTCCGACTCTATGTCTCGGATTTCTGAAGTTCTCTTCTTGGCTAAACGCATTTTTTCGTTATCGGGCTGGGTGTTGTCCCAAGCCTCTGCAAAAACTTTGCCGCTTTCCGGAGCAACAATGAAAGTTTTCATTTGGGAAAACAGTTCGTTGTGCTCACGTTTGTCCGCTAACGCTGCGTTGTATGCACAAGCAGAGATGAATTCGCGAATAGAAAGACCTCGATGCTGTGCCGCCTCTCGAACGAGATCGAAAGAAGACATCGGAAGAGAAATTTTCTCTCGTTTCACAGCGATTGCCATAATCAAATTCCATTGAAATTACATTGATTCGATGTAGTTTTAATGGTTTTAAGAATTTCGTAAAAGCCACGTCTAGTCAGACTCTCCTGATTCAAATTGTCCCGAGAAGGAAAAATTTTCGGAACATTTGAGGTGGATATGTCTTGCAATATCCAAGATAAAAATAGGAATACCATGCCCCCTAGGGGAACGATGTCCCCTTAGAGGTAGCCAATTTCTAAGAAAATTCGAACAAATCTTCTAGAGAACAAAAACGCACAGGTATTTTTCGGATTTGGCAAGCGCGCAAACCCGTTTTTCGTGTTTCTTATTGAGCACACTAATCGTCCACATCCAGCCCCTCCGAAATTTGAATATCCCTTGAAAGATCCTTCAACCTCTTCTTTGAATTTTTACGTTTATAGAGACCTTGTTTTACGCACATGGAAACAGCGGCTTT
>CAUAWO010000060.1:0-12552 GCA_958432865.1 Bacteroides stercoris
AAGTGATCCGCCTGGGGCTCGAACCCAGGACCCCAACATTAAAAGTGTTGTGCTCTACCTGCTGAGCTAGCGAATCAATCCTTTGTTATTGCTATTCTTCCGAATTGCGAGTGCAAAGGTACAGTTTATTTTTGTATCTGCAAACATTTCTAGAACTTTTTTCTAAAAAAAATGCATTTTATCCATTATTCATTCATTGCAATTAAAACTTCCATGTACTTCCGCCAACAGTTTCCAAGCCCTTGCACTATTTCACAATAATCTCTTCTATAGGCTGTTTCAACTCCTTATCCAATGGATACGACTGATACTTCACTTTATCAAAATCAATCTTCTTCATACTAATACAACGAATATTGTTATTGTATGCTGTTTTATAATACACTTTCCTGTTTGTCAAATCAATAGCCGAAGTCCATTGTGTGGCACTAGGAATATCAGGTGCTTTCCCTAATGCATATTCTATACCGATAGGAATATCAAAATTATTCAGGATATGAAAGCTTTGTAATATAGCGTCATACGCTGTAGGACACACCGGAGCTGTTGCCTTATAAAACGCTACACGAACAAAACGGGATGGAGGAGTAACATCACCTGGAATGCCATGAAATCCGGCACCTGCGCCAAAAGGGAAAATAGTCACCCCACCCCATTGCTGTGGAGTGACAGCTCCCGGATATAGATTTACATAATTATTCAAGTTAGTCACCTGCCATGGAAAATCGGGAGAATTGGTGAGTACTCCTACTTTATTTTCATAAAAATAAGGAACACCACCTACAAATTCCAACACCATTTGATTTCCTTTAGCATCGCCAATGCGCCAATGTACCGTAGAACTTTTACCAGGTTTATCAAGAGACACCACCTTCACCCCTTCTATAGCTTCTCTCACTTCGTCTATAGTAGCAAATTGGGAAAGCATCCAGTTCACCACCTGCAAATCCGACAAAGTAATTGCATTTTGAGCCTCATCATATTCTTCATACTTCCCATAATGGGGAAAATAAAACAATCCAGCCGAAAGCCCTACTTCATTCAGTCCTTCAGCCACAAACTCTTTCTGAATGATAGCCAGTCCTACCAGACCATATTTAGCCCGAAATCTCAAGCCATTTACACCCGTTGGAGTATAAGATACCAAATCCTGTCCTCTGGGAACAATAACATATTCACTCGGAAGATAACTGTCCCCCCACTCTATAGTACGTGCCTGCACATATCCGCCATCTTCAGCGAGGAATGAAATACCGGTACATGCCGATCCGCTTGCAATGCCTGTCAGCAATAAGGCCAAAGCTATCAAAATCTTTTTCATAACCATTTTAAATCTATTTATGATAGTAAGAACAAAGCATCGGACATTTTAGTTCTTGTTTACTCAACAAAGATAACCAAAGCCATCAAACAATGTTCCGGCACTGATTGCCATACAAATAGATAAGAATAGAAAAACAAAAGGAGTGACAAGTTCCCAATCGAGTATGTACAAAGAAGTAGGAGGTGAATTTACAAAACACACCTCCTTACCCTTAAATTATTTATTCAGCAAACAATTTACTACATCTTTCTCCCGTTCTTTAGGTAATACGGTCAAGCCAACCACCGTCCCCCCTTTTAGAACAGCCTCTACAGTAGTCTGTCCTGTAGCATGCAATTTGAAATGCACATCCCAATCTTTGGGCCAAGCAGGAAACAATAAAATCTTTCCATCGGCTTCCTGCAACAGCATTTCCTGCATACCTATCATGCCGCTGCCTCCCCAGTTATGATCAGGCGTCCAGTCATAGCCCGGTCCCCAAAAAGCAGGGAAACGATGAGGTCCGTTTGCCATTTTCTGTAAGGTAAGTTGTGCAGCCTCCTCAGTCATACCCAGACAGGCAGCCCAGATATTATCTTGTTTCCATCCGGTATGTGAACGGAATTTCTGTGCATCGGGATCATATAGATAGGTATTACGGGCTATTTCCAGACCTTCCTTCCCCACTCCATACATACGCCAGGGAAATACAGCATAAAGCTGGGGAGTTTCTATATTGTTCACCCGTTCCCAAGCCTGTGCCGGAGCAATCATTTCCTTCCCATCCACTATGCGCAAAGGGATCTCAGGAATACGTGCCAGCATGTCCGGTTTACGTCCGTAGGTTTGTAAAACAGAGCGCAGCGCGGCAATGGTTGAGGATGGATTATAAGCCATCTTATAAGTTTCACAAGCCGATCCCGGATAAATCACCAGTTTGCCGTTACCATCTAAATCCTTACGTCCACGCTGTAATGCCAGTTGACGATAATGCTCATCAAAGAAATTAAGTGAGCTTTCTATCAAAGGGATATAACGGCTGATATCAGCCTCATTATAACGTGCCGTTTCCAGTATCATCTGACAAAATTCAAGAACCGTATCCCATTCGTATTCCAGCCATGCATTATATTCCAACCCCCTGTCATAGCTTTCAGGACGTTTAAAGCCATACTCGGCAGGATTGGGCAGACCGAAGTTCTCCATTTGTTCGGTGAAACAGGCACCGGCATGTCCCCAATAGGTACGGGTACGTGCTTCGGCTGTCGGCAACAAACGCAGATAAAAGTCAAATTGTGATTTCATCAAGTCAAAGTCACCGCTTTTCAGCATGGGCCAATAAACCAGACGCTGATTCTGTGCAGTCATGGTTCCTCCTCCCCATTTCCGGAAATCAGGGGTAAATTCCATTTTCTGATCTACATACATAGGATCAAAAGTAAACAGTCCCCCGTTAAACTTGGTAGGCCACTGACTATAGGCGTTACATCCCAACATATAGCGGAACAGTGTATAGTTACGGATAGCATCTCCCGCTTCACCTTCCCCCTCAATAAAGCTACGTTTCCAAAAATCATTCCACCAACGGCGGGTAGCCTGTTTGTCTTTGGATACATTTATTTCCTTCTCAGTGCGGGCCAAGGATGCTTCCCATGCAGGAACCGTACTTTGTTCCGTATTCAGAACAATCCGTGCAGACTGCTTATAAGTAGGTTTCTTGCTTTTGTACATCCATGCCAGATACTCAGTACCTGCATAATGTCCACGGCGTGTACCGTTATAAACCAGATTATCACCTGATAAACGCCCCCCAAAAATCAAATTCTTCAAAGGATTATACAGTTGTTCCTTCACTTCATTCATTCCCTGCTGGTCCACTACCACATCAAAAATAGTACGTTCAGGATTGCGATGAAAAAAAGTAAAATTATCTTCTTCCACACAGACAGAGTCACGCCTAGTCATCAATCCATCAGGAATGGCCCATTTGTAAGAGCATTGCTGCCCTTCCCCTTTACGCACCGGACGATCTTCATAACGCCAGCTTTCAAAATTCACACGCATGGAAGTCAGTTCCTTCGTTTTCACCTCAACATGTACCACAGGATGAAACACATCCACCCAAATAATTAGAGTGGCATTATCACTACTTACGCTGACATAGCCATCATTAAGATGCAGAGTCTGCCGAAAAGAAGCCGTTCCGGCAAAAGGGTTCGGAGTGAGCCTCACACGAAACCGACCCTGCTTCAGCAGACAGTTATTCTCGTCAAAAGAACCACTACGACTAAGGTAGAACAGAACATCGTCATTCTCTACCCATACATTCATGCCAATATCACCACCCCCGCAGGGCATAGACTCCGAAGCATTCCGGCTTTGAGTATTCCAAACCAAATTGGCAGGCTGTCCCCACAGAAACTGCCCGCCAATAAACACTAATAATAAAAACGTAAAGATATTCTTCATTTTTTTCTGTTTTTACCAGTCATCGGAACGGAAAGACGATACAGGTAAATCTTCACCAAACAAATCTCCCTCCACATAATTCTCGAAGCCATAACGAACTGCCACCGGATGAGGTACTCTCTCGCTCTTTACAAGCATTTTACTTCTCTGTATCCACGCTTTAGCAGGATAAAAAACCCGATCTTTACCTGCAACCTGAAAGTTATATGATTCAAAACGGTCTTTACAATTTATCCACATCGGTGCCCGATCAAAACTGACTATTACCGTATCATTCTTTACTTCCATTCCTGTATAGTAAGGACTTTCGGCCGTAACACCTTTCATTCCGTAAGTTTTTACCAATGCCAAACGCGCCAGACGTTCTCCTGCCACCTTCTTTTTACCCGGATGAATCCCCGTTTTCATTCCTGCGTCCAACAATACAGCCATACCACTATTGCCCACCCGGTGTTCTACCATAGCTTGTTGTTCGCGAAGATAAGCAGAATTTATCACATTCTTGCCAGGCTCAGTAATAATTCCATAATCATAAGGTGCAATTTGACAATAATAGAAGGGAAATTCCCCTTGCTGCCATTCTTCGCGCCACCCGCGTATCAGTGCACTGAACATATCGGCATAAGTAGAAGCCCGGTTATAGTTATCTTCCCCCTGATACCAGATAACTCCACGCATGGCTAATCCGATGAGCGGATGAAGCATACCGTTATAGAGTACAGTCGGAGTACGGTTCTTTGACTTGATATCGGCTTCCGATTGGGGAATCTTTGCTTCGGGAAATGCCTTCAACCAATCCGGATGCATCCAGGCTTCACAGGCAGAACCTCCCCAAGAAGCCACAATCAAACCCACAGGGATATTCAACTGCTGTTGTATCATCCGACCGAAGTAATAAGCAGTAGCACTAAACTCACGCACAGTTGCCGGAACAGCTTCCTGCCAGGTTCCCACCACATCTGTTTTCGGAGTAAAAGAGGAAGAACGCTTTACGGTGAACAGGCGGAGTTGCGGATTACGGCTGTTCATCACATCTGTATTGCTATTCTCCACCGGCTGGTTTTTAAAACCTTTCATGGGCATTTCCATATTACTCTGACCGGAGCATAACCATAATTCCCCCATCAGGATATCACGTATTTCGGTCAGCTTTCCATCATCAAAAGTGATCGTGTAAGGGCCTCCGGCAGAGGGGGTGGATAAAGCAAGTTTCCACGCGCCTTTTGCATCGGCAGTCGTTTTATAGGTTTGTTTATCCCAACTTGTTGTAATTTTCACCGGTGCATTGGGAGTAGCAGTTCCCCATAAATTGGCACGAGTCTGCTGTTGCATCACCATGCCGTCTGAAAAGAAAGCGGGCAATTTCACTTCCGCATTTGCCGACAGGCAAGTCAACCATGCCCAAGCAATGCCCAGTAGTAGTTTCTTATTTTTCATGTTATGTGTGATTAGCATTATTCTTTAGTTTTAAAAAACTCGCAAGGTCCCATCCATCCGGCAGGTAACAAACCATCTCCGGGCAGACGGAATTTTGCATTCGTCCATATCCCCTCAAAAGGCGCTTTATCCTGATCTGCTCCACGGAGCGCATTCGCCCAGGTATTCACCACCTCCACTTCCAAGACATTGGTTCCGTTACGAAGCGCATCGGTAATGTCCACTTCGTATGGAGCTGTCCAAGCCGTACCGCATGCAATGCTGTTGACACGTACAGTCGCTACATTGGCTACTTTACCCAACCGAAGAATAATTCTTCCGTCCTGTTCATTCTTCCATCTGAATAGCCCTCTGTAAGTGGCATGTCCGGAATAATATTTTATTTTTTCATCCTCTTCCTTACTCCAGTCAAATAATACCGGACGAGTGACAGTTTTGCGCACGGAAGGGAATGTTACTGTCCATTCCTTGATCGATATGGATACAGGTTCCCTTTCGATCCGTTCCGGAGAAACTTCTGAAGATTCTTTGGGGAATACGACAAATACAGAGCCATTGGCTGGCAAAGACAAAGCGACTTCGGTACGGCCGTCCGCTTCTTTCCATTGTGCCGGACGGGTAATGGTTCCTGTTACCGCATTCCACAATTCAGGCGTGCGCCCTGCAATGCGGAAAGAAGCGTTGAATGTACGCAAACTGTCCACCTGATTAGCCACAAAATAAATCTCATACTCTTCCCCGCTCCGATGAGTATATGCCACATCAGCAGGAAGAAGTACATCCCGTTCCACACCGAAAGAAGAAAAATCATCTTCCCGATAAGGCAATTGCGGAATAATGACACCTGCCGCGCGGAGTTCCTCTACTTTTGCCTGTGCCTCAGGAGACAACGGCAGGTTATCAGGATTCATAGGACGGGCTGTAGGAAGCACCAATACTTTATAAGAAGCTCCTCCCGGAAGTACCATTCTTCCATTCTCCGCTTTTGCCAAACGTAACAGAGCGTCTTTGTTAAAAGAATCGTAGGCATAACCACGCATCGGGTTCACCCAGTCTTCGGGATCGGCCATGTTTGCCGAATGGGTAACACCGACAGGACGCACACGGGTGGGTTGACCTTCATTAGCCAGCCGAATCCGTTCGCTTTCCACCCGTTCGGCTCCATAGATACCGGGAAGCATCGAAACTAACCGTTCGGGCAAAATGGAACGTCGCGGCATCTCTTCACCGGTAAAGACGGCGATATCAACCACCGGATGACCGTATTGCAACAAAGTCTGGCAACGGGTGATGTAATCTACAAAAGATTTCCCTTCCTCCCACCAGGTCTGGTCGCGCTGGAAGAAGAGTCCGATGCCGTCCAAGGTCATACCGGGACGGCGGTTCATCCAAGGATTATGGGTATAGACATGAAAGAAGAGTTTATTGATACCCAGTGCATAGTTACGGTCCAGCAAAGGTTTCAGCATGGCAGGGTCTTCATCCCATACGCCACGAATTTCAGTAAAGCCTTCGGCCTGGATAATATTCTTTCCATAAATATGCGCGCCACTGATGGCATCCAGCATATCATTGGGTTTATCGTGCGTAGGACTGTTCAGCCAAAATTCCCCCATAGGCAGATCCACTTTCTGATAATGCATCAATCCGTCACTGACCATAGTAGGAGCTACGCACTCGGCAGAGAACCGGCAATCGTATTGACGGGCACAGTCTGCCAATACAGTGTAGAACACATCAGTCACCAGTTCTCCGATGGTGGTACGGACATCCCGCAATATCTGCTCACTGCGGGCGGCACTTTCCATCGGAATACCTGCCAGCAAAGGAAGATAAGGCATCAAATCATATCCACGGCGTTTCTTAAATTCCGCCGCAAAGTTATCACTCCAGTTCTGACTGCCACACTCCCAACTGTCTACGTGCATATATTTCAATACACGGCGTGCCACGGCTTCATCCGTCTTTTTGAACATTTCCGCAAACCAGTTCGAGAACTGTTTCTGAACAGCCTTGGTGCTGAACTTGTCGCATTCCAATCCTTTACCTCCTCCGGCAGTAGCATTCACATGTCCGGTTGCCGTATGTCCCATGCGGAGAATACGCCATTTACCTTCGGGTAAACGGGCGGTCAGCCTGCCCTGATACAAAGGGAGATTGATCAATTCATCCGGTTGCACACAAGCCGCATCGGGTATTTCCGTCGAAGTAGTAGCAGTAGCCACACGCCACACCAGTCCTGCTTTTCCCTCCCACTGATGAATACGCGGAGCCGTATGAAGGACTATATCATTGATTTTCAAATTCGGTTTCCATTTAGCTGCATCCAGATCCTCACTACCCGGTTCGCTTCCCACGGGAGTCCACTCAAAACGGAAGTAACGGGCGGTAACAGGGGGGATGGCATGAGTGGACTGGAAATCCGTATTCTGCCATCCCTGCCGGGCAGGGACCAGTTGCTTCACTGTTTTGAACGTCCGTCCGTCCTCACTGGCCAATACTTTCAGGCGATGTGCCTGGTAGTTATTTCCTCCCAAAATAATTTCCACGTTGCTGCAAGTCACAGGTTCTGCATATTCATACTGAATCCAACAAGGATAAGAGGAACGGAAGACTCCTTTCTCATCCCTGTTCACAGCCTTGGATTCATCTTTGATAACGGCCTGTTTCAAATTGCCGAAAGTTACCTTCGGCTTCAATGAAGTATCCTCAGGCTGACGCTCCAATGGAATGGCGTAGGTAACGATATCTTCATAATAGCCATCCAGTGCTTCGGGCATGGGCAAAGTGAGATTCCGGATATTTCCACCGTTCACAATGGTGTCACTCCATACCACTTTTTGCATGGATTCTTCGGGAGTCATCCAAGGACCTCCCGCCAAGGCAAAGCCGTCACAGATGTGCATGCCCAGTTGCATTCCCAGCCTGTCGGCCTCTTTCATACTATGAGTGACCATACGCCACCATTCGGGGGTAAGCTGCTGGGCTTTCCCTTCGTATTGAGGTCCCTGCTCCACTCCCTTGATGGGCATCAGATAGGCTCCACCCAAACCTACACGGTGCATGGCTTCCAGATCGGCGGTAATGCCTTCGGGAGTTACAGCGCCAAACATCCAATACCAGAAAGTCCAGGGACGAGCTTCCTGTACGGATGAATTTACAAACTGTTGCCGTAAAGCGGATTGTGCTATCATCGGTTGGAATCCGGTTGCCAGCAATATGGATACAAACAGATGTTTTATCTTCATAAGCTATTTATTCTATATTTAATGATAAACGAATAAAGTTGTAATTTGTACTCAATTTTTCAAATATAGAGAGTTCAAGCCAAATAAAAAAAGAAAAGGGAAGAATAAACAAAGTTCCTCTTCCCTTTACAATCTATTTTTTCACTGTTATTCAAATTTTAACGTGATACTTCCCCCATATGCTCCATCAGCCCAAAATGCTTGTGAAGACGGACCTATCAAATCTGTCGTATTCACTTTATTACGAACCGGAGGAATTACTTTCATCAGACTGATGCCGGTAGCCGGGAAAGTATAAAGCAAGCCGTCACGACCGTCGCGAGGCTGATAAACCCCTACATAATTCTGAGGAGTACGGTTACAGATACTTATCGTTCCTTCCTGCGTTTTCAAAGTCATCCATTGCACATTAGCAAAGTACCCTTTAAATTCGGGATAAGTAAAGCTTTCGGCAGGAATGGGATCATTATACTCATTTTCCCATACGCCCAACTGCGGACCATGCAGACGGTTCTGCCATACACGGTAAGGACCGTCACCTACCCAACGCTTGCTCAACACTTTATCTTCCGGATAATCAAACATCACCCCCATCAAATCCACTACACCGCTGAAGTTGTATGTAAAGTCTATAGCAGCGGTACCGTCAGGAGCGATAGTCCATACAGCCTGATCAAAACATCCCAGTTTGTAGTTAGCGGTAACCACTACGTTATTGCCTTCTTCACGCACGGTAAAACCTGTAAAACGACCGGCATCATCAAATGTAGTGTATTGGGTTTTCTTCTTTTCAGCCTCTTTGTCATCATGGTTATAAAACTGGTCCATAGAACGGTCCGAACGCTTGGCGGCAATAAAACGAGGACCATTTGCCAGACTGATGATACGGCTTCCAACCTTTACCCCCTTCAGTTGTCCGTCTTTCTGAGAAAAAGTAAATGTACGTCCTCCGGCATCCACCGTCAATGCATCGGCAGTTTCTTTATAAGAAGGCTTGTTTCCGGCAGAAGCCTGCTGCAATCCGGCAACGTCGTCCAGTTTATAACTCCACGTAAAGAGATCATTCCCCTGCTTATCCGTTACTGTCAGCATCAAAGCATTAGCCCCCTTGACAGCCGCAGGAATAGTCAGTGTACCCGCACCGTGAGCAGGAATGTCGGGACAGTTCACCTCTCCCTGTTTCATCACTTTCATTCCCCCCTTATCGGTTACAGAAGGCAATTGCACATATTTATAAGTGAAACGGCATGTATTCGCATTCAGGAAATCGTAACGGTTCTCTATTTTCAGTTTGCCGTCAAACTGACTGTCAAGGCTATCGGTCATGATTTGAATAGGACACCACACCTGCTTGATGGTAAAGTAACTGCCCTCTTTTTCGTGATGCGGACCTACAATGCCATCGGCTCCATAATTGCCGCAGTTGTCAATGAATCCATTCATATCCACACGCTTCACGCCCTCATCGGCCAGTACCCAAAGGAAACCTCCGGCACAACGGGGATGCTTACGCATCATTTCCCAATAATCATACAGTCCGGCTCCGTGTCCTCCATCGTACAATCCATGCAGAAACTCGGTCGGCATAAATATTTCCGGCAGACGCATATAGTTCTGGCTTTCTCCGTAAGAACGATAGTGCATGGTTTCATATCCACTGAAGTTGCCTTGCGGATGAAGCACCGGACGTTTCTGAGGATCATATTTATGGAATTCACCATCCAGTTCAGTATTCCAGCCTTTTTCATTACCATTGCTCCACCAGATAATACACGGATGGTTTACATCACGGGTAATCATTTCTTTTACCAGCTTCTGCCCGTTGATGGTTTCGTGCTTGCCATGCCAGCCGCTTAACTCATCCATTACATAAAGCCCCAGCGAGTCACAAGCTTCAAAAAATTCGGGATCGGCAGGATAATGACTCAGGCGGACGGCATTCATGTTCATGCTCTTGATCAGCAATACATCTTCAATGTTCTTTGCCTTGCTCAGTGTACGTCCGCTTTCAGGACGGAAACTATGACGGTTCACCCCTTTAATCATCACACGCCGACCGTTGATATACAATCCGTCACTTTCACGTGTTTCAATGGTACGGAAACCAAATTTCTGATTTTCAACATGCAATGTTTTGCCTGCTTTATCAAGCAGTGTAAAGGTAGCCTGATACATGGCCGGAGTTTCAGCCGTCCATAATTCAGGAGATTTTACAGCGAAATTAATCGAAGCATGGTCGCTGCCCGTACGGACATCCGAAGTATTTTCGGCCACTTTTTTCTCTTTAGCATCTGTTATGACAGTATGTACCCTAGCACCTTCTACTGCCATATTCAGAAAACAATCGGCATAGAAATTCCCATCCGCCTTCGCATCTATTACCAGACGATCTATATTTTGAGCCGGTTTCGCCACGATAAACACAGGACGGAAAATACCTCCGAAATTCCAATAATCAGCACGACGTTCTGCCAAATTAACCCCAGCATTCGCACTTTCCTTGCTTACAGTTACTTCAAGTACATTCTTTTTTTTCGATCCGAAAAATACCCGGTCACTCACATTATAAATAAAGCGGTAAAAAGCTCCCTGATGCATGGAGCCGGCTTTACGACCGTTTATCTTTACCTGCGTATCAGTCATAGAGCCTTCAAATACCAGCTCTATCTGTTTACCATTCCATTCGGCAGGCAACTCAAATTCATATTTATACAAACCTTGTTCGTCAGCTACTCCTTCAGGAAAAGCCTTACCATAGAATTTCATGCCATATTGATAAGTACCGAATCCTTGCAGTTCCCAACAAGAAGGTACTCCGATTTTCGTCCATTTTCCGGAATTATTACCACCGGTACACATGAAATCCCATTGTACCATATCATCACAGCCACGTCCTGACAAGTATTGGCGTTCTGTTTTTACGGAAGATTGCGCCAACAAACCTGCCGATAAAGCAAGGAGTGATAAAAAAGTTGTTGCTCTTTTCATTTTGATATTTGATTTTTAATTTAATTCTATATTTCTGTCTGCCACCGGAAAGATATGTCGCCGTCGCCTATTCAAACCTTTTGCCATACATCATTTTATAAGACTGAAGCGTACCCGCAAAGTATGAGATTTCTGCTTATCAATGGCGTATTTCTTCAGCACTCCCGGACCACAACTACTGTTTCCTAAACCTAAAACCGCAGCATCCAGGCTGAGAACAACCTCCTTTCGTGGTTTCAAGTCACAATCATGAGTTGTTTTATAAATATCATCCACGGTATAATGTAAGGCCGAAAATGAAAATGGCCGGTCTATGGCGGTCACACGGACGCCTTTACCCTGTTTATTGGTTAGAATCACCTCGGTAACATCCTCGTGATTGCCACTGTCCTGCGGACGCGGGTAATGTGTGTACTGTTCACTCACCTTGCTGTTCCATCTACCTATCAGACAGGACGTCTTACGGTCGGGATAGTTTTCCCACGGGCCACGACCGTACCAGGAAAGGTTCTCATATTCTTCTCCCAATACAAATGCACTGCCCAGACGAGGCAATTCCGGCAATTCTCCTTGTGGCAGATAAGTCTGTTCCAGATCCACCGTTCCATCCACATATATTTTATAATGGGAAGAAACACGGATGCTACCTTTGGCATAACGATATTCCACAACCGATTTCTTCGATACGGTTCCATCTGTTTCCTGAGTTTTCGTTTCGGGAGTAATTACCTCTACTTGAGGAGCATCCAATCCCTGATTCTTCCAATCCTTGGCCAACCAGTTACCGAAACTTTTATCATTATCCGTCGGAGCACGGAAAGCTTGAAAATAACTATCTTCCCATAAATCCAAAACAGAAAACTTACTTTTACGTTTACCCGGTTGTACACCGTCAGCCACCGCCATCAAATGATCATTCAAGGCAAACTGTTCCTTTAAAATCTCATGCCCGGCCTTCGCCCATAAAGCATCTTCTTTCAATACTATACTTACATTCAATCGAACATCAGCCTGTTTATTAATCTTAACATCGGGCAAAGCCATCGTTCCTGTTTCACCGGGTGCCACCGATGGAAGCGCCAGTTCCCCTTGTTTCATCTTCTTCCC
>CAUAWO010000061.1:0-12422 GCA_958432865.1 Bacteroides stercoris
TATCTTGTTGCTTTCATATCATGAGTTTTTGTTGTTTGTCAAAATCAGATTTCCAAATTACCCGACACTGTGCCTTGCGTGTCCCACGGTTGGATCGTGGCATTCACTTCCACTTCCGTACCTACAGGTGTGCGTTTCAGCGTAATGGTGAAAACAGTTTTCTTGCCTTGCTCGAAGGTACGCTCGGCTTCCACCGGCCATGTCAATACAGTGCCGCCCGTCAGGGTTAGTTTCAAATTCCTTCCGCTTGCACCCTCTTGCGGCAGGATGATGGCGGAGGCGGTCTTGCCATCGGCGGCCGTGTTCAACGTAAGGGTGGCGAGGTCCTGCCCGGCAGTCAGCGTGTTCTGCAACACGTTGAAGTCTGCTGCTACGGGCTGTTTGCTCAGCGTGATGCCCATGCCTGCCAGTTCCGCATCACTCACGCCTTCACCGGCGGTCAACTCTACTTCCACACGGCTTAGGCGGTGGAAGAACTTCAAATCGACAGTATTGGTACTTTTGTCCTTTCCCGTGGCGTTGTCGCTCCGCAGCAGGTCGATGTCGGCAGGGACCTTTTGGTCGCTCACGTCCACCTTATATATATGGACCGTCAGGTCGGTTTGCGGATAGTAGGCGATAAAGTCTACCTTTTTATCTGCATTCAAAGGAAAGTAAATGGTCTGTTCTGTTCCGGCAGGTGTAAACTTTCCATCTCCGGCGGTGGTCACATACTTGCGGTTGGTGGCGTCGTCCGTCACTGTCTTCATTCCGTGTTCCAGCATATAGATACCGATACCGTCGTTTGCCTCCCATGTGTCGGTCGTGGCGCGGGGAAGCGTGATTTCTCCGGCAAAGGAAACGGCTATACGTCCGTCATCCACTTGCGGTTCATTTTCATTATTGCTACATGCGGCTATCATCAGGGCTGCCATGCCGATAAACAGATAATTTGTTTTCATCATACTATTTGTCATTTTAAATTTGTTACTTGATGGTTATATTCACCACTTCCTGTACCTGCCAATCGGTGATGGTTGCTGTACCTGCCGGAGTGTTGTTGCGGGCATCTGCTGTCACGCAGTTTCCGTCACGGGTAAATGCAGGTGCGGTGGTCATCGGTTTCCCCACCCGGCGGCTGTGTATTGGCTTGGATGTCTTTTCTTGGGACGCGGCTGCTGTTTCGGACTGCTTTTGAAGGTCGGTTAGGGTCAGTTCGTCCTGTTTTGCGTTTTCTGCCGTTTTCACCTTGAACATATTATTTTCCTCCACAAAACGGAATACCATTTGCGGAGCTTTGTTTGTTGCCGGCGCAAACATCGGTGCGGCAACCATAGCCAGTAGTGTGTATACAAGCATAGTTTTCCATGCATTCATATCAGTATGGTATATTAGTGTTTTTTATATAGGATGCCTTGCGGCTGTTTTTCGTGCAGAAAGAGAAAAAAACGGGTTGCTGAAGAAGCTTTTGTGTTGCACAAAAATATAACATGTAAGTAAATGATTGCAAATAAAATCAATTGTCTTTCGTTCAAGTCAATGAAAGACAATTCTTTATATGCTGAAAAGCAGGAAAACTAACGAAAGACAATGTTTAATTAGCGAAAGACAATTTTATCCAAGTACGAAAAACAGTGTGGCAGTTGAGGACATTCAGAAAAAACAGGCACATCATTCACCGGTAATCTGATGCGCTGGATGTGGGAAAGATGATTTGGAAGGCAAAGATGTCAGGAGGATGTTTCGATTTCCGCATCAGTGTTCTTTAAGTAGATTTGTTTACAGTAACTTTTGGGAGTCATTTCCATCATTTTTTTGAAATCTCTGTTGAAATTACCGCTATTGTTGTATCCTACCATTTCACATACTTCTTCTATCGTATATCCGGGATTTTCGGCAAACAGACGGGCTGCTTCGCGCAAACGAAGCTCCTTGCGCCACGGACGGAAATCCATTCCGTAATGGTCTTTCATATATTGCCGGAAGAATGATTGGGACACTCCGAAAGAATCTACCACGATACCGGAAGGGATATCCTTCTCACAGTATGCTTTCTCATCTACATATTTTTGTAATCTTTCTTTTAATAGCCGCTCTTTTTCTTGAAAAACAGTTTTTGACTTTTCCTTGTTCTCTTTTACGGACTTGTCTGTTTCGCCCATGTCTGTTTCCATCGGATGTGCATAAATCTTTGTTTCGGGTGGAACAGCCGCAATGACCGGAATCGCAAATTTCATCCTGCGATAGTAGTTGACGAACCACATCACCATGAAGCTGTAATAAAGCACATACAGTGGAACAAAGAATTTGTACCAGTCGGTAAAAAATAAAATGGGTATAGCCATGATCCCAATAGCCAGTGCACTATAAAATCCGGTCTTTACCCATGCCAGACGATTCTCTTCGTCCTCATCATAATAGTCCTCTACCTCTTGTACCGTCTTGCGGTAAGCTTGCGTGAATTTTCGGGTATAGATAGTTAACTGGATAATATAAGCGGCGATGCCCGTATAAAAGAACCACAAATAATAGTCTATAAAACAAAACAAGGCGACAAACAGGATAATGCCTGCCGCTGCAATGCCTCCGGCCTGTCGGAACACTATGCTCCATCTGACTTCACCCGGACGTATGAAAACCAACATGGATATGGTAAAAAGAAAAGCCTGAAACGATGCAACGAAAAGTGTACTGGCAGGTTCAATACGATGGTCATAACCCGTAAAGCAGCATACCAGACTGAGAAGGGCGAGTACGAAATAAGAGGGCACAAGGATATTACGGGCCTTCCGTAACTTTTCTAATCCGCATTCCGGCGGTATCGTTGTAGTTGCTAGCATGCTTCCCAGCATCGCTACTATGAAAGCTGAAGTTCCCATCAAAATTTTATATGTCGTTTCATCCATGTGTTCAAATCGTTAGGGTTACAAAAGTAGTCTTTTTTGTATTGCGTGCCAAATAATTGGTTTTCAAAGAATAAGAAAAAATAATGATGCCCGTTGTCTCCTTTTCCGCCGAATAAGAATAGATTGGAGAAATTCTTATGATTAAAAATGGAGTTAATAAAAAATATACCAGTCTACACAGACTGTTCTGAATCTTGCCGTATTTCAGTTTTCTTTTTCTTATACAAAAATGAAAAAAGGAAGTAGAGATGGCTGATTAAACTGTTTTATGAGCTTATTGCCGTTTTTTAGCTATTGGAAACATATTGGTTAAGGAAATATTCAAAATATTGCAGATAGAGGGCTATAGTTAACGAAAAAAGGGGTGCATGATGAACACCCCTTTTGCTCAGTAAAGATAAGACCTTATCTTTACTGGTTGTTTGTAACATTCTAGTTGCGGAATTTTAATCCGTCACCCGCTGTTTCTACGATAATCGGTTTGCTTCGGTCCACTTCCTGTGACAATAGCTTTTTGGACAAATCATTCAGCAAATAGCGTTGGATGGCACGTTTCACGGGACGGGCGCCGAATTCGGGATCATAGCCTGTGCTGGCAATGAAACGGACGGCCTCATCGGTCATTTCCAAAGTAATGCCGTTGCCGGCCAGCATATTCTTGATACCGTTGATTTGTAACATCACAATCTGTTCTATCTCTTCTCTGTTCAAAGGCAAGAACATGATTGTTTCATCTATACGGTTCAGAAACTCCGGCCGTATCGTTTTTTTCAACATGGACATAACCTCTTTCTTCGTCTCTTCAATCACCACTTCGCGATTCTCGTCATTAATCTTTTCGAACTGGCTTTGAATGTATGCGCTGCCCAGATTGGAAGTCATGATGATAATTGTATTCTTGAAGTTTACCGTACGTCCCTTGTTGTCAGTCAGACGTCCGTCATCCAAAACTTGCAGCAGAATATTGAACACATCGGGATGTGCTTTTTCTATTTCATCAAACAATACCACAGAGTATGGTTTGCGTCGGACGGCTTCTGTCAACTGACCGCCTTCATCGTAACCTACGTATCCGGGAGGCGCTCCGATCAGACGGGATACAGAGTGTTTCTCCTGATATTCGCTCATGTCGATACGCGTCATCAGACTCTCGTCATCAAACAGGTAGTCGGCCAATGCTTTGGCAAGTTCTGTCTTACCTACACCGGTAGTACCCAGGAAGATGAATGAACCTATCGGACGTTTCGGATCCTGTAATCCGGCACGGCTACGGCGTACGGCATCGGATACGGCTGCTATGGCTTCATCCTGACCTACCACACGCAAATGTAATTCTTGCTCCAGATGAAGCAATTTGTCACGTTCGCTTTGCAGCATCTTGTTGACCGGTATCCCTGTCCACCGTGAAACAACATCGGCAATGTCCTCAGCGGTAACTTCTTCCTTTATCATGGCACTGTCACCCTGCTTGTGTTTCAGGTCTTCTTGAATATCCTTGATCTCGTTCTCTAAAGCCTGTAATTTCCCATAACGGATTTCGGCTACTTTACCGTAATCTCCCTCACGTTCCGCTTTCTCGGCTTCGAATTTCAATTGTTCTATTTCCTGCTTGTTTTGCTGAATCTTGTTGACCAGTTCCTTTTCACTCTGCCATTTGGCTTTGTAAGAGGTTTCCTGTTCTTTCAGTTCGGCAATCTCTTTATTCAGTTGTTGTAATTTCGGCTCGTCTTTTTCACGTTTGATGGCCTCACGTTCAATTTCCAGTTGTTTCAGGTGACGTGAGATTTCATCCAGTTCTTCAGGCACGGAATCACGTTCCATACGCAATTTGGCAGCAGCTTCATCCATCAGGTCAATAGCCTTGTCCGGAAGGAAACGTTCGGTAATGTAACGGTTACTCAATTCTACAGCGGCAATGATGGCTTCATCTTTGATACGTACCTTGTGATGGTTTTCGTAACGTTCTTTTAACCCACGGAGAATGGAGATGGTGCTCAGCGTGTCCGGTTCGGCTACCATAACGGTTTGGAACCGGCGTTCCAATGCCTTGTCCTTTTCGAAGTACTTCTGATATTCGTCCAAAGTAGTGGCTCCGATGCTGCGGAGCTCACCACGGGCCAAGGCGGGTTTTAATATATTGGCGGCATCCATGGCACCTTCACCTTTACCGGCTCCGACCAAGGTATGGATTTCATCGATAAACAGGATGATGCTGCCTTCGGCTTTGATTACTTCATTGACAACAGATTTCAGACGTTCTTCAAATTCACCTTTGTATTTGGCTCCGGCAACCAGTGCGCCCATATCCAATGAGAAGATTTGTTTGTTCTTCAAGTTGTCGGGTACATCACCTCGGATGATACGGTGTGCCAAGCCTTCAACAATGGCGGTCTTACCGGTACCCGGCTCACCGATTAAAATCGGATTATTCTTGGTACGGCGGCTTAATATTTGTAATACCCTACGTATTTCTTCATCACGCCCGATAACCGGATCAAGTTTTCCGCTGCGGGCAGCCTCATTCAAATTAATGGCATATTTGCTTAAGGATTGATAAGTGTCTTCACTGGATTGTGAAGTTACTTTTTCACCTTTACGTAGTTCTGCTATGGCGGAGCGCAGCTCTTTGTCTGTCATTCCCGCGTCTTTCAATATGGTAGCGACAGTACTCTTTACATTCAACAAGGCCAGGATAATAGCTTCCAGTGAAACGAATTCGTCACCCATCTCTTTGGAATACTGTACGGCTCTTTGTAATATCTCGTTGCTTTCACGGCTAAGGTAAGGTTCTCCTCCCGAAACCTTAGGCAGTGAGTCAATTTGCTTGTCGATGACCAATGCGATCTGCTGGGCGTTCATTCCCAATTTCTGGAAAATGAAGTTGGTGACGTTTTCACCTACTTTCAGTACTCCGGCCAACAGATGCACAGGCTCGATAGCTTGCTGTCCGCGGGCTTGAGTTACGTTCACCGCTTGTTGCACTGCCTCCTGTGATTTAATTGTGAAGTTGTTAAAATTCATATTGTATCTCCTTTCTAAATATTATTCAAATACCTATTGAAAACGTAACTGTCACTGCTTTGTTCAGTGGCTTTTGCGATTTCATTTGATAATCGTCAAATAGTTTGCCAAAAAGAAAAAGAAAGCTAATGAAGTAAAATAAGAAGACAAAATGGCAGGCTCTCCGGCTTTTAAATGAAAAAAAGTCCGAATTGTACACAAAAAGGCAGATAACTCTTTTTGCAAGCAGATGATAATTGCTATCTTAGCATCGAAATCATAAAATGAAAACGAGATGACAAATGAAATAAAGTTTGCAGATACTGTAATTCTGGTGGATGTAGCCTATGTAGACAGGGTGGCGGGTGATTTATCCAAACATTTTGGTGACGTGGTGGGCCGTAAGTTGCCGAAAGCGGATTTACCGGTGTTGTTGGAATGTCTGTCACTGGATAGTGGAATACCCTTGGGGGAGAATGCAGTTCAGGTATTATTTATTTATGACGAGGAAAGTAAGAAAATGGATGCTTTTCAGCCGTCGGATTTGGAAAAGGAATTAAATAACGTGGCTTTCAAAAGCCAGTTGGGAGAGTTTGCACTTTATTCTTTCGAACCATCGGATATGGCTAGTCGCGAAGAGTTGTTTCTGGAGTCTTTGAGAGTGGTGGTTGATGCAAAAGAGGTGAAACGGGTGATTATTGTCCCTGCCGAAGAAGAATATGGAGATAAAGTTCCTGCTATATTAAATAAGGTGGACGGAAAAGAAAAAATGACGGTATTCGGTATGAATCCTCCAACCAGTGAAGTCGCTTATCAGTGGGAGATGTTTGGATTCGCTGTTTTACAGTCGTTAGGAATTAAAGCAGACGAACTATAATCATTAAAAAACATGTCTGATTTCAGGTTAAGAGTATTCAGTAGTGTTGCGAAAAACCTCAGCTTTACAAAGGCTTCGCAAGAGCTGTTTATCAGTCAGCCGGCTATAACCAAGCATATTCAGGAATTGGAAACGATGTACCAGACACGCCTTTTTGAGCGAATGGGGAACAAGATCTTGCTGACTGATGCAGGCAGGTTGTTGTTGGAGCATTGTGAGAAAATTTTGGAAGATTACGGACGCTTGGAGTACGAGATGAACTTATTACGTAATGAGCATACCGGTGAGTTGCGCTTGGGAGCCAGTACTACAATTGCCCAATATGTGCTTCCCCCTTTGCTGGCCCGCTTTATCGAGAAGTTTCCGCAAGTGTCTTTATCACTTTTCAGCGGGAACTCCTCTGAGGTGGAAAAGGCATTGCAGGAACATCGTATAGATTTGGCACTGGTAGAGGGAAATACCCGGCAACCTAATTTGAAATATACTCCTTTTCTGCAAGATGAGCTGGTGGCTATCGTCCATACTCATAGTAAGTGGATGGATTATGATGAGATAACTTTGGATGAATTGAAAGAAGTTCCTCTTGTGCTTCGTGAAAGAGGTTCGGGAACATTGGATGTATTGATTACCGCTTTGCATAAACACAACATAAAGTTATCGGACCTTACTATCCGTATGCACCTGGGAAGTACAGAGAGCATTAAATTATTTCTGGAAAATAGTGAGTGCATGGGGATTTTGTCTATCCGGTCTATTAATAAAGAACTGTATTCAGGGAAGTTTAAAGTATTGGATATAAAAGACCTGGTGATGTTTCGTGAATTTGATTTTGTCCAATTGCAAGGGCAGGATACAGGGCTCCCGGCTCTGTTCATGCAATTTGCCAATCATTATAAGGAAAAGTTATAACTTATAATTAAAAACGATTAGATTGTTTTTGAAACATATATTACCTTTGCATCCCGAAATGGAGAAATAATGTTAAAAAGTAAAATATATGATTTCAGTAACAGCTTTACAGCAAAACAGCAAAACTATTTATGTAGGTTTGCTTTCCACGTTAACGGTCTTTTTGTTGATGGACTATATTCCGGTATTGGCTTCATTTTCCCAGTGGGTCACTCCCCCCGTATCTTTATTTCTGGGGTTGATATTTGCATTAGTTTGCGGACAGGCCTATCCTAAGTTCAATAAAAAGGTTTCTAAATATTTGTTGCAATATTCTGTAGTGGGATTGGGGTTCGGTATGAATCTTCAGGCTTCTCTGGCTTCCGGTAAGGAAGGAATGGAATTCACGATCATTTCTGTAATCGGTACAATGATTATAGGTATGTTTATAGGGCATAAACTTTTGAAGGTAGATCGTGATACGGCTTATCTTATCAGTTCGGGTACTGCAATTTGTGGGGGAAGCGCTATTGCTGCTGTGGGTCCTGTATTGAAAGCTAAAGATAGTGAGATGTCTGTGGCTTTGGCTACTATCTTTGTATTGAATGCCATCGCTTTGTTTATTTTTCCGGTGTTAGGCCATATGTTTGGGTTAGATCAACAACAGTTTGGTACTTGGGCAGCTATTGCTATTCATGATACGAGTTCTGTGGTGGGAGCAGGTGCGGCATACGGTGAAGAGGCGTTGAAAGTGGCGACAACAATCAAACTGACCCGTGCACTTTGGATTATTCCTTTGGCATTCGCTACTTCTTTTATTTTCAAGGGAAGCGGTAAGAAAGTAAGCATTCCTTGGTTTATCCTTTATTTTGTTGTGGCTATCGTTCTGAATACTTATGTGCTGGATGGTGTGCCTCAATTCGGGCAGGCTGTTTCCGGACTGGCACGTAAAGGATTGATTATTACCATGTTCTTTATTGGAGCTTCCTTGTCTATGGATGTATTGAAGCAAGTAGGTATGAAACCTCTGATTCAAGGTGTTGCTCTTTGGGCGGTGATCAGTCTTAGTTCATTGGCTTATATTCTACTTTTCTGATAGGGATTTATTAGAATATTAAAAAGTATGCGGATGATATGGATTGTCTGAAAAATCCTGTTATCCGCATGTTTTTTTATGAGAATATAATTTAGAAGTAATAGATGAGTAATAGTACAGCGTTTACTCCAATGACAGTGAGGAATCCTTTCCATACATAAGGCAGCATTTCTTTTCTGCGGGAGGAAAAAAATATGGCATAGAACATATTCACTACGATGTTGCTGATGATAGCTTGCATGATACAGGCCCCTACAATGGTTGCCGGAATATTTCCGCCTTGTAACAGGTTTAGTATGAAAGGAGTGATATCACTTAATCCTGTTGCAATGGAGAGAATACTCAAACCTCCTGTTCCTGCATAAACCAATGTATAGTGAGTCAGAAATGTAAATACTACAAATAATAAAGCAAAGATCAGAGCGACTTTGAATTCCAGTGGATTACTTTCCGTTTCCGTTTCTTCAATAACTTCGCGCTCGCCTTTTATAGTATGCTTTTTATGGATGAATATGCCGATGCCGGCGGCGGTTGCAGACATGATGAGCAGATAGGGGTAAATATTCAGAAAGATGGAAGTGCTGAATATAAGGATCAAAATCATGAAACGTAAGAACATCATGCTGACAGCAAGCATCATGGCAGATACATATTCCGGTATTTCATGCGCTTGTACCCGTTTGCATTTGCGGGCAAGGATGGAAATGGTAGCGGTGCTGCTATACAGACCACCGATAATGCCCGAAACCAAAGTGCCTGATTCGCGGAAAACATATTGCTTCAGCAGGTAGGACAAATAGGAGATACCCGATACGACTACAGTAGCCAGCCAAATGGTGTATGGAGTGAGATTGATACCCGGTATGAGAGGTTCCTTGGGTAGCATGGGCAAAATGATACCGCTGATAGCCAGAAATTTTGCCAGTGTGATCATTTCATCATTCTGCATCCGTTGTACAAGTTCTGTGAAGGTGTGTTTCATTTCTGTGAAAAGAAGCACGGTGACTACCATCATCACGTAAAACCAGGAAGGTTGTGTACTTATGATAGGAGCCATACAATAGGTGATAAGGGCGATGATGATTGTTGTCACTCCAAACACGTGGAACTGGGATTGCTTGACATAATAATTGATGCCCAGTAACATACCTAAAATTATTCCGCCTCCCATAAATAAATGCATTTCCTTAGGATCAAGTATATAGAGGAGATATCCCAAAATGCCGATAAAAGTAAAAGTCCGGTCTGTGCCGAAAAGCGTAGTTTCCCCCTCTCGTTTCAGGCTGATTCTCCGTTGGGATAAACCGATGAGTAAAGAGAACAAGGTCACCAGAATGAAAGTAACCAATTGCTGGGGAAGGTAATCGTACAACTTTTCCATAAATCTGTCAAGATTAGGTTGATGTAATAGGTTTTTCCTTTTAAACTGCATTGACTCCTCTGATGGATTCAAGTGGCTTTAAAACGCTTGCTTAAACTGGCTTTCTTCAAAAAGTCCTTTTAATTTATCATCACTTTTTATTTGGTTGATGATTGTGGACAGAACTCCTGCTTTAGGCAATTCTACCACAACGTCTGTTTTATATTTACCACCGCTCTGCCGGCTGTTTTCACAGACTACTTTTAAGTTAGCAGCCTCTTGCTGGGTAGCCATATGGATCAGATCTGAGAACTGTTCCCACTCTGCATTACCGAATTTTTTTTGAGACTTGGCAGCCATTTCCGCCTTTGCTTTGATCTGGCTGGTTATTGCAGTACGGGCTGCAATGACCGCCTTCTTTTTGGAGGCAGTGGCATCACCGCTCTGAGCTGATGCTGAGGCACGGAAGAAGTCTGCGTTTGTGCTATATGCATTTCCGGTACAAGGAGTACTTTGTGCCTGTGCCCATGTTGACATTCCAAGGACGAAGGCTAAAAAATAGATGAATTTATAATATTTCATAGTTGTAATTTTATCAATCTATTGCGAAGATAGAAGAATATTTGATAATATAAACAAGAAAAGGGAAAAAAAAGATTGAGCTTGCTTTATGAAATGATTATATTTGCAGAAATTAAATGAAAGGTTAGTATTCATGGAATCAACAACAAAACTCTATTCGTTAAATTACACAAACGCAAATACTTATTTATTTGCATTCGTGTTTATTGTAGGTAATGTGGTATTGCCGCAACTTTGTCATTTGGTGCATTTGGGTGGACCTGCTATGTTACCCATTTATTTCTTCACATTAATAGGTGCTTATAAATATGGATTCAAAGTGGGGATGTTGACGGCTGTTCTTTCTCCGCTTGTCAATAGCTTCTTGTTTGGAATGCCTTCTGTGACCATACTTCCGGCTATATTGGTAAAGTCGGTATTGTTGGCGTTGGTGGCGGGATATATGGCAGATCGTTTCCGTAAGATTACGATTCCTGCATTGCTGGGGACTGTTATGGCATATCAGGTGGTGGGTACCTTGATAGAATGGGCTCTTGTCGGTGATTTCTATTTGGCGGCACAGGATTTCCGGATTGGAATTCCGGGCATGTTGCTCCAGATTTTTGGTGGCTATGCTTTGTTGAAAGCTATTGCAAAAAGATAAGTTGTAAACATTTGATGTTATGCTGCAAATTGTGAAACAGCCTGAAAATGGTGGCGCTGGCTATGTTCTGGTAGCTGTCATGGATGGAGATCCCGGTAAATGGATGACTTTGTTTTTTGATAAATCATTTAATAGTTAATAGATAAAATGACAGGCACATTATTATTTTTAGGATTAGGAATGCAGGAAATATTATTCATTGCATTGATTGTTCTTTTATTCTTTGGTGGGAAGAAGATACCCGAACTGATGAAGGGGTTGGGCAAAGGGGTTAAGAGTTTTAAGGAAGGGATGAACGGGGTGGAGGATGATATAGATGGAAAAGATAAGAAAGGGGAAACGAAAGAGTGACAAATGATGGAACAACAGCAGAAGATACTGACTTTTTGGGATCATCTGGAAGAACTGCGCCATGTCTTGTTCCGTATTGCAGTGGCTGTGGTATTTCTAATGTTGGTAGCATTCTTGTTTAAGGATGAGCTTTTTGCTATTGTTCTAGCGCCTAAGAATGCTGATTTCATTATTTATCGTTTTTTTTGCCGGATAGCTGATTTCATGGCTATGCCTTCATTATGTCCGGAAGTGTTTTATGTGAAAATGATCAATACCCAATTGGCGGCTCAATTCATTACTCATATGAGCGTGTCTTTTTATACGGGTTTTTTGCTGGCATCTCCTTATGTTATTTATCAGTTGTTCCGTTTTGTTTCGCCGGCTTTATACGAGAATGAAAAGAAATATTCTACCCGGATTGTAGGGTGGGGCTATTTTCTTTTTATGATGGGAGTTCTTTTGAATTATTTTTTGATTTTCCCTCTTACTTTCCGTTTTCTTGCTACCTATCAGGTCAGTATGGAAGTGGAGAACACGATTACTTTGTCTTCGTATATGGATACATTGATGATGATGAGCCTGATGATGGGGATTGTTTTCGAGATTCCTGTCCTTTGTTGGCTTTTTGCCAAACTGGGATTTCTTACGGCTGATTTTATGAAGCGGTATCGTCGTCATGCTATTGTTATTATTCTGATAGTTGGAGCTGTTATCACTCCTACGTCAGATGTCTTTACATTGATGATGGTGTCTGTGCC
>CAUAWO010000062.1:0-11888 GCA_958432865.1 Bacteroides stercoris
TTTCTTTCTGCAAGCAATGCCTTTTCGTCCTTATAGGTAAAGGACATCAGAATAATTGACAGGGCGCAAGCTATAAGCAGCAGTATGAACGTCCAATCCCAGCCTGCCATTTCGGCTACGTAGCCGAGAACGACGTTGGCAAGAATGGCGGTTCCGAAGAAGTACCCGAAGAACTTGGTACAAAATAAGAGGAGCAGAGGGGATATAAAAAAAAGGTTAAGCCGTTGATGGCTTAACCTTTTCGATGAATTCCTCGTTTAGAGGTATGCGGTTTGTTTGATACCGGTGTTATTTAATGCCGAGTTGCGTTTTAACTTTGGCAGTTACATCTACACTCTGTGCACCTACATAAGGTATCGGAGTACGGGCCAGGTCGAAGATATATACTACACCCTCAGCCTTACCTACAGCCTGGATAGCTTCGTCCAGCTTTTTATAGATAGGAGTCATGGCATCCTGCTGTGCCTTTTGCATAGACTGATATGCTTCCTGCTGGAACTGTTCTTGGCGTTGTGCCATGTCCTGCAGTTCTTTCTGACGTCTTTCTGCAATGTTTTTCGGAAGTGAGTCGGCTTGTGCCAAGAATTCCTGATATTTCTTATTGAACTCTTCCTGGGTACGTTGCATTTCTGTTTGGTACTCTTTAGACATAGCATCCAGGTCGGCTTGTGCTTTTGTGTATTCCGGCATGGTGACAATTACTTCTTGAGAGTTCATGTGAGCGAATTTAGTTTGCGCCATAGCTCCCAGGGGGAGGGCAAACATAACTACGAGCAGTGCGATTTTTTTAAGCATAATATTTACTATTTATTTTGAATGATAATTCTTTGTATAGGCTGCAAATGTATGAAATTAATTTGAATATCCTAATTTTGCAAGCACTTCATTGCTAATGTCAATACTCGGAGAGGCAAAGATGATGCTTGATGCGGATGCGCGATCCACTACTACCGCATAACCTTTCTGTGTGGAGATTTCCTTTACAGCTTCATAGATTTCATCTTGGATGGGCTGCATCAGCGCTTCACGCTTTTTGAAAAGTTCGCCTTCCGGACCGAAGTATTTGCGGCGCAGTTCGGCTGCGGATTTCTCTTTGGCAACAATCTCTTCTTCTTTCTTTGTCTTTTGTGCATCGGAAAGAGTTTTGACGGATGCCTGGTAGCTGTCGTACAAGCTCTTGGCTTCTTTGCCCAGCTTCTCGACTTCGTTTTGCCACTGTTTGGACACTTGGTTCAATTCATTGCTCGCACTTTGATAGGCAGGGATATTCTTTAGGATATATTCCATGTCGATCAGGGCGAATTTCTGTGCATTGGCTGTAATGCCTGCGGCAAACAGCAGAAACATGATTAATAAACTCTTTCTCATAATGTTCTGGTTTTAGTTAAACAAATTAGAACTCTTGTCCCAGGATGAAGTGGAACTGGCTGCCGCCGTATTGCTTGGAACCGAGTACCTTGTCGAAACCGTAGGCCCAGTCGATACCCATCATACCAATCATAGGCAGGAAGATGCGGACACCGACACCGGCAGAACGTTTCAAATCAAACGGGTTGAACTTGTTTACGTCGTGCCAGGCGTTACCGGCTTCAACGAAAGTTAACGCATAAATACTGGTACTTGTTTCCAGCATCAGCGGATATCTTAATTCCAAACCGAGACGTGCGTATGCATAACCTTCGTAGCCATAAGGAGTAAGAGAACTGTTCTCATATCCACGCAAGGCGACACTTTCGGTTGCATAGCTGGAATATCCTGTCATACCGTCGCCACCTACGTCAAAGGTTTCAAACGGAGATTTCTTGTATTTGTTGTAGTGCCCCAGCAGACCGAATTCTACGCGTCCCATCAGTACCGGAGTGCGTTTTACGGCGATAGGGTCCATCAACGGGATGTATACTTTGGATTTGAATTTCCACTTGTGGTATTCTATCCATTTGTGCATCTTGTTCATATCATCCTGATTGCTGGTACTGTACTTGCTGTAATCTGTACCGTCGAACAGGGAGTAGGGCGGTGTCAGTTGTGCCGACAGCGAGAATTCGGAACCCTGGCGCGGATAGATAGGATTGTCGATAGAACTGCGCGACAAGGTGAGGTTTATGCTCAGGTTGTTACACTTACCGTTGGTAACGGGGAAGTATTGCCAGTCGCTCAGAATATAACGCTGGTAGGACAATTCTGCCGTAAATTGGAAGTAGTCATCCGGCCATTTCAAACGCTTACCGAACATTACAGCCAATCCCCACATCTGGATGGACTTGTCGGGGTCGTAATAGTTTTCATAATTGTTATAGTTGCCATAGTTGTACATACCATAACCGTACATGCCGCTATAGTAGCTGTTGTAATAACTGTTCATGTACGCATCGTTATAGTAACGGCTGCTGATATCCGTCTGGCGGGAGTAGAATGCAGATACGGAGAACGCATTCGGACGTTTGCCGCCGAACCACGGATCGTAGAACGATACGCTGTATGACTGATAGTATTTGGCATTGGTCTGGCCGCTGATAGTCAGTGTCTGGCCGTCACCCTGCGGCAGGATACCGCGATAGTTTTCACCCGGATGCAACAGGTTGGCAACGGAGAAGTTGGTGAACTTCAGACTCAGTTTACCGATAATACCTGTCTGTCCCCAACCGGCAGAGAACTCTACCTGGTCGTTCGCTTTGGAGACGAGGTCATAACCTATATCCACCGTACCGTCTTCCGGTTTGGGCTGGATATCCGGTTGGATTTGTTCGGGGTCAAAGTGTCCCATTTGCTGGATTTCACGCATGGAACGCATCAGGTCTTCACGGCTGAAAAGCTGTCCCGGACGGGTACGGAGCTCACGGCGGACTACGTTTTCATACAAACGGTCGTTACCGTTGATGCTGACTTTATTGATAGTAGCCTGACGGCCTTCGAAGATACGCATTTCCAGGTCGATGGAGTCACCTACGATATTTACTTCCACGGGGTCGAGCGAGTAGAAGAGGTAACCGTTGTTGTAGTAGAGGTTGCCGATAGCGTCTTCATCTGTACTGGTACGCTCTTCCAGCAGCTTCTGATTGTAGACGTCGCCCTTCTTCATACGGAGCAGGAAATTCAGTTGTTCGGAAGGATAGAGGGTGTTACCTACCCACGTTACATTGCGCAAGTAGTATTTCTGTCCTTCTTCGATTTCCATGAAAATATCCACCGTACGGTCGTCATAAGACTTGATGCTGTCTTTTACAATCATGGCATCACGATAACCCAATTCGTTGTATTTGTCTATAATCAGTTGCTTGTCGGCTTCAAAATTTTCTTCAACAAACTTTTTGGTACGGAAAAGGTTGAGCAGTTTACCTTTTTCATTTGTTTTCTTCATCACACGTTTCAGCTTCTTGGTTGTGATGGCCTGATTACCGGTGATTGTAATCTGATGTACCTTTACCTTCTCCTTTTTGTCGATATTGATATCTACCAGGACTTGGTTCTCGTTGTTGGGATCATCCTTTTGCGTGATGATGATGTCGGCATTCTTGAAACCCTTATCGTCAAAGTAGCGCTTAATCAATGTCTTGGCGCGGTCTATCAGGTTGGGGGTAATCTGGTTTCCTTTAATCAGACCTACCCGGGCTTCCAAATCTTCACGTTCCGACTTCTTTACACCGTGATAGCGAATATCGGAAACGCGGGGGCGCATCGTCAGGTGGATTGTAAGCCAAATCCGGTCGCCCTCGATTTTATCCGCAGTAACTTGCACATCAGAGAACAACCCGTGACGCCAGTAGCGTTTGCAGGCTTGCGTTATTTCATCGCCGGGCACGGTAATTGTCTGGCCTTTTGATAATCCGGATAAACCGATGATTACATAGTCTTCATAATTCTTGGCTCCAACTACCTTAATATCCGCTATTTCATATTTCTTGGGTGTTCCCGAATAAAGAATAACCGGTTTTTCGGTTTCATCGGTATTGCTGGTGTCCTGTGCCGAGCTGGTCAGTACACAGCTAAAGAGGCAGATAAACGTTACGAGTATGGAGGAAATACGATAGTACATTTTTTTATTTACTATATTTACGATTTACTATTTACAATTTGTGTTTGTCCGGTCAGCGGATTTGTTCGCTGGTTTTTCCGAACCTGCGTTCACGCTTCTGATAATCGTGGATGGCTTTGTGAAGTTCCGCTTCACGGAAGTCAGGCCAATAGGTGTCGCAGAAATAAAGTTCCGAGTAAGCACATTGCCAGAGCAGGTAGTTGCTCAAGCGGATTTCTCCGCCCGTACGTATCAATAAATCCGGATCGGGCATGAAGTCGGTGGCAAGATATTGGGACAACAGGGTGCTGTCAATCTGTTCGGGAGTCAGTTCGCCTTTTTGCACTAAGACTGCAAGGCGGCGGGCGGCTTCCGTTATTTCCCAGCGGGACGAGTAGCTGATTGCCAGTACCAGAGACATCCCAGTATTATTTGCGGTATGTGCTATACAGGTTTCCAAACGTTCCCGCACATTGTCGGGCAGCTTGGTCAGATCTCCGATAACCCGGAAACTGATGTTGTTTTTCATGAATGTTTCCTCTTCGATAGAGTCGAACAGAAGCGCCATCAATGCAGCGACTTCATTAGAGGGGCGATTCCAGTTTTCGGTGGAGAACGTATATAAAGTCAGATATTTGATGCCTAATTTAGACGCTTCTTCTGCAATGACATGCACTGTCTCGGCGCCGGCCTGGTGTCCATAGCTGCGCTCTTGTCCGCGCAACTTTGCCCAACGTCCGTTGCCGTCCATGATAATTGCCACGTGTTGTGGAATCCGGCTTAAATCAAGTTCTTCTTTATTTAGCATCTTTTTATACTTACATCTCTTGTCTTGGTTACTATTCTCGTTTTATACTTTTATATATATAAAGGAAACAGAAGTAATGAATTTATTGCACCCTGACTGGCATCAGTTTGTTGAGATGTCCGCGCCAAACGGCAGCATCTGTTCCGTTTCCGCCGAAGATAACCCATATATAAGGGCTGTCTGCAACAATGGAGTAGGGAGCAGTTATATCTGTCATATCTTTATGTAACAAGAATTTTCTTTGAGGCTCACGCCAGGAAATACCGTCAACGGAAGAATAAATGGCATCAAGCTTGTTTTCATCTTTGCTGCCGAAGATATAAAAGTTCTCACCATAGTACATTACGGCAGGATTGGCAAATTTCGGACAATACACATCATAGGAACTGGTGTTTGCCAATGAATACCAGTCTTTGCCGTTGGAAGAAACCCAGGGAATGGTTTGCTGAACGTCATTAACGGTACGACCCACTACCATTGCCTGTGACTGGTTGTTGCTGTCAAAGTTGGTGGAGTAGATATGTGATGTAGGAAAGTCAGTCTTTGCCTCACCCATATTTCCTTCTATCTTGTTGCCTTGATTGTCAACTGTGTAAACCTCACCGTTTGAGGTAACGACAGTCAGCACATCGGTAAAACCGGCAATCAGTGTCCGGATATTGTTGTTTCCTTCCCAATTGGCTGGTGTCCAATTTATTCCGTCATCGGAAGAATGTGCCGTACCGTCTTCTGTCACGATGTAAAGTCTTTGTTTCTCATTTTCTCCGTCTTTGTATTTCAGGCAGACGAGGGATTCCAGTTTTGCATTGTCGGGAAGTTTAGCTCCGGACACTGCATTCCAGCCGTATGTTTCTTCTGTGTCCAGCCAATATGCACCTGCTCTTGTCTGTGTTTTCTGTGCCGCAGATTGTGTAAATACCCACAGCTCGTTGTTGAATAGGATGGCCTTTTGTTCACCTGAAAGTGTCGGTGCACTTCCCATCTCATCCCACACTAAGGAGTCGGGATCCTGCTTGTGTACTCTGATTTCAAGGGAATATTCATTTACGGTAAAGCCGTCCGGGGCATGTATTTTGAATTTCATCCCGTTTTCGGTGTTTATGGCTTTCGTAAGATTTACCGAGTCGGCTCTGTTGAATATTGTATCACCGCTGATACTATTCATTTCATCTCTTGAAGTAATCCAGCCGCTTACGGTGAACGTGTCAATTAATATGCGTTTGATAATCGTATCTGCTCCTATAGGCAATGAATCCTGGTTGTAGATTTTTCTTCTTAACTGGTCTATCGTGAATTTATAATGTTTGCCGTATACCGTGTCAATGCCAAAAGCATGTACCGTTGCATCAGAGCTTAGTTCTACCGTGTCGTCAGAGTCCAGGCACGAGCTTATTGCGATTGATACAAAAAGAAAACTTGCGATTATAGCTAAAAACTTTATTCTCATTTGAAAGATAGTGTTTATTTACAAGTTGCAAAAATAGGAACATTTTTTTCTATAAACAGCTTTATCGGCAAGTTTTATATAAAATTATAGATAATATGGCTGTTTTTCTCGATAAAAATGCCCTTGAATAAGGCTGTTAGCCTAATCTTGTGGCGCTGTAATGCCGGAAATTCCTGCCGAAATAAACTTCGTTGGTACAGGGCGCTTTATTGCCAATTTCAGGTGCCTTGATACCGGATAATAGCGTTAAAGGACTTTCTTCGACAAAGGCTTCGTCCCACAACTCCGCATCGATAAAGGACTGTAACAGGATGTTTCCGCCTTCGACTAACAGAGATTGTAGTCCCTGCATGTACAGGTGTTCCATGATTTGCGGCAGTATATCCCGTTGGAAGTCGATGGGGATGTATTCAACGTTGGGCTGTGGCAGGCACGGTTTCTCGGTGAACACAAGTGTGCGGACATTTCCATCGAATACATGCAGCTTGGGAGACAGCCGCAACTGTCTGTCTGTTACGATTCGTACTGGCGACCGGCCTTGCCAGTTCCGTACAGTCAGGCTGGGGTTGTCCAGCTCTGCCGTACGTGTACCTACCATGATGGCATTGTGCTCTGCCCGTTTCTTATGCACAAGCATGGATGTCAGGGGGGTGGATAGAATGACCGGTTGCCCGTCCTCACGGTTCTTATCGATGTATCTATCGGCAGACTCCGCCCATTTCAGGGTAATGTAGGGGCGATGAAGGGTATGAAACGTGATAAAACGCCGGATTAGACTTCTGCATTCATCTTCCAGCACCCCGGTGATGACTTCCCGCCCTGCATCTTTCAGCTTCCGGATTCCCCGTCCTGCTACTTTGGCAAACGGGTCCTGGCAGCCGATTACGATGCGCGGAATCTCTTTCTCTATGATAAGGTCGGCGCAGGGCGGTGTTTTTCCGTAGTGGGCACAAGGCTCCAGACTGACGTAGATTGTAGAACGCTTCAACAACGAGGGGTCTTTTACGGAGCGGATTGCATTGACTTCGGCGTGCGCCTCGCCGCAACGCACATGGTATCCCTCGCCGATAATTTTTCCGTCGCATACGATTACTGCGCCCACCATCGGGTTGGGGGCTGCATTGCATAACCCGTTTTGGGCTAACTGAATGCAGCGGCGCATGTATTTTTCTTCTTCCATACTTTGTATTACTCTTAAACTTCCACTATTTTTGCAGCCCGAAATGCCGAATGTTATGACTGTTTCCGTTTCTCATATCCGCCATGCTTTGCAGGAGAGTTACTCTGCGCAAGAAGCTGCCAATCTGTCCCGCATTGTCTGTTGCGAAATGCTGGGGCAGACTGCGGTCGATTATTACCTGGGCAAAGATATGATTTTATCCCCAAAAGAGATGCAGGATTTAGACACCATTCTTGCCCGCTTGCGTAATTTCGAGCCGATACAGTATGTGCAGGGCACCGCCCGTTTTCTGGAACGCTCCTACCATGTGGCCCCCGGCGTGCTGATTCCCCGTCCGGAAACGGAGGAGCTGGTGGAGGTGATGCTGAAGGAAGTTCCGTCCGGAGCCCGTATTCTTGACATTGGGACGGGGAGCGGCTGCATTGCCATTTCTCTCTCCAAGATGCTGCCGGATGCCAAAGTGACGGCATGGGACATTTCGGACACCGCCCTCCGCATAGCCCGCCGCAATAATGAGGCATTGCAGGCATCCGTGTGCTTTGTACAGCGGGATGTGCTGGCGTATGTTCCCGGCAGCGGGGAACGGTATGATGTGATTGTCAGCAATCCGCCATACGTCACTGAATCGGAAAAGCAGGAAATGGAGCGCAATGTCTTGGACTGGGAACCTTTTTCGGCATTGTTTGTTCCGGATAATGATCCGCTGCTTTTTTACCGGTGCATTGCAGAGTTGGGCAAGGGTATGCTGGCGTCCGGCGGCAGACTTTATTTTGAGATAAACCGTGCGTTCGGGGAAGCTACGGCAACGATGCTTCGCGCACAGGGGTACACCAATCTACGGGTGTTGAAAGATATTTCCGGAAATGACCGAATAGTAATCGCAGAACGATGATAGAAATTACAGAAACAGATGCTTTAAGCCGCGTGGCTGCTTATTGCTCCACTGCGGAGCATTGCCGTGCGGAAGTTACGGAGAAGTTGCAGCGTTGGGGTATTCCCTATGATGCCATAGACCGCATAATCAACCGTTTGGAACAGGAGAAATATATTGATGAGGAACGTTTTTGCCGTGCCTTCATTCATGATAAGTACCGCTTCGCCAAATGGGGGAAGATAAAGATAGGGCAGGCGCTTCAACTGAAGAAAATTCCCCAAAGTGTATTTTACCGTTACCTGAATGAAATCGACGAGGATGAATATCTTGCCGTGCTGGATAATTTGCTGGCGGTAAAGCGCAAGAGCGTGCATGCGGAGAATGAGTACGAACTGAACAATAAACTGGTGCGTTTTGCTTTGAGCCGGGGGTTCGAAATGAAAGATATCCGTCACTGTATTACGCTTTCTGATGAAAATGACGAATTGGAATAAAATTTATCCGTATTCTTTTTTATTCTCGTCAGCTTTCTGTATTTTTGCGGCATATTTATCATAATAGTTAGTTTGGCTATGAAAACTTTAGAAAGATTGTTTGCAGAGAAGTTGCTGAAGATTAAGGCGATTAAACTACAACCCGCTAACCCGTTTATCTGGGCGTCAGGATGGAAATCCCCGTTTTACTGTGATAACCGTAAGACTCTTTCATATCCTTCTCTCCGTAATTTCGTGAAAGTGGAAATTACACGTCTGATTCTGGAACGTTTCGGTCAGGTTGATGCCATTGCCGGTGTTGCTACGGGAGCTATTCCCCAGGGTGCATTGGTGGCGGATGCGTTGAACCTGCCGTTTGTATATGTACGCTCTACCCCGAAAGACCACGGTTTGGAGAACCTGATAGAAGGTGAACTTCGTCCGGGTATGAAAGTGGTGGTGGTAGAAGATTTGATTTCTACCGGCGGAAGCAGTTTGAAAGCTGTTGACGCCATCCGTCGCGACGGATGCGAAGTAATCGGTATGGTTGCCGCTTACACATATGGATTCCCCATTGCAGAAAAAGCATTCAAGGATGCAAAAGTTCCTTTGGTGACATTGACCAATTACGAAGCAGTGATGGAAGTTGCCCTTCGCACCGGTTACATCGAAGAGGAAGATGTGCCTACGCTGAACGAATGGCGTAAAGACCCCGCGCATTGGGAAGCCGGAAAATAAGACTTATTTTACATAATGATAGATTATGACAAAAGAACCATTCGGATAGTTGCTGTCCGGATAGTTCTTTTTGTCTTTTAAAGACCATTGTATTATGACTAAATTTGAAAGTGCGGTAAAGGTGATACCTGCTTCGCAAAAAGCTGTTTATGAGAAGCTTTCAGACCTTAGCAATTTGGAGAAAGTGAAAGACCGCCTGCCGCAGGACAAAGTGAAGAATTTGAGTTTCGATGCGGAAACATTGTCGATAGAAGTACCGCCGGTTGGGAAAATAGTATTACAGATTGTAGAGAAAGAGCCTTGCAAGTGCATCAAGTTTGCAACAACCACCTCGCCTCTGCCCTTTAACCTGTGGATACAGATAGTGCCCGTTACGGAGACGGAATGTAAAATGAAGCTTACCATCGGAATGGAGTTGAATCCGTTTATGAAAACCATGGTGCAGAAACCTTTGCAGGAAGGATTGGAGAAAATGGCGGAAACTTTGTCGCTGATTAATTATTAATTACTAAATCTTATGGCTCAGAAACTTTGGGAAAAGTCCGTTCAGGTAAATAAGGATATAGAGCGTTTTACGGTGGGACGTGACCGTGAGATGGATCTTTATCTGGCAAAGCATGATGTGTTGGGTTCCATGGCACATATCACGATGCTGGAAAGTATCGGTTTGCTGACAAAAGAAGAATTGTCCCTGCTGCTTGCGGAGTTGAAGAATATCTACGCAACTGCTGAGAGCGGGGAGTTTGTGATAGAAGAGGGGGTAGAGGATGTTCACTCTCAGGTGGAATTGATGCTGACCCGTAAATTGGGTGATGTAGGAAAGAAAATTCATAGCGGACGTTCCCGTAATGACCAGGTGCTGCTCGACTTAAAGCTCTTTACCCGTGCGGAGATAAGGGACATAGCCGAGGCTGTAGAACAGCTTTTCCATGTGCTCGTCATGCAGAGCGAACGTTATAAAGATGTATTGATGCCGGGTTATACCCACTTGCAGATAGCGATGCCGTCGTCGTTCGGACTGTGGTTTGGCGCTTATGCCGAGAGTCTGGTGGATGATATGCTGTTTTTGCAAGCCGCCTTTAAAATGTGCAACCGCAATCCGTTGGGTTCTGCTGCCGGATATGGCTCGTCTTTCCCTTTGAACCGTACAATGACTACCCGGCTGTTGGGCTTCGATTCATTGAATTATAATGTGGTGTATGCCCAGATGGGGCGTGGTAAGATGGAGCGTAACGTGGCTTTTGCGCTGGCAAGCATTGCGGGCACCGTTTCCAAGCTTGCGTTCGATGCCTGTATGTTCAACAGCCAGAACTTCGGATTTGTGAAACTGCCCGATGACTGTACTACCGGTTCGAGCATAATGCCGCATAAGAAGAATCCGGATGTGTTTGAGCTGACACGTGCCAAATGCAACAAACTGCAATCATTGCCCCAGCAGATAATGATGATAGCCAATAACCTGCCTTCCGGGTATTTCCGCGATTTGCAGATTATTAAGGAAGTATTCCTGCCTGCTTTCCGGGAGTTGAAGGATTGTTTGCAGATGACGACCTATATTATGAATGAAATCAAAGTGAACGAACATATTCTGGATGACGATAAGTACCTGCTTATTTTCAGCGTGGAAGAGGTAAACCGTCTGGTGCGCGAAGGCATGCCGTTCCGAGATGCTTATAAGAAGGTCGGTCTGGACATTGAGGCTGGCAATTTCTCTCATGACAAGACAGTGCATCATACGCACGAAGGCAGTATCGGCAACCTCTGCAATGATGAAATATCCGGTTTGATGCAGAAAGTTGTGGACGGCTTTAATTTTGAGGTAATGGAACAGGCCGAAAAAACGTTGCTCGGCCGGTAATCATAATTGATTAACTGCTTGTGGTGTACGATGTTGGCTTTCTCTGTTTAGGGTATAAACGTATTAATGACAGTCTGGTTAATATCGTACATCCCTATTTATTTAACTTTTTTCCGGTAAAAAGTTTGGCTGTAACGTAGAAACTGTTTATCTTTGCACCCGTTCTCCAGAAACCTGCGGAAATAGCTCAGTTGGTAGAGCATAACCTTGCCAAGGTTAGGGTCGCGAGTTCGAGTCTCGTTTTCCGCTCTCCTTTTTTGAGGATGCTCGAATGGTGGAATGGTAGACACGAAGGACTTAAAATCCTTTGGCCAGTAATGGCTGTGCGGGTTCAAGTCCCGCTTCGAGTACTCATCTAAGGCTTTGTAAATCATTGATTTATGAAGCTTTTTTTATGCTCTTTATCTAAATCGGAAATCTTATTTTTTTTCGGACCGCCCTGTTTTTGGATCAACGTAACAATCTGAGGGATTTTATATTTAAGCATATAATTTAGCA
>CAUAWO010000063.1:0-11863 GCA_958432865.1 Bacteroides stercoris
CGGGGACCTCATGATTATGAATCATGCGCTCTAACCAGCTGAGCTATCCCGCCATTGTTTCTTGATTGCGGGTGCAAAGATATAGCTTTTCTTTAAACTGCCAAAATTTTCAGGCGTATTTTTTTGTCGCATATTTTATGATTTGAGATAAAAAAACTTTTTACTCTTATTGTTTTGTATCTATTGTATAACATTATCAACGTTTTAACTTTGAATAGAAAGCAAATGAGAATAAAATCAATGAATTATTTTTTCTAATTAGAAAAAAGTATTTATCTTGGCTGGCGCAATAAAAGCAGAATAGACTATGGAAAGGGAAAAAATACATTTGGAATATCTCTTGAATGCGACTTCTAAAAGTATTCTTTGGACAGCAATAAGTACTCCTACAGGTTTGGAGGGTTGGTTTGCAGACAGGGTGCAATCGGATGATAAGATAGTGTCTTTCTTTTGGGGAAAGACAGAGAGACGTGATGCTGAAATCATTGCAGTGCGTGCATACTCTTTTATCCGCTTTCGTTGGTTGGATAATGAAAAACCGCGTGAGTATTTTGAATTAAAGATGACAAACAATGAGTTAACCAATGATTTTGTACTTGAAATAACAGATTTCACCAATGCAGACGAAGCAAATGATTTGCGTGAATTGTGGGAATCTCAGGTAGATACCTTGCGTAGAACATGCGGTTTTTAGTTAACTTTCAATTAAAAATTTCCCGTACTCCCTTTTTTGTGCTACTTTTGTGCGTTTATTGCATGAAACAAGTAAAATGCTGCGCATAAAAAAGTTAGATATATTTATTTTAAAGAGCTTTTGCATGCTCTTTATGGGCACTTTCTTTATCTGCCTTTTCATCTTCATGATGCAGTTTCTGTGGAAATATGTAGACGAAATGGTGGGAAAAGGATTGGAGATGAATGTTCTTGCCCAATTTTTTTTCTATTCGGCGCTGACGCTGGTGCCGGCTTCATTGCCTTTGGCTATTTTGCTGGCAGCTCTTATCACTTTTGGCAATTTTGGAGAGCGGTTTGAATTGCTTGCCATGAAAGCGGCAGGTATTTCTTTGCTTAAGATTATGCGTCCGCTGATAATTTTCATATCCATTATTTGCTGCGTTTCCTTTTATTTTCAGAATGTTATTGGCCCTAAAGCGCAGACTAAGTTATGGACATTGCTGGTATCCATGAAGCAGAAGTCGCCCGAAGTGGACATTCCTGAAGGAGTATTTTATGATGAGATAGACGGGTATAACCTTTACGTAAAGCATAAAAACCGTAAGACAGGTATGCTGTACGATGTATTGATTTATAATTTCGAGAAAGGGTTTGAGAATGCGCAGATTATCAAATCGGATTCCGGCAGATTGGAAATGACAGCGGACAAACAGCATCTTTATCTTCACCTTTACAGCGGTGAGCAGTTTGAAAATCTGAAGTCGCAGAGTATGAATCAGAAAAATGTGCCTTATCGTCGGGAAGCGTTCGTTGAGAAGCATGCGATTATAGAGTTCAACTCGGATTTCAATATGGTGGATGCCGGATTTATGAGCAACCAATCCAATAGCAAGGACATGAAAATGTTGCAGGCCGGCATTGATTCTATGAAGGTGCAGAACGATAGCATCGGGCGTACTTATTATAAAGAGGCTATGGCGAGTACTTATAAGGCGACCTCCAATACGCTGAGTAAGGCTGATACGATAAAAATAGAATCTGCAACTTTGGGTAGCTACGATGTGGACAGTCTGTTTAATGTGGCTACTTTAATGCAGAAACAGAAGATAATGTCTACGGCTGTCAGCCGTGCGGAGAGTGCTGCAAGTGATTGGAGTTTCAAGGGTTTCAATATATCGCAGACGGAAAACAGTTTGAGGCGCCATATGACTTCCTGGCACGAGAAACTGACGCTTTCGTTGGCATGCCTTATTTTTTTCTTCATCGGTGCACCGTTGGGTGGTATCATCCGTAAAGGCGGTTTAGGCATGCCTGTAGTAGTGTCCGTGCTTATTTTTATCATCTATTACATTATCAACAATACGGGTTATAAGATGGCTCGTGACGGTAAGTGGATTGTGTGGATGGGTATGTGGACCAGTACAGCTGTGCTGGCGCCATTGGGTGCATTCCTTACTTATAAATCCAATAATGATTCGGTGGTGCTGAATGCTGATGCCTATATCAATTGGTTTAAAAAGATAGCAGGTATTCGCAGTGTCCGCCATTTGTTCCGGAAAGAAGTGATTATTCACGATCCTGATTATGTACGTTTGCCGGGAGAACTTCAGCGGCTGTCGGCGGATTGCCGTGCGTATGCCGAAAAGAAAACTCTGATGCGAGCACCCAATTATTTCAGATTATGGATGAACGATGCGCCACACGATGAGGAGGTGGTGGCTCTCAATGAACGGTTGGAAACTTTGATAGACGAGATGTCTAACACAAGGTCTATACCATTGTTGACAGCATTGAATAATTACCCGGTAATAGCTGTTCATGCCCATGTGCGTCCTTTCCGTAATTATTGGTTGAATATGCTGTGTGGAGCGATAGTGCCTGTCGGCTTGTTCTTTTATTTCCGTATTTGGGCATTCCGTATCCGCTTGAATAAGGACATGGAGCGGATTATCCACACAAACGAAGAGATACAGAATATTATAAAAGTCAATCAGAATAAATAATAAAGATATGGAAAAAGTAAAGTTAAATACGATAGAGGAGGCCATTGAAGATTTTAAGGCTGGCAATTTCGTGATTGTAGTCGATGATGAAGATCGTGAAAATGAAGGCGACTTGATTATTGCAGCAGAAAAGATAACATCGGAAAAAGTGAATTTTATGCTGAAGCATGCACGTGGAGTATTGTGTGCTCCGATTACGGTGTCTCGTTGCAAAGAGCTGGATTTACCTCATCAGGTGACGGACAATACCTCGGTATTGGGTACTCCTTTTACGGTGACTGTCGATAAATTAGAAGGTTGTACAACCGGTGTTTCTGCAGCAGACCGTGCTGCAACCATTCAGGCACTGGCCGATCCGCTTTCCACTCCGGCTACTTTCGGTCGCCCCGGACATATCAATCCTTTGTATGCGCAGGAGAAAGGGGTATTACGTCGTGCTGGTCATACCGAAGCTACGATTGATATGTGTCGTTTGTCGGGTTTCTATCCTGCCGGCGCGCTTATGGAGATCATGAACGAAGACGGTACGATGGCACGTTTGCCCGAATTGCGTAAAATGGCAGATGAATTTAATTTGAAACTGATTTCTATCCGCGATATGATAGCTTACCGTTTGCAACAGGAATCTATCGTAGAAAAAGGTGTAGAGGTGGATATGCCGACAGAGCATGGACATTTCCGCTTGATTCCTTTCCGTCAGAAGTCCAACGGATTGGAGCATGTGGCCTTGTTTAAGGGTACTTGGGCTCCCGATGAACCGGTGTTGGTGCGTGTACATTCTTCCTGTGCTACGGGGGATATATTCGGTTCCATGCGTTGTGATTGCGGCGAGCAGTTGCACAAGGCGATGGAGGTGATAGAAAAAGCCGGTAAAGGAGTTATCGTATATCTCAACCAGGAGGGTCGGGGCATTGGTCTGATGGAAAAGATGAGAGCGTATAAACTTCAGGAAGACGGTATGGATACAGTAGATGCCAACATTTGTCTCGGACATCTGGCAGATGAACGCGATTATGGTGTGGGGGCTCAGATACTGCGTGAATTGGGGGTGCATAAGATGCGTCTGCTTACAAACAATCCGGTGAAACGTGTCGGTTTGGAAGCTTATGGCCTGGAGATTGTAGAGAATGTACCGGTTGAAACCACTCCGAACCAGTATAACGAGCGTTACTTGCGTACGAAGAAAGAGCGTATGGGACACACTCTCCATTTTAGTAAGTAACTGTCTTTTTGTTTTATTATATCAAAGAAAATCGTTTATTTTGCAACCGGATTTGCATAACAACCATTAAATAGAAATAGAATGAACCAATTATCAGACCGTTTGAATAGCTTGTCGCCCTCTGCGACGCTGGCTATGTCTCAAAAAAGTGCAGAGTTGAAAGCTCAAGGTGTAGACGTAATTAATTTAAGTGTCGGAGAACCTGATTTTAATACACCCGACCACATTAAAGAGGCTGCAAAAAAGGCGATAGACGATAACTTCTCTCGCTATTCTCCCGTTCCGGGTTATCCAGCTCTACGTAATGCTATCGTAGAAAAATTGAAGAAGGAGAATGGTCTGGACTATACAGTTGCGCAAATTTCTTGTGCTAACGGAGCTAAACAGTCGGTTTGCAATGCCATTCTGGTATTGGTGAATCCAGGTGATGAAGTGATTGTGCCTGCGCCGTATTGGGTCAGCTATCCTGAAATGGTAAAGCTGGCAGAAGGTAAGCCGGTGATTGTCACAGCGGGCATCGAGCAGGACTTCAAGATTACACCGGCTCAATTGGAGGCTGCTATTACGCCAAAAACAAAAGCACTAATTCTCTGTTCTCCTTCCAATCCTACGGGGTCTGTATATAGCAAGGAGGAATTGGCCGGATTGGTTGCCGTGTTGGCAAAGCATCCGCAGGTAATTGTCATAGCTGATGAAATTTATGAACATATCAATTATATCGGTAAGCACCAGAGCATTGCACAGTTCCCTGAAATGAAGGATCGTACAGTGATTGTAAACGGTGTTTCCAAGGCTTATGCCATGACAGGCTGGCGTATTGGTTTCATTGCAGGACCGGAATGGCTTGTAAAGGCTTCTAACAAATTGCAGGGGCAGTACACATCAGGGCCGTGTTCTGTATCTCAGAAAGCCGCTGAAGCTGCTTATACGGGAACGCAGGCTCCGGTGGAAGAGATGCGTAAGGCTTTTGAACGCCGTCGCGACCTTATTGTGAAACTGGCTAAGGAAGTACCGGGATTCGAAGTAAATGTACCGGAAGGTGCTTTCTACCTGTTCCCGAAATGTAGCTCATTCTTCGGTAAGTCTGCCGGTGACCGTAAGATTGAGAATTCGGATGATTTGGCTATGTACTTGTTGGAAGTAGCTCATGTAGCTTGTGTAGGCGGCACATCGTTTGGTGCTCCCGAATGTATTCGCATGAGTTATGCTACTAGCGATGAGAATATTGTGGAAGCTATTAGCCGTATCAAGGAAGCATTGTCAAAGCTGGTATAATCTTTTGATGACAGAAGTTCATCTCAGGTGTATGGGGTGTAACTCTGCAATATAAAAAGCCAACTAATTCACGTTTGAAATGTATTGTGGATTGGTTGGCTTCTTTGTATATTTAGATATTTCACGCAAAAAGCGGGTTTGGCCAGTATAGATAAAGATGTATATTTTTCTTCTTGGCACTGAGTCTTTTTAGTACTGAAATAAAAAGACCCGATTTCATTGAAACCGAGCCTTTTTTCTTTTTCTTAGGATTGTATTATTCTCCCGGATGAATTGCTTCAGAAGGGCAAACATCTGCACAAGTACCGCATTCAGTACAAGTTTCAGGATCGATAGAGTAGATATCGCCTTCAGAGATAGCGCCTACCGGACACTCGTCGATACAAGTTCCGCAAGCAATACAATCGTCACTAATTACGTAAGCCATTTTCTTTAATTTTTTAATTATTAGTACTAATTGATTTGGCAAAAATAGTTGTTTTCTTCAATACTTGCTATCAATCTTGATTAAAAACATTTAATTTGTATCTTGTCTAAATAACGGTTGAGGTGAATGTACATATAATCAGGTTATAAGCGCTGGATATGTGAAAAATATAATCGGATTATTTTCACAGTTCTCTACACGATAACTTCCGTTGAAATGTTCAAAAAACAATAGATTGATTTTTTGTAATATAGCTTCTTTTTGTGAGGCAAATGCCGAATCAGCAAGTGGACTGTTATCTATTCGGGAGTTTATTTCCTGTTTTTCCCGATTGTAAACCAGTTGCATACCTATTCTTCTTGGCTTTTTGCACTCTACAGGATAGAGTAGCATGCTGGAAATTATTTGTGTGAAGCGGCTGACATCCGTGTATATGATTGCATTGTCCACATCGGCTTGAAGCTCCAGATGTATATATCCTTCACTTCGCATCTGCACCAGATAGGGGAGTTCGTTGCACCACTCTTGCACGTTGCAGTTCTGTAGCTGGAACTTCATCATGTTGGCTTCCAGACGTGAAAGGTCTAATACGTTATTCACAAGTTGGATTAATTCAGCCGAGTTGCTTTGAATGATGCCGGAGTATTCTCGTTTTTCCTTTTCGTTCAGGTTCCCGTCTTCGGTCATAAGTTGCGAGAATCCTACTACATTATTTAAGAGTATACGGATGTTGTAACTCATATTTGTCAGAAAGTGACTTTTTATTTCATTGGCTTCTTCGGCAATGGAGGTTAATCTTCTGATTTCTTTTTCATTCTTTTGTAGCCGTTTCCGGCTTCGGTATATATGGATATTGGAAAGTAATAGAGCTAAGATAATGATGACTGAGATGTATAAACAGGTTTGATGAAACATACTGTGCCTTTGTTCTCTTTGCAGTATGAGCTTATCCATGTTGTAGAGTGAAAGGATTTCTTCCATCTGGGAGTTGGTAATAAGATTATATAATGAGTCTTTTGACTTAAGGCTGCTCTTGTAATATGTAAGTGCTTCATCTGGTTTTCCGGTTTTTACCAAAGAATCGGCTTTTCGGATGCCGTTGTTTATGCATCTCTCTATTTCAATAGAATGCTGGTGGAGCACGGAATTCTGGCTTTGTACATCGGCATTGATAATTTGTACGGGCAGGAGTAGGATGAGTAAGGTTGGTATGATAAATGATCTTTTCATGCGTTATTCTCCTTTTGGGGGTTAGTAGACTGTGATTGCCGGATGGGGTGGGTGAAGAAGAAGCGTGAGCCGCCTGTATAGTCGGAGTCAATCCATATTTTTCCACCGATATGTTCAATGATAAGCTGACAGATGGAAAGTCCCAGCCCGCTTCCTTGTGCATTTTCATTTAGTTTCTCGAATCTTCGGAAGATTGCGGCTTGCTTCTCTTTAGGGATACCGCAACCTGTATCTGTGACAGAAAAGAGCAACTCTTGTTCCGATTGCTTCCTAAGCTCCAGGATAATGCTACCCTGCGATGTAAATTTGGTTGCATTAATCAGTAGGTTTATCAGCACTTGCTGCAAACGTGCATCGTCTGTCTCTATATCCATGCTCTCTAATTCGGTTATGAAGCATATGGCTGCCTGAGTCTGTTTTATTTTGCTGACGGTATCGATTACATTTCGGCAAATATTGACAACGTTATATTTGTTGATACAGAATTGTATTTTCCCGAATTCAAGGCTTGATAGGTCTATCACATCATTGATGAGTTTCAACAATAACTCGGAATTTTGCAGGATTACTTCATTGCACTGACGACGCGTCTCATTATCCAGGTTTTCTTCGGTCAGTAGTGAAGAGAAGCCGGAGAGTGCATTGAGCGGAGTACGTATTTCATGGCTCATGTTCGAGAGGAATATGCTTTTGGCGGATGTGGCATTTTCGGCATTGGTGCGCAGGTGTTCCAGCTTTTGTGTAGATAGGGCGATTTCTTGTCGCTGTTTTCTAAGCATGATGGTTATAATAATAAATATGAAGACTAATAGGATACTCCCGGTCAATATGCCAGTGATGAATTTGTTGTGCTCTTCTCTACTGGCTATTTCCATTTGGTCTATCTGATACTTGGCTCGTAGAATATTGATTTGTCGGACATAACCTTCTGCAGTGAGTGTGTCAACAGTGGAATATAATTCTTGATACAACAGGCAGGCGGCCATTGATTTCCCTTGTATCTTATATAGGTATATTGTTTCTTGCGTGATCCATCGGTAATAGGCAGACTGTTTGTTGACCGTGTATTCTTGTCGTAGCTCTTCATACAGTTGCAGGGCTTTGTTCCAATACATTCTGTTCCAGTTGCCCATTGCCCGATAGTAGGCGGCGGTAGTATATTTCAGGTGAAAACAGTAAAACTTTTCAGGATGTATCCGGTAGATGGAATCCATGTTGTGCAGATATGCTGCGGCTTCCTTGAGATAAGCCTTTGAAAGATGTCCGTGAGAGATAGCATAGTTGGCTTTTTCGATATTGGCAAAAAAACAGGTGGCATAGTCCGGTTGTTTCTGAAGAGTTTGTTCTATGTCATGCAATATTTTTTGAGCCTTTTCCAGTTGTCCTTTACGTTGTAAAGCATTGGATATCTTTAATAAGAGTTGTATCCGGTAGGGATGTTGCTGCGAGAGATGGTTTAATTCCTTTAAAGCATCCTGATACGAATCCAATGCTTTGTCGCATTGATTGGCTATGGTGTAAGCATCGCCGATGGCTTGGTTGGCAACTGCAATTCCGAACTCATATTCCGTTTCTTTGGCTTCTTCGTACATTAGTCGTGCCCGGTCTATGGCGAGGCTGATGTCGCCTCGTAATGTATAGGCATTGGCAAGTTGCAGTTGCAGCAAAAAGTAGTTTTCGTCATTCCGATTGTTTGTCTTGATGACCGGTAGGATGTTTTCGCTCCAGCAAATGACGCTGTCTATCGGTACGTATTCATCGTAAAGTATTTTTTTTCGAAGAAAAGCTTTCAGCGTATCTAATTTGTTCGGAGTGGCTGAGGCACATATAAAGGTAGCGTATGGTATACACATCACCCACAGCACCATTAATACGGCAACGTCTTTTCTCATTGTTTGCTTTGTTTGTCTATTATTGGCAAAAATAAACATAAAAAGCGATATGCAAAATAAAATATAATGCTTTTATTTTCAATAAGTTGTGACGTGTATGTGAATATTGAGCCTCTTTACTTATAATGCTTAGTAAAGTTCCAATCCGAATTCGTCTTTCAATTGTAAAAGAGCATTGTTTTTCTGAACCATCATTTGGAATTTTTCAACACGGCCGTATGCGCGGACTTTCTCAGTGGGAGTGCTGATACGTACACTCATGGTTACCTTGCGGTTTTTCAGGCGGGTACGTAGGTACTCTTGTAATTGGGGAGTCATTGAGATAAATTCTTTAGCCACAATTTCATTATCTACGACAGCTTCAAAAGTAGTAGCATTTAGTAGAGTGACGTGCATATTCTGCATGCGTTTGGCAATGGCTACTTGCTCTTTGGGCATACGTCCTGCATACTCTTGCCAATAGTAGTTTATGTCTCTTTCATTGAAGATGTAGTCCTCTTCCGGTTGTGCTGTTTGTGGTGTGATAGTGGCTGTAGCCGTATTTTTTACCTCTTCCTCGGCTTTCGGGCGTTTAATGGATACGCCAAGTCCTGACATTTTTATAACCGGAATTTTCTTTTCTTCTTTGCCTTGTGCCAGCAAGATGGAGGTAGGGGTGGCGTGCGAAGCAGTATTTGCTGTTGTGGCGGTAGTGCCGGTGGAGGGAGCAACGGTAGGAACTGCTTGCGGTTTAGCTATGACGGGTGCTTGCGGCCGGGGTACAGCGGGAGTAGCCTGTGGCTGTTGGGTGGCTGCAGGCTGTGTAAATATAGGTTTTATGACTTGTTTAGGGCTGTGCCCATTAGCTATGTCGTCTCCTTCGGCAGTTATTTGTGCCACCTGTATTAAAGTGAGCTCTACCAGCAATCGTTTGTTTTTGCTGGCGCGATAGTTTAAATCACAGTCGTTGCATAATTTCATGGCACGGTAAAGGAAGGGTAACGGACATTTTTGTGCCTGCGTTTGATAGCGTTGCCGTATGCTTGCTCCTACTTCAAGCAGGGGAAGAGTGGCTGGATCTTTACTTACCAGCAAATCGCGGAAATGCGAGGATAGCCCGGTGATGAAATGGCTGCCGTCGAATCCTTTGCTCAATACATCATTCAGCAGTAATAGGGCATCGCCGACTTTGTTCTCAAGAAAATGGTCGGTCAGTTTAAAGTAGTACTCGTAATCCAGTACATTCAAATTTTCGATTACGCTTTGGTAGGTGATGTGTCCGCCGGTAAAACTCACTACCTGATCGAATATGGACAAGGCGTCGCGCATACCACCGTCAGCTTTCAGTGCGATGACGTTCAGTGCCTCCGGTTCGGCGGTAATACCTTCTTTGGAGGCTACATAGGCCAGATGTGCTACGGTATCTTCCACACTGATGCGGTTGAAGTCGTATATCTGGCAACGCGACAAGATGGTTGGCAATATCTTATGCTTTTCAGTAGTGGCAAGGATAAATATGGCATGGCGGGGAGGTTCTTCCAATGTTTTCAGAAAAGCGTTGAAAGCGGAAGCCGACAACATGTGCACCTCGTCAATGATGTATACCTTGTATTTGCCTATCTGGGGCGGGATACGTACCTGTTCTACCAATTGCCGGATATCGTCTACGGAATTATTGGATGCAGCATCCAACTCGTGAATATTGTATGAGCGCTGTTCGTTGAATGCTGTACACGATTCGCATTGGTTACAAGCCTCTCCCTCTGCAGTGGGACTCATGCAGTTGATGGTTTTGGCAAAAATACGTGCACACGTCGTCTTTCCAACGCCACGCGGACCGCAGAACAGATAAGCGTGTGCCAGTTTGCCTGTGGCGATAGCATTCTTTAAGGTAGTAGTCAAAGCGCGTTGTCCTACTACCGACTCGAAGGTTGAAGGGCGGTATTTTCGTGCCGAAACGATATAATTTTCCATATTCAGGGTATTCTTGTCACTTATATAGCGTGCAAAGGTTGTATGGTTTATCTTTGCTTTTGTGCAAATGTACGCAAAAAAAAGAAAATTCTCAGTTATTCGTCTTATCTTTGTGCTCAAAGAAACAATAACTGGATTACATGGATAAACTTGCTTCTCTTTGGTTGTTTGTCCGCAGACGTAAATATCTGATAACGTTTGTGCTGTTTGTCGTACTTGTCGGATTTCTGGATGAAAACAGCATTGTGCGTCGTTTGGGGTATTATCGTGAGGAAACGCGTTTGCGCGGGGAGATAGATAGATATCGTGCGGAATATGAGGAGAATACCCGTCGTCTGAATGAACTTGCGGTCGATTCAGGAGCTATTGAGAAGATAGCCCGTGAAAAGTATCTGATGAAGAAACCCAATGAAGATATTTATGTATTCCAAGAAGATATAGAAGAATGAAACAGTTGATACCCGCCCTCTTTGTTGTAGGAGCTGTAATGCTTCTGATAGGAGCTGCCGTTTATGTCACAGGTTGGCAACTTTCGCCTTATATATATACGGTAGGTGCTACATTTGTTGCTTTGGCGCAAATAAATTCACCTTCGCAATATAAAACTCCTACTATTAGGCGTCTGAGACGCCAGCAAATATTTGGTGCATTGTTGTTGGTGCTTACCGGGGCTTTTATGTTTTTTACGCGTGGTAATGAGTGGATTGTTTCACTGACTATCGCTGCTATTCTTGAGCTTTATACATCCATACGCATCCCGCAGGAGGAGGCTAAAGAACAATGATTGCATGAAAACACGAGGATGGTTTTCATAAAAAAAAGGCTATCTCTCCCAGACAGCCAATCTTTTTGTTAACCTTAAATCTAATACTATGAAAAACACATTGCAAAGTTATTCTATTCCTGATATTATCCAATATTTTTTCTGGAAATCTATTGTTTGGTAACACGGTTTATGAGACTGTTGCTTCTGTTAACATTTAATACAACGTGCGTCTTCCTTTAACAGGTTTGTCTGGTTGTGGCTTGCTTCGTGTTTTCCGGGCTGCCTGCCGCCTTTCTCCTATTTCCTGTGTCTGTTCTTTTGCTGTGCCGTTTTTCTGTTTGTATTTTTTTTCCTTGTATGTGTCCGTATTGTTTTCTTCCTGTGTCATTAGTCCTGTTAGCCTTTTTCTTGTGTCCGACA
>CAUAWO010000064.1:0-11787 GCA_958432865.1 Bacteroides stercoris
AATAGAAAGACGTATTAAGATTAAATATAGAGTACGCAATAAGATTTCAGGTACTACTGAACGTCCGCGTATGAGTGTGTTTAGAAGTAACAAGCAGATTTACGTTCAAGTTATCGATGACTTGTCTGGTAGAACTTTGGCTGCAGCTTCATCTTTGGGAATGGAAGCTATGCCTAAGAAAGAACAGGCTGCTAAAGTTGGTGAACTGATTGCCAAGAAGGCTCAGGAAGCTGGTATTACGACTGTCGTATTCGACCGTAATGGTTACTTGTATCATGGGAGAGTAAAAGAAGTAGCTGATGCTGCTCGTAACGGTGGACTTAAATTTTAATCATTATGGCAGGACTTAATAATAGAGTTAAGATTACAAACGATATAGAACTGAAAGACAGATTGGTTGCTATTAATCGTGTAACCAAAGTAACCAAAGGTGGTAGAACTTTTAGTTTTTCTGCTATTGTGGTAGTAGGAAATGAAGAAGGTATCATCGGTTGGGGTCTTGGCAAAGCAGGCGAAGTAACCGCTGCTATTGCTAAGGGTGTTGAATCAGCAAAAAAGAACCTGACTAAAGTACCTGTACTGAAAGGTACGGTTCCTCACGAACAGTCTGCTAAGTTTGGTGGTGCTGAGGTATTCATTAAACCGGCTTCTCACGGTACTGGTGTAGTGGCAGGTGGTGCAATGCGTGCAGTGCTTGAAAGTGTTGGTGTAACGGATGTTTTGGCTAAGTCAAAAGGTTCTTCCAACCCACATAACTTGGTGAAAGCTACTATCTTGGCATTAAGCGAAATGCGTGATGCCCGTATGGTTGCTCAGAACAGAGGAGTTAGTATGGAAAAAGTATTTAGAGGATAAGGAGGAAGAATATGTCGACTATAAAGATTAAACAAGTTAAAAGTAGAATTGGTGCTCCTGCTGATCAGAAGAGAACTCTCGATGCACTGGGACTTCATAAGTTGAATCGTGTGGTTGAACACGAATGCACTCCTTCAATTCTTGGAATGGTGGATAAGGTTAAACACTTGGTTACCATTGTTAAGTAATTATTTGTTGAATATAAAACGAATTACAATATGAACTTAAGTAATTTAAAACCTGCAGAGGGATCTACTAAAACAAGAAAAAGAATCGGACGCGGTCCGGGTTCTGGTTTGGGAGGTACTTCTACCAGAGGTCATAAAGGAGCTAAATCAAGATCTGGATACTCTAAGAAAATCGGTTTTGAAGGTGGTCAGATGCCTCTTCAACGTCGTGTTCCTAAGTTTGGCTTTAAAAATATCAACCGTGTAGAGTATAAGGCTATCAACTTGGATACAATTCAGAAATTGGCCGAAGCTAAAAATCTGCAGACTGTAGGTATCAATGACTTCATCGCTGCCGGTTTCATTTCTTCAAGCCAGTTGGTAAAAGTATTAGGTAACGGAACTTTGACTGCTAAGTTGGATGTACAAGCACACGCATTCTCTAAGACTGCGGTTGCTGCCATCGAAGCTGCTGGTGGACAAGTAGTAAAACTCTAATTCGATGAGAAAAGCTATTGAAACATTAAAGAATATATGGAAAATTGAGGATCTGAGACAACGGATCCTCATTACCATATTGTTTGTGGCAATTTACCGTTTCGGTTCGTATGTTGTATTGCCGGGTATTAATCCGTCAATGTTGACACAGTTGCATCAACAAACAAGCGAGGGTCTTTTAGCCTTGTTAAACATGTTTTCTGGAGGAGCGTTCTCTAATGCGTCTATCTTTGCATTAGGTATCATGCCTTATATCTCCGCTTCCATTGTGATTCAGTTGCTGGGTATTGCGGTACCGTATTTCCAGAAATTGCAACGTGAAGGTGAGAGTGGTAGAAGAAAAATGAATCAGTACACCCGTTATCTGACGATTATCATTTTGCTGGTTCAGGCTCCTTCTTATTTGCTCAATCTTAAAATGCAGGCTGGTCCTTCCTTAAATGCTTCATTAGATTGGACTCTATTTATGCTTACTTCTACCATTATATTGGCGGCTGGAAGTATGTTTATTTTGTGGCTTGGTGAGAGAATTACAGACAAAGGAATAGGTAATGGTATCTCCTTGATTATTATGGTGGGTATTATTGCACGTTTACCGCAGTCTTTATTTCAGGAATTGATTTCCCGTATGACCGATAAGACCGGTGGTTTGGTTATGTTCCTGATTGAGCTTGTAGTCCTGTTACTTGTCATTGCATTTGCCATTCTTCTGGTGCAAGGTACAAGAAAGATTCCTGTACAATACGCAAAGAAGATTGTTGGTAACAAGCAATACGGTGGTGCAAGACAATACATTCCTTTGAAAGTAAATGCAGCAAACGTGATGCCTATTATTTTTGCTCAGGCAATCATGTTCATTCCTATTACTCTCGTTGGATTTTCAAATGTAAATAATGCGAGCGGTTTCATACATGCATTAACTGATCATACAAGCTTTTGGTATAATTTGATTTTTGCGGTATTGATTATACTGTTTACGTATTTCTATACTGCGATTACCATTAACCCGACTCAGATGGCTGAGGATATGAAGAGAAACAACGGTTTCATTCCGGGCATCAAACCGGGAAAGCAAACAGCAGAGTACATCGACGTGATTATGTCACGTATCACTTTGCCAGGTTCTTTCTTCTTGGCTTTGGTTGCCATTATGCCTGCATTTGCCGGTATCTTCGGTGTGAAAGCCGAGTTTGCTCAATTCTTCGGTGGTACGTCTTTGTTAATTCTTGTAGGTGTGGTTCTTGATACTCTCCAGCAGGTTGAAAGTCATTTGTTGATGAGACACTATGACGGTTTGCTGAAATCTGGACGTATTAAAGGCCGTAGCGGTACAGTGGCTGCGTATTAATCTTATTTGAAGAATGATATTTCTTAAAACTGAAGATGAGATAGAGCTGCTCCGTGCGAGTAATTTGCTTGTAGGAAAAACGTTGGCTGAGATAGCTAAGGTTATAAAGCCCGGAGTTACTACAAAGGAGTTGGATAGAGTAGCGGAAGAGTTCATTAGAGATAATGGGGCTGTTCCTACTTTCAAGGGATTCCCGAACCAATATGGCGATCCGTTTCCGGCTTCGATTTGTACTTCTGTAAACGAGCAGGTGGTACATGGTATTCCAAGTGATAATGTAGTACTGAAAGAGGGTGATGTAGTTTCTGTTGATTGCGGTACTTATATGAATGGCTTTTGTGGCGACTCGGCCTATACGTTTTGTGTAGGTGAGGTTGACGAAGAAGTTCGCAAATTACTGAAGGTTACTAAGGAAGCATTATATATAGGAATACAGAATGCTGTTCAAGGCAAGCGGTTGGGTGATATAGGATATGCTATACAACAACATTGCGAGTCCAATTCTTATGGTGTGGTGCGCGAGTTTGTCGGTCATGGTATCGGTAAGGACATGCACGAAGATCCCCAGGTGCCCAACTACGGTAAGCGCGGTTACGGTACAATGTTGAAAAAGGGGTTGTGCATCGCAATCGAGCCGATGATAACTTTAGGTAACCGGCAGATAGTAATGGAACGTGATGGCTGGACGGTGAGAACCAGAGATTGCAAGTACGCCGCTCATTTTGAGCATACCATAGCAGTGGGAAGCGGTGAAGCCGATATTCTGTCATCGTTCAAATTCATTGAAGAAGTATTAGGAGATAAAGCAATTTAAGAAGTTAATATGGCAAAGCAATCTGCAATAGAACAAGATGGAGTTATAGTTGAAGCATTGTCTAATGCAATGTTTCGTGTTGAGCTAGAAAACGGGCATGAGATTACTGCTCATATCTCTGGCAAGATGAGAATGCATTACATTAAAATATTACCCGGGGATAAGGTCAGAGTAGAGATGTCTCCTTATGACTTATCTAAAGGAAGAATCGTTTTTAGATATAAATAAAAAAGAAATAAGATATGAAAGTAAGAGCATCATTAAAGAAACGTACGCCGGAATGCAAAATCGTTAGACGTAATGGCCGTTTGTATGTTATTAACAAGAAAAATCCTAAGTATAAACAACGTCAAGGATAATTTATTATTTTTGCAAAAAAAATAATTTAGTATATGGCTATAAGAATAGTTGGTGTCGATTTGCCTCAAAACAAGAGAGGTGAAGTTGCGTTGACCTATGTATATGGAATAGGTCGTAGTAGTTCAGCAAAGATTTTGGACAAAGCAGGTGTTGACAGAGACCTGAAAGTAAAAGACTGGACGGATGATCAGGCTGCCAAGATTCGTGAGATCATTGGTGCAGAGTATAAGGTTGAAGGTGATCTTCGTTCTGAAGTTCAATTGAACATTAAGCGTTTAATGGATATCGGTTGCTATCGTGGTGTTCGTCATCGTATTGGTCTTCCAGTAAGAGGTCAGAGCACAAAGAACAATGCCCGTACTCGTAAGGGTAGAAAGAAAACCGTTGCTAATAAGAAAAAAGCTACTAAATAATAATTGTTGATATGGCAAAAAAAACAGTTGCAGCAAAAAAGAGAAATGTAAAGGTAGATGCTAATGGACAGTTGCATGTTCATTCATCTTTCAACAACATTATTGTTTCTCTGGCTAATAGTGAAGGTCAGATTATTTCTTGGTCTTCTGCCGGAAAGATGGGATTCAGAGGTTCTAAGAAGAACACTCCTTATGCAGCACAAATGGCTGCTCAAGATTGTGCTAAAGTAGCATACGATCTTGGCTTGAGAAAGGTAAAGGCATATGTGAAGGGTCCAGGTAACGGACGTGAGTCTGCTATTAGAACTATCCACGGTGCAGGTATCGAAGTTACTGAAATCATTGATGTAACTCCGCTTCCACATAATGGTTGTCGTCCTCCGAAAAGACGTAGAGTTTAAGATTTACCTTTAATAAAAAATGAAACTTGATATTGTTATTGGATTGTAATTTCTTCTCTACAATCGCGGCTGCAACAAATTAAGTTCATGAATAACAATTAAATATTTAAAAGAAATGGCTAGATATACTGGACCAAAATCAAGAATAGCCCGTAAATTCGGTGAAGGTATCTTTGGAGCAGATAAAGTATTGTCAAAGAAGAACTATCCTCCCGGACAGCACGGTAATTCAAGAAAGAGAAAAACTTCTGAATATGGTGTTCAACTTCGTGAGAAACAGAAAGCCAAATACACCTATGGAGTTTTGGAAAAACAATTCCGCAACTTGTTTGAGAAGGCAGCTACTGCTAAAGGTATTACCGGTGAGGTGCTCCTTCAATTGTTGGAAGGTCGTCTTGACAATGTAGTATTCCGTTTGGGTATTGCTCCGACTCGTGCCGCTGCCCGTCAGTTGGTGAGTCACAAGCACATTACTGTAGATGGCGAAGTGGTAAACATTCCTTCATATGCAGTAAAACCGGGTCAGGTTATTGGCGTTCGTGAAAGATCCAAATCTTTGGAAGTTATCGCCAACTCATTGGCCGGCTTTAATCACAGCAAATATCCTTGGTTGGAATGGGATGACAATGCTAAAGTAGGTAAGCTGTTGCACGTACCTGAAAGAGCAGACATTCCTGAAAACATTAAAGAGCATTTGATTGTAGAATTGTATTCTAAATAATAATTAATTTCATGGCGATATTAGCATTTCAAAAACCTGATAAAGTATTAATGTTGGAAGCGGACTCTAAATTCGGAAAGTTCGAATTTCGTCCGTTGGAGCCCGGTTTCGGTATTACCGTGGGTAATGCACTGCGCCGCATCCTGCTTTCTTCATTGGAAGGTTTTGCTATCACTACTATCAAGATAGAAGGTGTTGAGCACGAGTTTTCCAGTGTTCCGGGAGTAAAAGAGGATGTTACTAACATTATCTTGAATCTGAAACAAGTGAGATTCAAGCAAGTAGTTGAAGAATTCGAGAGCGAAAAGGTAAGTATTACAATCGAGAATTCAAGTGAATTTAAAGCAGGTGACATAGGTAAGTATTTGACTGGATTTGAAGTGTTAAATCCTGAATTAGTTATTTGTCATTTAGATTCAAAATCAACTATGCAGATAGATATTACGATCAACAAGGGCCGTGGTTATGTTCCTGCTGACGAAAACCGCGAATATTGCACCGATGTGAACGTAATTCCTATCGATTCTATTTATACTCCGATACGTAATGTTAAGTATCAGGTAGAGAACTTCCGTGTTGAGCAGAAGACCGACTACGAAAAGCTGGTGCTTGAGATTACTACGGATGGTTCCATTCACCCGAAAGAAGCTCTGAAAGAGGCAGCAAAGATTCTGATTTATCACTTCATGCTCTTCTCCGATGAGAAGATTACGCTGGAAAGCAACGATGCTGACGGCAATGAAGAGTTTGATGAGGAAGTATTGCACATGCGTCAGTTGCTGAAGACCAAGCTTGTCGATATGGATCTCTCGGTTCGCGCCCTCAACTGTTTGAAGGCCGCCGATGTAGAGACTTTGGGCGACTTGGTACAGTTCAACAAGACCGATTTGCTGAAGTTCAGAAATTTCGGAAAGAAATCGCTTACCGAGCTTGATGATTTGCTGGAAAGTCTGAATCTGTCGTTTGGAACTGATATTTCTAAATATAAATTAGATAAAGAATAAAAAATGAGACATAATAAGAAATTCAACCATTTGGGTCGTACTGCCTCTCATAGAAACGCTATGTTGGCTAATATGGCGTGTTCTTTGATAAAGCACAAAAGAATCACTACGACCGTTGCAAAGGCTAAAGCTCTGAAGAAGTTCGTTGAGCCTTTGATTACAAAAGCCAAGGACGATACGACAAACTCTCGTCGTGTTGTATTTAGCAATTTGCAAGACAAGTATGCTGTAACTGAACTGTTCAAGGAAATCTCTGTGAAGATTGCTGACCGTCCGGGTGGTTACACTCGTATCATCAAGACTGGTAACCGTTTGGGTGACAACGCAGAAATGTGCTTCATTGAACTCGTTGACTACAACGAAAACATGGCTAAGGAAAAAGTGGCTAAGAAAGCTACCCGTACCCGTCGTTCAAAGAAGAGCGCTGCTGCCGAAGCTGCTCCCGCTGCTGAAACTGCACCGGTTGCCGAAGCTCCTGCTGCTGAAGAAGCAAAAGCAGAATAATTCAACTATTCTTTTTATATATAGAAAGCCGTCCCAGCGATTGGGGCGGCTTTTTTGTTTACGCTTTTATCATTTTTACGGTAAGCACTAACAGAAGTACCTACTTCAAAGGTTATGGTTGTGGTGTAATTTTGCCACTGCAATATTACAACAGCTATAACCTTTCTATTTATGACGAAGCAAGATTTTTTAGAGATTCAATCAAACGTATTTGGGCAATCCTCTTTTTACATGAACAAACCTTAAAAGATGTGTGTATAAAACAAACCTGTGAAATAAACCGTTATATTTGCACACAGTTATGGGCAGATATTTGAAAATCATAGGACTCCTGGTGCTTGCGTTGGCTTTGTGGCAGACGTCGGGCGCTGTATTTACTTCCGATGGCGGGGTGAGTACAGGAGATTCTACGGATATTCAGGCGGTGACTGCCGCTCATTCTCAGGATGGCACATGCTTTACTTCACCTCAGTTGCCCTATCTGCCGGTAGCGGAGCTGGCGAGTAACAGCGGTCATCTGCACTCGCTTGCCATGTCCCGCATTCAGCGTTCCTATACCGCCGAATACATCTTTTCACTAAAGGACTGGGTGGATAAGCTTGCCCGGCGCGAAGCGGTTCTGTCTTTGCATAAAGAGAAGCTTTATGATTCCACCGCTTACTATGGTTGCAAGCCTGTGTGTGAATACTATATTTTCACACTGAGGCGGATTCTGATTTAATGTCTTATTGTATTTAGGTCTTTTTTCTGTGTATGGGCATCGGATAAATGTCCGTATAGAGAAGAGATTGTACTCCCTTATTCTCTATTACAATAATTCATTAATTTATAAAACTGTTTATAATATGGCAACTAAAACTATCGACGCAACTCTCTTTGCGTCTTCACATCCCGATATTGCAAAACGTACAAGTGTTTCCGGACTGCTCATCTCATTGGCGATGATGGTGGCGGGTCTTCTTATCTTTGTTTCTATTTTTGAAATGTACGATAAATCTTCCACCATAAGCATGGCGCTGATGGTAGTGGGCACGGCATTGATTCTGCTGGGGGTATTCCGTTTGTTCTGGAAGTCGAAGGAAATGGTGTACCTGCCTACAGGAAGCGTGACGAAGGAGCGCAGCATGTTTTTCGATTTGAAGCATATAGGTGAGCTGACCGAAATGATTGAGCGCGGCAATCCGGACTGCGAGGCGGGTATAAAGAGCGAATCGAGCGGTAATGTACGTATGGACATTATGATTTCGCAGGACAATAAATTTGCCGCATTGCAACTGTTTCAGTTTGTGCCTTACACCTATACTCCGGTGACTTCCGTACGTTACTTCACGGGTAGCGAGGCAGCGGCGGTCTCGGCTTTCCTGTCTAAGTGCAGGACAGTGTAAGTTTGTGCAGATAAAAGCGAGCGCTTTAGCTTATCGGTATAAAACGGGGATTAGTCGGTGACGGCAATCCCCATTTTTTTCATTAGGAAGCAGGCGTTCATGTTCTGCGCCACGCCCGGACGGAGACGGTAGGAGAAGGTCAGCTCATTGTCGGTGATATCCGCCTCGAAGCGGAAGTTGCGGATATTCTCCGGGAAAAGGTCGATGAGCGTACCCAGCAGCAGGTCGTGGGTGGCGATGATGCCGTCTGCCTCTAAAGCCATGAACTGCTTGATAAGTGCGAATGAACCTTTCTGCTTATCCATCGAGTTTGTTCCTTTGAGTATTTCGTCCAGAATGATAAACAGCTCTTCGCCCGCTTGCAGTTTGTCGATAATGAGTTTCAGGCGCTTGAGTTCGGCAAAGAAGTAAGACTCGTTGTCGGTCAGGGAGTCGCTGGTGCGCAGGCTGGTGATAAGGCGCGCGGGATACACTTCCATTTCCTCCGTACAGACGGGCATGCCGGTGCAGGCAAGCAGATAATTGACGCCTATCGTACGCAGGTACGTGCTTTTTCCTGCCATGTTGGCGCCGGTGATGATGATGAAGAAAGGGCGTTTCTCCATGTCGATGTCGTTGCGCACACAACGGTCGCGATGCATCAGGGGATGTCCCAAAGCCTTTGCACGGAGTATGAAACGGGCATTGCTGCCGGTATTTGCCGCACCGGCTTTCCTTGCATCGGAAGAGATGCCGGCTTTGGCGGCAGCCATATCAGCCTTGTCGAGCAGAGTAGGATAAGCATATGCAGGATGATTATAGGCAAAGGTTGCCAGTGAGTTAAGAGCATCCATCTGCCCGAGGGCGTCGAGCCACTGAGGCAGTTCGCCGGCATATTGCTCTTTCCATGCCTCGATGCGCATAATCTGCCGCAGTTCCCAGAAGAACAGTCCGTTGAGGATGACGTACATGAACATATTGTTGCGTTGGTCCAACTCGTTCATCAGCTTGCTCAAACGGCTGATGGAGAGGGATGCTTTCCGCTGTTCGCCGCCGATTTCCTCTTTAATGCTTTTCAGCAGGCGGCATTGCATGGGGCGGGCTTCCATAAGCCTGAGCAGCCCGGCATACGTTCCGAGAATCTGCAGTTTCTTGCCGTACACGGCTTGTATCTTGGTAATCTTTCCGGTAAAGGCAAACCCGGCAACGACGAAGAGTGTCCAGATTACTCCCCACATACTTGCCGGCAGGTAACCGGCAACGACCAAAAGCAAACATGCACCGTTGATACCCGTAACGGTTGCCGGTAGCACACGCAAGAGTCTGCTCTTGCGAAATGTCCCGGGACTTGCCGCCCATGCTTTCAACTCGGTTTCATCGGCTGCCTTGCCTTTATGCAGCAGGCCGAGGATACGGAACCGCTGGCGGAATTTCAGTTCGGGAGCAAGTTCGCGTACGGCAGCCTGGCGCTCCAGTATATCCTCCTTCTTTGTAAGATGCTGCCCCAGCCAGTCGGCCAGCAGGCGTCTTCCCGGTTCGGTACAGGTACGGTTGATGTATTGGAACAGCGAATGCGTGCCGAATACGTCCAGGTCGTAAGCATACAGATGTGCAGGGTCTGCAAATTCCTCGCCGCCGTCGAAGCAGGATGTGTCATAGTCCAGCGCAGCCAGTTCCTGCCGGTTGACCTCTGCCTTCTTTTCCAGATAATCTTTGCGGTGAAACAGGCGGTTGTGGTATTTTATCAGGAGAATGAACGGCAGCAGGGTGACAAGTGCAATGCCCGTCAGCACTGACCAACTTTCCGTCCGGAAATAGATAATCCCCGCAATTCCTGCCACGAACAGCAGCAGCCGCAGTGTGCTGATGCGATAAATCTGTTGCTGTACTTTATTCAATTCGCATCGGGCTTCATCCTCAATACGCTGGTAGACTGATTTTATATTTTCAATGCTTTCCATTTTGTTTCCATGCTTTAGAGAACGACAAAGATAACGAAATATATGTTTTTTCCCCTAAGGATATGCGAAATATCGGCTGGCGGTATTCGAAGTACCGCGGGTTGGTACGAGGCCTACCACGGTTTGGTAGGAGAGCTACCACTGCTTGGTACGGGAGCTACCAACGGTTGGTACGGCGTATACCAGCAGGAGGTACATTGTTGGTACTTGCATCTTGCTTGTAATCAGCAGCGTATCTTGCTTGTTGCGGCAAGGTGGCTTCGGGCTTCCGTACCATAGGTTTCCGTTCGCGGCGATGGCGGCATGCAAGGCCGATGATAGGTATATGCAAATGATTTTGCGGGAAATATGATGTTTTTTCTCTTCTATATTTGCTGAATATCAATAAAAAATGTACCTTTCGCCTGAGTATGCAAAGTTTCAAAAAGAAAGGATAGCGATATGAAAAGAGGTTGGGTGTTAGGGCTATTGGCATTATTGGTCTTGCCATGTTCGGCACAGCAGATAATGTATTCCAATTTGAAAGAGTTGGTGGAAGGGCGTGGAGATACGGTCACCATACTGAAAGTGGAGAAGCGTTCCAAGAATCAGATTTATCTGATGGGGGGAGCGGATTACCGTATAGAAGCGAAGGACAATTCCGGTCTTTGCAGATATTTGAAGTCTCGCTGTTATGCGGTGCGGATGGATACGTCGCTATATGTAAATTGTAAGAAAATGCGTTATAAACGCTACCGCTTTGGCGGCTGGTATGCACCTGCCATGTGGGTGAAAGGCAGGATTTATTTCTGTGCGCAACCTGTGGGGCAGGCTGCCGCAAGTACGGCAACTCCGCCCGATGCAACCAAGCTGGGCGGTGAAGTGGGAGATGCCATCAATGCCTCGGGGCTGGTCTTTGCGCGCGTGTATTATGAGTTGAATCCGGAAACGGGACGCTCGGAGTTTGTGGGCAGGGAGAAGATGCTGGAACTGCTGGCGGATTATCCGGAGCTGAAAGAGGCTTTTGAAAAAGAAACGAACGAATCGGCAGAGGTTGTCGGAAAATACCTGCGTCAGTTGGCGGGTAAGCCGGGTGTTGAATAGAGTAGGGCAAATGTGGAGTAGCTATCGGTTGGGTGGATTTGCATAAAGAGTGTCTGCTTGTGTTGCGGATAATTATTTTATTTATATATTTGCGGTTATTATAATTTATTATAAATGTAAAAAAGAATGCCTATGGTATAAAGACAAATTAGGAAATAGACATATATAAGAGAGCGTTAGCTTTTATTCCTGTACTTCAGAATCTGGAAAATTCAAATACACTGAGAATATAAAGTTGTAACGAAGGTGTGTCAAAATGCACACCTTCTGTTTTTTACGCACAAAGCCCCGACT
>CAUAWO010000065.1:0-11534 GCA_958432865.1 Bacteroides stercoris
CAAAAAATAATCTTTTTAAGATAATATAGAATGACATTAAACCAGTATTTACCTTAAAAATTGAACTATGTCGAAGAATCCAATCAAATTAAGTGCAACCTTGTTAGGTATGGCCTTAGTAGCTTTCACTTCCTGTGAAGATCAAGATTTTACAGATGTGAATAACGATGCAACACGTGTTGAAGTAAACACAATCTCTGCCGAAATGGCAAAAGTGCGCGACTACGTACCCCCTTATGCTGTAATGGCTCACCGCGGTTCTACTTTCTGGGCTCCGGAAGAAACGGAATCGGCCTGGCGCTGGGCACGCGAAATGGGTGCGGACTACCTCGAATCCGACCTTCAGTGTACGAAAGACGGTGTTATCCTTGCCAATCACGATGACAACCTGAAGCGTACCACTAATATTGAAAATGTATATAGCGAACTGGTTCCGGCAACCCGTAAGGCGTTCTATATGCGTCATGGAATGAGTGAGGCGGAAGCCGAAAAACTTGTAGAAGCCGATAAAGCAAGTTTCCGTCCTTACTATGCAATGTCTTACATGTATGAGGAGTTGCTTGCACTCGATGCCGGCAGTTGGTTTAACGAAACAAGCATTGAGCAGGCTCGTGAGTCGTTTTCCGAACAACACCAGTATATCTCGGCTCTTGAAGACCAAATCCGTTACGCCGAAGGAAAAATGCTGAAGCGTGATGTTGACGGTGAACGCATATACACTGTTACTGGTACTTGGAATCCGGATAAACCCCGCGACTGTCTGACATACAAATTTGAATATGTGGATGATCCGCAGGATACAGGCAACCGTCCGGGTGTCTATATTGAATTCAAAGAGTCTTGGCTGAACCCTTCGGACTTTGAAAAGCGCGTTTACAATAAACTTGACGAACTTGGTTGGAACATCATTACCAAACCTTGCGACGGCGAACCTTTCTATAAGAATAATAAAGTAAATGTCGGTAATACCAACGGTAAGGTCATTCTCCAGACATTCTCTCTCGAAAGCCTTCGCCGTACGGCAGAAGAATTCAAAGGCAAAATTCCTATGTGCTTCCTGTTGTGGGAAGGTAACGGCGCTACCGACCTGAAACACGATACTCCCCAGGGTTATGCTTCTTTCATTAATCTCGGTTTGGAATACAAGGCTCATATCATCGGTCCTTGCATCGCAGGCGCTCCCAACGACTATCCGGAAATGAACGCTCCGTGGCAGGCCTATCTTATCAAGAAATCCGGTATGCTCAACCATCCGTACTCATTCGATTCTTATGCGCAAATGGGAAAATATTTCGGTCAGTATAACTGGGGAAATACCGTACAATATGATGAGCTCCTGCATGGCATCTATGGCGACGGTCTGTTTACCAACCGTTCTGAAATGAGCTTGAAATACTTAATTGACAACGGTCTGCGTAAGGCTCCGGCTCCTCAGACAGTGCCGGATGCTGTTGAAACACTTAAGAGACTTGGTTACTAATTAATTTATTAACACTAATACAGATTATATTATATGAAAAAGTATATTTTAATGCCGGTATTGGCTGCATTGTCACTGTCAGGATCGGTTGCCCAAGCCCAGGACTTTGATAATAAGCCGGTTGTTAATGTAAGCAACTCCAAGGAGAATCTGAACTTTACGATTGGCGCACGTTTTATGATGGACGGTGCATATTATCATTCGGATTTCACTCCGGTGAAATCGGGAGCTGCTATTACCGATGCGCGCATCCGTACCTCTATGAGCTATGAAGACTGGTACTTCTATGCCGATTTCGACTTTTCCAAAGGCAAGTTCTCACAGAAGAATATCTTCCTGCAATACTCGCTGGAAGGTGCAAAAGGTACTCATCGCTTTAAAGCCGGTTACTACAATAATCCGGCATCCATGGCAAACAATACCAGCCGCGGAAGCCTGCACTTCATTTCCCGCTCGGCGGCAGCCAACGCTTTCTCACCGTCACGTGAGCTGGGTTTGAGTTATATTTTCTACAACAACCACTTCTTCGCCAATCAGGGTGTATTTGCCGAGAACAAGTACAACGACCAGCCGTCGGGATATCAGGGCATGTCATTCGGCGGCCGTTGGGTATGGCGTCCCATTAATAACGAAGACAGAACATTCCACGTAGGAGCAGCTTTCCGTTATGCCAATATCGCTACGGGTGTGGTGGAGAACAACGTGCTGAAAACAGAACTGGATCTCGGTTCTTCATTGGAAACTTACGTAGATGCTACTCAGGACTTCCTGTCTGCCAAACTGCCGTGGGCGAAGAATGTATTTGATGTAGGTGCTGAATTCTTATATAAGACAGATAACTTCTTTACCCGTGGTGAATATATGTACAAACATGTTACCAAAGAACGTGACGACCAGGCATTGTTTGAAGCTAATCTGGGTTCTATCGACTCTTGGGGTTCACTCGAAGCATGGCAGAAAGGTAATCCGCTCGGTGAGAACTCTTTCCACGGAGCTTATATCGAAGCCGGTTACAAAATCTTCGGCGATCCGTATCAATACAGCAATTCCGATGCTTTGTTGAAAGGCTTGAACGGAAGAGCGCTTGAAGTGGTTGCCCGTTATAGTTATACCGGTCTGAATGACCTCGTTGAAGGCGAGAAATATATTCCCGGACGCGACCAATACTATCCCAACGGTATATTGGCAGACTATCCGGCTACATCATTAAGTGTCGGTGGCGGTAACATGCACTCCGCTACTTTGGGTGTAAACTACTCTTTCAACAAGTTTGCCCAAGTAATGTTGAGCTACACTTACAATCGTCTTGACCGTGACAAGTTCCAATATGACAAGAACTTCCACGTACTCCAGGCCCGTCTGATGTTCCAATTCTGATTGTGTGCATTTGTTTATAATAATGGTTAGTGAGCCTCTGTAATGAGGTAAAAACAAGAAAGGGGATGCAGTGAAAAGCATCCTCTTTTTTGTTGTACAGAGGTGTAGGTGCAGATATTTCCCGGTATGGGCGGCATAATAAACGAAAAAGTTATAACTTTGATTGCATTTTTAATTCAGACTAAAATAAGTAGACTTATGAAAGTATTCTTTGCGGGCATTTGCCTGTTCTTCTCCACTCTCTTCTCATGTCAGCAGAAAGGAGAGGATTTCGAATCCGTCTCGGCGGACGAGTTTGCCACATTGATAGCAGATTCCGACATTCAGCGATTGGATGTACGTACGGTTGCCGAATATTCGGAAGAGCATATTCCGGGCAGTATCAATATCAATGTGCTGGACGAACAGTTTGCTGCCATTGCGGATTCTACACTTCAAAAAGATAAACCGATAGCTCTTTATTGCCGCAGCGGAAAGCGTAGTAAGAAAGCCGCCGCTATTTTGAGCCGGAAAGGGTATAAGGTTTATGAGCTCGACAAGGGCTTTATCGGGTGGAAAGAGGCCGGAAAGGAAACGGAGAAATAGTTTCTTTTAATTCTGATTCTGTCCCCCTTGCCGACACATAGCACTGACCGAGCTGTCGTTTTGCAGAAAGGAGTTTGTGTGAGTGTTGGCAAATATAAAGAACAGTGCTGGCAAATCCTTGGCCGGTATGCTGTGTTTTATTCTTCGGGCACATGTAAAATGTCGTTATGCTTATAGTAAAACTTCGTTTTGCAGTTGTGGGCTGCCCGGTTGCCAATTGCGGGCCCGACAGCCCGCAGCTGGAAACTATTCGTCCCGCAATTGCGGGACGAAAAAAAACATAAGGCATACTAAGATTTTGTATCGTATATAAGCGTATTATCTATGAGAGATACGGAGATTACGATAAAATGGTGTTTATAACCCTTCTATCAGGCGTTTCAACACGACTGTCGCAGAAATCTCTCGGTTGGCAGCTTCCGGTATTACGATGGATTGCGGGCTTTCAATCACGTCGTCCGTTACAATCATGTTGCGTCGTACCGGCAGACAGTGCATGAAATAGGCATTGTTGGTTACGGCCATTTGGCGGTCGCTCACGGTCCAGTTGCGGTCTTTGCTCAGTATTTGTCCGTAGTTGTCGTCGGTATAGGCAGCCCAGTTCTTGGCATATACGAAGTCCGCACCTTCAAAGGCTTTCATCTGGTCGTATTCCACACGGGCATTGCCCACGAATTTCGGGTCGAGCTCATAACCTTCAGGGTGGGTAATGACAAAGTCATAATCCGTGGCGTTCATCCATTCCGCGAAGGAGTTGGGAACAGCCTGCGGCAACGGACGGGGGTGCGGAGCCCATGTCATGACGACTTTGGGACGTGCCGTTTTCTTATATTCCTCAATAGTAATGAGGTCTGCAAAACTTTGCAGCGGATGGCGCGTGGCGGCTTCCATGGAGAATACCGGCCGGCCGGAGTATTTGATAAACTGGTTCAGTATTACTTCGTTGTAATCGTATTCGCGGTCTTCGAAGCGGGCGAAGGAACGCACACCGATTACGTCGCAGTAGCAACCCATTACGGGGATAGCTTCCAGCAGATGTTCAGGCTTGTCGCCATCCATGATGACGCCGCGTTCGGTTTCCAGCTTCCATGCTCCCTGGTTGATGTCCAATACAATGACATTCATGCCCAGGTTCAGAGCGGCTTTTTGAGTGCTGAGGCGGGTACGCAGACTTGAGTTGAAGAATATCATCATCAGTGTCTTATTACGTCCCAGCTCTACATATTTGAAACGGTCTTTTTTGATTTCGAATGCTTCGTCCAGTGCAGTTTTCAGATTGCCGATATCCTGCACACAAGTAAAGTTCTTCATATTTTTTTTAGCGATTAGTGATTAGCGATTAAGCGTTAATTTACTTTCTTATCTGTCCTTCTCCTTCAATAATCCACTTGTACGTGGTGATTTCCTCTAAAGCCATAGGACCGCGGGCATGCAACTTCTGTGTGCTGATGCCGATTTCCGCACCCAGTCCGAACTGTGCGCCGTCTGTAAAGGAGGTCGGGGCGTTGACGTAGACGCAGGCGGCATCTACTTCGCGGCAGAACCAGTCGGCATGTTCTTTGTCTTCGGTTACGATACATTCGCTGTGTTTGGAACCATACTGCTGTATGTGTGCTATGGCGCTGTCTATGCCTTCAACGACTTTTACAGCCAGTTTGTAGTCCAGAAATTCCGTACCGAAATCCTCTTCCGTGGCTTCTTTCAGCAGTTCCGCCGGATAGTGGCCTTGCAAAGAGGCGTATGCAAACGTATCTGCGTAGATAATCACATTGCTTTCCTGCAGCGGTGCACAGAGGGCGGGCAGGTCTTTCATGCGGTCGCCGTCTACGAGCAGGCAGTCCAAAGCATTGCATACGCTGACGCGGCGCGTCTTGGCGTTGTTGACGATGGCGGCTCCTTTCTTTACATCTCCGTAACGGTCGAAGAAGGTGTGGCATATGCCTGCACCGGTTTCTATCACCGGAATGGTGGCATTCTGACGGACAAAGTTAATAAGATTGCTGCTGCCGCGCGGGATAATCAAATCGACATAACCGTTGGCATGCAGTAATGCTGCGGTGGCTTCACGGTTGGAAGGAAGCAGCTCCACAACGTGCAGGTCTACTTCAAACTGTTTCAGAACATCGTGTATCACGCTGATAATGGCGCGGTTGGAAGCGTCTGCATCACTTCCGCCTTTTAGTATGCAGGCATTACCGCTCTTTAGGCAGAGCGAGAATACATCGAAACTGACGTTGGGGCGTGCTTCGTAGATGATGCCGATTACTCCGAAAGGAACGCTTACACGTTTTATCTTCAGTCCGTTGGGCATTACTGCCTGCTTTTGTACGCGCCCTACCGGTGAGGGTAGCTTGGCTACCTTGCGGATATCGTCTGCAATTCCCTTCAGGCGGTCTGCCGTCAGCTTCAAGCGGTCGTACTTCGGATTAGAGATGTCCATGCGGTCCAGGTCTTTCCGGTTCTCGGCAAGGATAAAGTCTGTCCTTTTCTCGGCTGCATCTGCAACGGCCAGTAATATCTGGTTAATCTTTTCGTCGTTCAGCGCCAATAGCTTGCGACTGGCATACTGTACGGCGGAAAAGGTCTTGTTTAAATCCATTTTCAGTGATTTATTAATTGATACTTCTGCAAATGTAGTGATTATAATCGGTATTAACCGGACTTATTCTATATAAAGATAGTCATAGTGCACTACAGGTTTCTTGCCGTGCTTTCCCATAGCCTCGCGAGCCTGCTCCGAACTGCAATTGGCTTTGCCTACGCCTATCGGATTTCCTTCAAAGTCTATGATGCGCACAATGTCGTCCTTCTCGAACTCACCCCGCACATCGGTGATGCCTATGGGAAGGATGCTGACTGCCTTGTCGGATGCAAGTACTTTTGTGGCGCAATCGTCGATGTGCAGTTCGCCTTTGGCAAACCCTTCACTGTGGGCTATCCACTTCTTTACGCTGGATACAGGCTGGGGAGCGGGAATGAAGCGGGTGTAAGTTAGTTGAGAATCGAGAGCAGAGGACTGAACATCGGGGAACAGGGCGGGGAGCTCCTGATGCAGCAGGTCTACCAGGATATTGTCGCGCTTGCCGTTGGCGATGATAACGGTAATTCCCTCATCGGCCACTTTACGGGCAATATTGGTTTTGGTGAGCATGCCTCCGCGTCCGAAACTGGATTTGGAAGTCTGTATGTAAGAGGACAGGTCTTTGCCGTGCTCTATCTTACGGATGACTTCCGATGCAGGGTCGGTAGGCGAGCCGTTGTAGATGCCGTCGATGTTGCTGAGGATAATCAGGACTTGCGCATCCATCATGGAAGCTATCAGTCCGGAGAGCTCGTCATTATCGGTGAACATCAGTTCGCTGACGGAAATGGTATCGTTCTCGTTGACAATGGGAATCACTCCGTTTTCCAGCATTACGGTCATGCAGTTTTTCTGGTTGAGATAGTGGCGGCGGGTAGCGAAGTTCTCTTTCATGGTGAGCACCTGCCCCACAGGGATGCCGTGTTCACGGAATAGTTCGTAATAACGGTTGATGAGTTTGGCTTGCCCCACGGCAGAGAACAGTTGGCGCTGGTCTACGCTATCCAGCTTCTTGGCGGGGTGTATCTCGCTTCTTCCCGAAGCAACGGCTCCGGAAGAAACGAGAATGATTTCCACGCCTGCTTTATGCAGCTCCGCCACTTGGTCTACAAGGGCGGACATGCGGGTTACGTCCAATGTGCCGTCACGGCGTGTCAATACATTACTGCCTATTTTGACAGCAATTCTCGTTAGTTGTTGTTCCATATTTGTGTGTTTCCCGATGCGGGAAGATTTAATCTCCGTCTTCTTTCTTTTCGTATGAGCGAACCACTTCCATGGCTGCTTCATAATTCGCTTCATTGACGAGTACTGCTACATCGACTGCTGTCTCGGGCAGGACAATGTTTACTATCATCCCGTCTTTCAAGGTTGATTCGATGCCATTGTTTTCCAGCAAACTTTTTACAAGTTCGGCTTCCCAAAGCGATCCGTTGAATACTTCGACGAGCTTGCTTTTATCTTCTTCTTTCATAGTGGTATGAATTTAGAGTTCTTGTCCTACAAATATAACAAGTTTTTTCGATTTAATGTTTAATGCCGGACAATTTATGCCTATAGCTCGATGCGCTGCACCGTTACCGCTTCATTCAGGAAGATAGAGGCGGATTCGGTGAATTTGTCTTCCGCTTCGGTGGTATAGTAACTGCATTTGCCGTTCCGGGTACATTGGGCGTCTATTTCGGGATGGCGGTGGAGATAGTCTTTCAAACTGTCGGCCACTAATTTGCCTTGTGATACTATCGTGATACTCTCCGGCATATATTTCCGGATTTTGGGTAGCAGTATCGGATAGTGCGTACAACCCAAGATGGCGGTGTCTATCTCCCGGTCTTTGGCAAGGAGTTCATTTATGTATTTGCGGACGAAGTAATCTGTTCCGTCGCCTTGTGCTTCATTGTTCTCTACAAGTGACACCCATAGCGGACAGGCTTCTCCGCTGACTTTGATGTCGGGGAACAGTTTATGTATCTCCAACGGATAGGATTCGGACTTGATGGTTCCGCCTGTAGCAAGGACTCCGACGTGACGGCTGCGGGTTATATTGCCGATGCATTCCACGGTAGGGCGGATAACGCCTAATACACGGCGTGCCGGGTCAAGGTGCGGCAGGTCGTTTATCTGTATGCTACGCAGAGCTTTGGCGGATGCAGTATTGCAGGCAAGGATTACAAGGTGGCAACCCATCTCGAACAGTTTGGTAACTGCCTGCAATGTAAACTCGTAGACGACTTCAAAAGAACGCGTTCCGTAAGGGGCACGGGCATTATCGCCCAAATAGATATAGTCGTATTCCGGTAAGGCTTCCCGTATTTTACTTAAAATAGTAAGCCCGCCGTATCCAGAATCGAATACACCGATAGGGCCGGGAGTGGAAGGTAGTTTTTGTTTCATACAATCTTTCTGACGCTAAGAGTATAGTGTGCAGCAAAGATAATGTAAATTGTGAGGATAGGGCACGGATTGTGCAAATATTGTGATACCGTAATTCTACCTTTTGCTTTTTACCTTTCATTTATAGCTTTATTTAATAACTTCTTTATAAAGTATCCCCATTACATAAATATGTGGAATGAGGATACTTTAATTTAGTTTACAATTTTAGAATTCAACTTGTAGTCTCATTTGTAATGTATGTAAATTTTTATCATATCTGAAAGCGTCATTGTATTGTTGGTCTAAATGCGCATAAGAATAATTGACTTTCATGACGATGTTATGCGTGAAATAGTAGTTCAATCCTACTGTTAAGGTATTGGCTACACCACCTACTACAGAAGTATTAGCCATGCCCCAACTTGCCATCATTTCATTGGAGTAAAATTTGCCGTTCATGAAGATACTGCCCGGTTCGATATAGTTGAGGTCTGTGTGGTTGTAACGGGCAATCAACTCGAAAGAATTTTTGCCGGGACGATTCATTAAGGCTTCTACCTTGTTGTAATGATAGTTGCCGCCACGGATCAGCCAACCTGCCTGTATTTGGTAACCGCTGAATTCGGCATTGGTATCAGGACCGAAGAATGATTTATAGATTTCGGGGGTAGGAGTGAAGGTGCCCATGAGTGTGCCGAGTGAGGTTTGGAAATTATAGTCCCAATCTCTTTCACGCACATATTTCCCATGTGTATATTCGCCTGTCAGATAGAGATTTCTCCAAGTTGCCAATCCCTCGATGTTATATTTGAGGGTCTGTTTTACATTATTGACTTTAGAATAAAGCATACTTGTTTTATCAATGGCGGATTCAAGTGAAGATGCAAGTGTTACAGAGCGGTTATAGTCATCATTACCATTGGTAAATCCATTGGCATCAGGAATACGATAACTGAAAGCGCCACCGGCATGAACTGCCCAATTTTCACCTGTGTAACGAGCCAGTAAACGGGCTGTTACGCCCCAACCCATATCACCATTAGAATGGGACTTGCCTATTTTCTGAGAAAAAATACCACCTTCACCCCATAGATAGTTACTGTAATGACGGTAGGAAACTCCCAAAGCACGTCCGGGTGCAAAGGCTTCATTGGTGGCGGATTTGTTAATAAAGTTATAATCGAATGTACTGGCTATATTTTCAGCAGAAAACGGTTCGGCAAAGTGACCGACACGTAAAAAGCCGGCACGGTCTGTATGCCAACGCAAATAAGCGTCTTTAATAGATACGCCGGAAGCGAAATCAATATCAAACTTTACATCGAGTTTACTACCCAGTTTGGAGAAAATGCGGATACGGGCTGACGACAGGTCAGCTCCAGAACTGCGGTCGGTGTAGTCATCGATGTAATATGCGCCGTCCACCGCTAATCGTCCGCCTACGCGGAAACTATACTGTCCGTCCTGAGATTTGAATGTCACCAAACCGTCATCCATATAAGCATTGAGTTCTGTCTGTGCCTCAGTGGGCTTCGTTTGTCCCCAGCTCTGTGTACTCAGCAGAGCGAAAGCCAGTAACGGGAAAATATATTTCTTCATGATTGTCTTTATTATAATTGATTGATTATTTAGTAACCTAACTCATCAAGCACTTGCTGTGCAGTCTTGGTGCCTTTACCGGCATGTCTGTTACGAGTCTGATCGCGGAAATAGTTCTTGCCTGCATCCTTGTATTTTTGCATTGTATCGTTATAGTATCGGATACATAAGTCTGTCAAATTGGTAAATGACATATCCAAATAGTTTTTGTCTGCACCGCCTTCTCCTTTTGGATCGCTCCAAGGACCTGTATAGGCCAGGTATTGTTCGTTGGTGTTGAATGACCATGCATGAATATCCATACCTGCCCGACGTATCATTTCTCCTTGCCATATCTTCAGGCTACTCGGATAACCGGTAACATAGTCGATATTGGGAGCCATAATAGTGGCGCCGTTCTCAATGGCAAAATTAATGAGACGTGCATAAGTAGCAGGGGTGGACTCCAAATCTGCATAGAGGTATGCGTAGGGAATCGTGCGCTTGAATACAGTATTGAAGCTTTTAAGGCTGGGGTCGGAGAATGTCTGCAAAATGATGCGTGCCGGTGTATTGGCTATATCAACCAGACCCGGTGTGTTGTTTTTGTAAGGAACTCGTTTCAATTGGTTAATATCATCATGATACCAACCATACTCTACGAAAATATCATGTAAGTCTTGTTCAACTCCACTGAAAAGTACCGGTGATTTGGTTTCTACATAGATACCCGGACGGTTGCCGTTATCCGCTTCGTCTTCTACATACTTAAAATCATATTTAACTTTTCCGTCGGGAAGTTCTATCCTGTCATATATGCGTTCGCCATAGCGATGGCCGTCTAATACACCATTAGTGTCTTGTCCCCAACGTTTGAAACGATAACCTTCCGCAATCTTAATAACGTCTTGTACGGTAATTATCTCAAGTCCTCTGAATGATTCTCGCCACTGTTCAGGATTAGCATCTTTAAACCATGAGCCGATGTCAAGTTTCAACAGTTCTTCGTATGTAAAAGCACTTACATAATCGTTCTTACGATTGGGATAGATAACCTCTACATCGGTTGTACGAAGCAGGCTTTCATCGTGAAGAGCGAGTACAACTCCGTCTTTAGTGCGCTGTACATCGCATTCAAGATAGTCTGCCCCCATATTGCGTGCCCAACGCATAGCTGCTTCACTTTCTTCAGGTGCCCAAAATTCAGTACCGCGGTGAGCGATGATACAGTCTTTTGGCAGATAGGCCAGAATTTCTTTTTGTACATTGCTCAAAGGCAGCAGTTCTGGGATGTCATTGGTTGAAAATCCATCTGTCCGTATATCATCGGAACAGGATACAGAAATCAAACCTACCATGGAAACCAATGCTATTTTGGCAAAGTGTTTCCCAAAGTGTGTGTAAAAGTGTTTTTTCATACTTTTTTCGATAGTGATTCATTGACAGAATTGGCTTGGCGCATGTACCAATTCTGTCAATCAACCTGTGGTTAATTAATATTATATAGCAAACGCGCCATGCCTGCTATTAGGGAGCTTTTCGATATTCTAATGTTTA
>CAUAWO010000066.1:0-11138 GCA_958432865.1 Bacteroides stercoris
ATCGGGACAAATGTTATATAAATCAATGTAAGTCTGGCTGGCACAGTAATCATCAGCATTGCGAGTGGTGGTACCGTTGCGGAATCCCCATTCGTGGTAATTTGACCAATCGACAGCGTATTTATAATAGTCATCGCGTGGATAGACGGAGTAAAGAGCCATTAATCCTTCATAATATACTCCGCGTGTCCAGATATTACTGGGACGGGTTACATTTTTTACAAAAGAAGGAGTACGATAATCGGCATACTTCTTCATGAAGTAATCATTGACTTTTGTAACAGTCTTCAACGTTTCTTTTTTGTCCGGCAAGTCTTGTGCTTTTACAACTCCAAAACCTAATGCAACAAAAAAGAATGATAGTATTAATTTTTTCTTCATCATGTTGTTTTAGTGTTTTAATGGTAGCGCAAAAATAGGATGGTCTGGGATTTCCTACAATGGAAATGTGTACATCTTCCTTGAATATTATGCATGTGTACGCATTTCGAGTGTATTTTTTATTTAACAGTGTTCTTATTGGGTTATTTGTCTTTATTTGCAGACCGTTCATAAATCTTTTCTCCTTCTTTTATCTCTAGTTCCAAACCTTTAAAATTAACATTGGCCACATTTGAGATGCTTAATCCTTTTTGAGCTTTGATATGGCAATTCTCAAAAAAGAATGTATCATTTCCGAATGGAGTCTCTTTAAAACCATACATGGTTCCTGCTGATTGTGCTTCTCCATTTATATTCTTGAAATGGATATTGCGCAAACAGGTCAGCGGATAATGTGCAGGTGAAAGCGGAGGAACCATACGCCATTCCATATTGATATCAAAGATACTGCGCGCTCCTTTGATGGTAATATCTTCAAAAGTGATATTTTCCACAGTTCCGCCGCGGCTGGGCTGACTTTTAAAACGTAAGGGGCTCCAGTTTTCGTTATCCATCAGGCAGGAACGTATGGTCACATTGCGTATGCCGCCTGATATTTCACTGCCCATAGCCACTCCACCATGACCGTATGCAAAATGACAGTTTTCTATCAGAATGTTTTCACTGGGACGTCCTACTCTGCGTCCGTCCTCGTCTCGTCCGGATTTGATGGAGATGCAATCATCATGTGCCTCAATGCGGGTGGAAGTAATCAGTATATCATTGGACGAATCAATATCTATGCCATCGGAACTGGGTATATATTCCAATGCACGGATATCGATTCCATCTATAGTGAAGCCATTTGTGTAAAGTACATGAAGACACCATGAGGCCTGATTTATCATTTTTAAACCGGAAATCTTACCTCCCGGGCAATCTGTGAAACATAACAGTCTGGGACGTCCGGAGTTTCCGAATGGAATTTTTTTCCATTCTACTCCTTTACCATCGATAACTCCTTCACCATAAACTTTAACTCCGTCTGAATGGTCGAAATTCAAGAAAGCACATCGCCACCTTTTTTCTATACCTTCAAAACGGGTAGGGATGACAGGAAATTCATTGGGGTCGACAGTGCTGATTAGTTTGGCGTTTTTTTCTATACGTAAATCTACACCACGTGGGAAGAATAGAGCGCCGCTTAGATACTCCCCGGCAGGAATAACTATCGTTCCGCCTCCATTGTGAGCTGCTTCATTAATGATACGTTGTAAAGTGGCTGTTTCCGAATAGCCATTCCCTTTTACACCATATTCTTTAATGTTATATTCTCTGTTGCTTTTTCCGATGGATATGAGTTTGCTTTCCCATGCTTCCAGTTTAAAAGTCAGCCGGGTACGGTTATTGACAATTGTTGCATTTATCGGTTGGAGTGTGCCATCTGTTGCATTCCATTCTTTTGCAACTCCTACATTATCAAAGTCTGCTGTAAATTCTGTGGCTTTATTCCCTTCATTGAATATGAAGTAGAGGTCGCCATCGGGCATTACTCTGCGTGTGTAGCGGATAGAATCATTGTCAGGTGAAATGATTTTCATTTCCGGTTCCGGAAGGGAAGAGCTTACACGTGCTGTCCATCTGGTGGATGGCTCAATCCTGCTATTGGTTAAATCTGATAGGGAACCGGGAGCAGTGAAACTTTTGTCAATGAAAGAAGCAGGCTTCCTTCCCCAAAACAGGACCTTTCCTCCACGTGAGGAAAATGTTTCTATCACTTTCCAGGCTGATGCGGAAAGAACATCCGATGATGGGATAACCAATGTTTCATATCTTTGACCGCTTTTATTTTCCAGATAGCCGGGACCTATGGTCAGTGCTTCCGTAAAAGCATCATCGTTTATGTAGTCAAAATCTCGTTGATGAGTTAACAGCTGTTGAGTAAGAGTGACGATATCCTTATAAACTTCATTGTTACCCAGCCACATAGTAGATGTGGGGTAATACATGGCAATCCGTGCTCCCGGCTTCCCCTGACTCATCAGGTAAGTGGTGCGATTCGTATATTCATTCAGGCCTTTCATACCGGGATCACTCATCCAATTGCGATGTTTGGACCCTGCCGGCCAGAACATGAATTCAAAGAAGTTAATCCCACGGGCAATCTGATGATCTACAACAAATTTGGCTTGGGGAATGGTAGGGGAGATGTGGTAAGCTGCAAAACTTTCGCTGAATGCTCTAGGTTTTCCATAAACATGAGCTACAGATGAGGCCAGTTTGGGGAAATCATTAAGGGTACCGGGCCATATTTGGTTCCAGATTGCATCTACTCCGGGTATTTGAACTTTACTTAAATTCCGGAAATAGTCTCCTTCAGCTTTAACACATGCGGGCATTTCATGTTCTTTGTTAAGATGGGTAATGTGGGCTACTCCATTAGCCGCACACCAATCGGCCTGTAATTTGAAAAAATGGGTGGCGAACAAGCTGGACCAGACATCCCAATAATCGGCTTTTACCCTTTGTTCCTGTATGGTGGGCGAAGTGGTAAAAAAGGAGGCCAGATAGGGAGTCGGATCATACCCTTTTGTATCTTTGAATGTTTGGACAATGGAAGGAGTCCAGGGTAAATGTGCATAATCGGGTTCGTCTCCCCGGAAACCAAGTACAGTGGTACCCAGCTCTTTACCAAGGTATTTTTTATACTGTTCATGTGTCCAATCAATGAATTGTTGTACGGCAACAGGATTCAGATAATCACACAGAGAATTAGTGGCATCTTTGCCGCCGTTGGGATTATTAACGGCTCGGGTTACGGCCGTTCGAAAGTCGCTTTTGACCAATAGGATCTTCCAGTCATCCAGTCCGGCGTTGAAACTTATTTCACCATTATTAATTGCTACAGTTCTGTTAGGAGCACCGGATGTACTGACGGCTACCGCACTGATGATTTCTGGTGCTATTTTATGGTTTGTCATTACTTCTCCCCGTTTTACCTGTATGGTATCACCTATCACAAGAGCTTGCATTCTCAAATCGGGACGTTCCTGTGAGAATTTTCCTCCTGCAAATCCGCTGGGATATTTTCCTTCATCAATAATCCAGACTTTCATACCTCGCTTTTTGGCTTCAAGTACTCCGGTACGAATCGCTTTAAACCATTCTTCGGAAAGATATTTGAAAGGTAGTTTGTAACCTGCTTCAAATATTACGGCACGGAATCCTTTCTTCTTGATAGAATCCAAGTCATTGCAAATAGTCTTTTTATCCATTTTCCCTTCCCAACCCCATATTACATGGTTGGCAAATTCCACAGGAGGGTCTGCAAATTGTTGTTCTAGACGGGAAAGGGGTGTTTCATGAATGCCTTGCCAGGATTTTATTTCATTTTTTGCGAATAAGGAGTTGAAATAAAAAAGGGAAGCAATAAATAATAGTATCTTTTGCATGATGTTTATGGTTAGGGTTGAGTTTTATATGCATAAGGGCGCATCAAAGCGCCCCTACAGCAAAAGGATATCCGTTACAGTTTTTAGAGGAATCCTTCATGCTAATCTTAATATTATTCTCCTAAATAATAGGAGGGGACAGGAGCTTGTGGATATCCCATGGAACGATGAGTTACATAACTTCTATATATTCCGTCTTGCATCAATGTGGTACGACGGTCTTTTGCCGGAAGATTGGTTGTGTAGATACGTATTTCACCGGGCAATGCGGTGATTATTTCTTCACGCCAGTCTCCATATAAGTCTGCGATCATTAAGATATCACCTTCAATTCCTTGTGTCAGTGTTTCTCCTTTCCATTTTACAATACTTAGTGAACGACCGTTTGAAGAGGAACTTGCCCCCCATCGGTTATCGTCCCCTTTGAATGTTTCGCGCAATAAGTCACCGTCCCACCAGGCCCAATTACGGCAGGAGGGCACTTCTTCATTTTTACCTAAAGGTTTACCGTCAGCTGAAAGTAGATATTTGTCTGTGCTGCCTCCTTTACGGTCTTCGCTGGCAAAACATTCCAGACCTTTGTGGACCGGATCAAAATCAGCAACCATCCCATCGCCTACATGGAATGTCTTATGACCGATATTCCATACCGGTTGTCCTGTTCTGGCATCCACAACACAAACGCCACGGCCGTTCTCGTGCCAAGGTTCCAGACAAAGGAATACTTCCATACCCGGACGATCCGGGTCGATATCAGTCAGATAGATTTTATCAGGGTGTCCTAGTCCGGTAGACCATAGTAAAGTCCCGTTATCATCAAGCATGCATGAGCCTAACAGAATTTCATCTTTTCCATCTTCATCCACATCACCACATACCATATTATGGGAACCCATGCTTCTTACTACGGGATTTTCTTCATCGCCGTCCCATCGCCATGCACGTTCCAGTTTGTTATCTTTCAGCTGCCATGCATCTACAGTCATCAGTTTGTAAGTGCCACGACATGCCAATATATAAGGGGTTTTGCCGTCCAGATAGGCCATCCCTATTTGGTTACGGTTCTGCCGGACCAGATTTCCATACCTGTCATTCCGTTCAGGCCAGTCCACGCGGGCAATTTCTTTTCCGGTCATTCCATCCCATACACTTAGATACTCCTCACCGGAATCTACCCGTCCTTTTTCATTTCGTTTGGTTGTTTCCGGAGCTGTTTTTAAGGCAATTTCTGCTTTGCCATCTCCATTGAAGTCGTATGCGATGAAAGGGGAGTACCAAACACCGGGCTCGATACCTTGTCCTAAATCTTTAGACCATAAAAAAGTGCCGTCACTTAAATAAGCCTCAATTTGATAAGTTGAACCATCCAAAGTACCGGGCATTCCGGGATCCACATTTTTTTCCGGGGTGCGGATGATATAATCGTAAATGCCATCCCCGTTCAAATCAGCAACGGCTATTTTGCCTGCTTTTATATTACGGTTCAATTTAATGGACTGATAGTTTCTCAATAAAGAACAGTCCACATCCAATTTGGAAGATGTGTCAATTACTTTTTTCTTTTTATCTAATGCACAGATCCAATAGGTTGCTTTTCCAGAAACGGGAGTCTGGTCAACAAAGTCACAGGTGTTTTTAATTGGATTTTTTGATAAACGCTGTGTCTTGCCGTTTGCAGAACGGTAGAGGTGGAAGGAAGTGTCAGTTCCATCTTGTTCCAATAGTCTCCAACTGAGGTAGATACCTTTCCCGTCTGCAGATGGGGTGGCTGTTAACCCTCTGTCTAAGTTTTCTTTTATTCTTTCAGTTGCAAAACCTTTGATTTCCGGTTTGGGCTCATGGCGTGGTTCTAGTATTTCGTAATAATATGTACGTTCACGCAAGTCTTGGGCTGTCATGTTTGTTGATATGCTAAGCAACAGGGGTACTGAGCATAATCCTATAAGTAGGTTCTTGTTTTTCATCATTGATTTATATATTAATTATTTGTTTTTAAAATATTTGTCAGCAAAGCGAAGGAATTGTTCCCAATCGTATGGAAGAACAGCGTGAGGTCCTTTGCGATTGTGGTATGCGATAGGGCCATTCATGTAAGGTGTATCTACGGGAGGCATTTCTTCACAACCTATTCCGCCCAAACCATAGAGGGCATATACAGGTTCAGCTCCTTTACCTCCTAGAAATTCACCTTTTTGGTCGGACCAGTTGTCTTCTTCTGCACTGGCTATATATATAGGTCTTGGAGCAATTAGGGCAACAAGTTCGTGCTGGTCGAAAGGTAAGTATTTTTCCCTGTCATTAAATTGTTTGTAATTACCACAGAACCAATGAGGAAAACGTACATTCATAGCTTCTACAGTCTCACCGAAACAACGACGTGAGATGGCAACTCCACAACATCCCGAATTCCCGGATATGACTAAAGCAAAACGCGGATCGGAGGCTCCGGCCCAGACAGCGGTTTTGCCAAGACGAGAATGACCTATCACGGCAACTTTTTTAGCATCCACTTTTTTGTCTGTTTCCAGATAATCCATGGCACGGCTCATGCCCCATGCCCAAGCTGCAATGGAACCCCATTGATCCGGATCTGGGAAATTCTGCCCTTTCTCGTAATAATAAGGATGCACACCATTTTGGAAGTCATCGTCAAAATCGGGATCCACATCATTATAACAGAAAGTGGCCAGACCATATCCGTGTTCCAAAATTTTATCAAGCTGCCAGGATTTGTCCATTGATCCCCTGAAAGATCTTTTCTTCATTTTTTCATCTGTTATTTCGGGGACAGATAAATCGGGATCATCATATATCGTGTAATTGGGCATGAAGCTGATGCCTAGAAAAACCGGAATTTTTCCTGATACATGATTAGGAAGATACAGTTGCAAGTCGATGTGGGGCCCCTGTGGATCGTCTGTTAATTGGATGGTTATTTCTTTCCGGGTGGCACGTCCGTTCAGAGCTTTTTCATTGATCCGACTGACTGTACAAGGCAGTTTGTGTTTTAATACAGGTGCTTTGCCAAACATATAAGTCGTGAACAGGTTTAAAATTTCGGGGCGGCGTTTTTGCTCCCATTGTTCCTTGGTCTGAACCATTTCTCCGTCGTGGCACATTAATACGGAAGGTAAGGTATATTGCGGAACCTTACTTTCATCATAATTAGCTAATTTGGCATAGTCTTTTCTAGGAGATTTTCCATTTTGGGCGTCAGTATAAGTTATACTCAAGAGGAGCATAATCCATATCATTATGTTTTTCATAAGATCCAGTTTTTATAGAAGTTTGATAACGATTTTTTATAATTAAATTTGTCTTACACCTTTCGGAAGTTTTACTTTGGTTGCGATTTTACCATCGGCTTTCTTCTCGTGGCTGACTTCTATCACGCCCCAAGGGGTGGGATAAGTACCTTTGGCCCATTCTAATTTACCCAAGTGTGGCTCAATACTGATCTGCTTGCGTTCCACGTCCACGATTTTTATACCTAATACATGATCTGACAGCCATGTAGTAGGTCCTGAAGACCACCCATGGCAAAGGCTGTGACGGAATCCGGGATAGCAATAGGCGCCGAAATCGCCATGTATGTCTTTTTTCCCGGCTGGAACAGGTTCGTCTATAGGAGCGGCATTAGGAATCCAGTCCAGATTGAAATCTTCCCAAAACGTGGTTGCTCCCAAATCCAGCATGGCTCCCCAGAAAGTATTAATGATATCTATTGCTTTCTCATACTCACCTGCTTTGGCTAATGCTTCCAGCATATAATACCCGTAAAAAGTGGAAAAGCCTTTTCCACCGCCTACAGAGATAACTTCATCGCAAGCCTGTTGGGGATCCATCAATCCGGTGATGGCCATTAATGAAGCTGCCTGTTTCAGATTGTTGTGAGGTAATATCTTTTTTTTCATCCGGTTGATAATATCCAGACATAATTGAGCATCAGAGGTGTTGCCAAGTTTTAAAGACAATTGATGCGCATCTTGCATAGCCCATACGATCAGTGCGCGATATCCTGCCTCAACTCCGGCTTTATTTCCGCTGGATGGCCAGTCCAAAAAGCGGGCAGGCGCTAACGTTTCATTTCCCGCATCATCCACTTTCCCGTTTATCAGATGGATTAACCCGCTGATATAATCGGAATGTTTCTTTAAAAAATCAATATCGCCGGTCTGGTGATACCATTCATATTGGTTGATCAGATACCATAGGCTGTATGCACTCATGCCATTCATCCAATTGGGTAAAGGAAATTGTTTGCAAGCCAAGTCCAAACTGTTGGGGATCACCTCATTGTATCCGAAAACACGGCTGATGGTCATTAATTCAGGATGCATATCGCCCAGCCAGACTATTCGGTCACGTTTGATGCCATCCCATAAAAACTCCTGCATGTTCAAGTGGACAGTATAGGCTCCGGTAATCCATATTTTGTTTAAACGTTGGTCGTTGCATTCGAAAGATCCCAGATAGGGAATATCACGGTAGCGCAGGATAGCTGAAATTTCTTTTAAAGAGATAGTGGCGTTGTTTTGCAGCAAGTCGAGGCGGACAAAGCGGAAACCGGTATTGCCTATTTCAATCATGCCGTCACGGGGAATTTCCATGATGATATCACGTTTGGCATGATCGTCTGTTGAAAATCCCACTTTCCATTCGGAATTTGAAGTGCTACTGTTAGCTTCTCCAACAGATTCTCCGAAACGTATCCTTACCAAAGAAGGCTCCCTACGGCTGGAACTGCCCATGACGAGTTTTAATCCTCCATGCAGTTCACTGCCGAAATCCAGTAATAAGGATGCCTTTTCTGTTTCAGTAGAGGTCATTATGCAACATCTTTTTCTGTTCATTTCCGATTGGCCGTTTCCACGCTCTAATAAATAGTGTTCGTCTTTTATTAGATTATTCTTACATCCTGCGTATTTGGTAACAATACGTTTGGGGGTGATGTAAGCACGGTTCATGATATCTTTGGTCATTCTTTGTGAGGCATCGCTTTGTAGGGTGGGAGGGATACCTGCATATAGAAGTGCGGGTAGCAGAACGAATGCAATTATGCTTTTTCTGATTGTTGGTAATAGTTCCATAGTATCTTTGATTTTTGATTTATGCAAATATAGACGAAGAAGGTGTCTTACCTATGGAATTTTATTCATTTACATGGAATATTGTTCATCTTCTTTCTGTTCTTTTTCCATATACGGATAATAATCTAGTTATTGATTTTTTGGGGGGGCTGACAGATAGATTCTTTATATGAAAAGAAATAGTTGAAAGATAGTAAGTGTTCTTTTGAAGGAAAGAAGCCTTGAATGCCTCTGTGTTATTGATTTTGGTACCATTGGCATCTTTGCATTTACCTAAAGTGCTTAGTGCGGTTGAATTATCTTCGTCACCACCTGCGCTTTTCAAGAAAGCCATAGAACCATCGGTGTAGTATTCGCGATCTTCACCATTTTTCCATTCGGCACGTGCACGGAACTGGTTGATGGTAGAGATAGCATCCTGGAAGTTACCGGAACGTACTTGCGCTTCCGCTTTTATCAGATAAGTTTCGCCTGTACGGGCCATAATGACATCACGATGTGCGTCCCCTTTTTCTGCTGTACGCGAGCCGTCATCAGTTTTATTGATACCACAGAAGACATTGGACTGTGCTGGATTTCCGCTAACACCATAGGTGTTCAATACATATTGACCACCGGCATATACAGGGAACACATTCGGCACCCATTTATTTGTTTCGGGGTTTACAAAGGAGTGGGCTATACCACCACGACCTACTGTTCCATAATCGGAGTTTGTAGCGTCTTTAAAACGGTTGTCACTTTTTTTATTAAGAATAAAGATGATGCCTTGGTCGCCTAGTGTTGGAACCTGATCGGCTGTAATACCGTTTGTAGCCACTACATCATCTGCTTTCGATGCAATATTATTCAATCCGTAGACAGTTTTGAATGTTTTCCACATACGTGAGTCATTCACATTGTCAAAGATAGCATAAGCGTATTCTGTAGGACGGCAACGTTGGAAGTCCATACCACCAATATATTGGCCACGTTGTGTCCAACCACCGGAGAAGTTGGAGAATTGTGGGTTGAAGTAACTATAAGTACGGTTTCCGAAACGTCCGGTTGCCGAAGAAGTGTGTTGGCATGACATTAATATTTCATTAGACTCCTCGGCTTTGCAGTCTATACCGGTCCATTTGGCGTAAAGGTTATTATAATCACTTTCTAACGGACATTTTGAGATGAAAGGCCTTACGGAAAGTACGCTGGATGGATATTTCAAGAAAACGGTAGAACTGCTCAAACTTCTGTATGAAGAACTCAAACAGGAAGTCTTTTCTTGTGACTATAACAGGCAGACGAAAGCACTGTTCCAGTCATTAATAGGGAAAAGCATTGGGGACCGATAAGGAATACTTGTCGATAGTAAGGTCAGTCATGGAGAAACTGGTAATCTTCCATTACGACAAGGGATCGCAGAGCGGAACGGTTATCGAATCCCTGACAGACCAATATCACTTTAAGGGATAGTTTCAATGCGAAGGTTTTGCAGACTATGAGGTAGCCTTCAAGACTACCCCCGATGTGTAGTTGCTCAATTGCTTGGTGCATATCTACCATCATTTTGAACAGGCTTTGGATGCTTACCCTATACCGATGGGACAATATAATGAAATGTTTGGAAGACGGACATCTGCTTGGAAATAATATTTTGGTAGAAAATGTTATCAGATCGATAACTATGGAATAGAAAAAATTATCTCTTTAATGGAAACCATGAAGCAACAGTTAATATATCGGTTGTATGTTCTCTGCTGGCTATCTGTAAGGTACAGTATACGATGTAACGCCAAGGAAGTATCTGAATGATGTTGTCATCCGAATGTCCTATCACAAAACAGGTAACTTATGAAGAATTGTTGAATATACTTCCGTACAATTGGAAATTGCAATACCTGGAATGTGTATTGACAAAACAAAATAGGGAAGCTGACAATTAGTGCTGATTTCAACATATAGGTTCATAGTGACAGTTTCTATTGTTATATATAAAGGTTTAAGACCTGTTGTTTATCGAATGCTTACTGACTTAAAAAATACTGATATATGGATTTCTCAAATAGCTTTCAATTGAAAAATCCATATATCAGTATTTCATTTCTCAAGTTTTGTATAATATTTTTCTTGACTAACTAATCCCCTACCGTTTTCATCGGTAAAACTTCCGCAAATTCAATGAAGAATCCAATGTTTTAGGGAAGCATAAAATCTTTCAAAGCCATTTTACAATGTATTTGTTCTTGTCCGGAAA
>CAUAWO010000067.1:0-10924 GCA_958432865.1 Bacteroides stercoris
ATTTTTTATACTCGTCCTATCCTTCCCAATAATGCGCACTTTCCATAACAATCTTAACTGGAATGATAATATCAATGAAACTTTGGGCGAACATACTAATAAAAAAGAACTGCTTCCTCTCTTTTCCAAGGAAACAGTTCTTTAAATAGAAATATTATCTTAATTCAATGATTAGTTAAACCAACGAACATAGCAGAAGTCCTGACGATGAGGCAAATCAACATTCTTCGGGAACATACGGTATGCCACCTTGAAGCTGCCTGAGTTAGACAAACTGTGTTTAACCTGGAATGTATACAAGTTACCTTCTTTCTTAATTACTTCCATTGGTTCTACAGAATAGATATGCTCTTTACCTTCCGCATTCGTGAAAGTGGTAACCAGTTCAATACCTACTGCATCATCCAATCCCTTTTCATCTATAACATAAGTAATGATATATTCTTTTCCGCTTTCAATATTACCGCTAGCCAGCTCTTCCGTCTTTTCACATGAAACGATTTCAATGGAATCCCAAAGTTCTGCAACTCTTTCTTTCCAAGCAGCCAGTTCCTTAGCCTTTGCATAATCATTGGCTACCAATTCTTTAAAACGTTTTGCTTCTTTAGTATAGAACTTAGCATAATAATCGTCTAACTGACGTTTCATTGTATAATGAGGAGCCACCTGAGCAATAGAATTCTTGATAGTCTTCACCCAACCCTCAGAATATCCCTTACGGTTACGTGCATAATACAATGGAAGAATCTCATTTTCCAAAATACTATAAATAGTTGCGGCATCCAATTGATCTTGATGATCTTGATTCTGATAAGTACGTTTTTCAGTTAACGCCCATCCTGCTCCTTCACGGTAACCTTCCAGCCACCAACCGTCAAGCACAGAGAAGTTAACAACACCATTCATCAAAGCCTTCTCGCCTGATGTTCCAGAAGCTTCCAAAGGACGGGTAGGAGTATTCATCCAAATATCAACACCTGAGACCAGACGCCGTGCCAACTGCATATCATAATTTTCCAAGAAGATGATTTTGCCCAAGAATTCCGGACGACGGGAAATTTCCACAATCTTCTTGATCAACCCCTGACCTGCACCATCGTGTGGATGAGCCTTACCTGCAAATAAGAACTGTACCGGATAATCAGGATTGTTCACAATCTTAGACAAACGTTCCAAATCAGTAAACAGCAGATGCGCACGTTTGTAAGTAGCAAAACGACGGGCAAAACCAATCAACAAGGCATTCGGATTAATCTTTTCCATCAGAGAAACGATACGTGAAGGATCACCTTGGTTCTTCAACCAGCTTTCACTGAACTGCTTACGAATATGGTCAACCAATTTGTACTTCAAAGCCATACGGGTTTCCCAAATTTCTTCATCGGCTACATTATAAATAGCTTCCCAAATTTTCTCATTAGACTGATCTTCCAGGAAATTAGGAGCAAAATGCTTAGCATATAGCTTCTTCCATTCAGTAGCACTCCACGTTGGGAAATGAACACCATTAGTTACATAACCTACATGACTTTCTTCAGGGAAATAGCCTTTCCAAATTCCAGAGAACATCTCCTGAGAAACCTTGCCATGCAACCAGCTCACACCGTTTACTTCCTGACAAGTGTTACAAGCAAATGTAGACATACAAAAACGTTCGCCTGCATCACCCGGATTAATACGACCCAAGTCCATCAAATCCTGCCAAGAAATCCCCATACGCTGTGGATAACCACCCATATATTTTCCAAACAAGCCTTCATCAAAATAGTCATGCCCCGCAGGAACCGGAGTATGAACCGTATATAAAGAAGAAGAACGAACTACTTCCAAAGCCTGGTCAAATGTCAGCCCGCTTTCTACATAATCACACAAACGCTGCACATTACACAAAGCAGCATGTCCTTCATTACAATGATAGACATCTTTCTTAATGCCCAATTTCTTCAGCAGCAACACACCACCGATACCTAACAAGATTTCTTGTTTCAAACGGTTCTCCCAATCTCCACCATACAACTGATAAGTGATAGGACGATCAAATTCGCTGTTCATTTCATTATCCGTATCTAGCAGATACAAAGGAACACGTCCTACATTTACCTTCCATACGTATGCATGAACGAAATAGTTCAAATAAGGAACATCAACTACCATCGGCTGTCCGTTTTCATCCATTACACGTTCAATAGGCAGGCTACCGAAATTCTGTGATTCATAGTTAGCAATCTGCTGACCATCCATTGAAAGGCTTTGGCTAAAATACCCATAACGATACAAGAAGCCAACACCACACATATCTACATTACTGTCTGATGCTTCTTTCAAGTAGTCACCGGCCAAAATACCCAGCCCACCGGAATAGATTTTCAAAACATGTGTCAAACCATACTCCATACAGAAATAAGCAACAGAAGGACGTTTGCTATCCGGCTTAGCATCTACATAAGCTTTGAATTTAGCATATACATCATTCATGCGCTTTACAATCACCTTATCCTGAGTTAATGCCTCCAGCTTTTCATAGCTCAAACGTTCCAATAAAGCAACGGGATTCTGCCCCACTTCTTTCCAAGTTGCAGGATCTAAATCTCTAAACAGGTCTGTTGCTTCGTAATTCCATGCCCACCAGATGTTACGAGCCATTTCCTCCAACTTCTTCAGTTCTTCGGGAATGTGTGATTTTACTGTAACTTCCTTCCAATTAGGAGTATTCGCATTACTTACTTTGATTTTCATGTCTCTCAAATTATTTATTAATAATTAATTAGCTATTCATAACAAGCCTTTTCTGTGCATTATGCAATGCCACATCATAAGCTTCATAATAATATTTGATAAAATGCTTCCACAATGCCTTTTCAGCAATGTCCGCCGCATTTTTACGCACTGTCTTGATTGTATTTTCCGGCAATCCCGAAAATTCCGATATAGTGTCCTTTATAACATCCGCCACTTCAGAATAGTTGTAATCCGAGCGATGGATAACTTTCACACCATCTTTCAACTCACTGTATCTACCCTTCAACGAGTTTACCCACAAACCAAATCCAGCCAGATCAGTTGTTATAGTAGGTACATGGAATGCTACACTTTCCAAAGGTGTATACCCCCAAGGTTCATAATAGGAAGGATAAACACTCAAGTCATTCCCCAACACCAAATCATAATATTCCAAATTCAAGATACCATCCTTTCCATCCAGATAACAAGGTACAAATATTACTTTTACCTTAGATTCCGCCGAATTGGACATTCCCAAATACTTCATCATATCAAGTACCTGATCATGACTCATATTATGCAACCAATGTGTGATAAACGGACACTCCAACGGAGTTGTGAAATTCTCTTTGCTTTTCAAACGTTCCACCAAATCCTCACGAGGATCCCCTACCCAACCTGGTACATTAATAAATGCCAGCACCTCTTTTTTCAAATTTTTATCACGGGTCAATCGGTTCAAGGACTCCAAATAGACATTGATACCTTTATTTTTAAACTCATAACGACCGCTTGTACCCACAATAAGAGTATCATCGCTCATCGTCAAGCCAAGCAATTTATTAGCCAAATTCAACATCGCAGCACGAGCTTTCTTACGCTTGGCGGCAAATGTACGACCTTGCGGAACAAAGTCATCCTCAAACCCATTCATCAACACCACATCTGCCGGCTTGTCCAACAACTCCTTGCATTCGTTGTTGGTAATCTCACTGACCGTAGTAAAGCAATCCACATGATGCGCAGTCTGCTTCTCAATAGAATGCTTTGCCTCCATATTGAGTTCACGCGCCATTTGGTCGCCATTATAAGCAAATAAGTAATCGTAAAGGGGTTTATTGTTTCCGGCGATAGACCGGCCTATAGAAGTAGCGTGAGTAGTAAAAATGGTAGCTATTTCGGGTACCGCTTTCTGCAAATAAAGGGCCCCCATACCTGTCATCCATTCATGTGCCTGATAAATGACCTTATCATTTTCGGTCAGATTGAAACGATAAAAGCTTTCAACCACTTTTCCGGCTGCATAAGAAAACATAGACGCTTCGTCGTAATCTCCATAAGCATGAAGTGAATCAACTTTGAAATCCTCCCACATCCGGCCATATATTTCATTTCTTTTAGAGAAAAAAGGATAAAAATCCACCAATATGACAATAGGCTCTCCCGGAATATTCCAGCGTCCCACACGAACTTTCAATCCGTCTTTCTTCAAAGCATGTTCACGCCATGCCGCACAAAGATTTTCATTTTCACTGAACAAAGGATTTTCCTTTCCTGCCCAAAAATCGGGTCCTATGAAAAAGACTTTGTCTTTGAATGCTTCCTGCAGTGTTTTGGCCCTGGTGGACAACACCGTATAAATTCCCCCTACTTTATTACATACCTCCCAACTTGCTTCGAATATATAATCAGGGGCTAACAATTCTTTTGCCATCTATTAACTAATCTTAATTCGAGCGCAAAGTTACATATTTTCAATGAGATAATAAAGTTTTTTTGCAACTTTATGTTATTCAGATAGTTTCTGAATTAGCATTCAATTATTTTACTCTAACAATCTTCACAAAAAATACTGATATCGGCTACAATAATAAATATTTTTAAGGTTCTGTCTTACATTAGAATAAGAAAAGCGGCTATTTCCATAAAAACAGGAAATAGCCGCCCATATAAAAAAACTAATCTGATTACGCAGCCAATGCAGATCCCATCAAGAAGGTTGCAGCCAAAGCAACAATAGCATACAATTCAGGAAAAACGGCCAAAATCAATGTATTACCAAATACATTATGTCCTTGGCCAATGGCAGCAATACCATTAGCACAAACCTGCCCCTGACGGATAGCGGAGAAAAGAGCTACAAGTCCCAAAGCAATACCGGAACCCAACACGGCAGCAGCTTGAATACCTGTAATAGCCGGAGTCAGAACACCGAAAATACTCTGGAACATGAAATAACCGGCAAAACCATACAGTCCCTGTGTACCGGGAAGTGCAGTCAACACCAAGAAGTTACCGAATGCACTATCATTCTTCTTCAATGCACCGATAGATGCATTACCTGCGATAGTTACACCATACGCACTACCGATACCTGATAAACCAACCATAATTGCAATACCTACATAAGCAATCAATAAATTCATTTCCATAATTCTTCTATTTTTAATTTTTAAATTCTTTATTTTATCAAACTTCTCCTAAAAGGAATACTTTTCATGTCATCCTGAACTTAGCGAAAGATCTGCATACTATGCTTCAGATTCTCCCTTTCTAGCTTTTCTGTCTGCACAAGGATACAACATTTATTCAAAATGACAATGCCGAAAAGGCTTAAACAGCTTTTAATTCTTTATTCTCATTCTTCAATTCTTGAAAGGCTTGTACTCCTTACCCCCTCCTTCGTAACCCGAATTCTTAAAAAACTCCACGAAAGTCAGACGCATCGGATGAACCATCGCTCCCAATATATTCATAAACATGTTGATAGAATGACCTATCAAGAAAATCAATACCATCACTATCGGACCTGCAATTGCATTATCAGGACTCATTCCAGCCGCCAGACTATTGAATACGCTGGCAAGAATACCACCCGACAGACCTAAAGCAAACAAACGCACATACGAAAGGATATCCCCCAGCAAACCGGTTGCCATATTGTAGGAATCCCACAAACCCAAACCGATATTGAGAAAAATATTCTTTCCTGGACTGTTGAGCAAGAAAATCAGCACACCGGCAAGCCCCAGAATTACCAAATGGACAGTTCCTCCCATCGGCATGGTATCTCCCAATAGGAATGCCAAAGCTGTACTTACCAATACAATAATCCATCCGATAGTTGACAATGCATATTTCAATCCGAACTGAATGGTCTGATTAGCCGCTTTCAGTATCATACCGAAAATAATCTGTACCGCTCCCAAAATCAATGAAAGATTAAACATCCATTGATTGTCCAAGAAGAACAAATCACGCATCTTATTAAAGAACGGAATATCATTACCATACAGATTAAATCCGAAAAAAGTACCTGTCAGCATACCGCAGAAGAAAGTAGAAGCACCCAAAATCTGCACCAAAGTTAAGATGGGCTTCATGGAAGCACCGACATTCTTCGCCAACATACGATAAACAGTTACTCCTAATACCATGAACAGACCATAGCCCGAATCGCCCAAACACAGCCCGAAAAAGAGCATAAAGAAAGGGGCAAAGAACGGCGTCAAATCCAGTTCATTATACTTAGGAAGCATATACAGTTTCATAATCGGTTCAAACAGACGGAAGAATCCTTTATTATTCAACTGAATAGGTACATTGTCCTCCGGCGTAGGGTCAGCAATTTCAAAGTACGCCTCCTGTTGATTCAGAAAATTAGTAATCTCCGGAATCTGCGTAGCCGGTGCCCACCCCTGTAACAACATCAATTTGTCATCCGCAGCTTGTTCAGTACTTAGCACCACTTTTGAGAATTCTATCTGTGAGCGGATATTAGCTTGTGCAACTTGCAAAGAAAGAAGTTTTTCTCCTGCTATGGCAGCTAACTTATCATCCACACTCTTCATTTGCTGTTCCAAATCTTCACATCTGGCAGCAAGCCTACTCAAGGACATTACCGGCAATTTGACCGATTCCACTTCCAATTCGGGCAACGTTCCTTCTTTGGTTATGGTAATGAAATAAATGCGTGAACCAATACGGTTAACCTCCGTAGCATAGTACGTATCCAACCATTCCTCGTTAAAGTTCTTCTCTGAGCAAATATAGAAATTCACCTGATATCCAACTTCTTGCAACCGCATAACCGACGCAGGATCGAAATCTCCCCATACCTCTAACGCGGCACGCTCTTTGTCGCAAATCTGCAACTGATGCTGCAACTGGGTTTTCTCCAGTTGTAACGCCTCCACTTCCTCCAACGCTTTCTCTCCACGGGCTGTATCCCCCTTCTGTTCTTGCAGTTCAACATTAAAACCTTGCAAAAACTTAATAGTCGAAGCATAGTGGTCGGACAGACGGATGCTCTCTTGAAGTTCGGTATTCTCCGCTGTCCCCTGCGCTTTTTCCGCCACGTGGACTACGCCCAAATCACGGATATTTTGCAGGAAACATTCATAGTCCTTATGATAAATAAGGAAAGTCAACTTCTTCATTTTTGTAATCATGCCTCCGCCTCCTTTCTTTTCTCTTGAATAGATTTCAGAATCTTCTGCGATGATTTGGACAAATTCTCTTCATCCTCCATAAATCGTTTTATCTTTCGCAGAGCATCCTGATATCCGGGTATCTGCACTTTCTCAAAAAGATTCACTTTTTGAGTGGTCTTTTTACGCGCATGTTCCAGCAGGTTCAGTTTGGCAAGCATAAATTCCCTTTCAATAGCAGTCTGTGCCAATCCTTTCAACAAATATATTCCATCGGAATACCACTTCGGGCTGTTGAACAGACTGTAGGGACGGATGTCAAAGTCTACGTTTTCCAACAAGGGAACTCGTACACCGGCAATCTTCTTTATACCCAAATGAACATCACTCACTTTTATTAATGAAGCATCAAATTCATTCCAAAGTGCGAACATGGCCTCGTATGCCTGAATCTGTTTTTCAAGCCTTTCCTCCAACCCGGCAGCTTCTGTCTTGCATCTCTTTACTTCCATGCGGAGGGCGCTTTCCTTATTTTTAATAATAGGAAGCGTACGCACACGGACCTTGAGCTGCTTCTCAAGCTGTTGTAGCGAGGTCTTGTTATATTGAAACTTTATTGCCATGTTTCTTCGTTAATTTATTGTTTTTTCCAATGCTGGTCAACCAATTCTTTCTTTATATTGACTTCTTCCGGCTTAAAGTATTTGCTGAACAATCCCCATGTAACATCCAGCATTTCAGTAGTATCCAGATTCACATCAATGGCGAGTAACTGATTAGCGTAATCTTTAGCAAATGCCAAAGTACGTTCATCATAATTAGTCAAGTCAAAACCATTTTCCATCTTAGTCTTGGCATTGGCGGCATCAGCATACAAACGTACAGCAGCATTCATCACCTGAGGATGATCCTTACGGGTTTTCTTACCACTCACCAACTGTTTCAAACGAGACAACGAACGGAACGGGTCCACGATAACCTTACCGATATCACTATCGCGACGCAGGAACAGCTGACCTTCAGTGATATAACCCGTATTATCAGGAACAGCGTGCGTAATATCACCGCCACTCAAGGTAGTTACCGCAATAATAGTGATTGAACCACCTGCGGGGAATTGTACCGCTTTTTCATAAATCTTCGCCAAATCCGAATAAAGAGATCCCGGCATAGAGTCCTTGGAAGGAATCTGATCCATACGGTTAGACACAATAGCTAACGCATCAGCATAACTGGTCATATCAGTCAGCAACACCAATACTTTCTGATTATGTTCCACTGCAAAATATTCAGCAGCCGTCAGCGCCATATCCGGAATCAACAGACGTTCTACCGGAGGATTTTCCGTAGTATTCACGAAACTGATAATACGGTCGAGCGCACCGGCATTAGAAAATACATTCTTAAAATACAGGTAGTCGTCATTAGTCATACCCATACCGCCCAAGATAATCTTATCGGTTTCGGCACGCAATGCCACATTGGCCATCACTTGATTGAACGGCTGGTCAGGGTCAGCAAAAAAAGGAATCTTCTGTCCTGATACCAACGTATTGTTCAAATCGATACCGGCAATACCGGTCGCAATCAGTTCCGACGGCTGTTTACGGCGAACCGGATTCACAGACGGACCGCCGATAGGCACTTCCTGTCCCTCAATTTCCGGTCCCCCATCAATCGGATCACCAAAAGCGTTGAAGAAACGTCCAGCCAACTGGTCGCTCACTTTCAGTGTAGGCGACTTGCCCAAGAATACGACCTCAGCATTGGTCGGAATACCTTCCGTACCCTCGAACACCTGCAAAGTCACTTCATCACCCATGATTTTTACCACCTGGGCTAATTTCCCATTAACCATTGCCAACTCATCATAGCCCACTCCTGACGCTTTCAGCGAACAGGTTGCCTTGGTAATCTGGCTAATCTTAGTATATATCTTTTGAAATGCTTTTGTTGCCATCTCTACTCATTATAAATTAAAATTAAAAATTAAAATCAGACACTTCTCTCGGCAACCAATTCCTGTAACTGCTTCTTAAAATCCTCATACTGCTCAGATTTATATTTAGCATAGTTCATCTGTTTGCAAAGGTTGATCATCTTTTTGAAATAATCCATCACCTCAATGAAAGTATCAAACTTGAATTCCGTATGACAGATGTCGATTACCATATTCAAGATCTCCTCCTGACGTTCCATCGGAGTCACTGAATCCACTTCATCAAAAGCATCCTGTTGCAGAATCACAAAATCAATCAGCTCTGATTTCCAAAAGATTACATGATATTCTACAGGTACGCCATCATCACCCAAAATATTAATCTGTTCAGCAATTTCCTTACCACGCAACAATCTTGTTTTGATTTCGTTCACCTTACCAATCCATTCACCATTAATACGTTTGGCGATATATTCCTCAAATTCCGGATATTCCAGATATTTTGAATAAGAGTCAATCGGGTTCACAGCCGGATAACGCTTCCTGTCGGCACGTTCCTGCTCCAAGGCATAAAAGCAACGGGCCACCTTTTTAGTATTCTCCGTTACAGGTTCCTTCAAGTTACCACCTGCCGGAGATACAGTACCGATAAAGGTAATAGAACCGGTCTCACCATTATTCAGATGTACATATCCCGCACGTCCGTAAAAGTTGGAGATAATAGCCGAGATATCCATCGGGAATGCATCCGGACCAGGCAATTCTTCCATACGGTTGGACATCTCACGCAAGGCCTGCGCCCAACGGGAAGTAGAATCTGCCATCAGTAAGACTTTCAATCCCATAGCACGATAATACTCAGAAATGGTCATAGCCGTGTACACAGATGCTTCACGGGCAGCCACCGGCATGTTCGAGGTATTGGCAATAATGATAGTACGTTCCATCAGCTTACGTCCTGTATGCGGATCTACCAGTTCGGGGAACTCCGTAAAGATTTCCACCACCTCATTCGCACGTTCACCACAAGCAGCGATAATTACGATATCCGCTTCCGCCTGCTTGGAGATGGCATGCTGAAGCACTGTTTTCCCTGTACCAAACGGACCGGGAATAAATCCCGTTCCCCCTTCTACAATGGGGTTGACCGTATCAATAACACGGACACCGGTTTCCAATAATTTATAAGGACGCGGCTTTTCCTTATAATTAGTCATAGCCTTCTTTACCGGCCACTTCTGAATCATGTTTACCGGAATATCTTTACCTTCTCTGTCCGTCAGAACCACTACAGTATCCTCAATAGTATAATCACCTTCAGGAACAATGGATTTCACTTTATAAGTACCTGTCAACTGAAATGGTACCATAATTTTCAGTGGCTGGAAGTTCTCATCCACCTGTCCCAACCAAGCCGATGGACCAACTTCATCACCCACTTTCACCAACGGTACAAAATGCCACACTCTTTCTTTATCCAATGGATAGGTGTATTGTCCGCGTTTCAGGAACACTCCATCCATTTTATCAAGGTCGTTTTGCAGACCATCATAATTTTTAGACAACATACCCGGACCTAGAGTCACTTCAAGCATGTGTCCCGTAAATTCGGCTTCAGCACCAACTTTCAATCCACGTGTACTTTCAAACACCTGCACATAAACATTGCTGCCTACTACCTTAATAACCTCTGCCATCAAGCGGTCTCCGCCAGTCAGAATGTAACAAATCTCATTCTGTGCCACCGGTCCGTCAACGGTAAGAGTAACCATGTTGGCTATTACGCCACTAACAGTTCCTTTTGTTGCCATATATCTTTAATCTGTTTATTATC
>CAUAWO010000068.1:0-10802 GCA_958432865.1 Bacteroides stercoris
TTACAAAACTTTTCATAATGATACGTATTCCATCGCCAAATATCGGTTTGACAAAAAGTTATCCCCTGCTTTTTATCCTATCAGTCCGTCAGCTTCACCGTTTCCATCTTCCCCGGAACCAAAGTAAGACGCGCCGTTCCATCCCTGTCTATCTCCACTTCCATATACCGGGCCCGGATAATGATCCTTCCGTCTACAGCCAGTACCCCCCACTGGCAGGAGCTGTCCTGATAGGCGCAATAACCACCCACCGGATGCAATATCCTCCGATAGACAGGTGGAATCAAAATCCGCTCCGCTGTCCTCAGCCCCCATTTCACTCCTATTTGAAAAGGTACGGCCTCCACACTCCTGCTGATTATACGCTGCCGTTTCCGTTCATACTCGCACTTCTCCTCACGCAAGCGTTTCTCCACACGCTCGTCCGCCTGTCTTCGGAGCAATGCCACCGCCTCATCAAAATCCTCACTCCGGTCCGACGGACGGTTACAGGCCACATAACGCTTTCCATGCCCTTTCTCCACATGATAATACCGTCCCTCCTCATCCATCACCACAATACTTTGATCCGGCAACCGTCCGCTCAGGTAATAAGCACGCTCCTCATCCCCCTCCAACAGACAAACCTGCGGTTCACAACAAAAGCCTCCATCTTCCATGCGGCGGCATCGGGAAGGCACTCTGCCATCGTACATCTTCACATAAAACCCCATCCACACGATGGACGAAGAAGGCAACCCGCATGTATTGGCATACACCTGCCTTGTCCTGCTGTAATAAGTACGGTTCACCTGTAACAATTCTATGCTCCCGTATCTGAGGACACGCGGGCGGACAGAATAACACCGGCCGTTCCGTAAATCCACATAAGACACCGAATTCCCGGCATGACGGACTTGCAACAAATCATCTTTCAGAAACCTCACCTCACGGCAATGCCCCGGTTCGGCCACCAAAGCCCCCGTATCATCCAGTACCCGGACACACCCGTTCCGAAGCCTCCCCACGGCAAAACGTCCTTTGATACTCAAAATCTCTTTAAACGAAGCGTCCGGCAACATCTCATCTCCCTTTTCCAATCCCCAAAGACCTGTTTCCTTATCTACAAATGCCCTCAGCCTGCATGACGGTGACTGCTCCTTCTCATCCGGCAAAGCCTGCTCTCTGATGGAAGAAAGCAAACGCCCGTGCTCCATAACCACCACCAAGTCCCCACCGGCTTCAGCCGGCCTTTCCACCACCGGAAAAGCGGTAACGGAAGCATCACAGTTCATCCGTCCGGGCAAACTCCCCTTTCCCGCCATCCGTCCCCGGAACATAGCATCCCAGTTCCATCGCTGTGTAGGAAGCCCGAAAATGCGGTACAGCCCCACATTGTCTATCAGCATACACGCCTCCTTGCCCTCCGATCTCCGCAATCCGCGCCCTACCTGCTGCAAATATTTAGCCAGTGACAAAGTAGGACGGGCCAGTTGTACAAACTCCACATCGGGACAGTCGAACCCCTCGCTGAATACATCCACATTCACCAGCACCTCGATTTTTCCATGTCTGAACTCCTCCACCATCCGCTTACGCTCCATAGCAGGAGTCTTGCTGTCCACAGCCACCGCATTCACTCCCCGCCTGCTGTAATACTCCGCTATCCGCCGGGCATGTTCAATGCTGATGGCATACACCATCCCCTTCTTGCCGGAAGCAAACTGCCTGACACTGCGGTACAGGCGCTCGATACCGGGACGCCTGTTCAGTACCGCATCCATCTCTTTCACCTGATAATCCCCATCGGCCCCCCGTTTCTCCAGACCGTCAATGAGCCGCTGCTCCTCGCTGCCGGGACGGATGGATACATAATCGAACACAGACAACACGCCTTTTTCAATAAACTCGGCAATACTCCACGAAGTAACCAGTACCTCGAACAGTTCCGTGAACCCCCTACGGTTCAGGCGGCAAGGTGTGGCAGTCACACCCAGTTTCTTTGCGGCAGGATAACGCTTCCACATCTCCGTGTAAGAAGCGGCCAAGGCATGATGAGCCTCGTCTATCACAATCAGTCCCGGAGCATCACCCGCCTCATTCCAGTGCCGGGACAGCCATTGGACAGACATCACCCTGACCGGAGTATCCTCCCTCCGGATACCATATTTAGCCAGCGTTTCCTCCATTTGCGCCACCAGTTCCCTACGATGGGCAATAAGCCATACCCCGCTGCCGGCAGAAGACACGAACTCACTGACCACAGATGCCAGCAAATGTGTCTTGCCCGTACCGGTAGGCATCTGCACCATCACACTCCGGTGAGCTTTCCACGCTTCCATCAGACGTGTTTTCATCTCTATCTGATAATCCCGCAACATAAATAATTTGCCGATTTGCTAACGTGCCAATGGAGTAAGAGGATAACTGAAAAAATTATTTACTAGCCAGCATATTATTAATCTGCGCCCGTATATTGGCTATCGTACCGCCCGACACAAGCCGTTTGGCAAAAGGTAGCAACGACTTGATGAAAGCCGCTTTCACCACCGTGTGTTTGTCTACATTCCTACAGTTCTCATCGGCCAGCATCTTTCCTACCACCACCGCCAGTTCGCGTGCCGTGGTACACTCTCCCAAAAGTATCTTGTAAGCCCTCATCACCTTTATATCGGGTATATAGACCGATACGTAAAATTCATCATCCGACAGTTCCGCCGGCTCCTGTGCCGGCTTCTCATCCGTCACACTTTCTGTACTCTCCGTTTTCTCAGAATCTTCCGGTTGGTCGGCGGCCTCATCACCCCGGTCGCCATAAAAGTTCTGAATGGCGGAAGACGCCACAGGGGCAATCAGATTGTTTCCGCCATAAATATTTATCATCATATCAGGTTTTTCATTCATATACTATTTCTTTTCTCTATTCTTTAATTATTATCAACAGATCGTTAATCAAAATCCATATTTTATCAATATATAATCAATAGCATGCACCAATAGTAAACAGATAGTAAACGGTTATGAACCGATTTCCATACGTCATTCCCTACCCGTATATTTGTGCAGATAAATCAAAATCAATTTCTTTTATGAAAGAATACATCATGTCATTTTTCAATGCACCCGTCACCAATAAAATACCCACATGTATATGCAGTGTGGCAGGGCTTCATACCTACATCAGCACCAATCCGCAACTGGAAGAACTGACGCGTAAAGTCAGAGCCGGACTCGGAGACAAGCAAGTGTTCCGAAAGAATAAACAGACCCTTTTACCGTATGTCACTCCGGCAGGTATCTTCTCTTACTGCAAAGAGCAATGCATGCAAGTTCCTTCGGGCCTCTTTGTCATAGATATTGACGAACTGGCTTCCACCGAAGAAGCGGCAATGTGGCGCGACCGCCTCTTTGCCGATGAAGTGCTGCACCCCGTACTTTCCTTTGTCAGCCCCGGAAACCAGGGAGTAAAACTGTTTATCCCTTACCGCATAAACCCTTTCCTGAGCGTGGAAGAATCCTTCGACAATGCCCTGCACACCGCATGGGAGTATCTGGAATGGAAATACGAACTGAAAGTGGACAGGGCCAATGCCGACTTGTCCAGAGCCTGTTTTCTGTCGCACGACGGAGAAGCGAAAATCAATAACCATAAATATTAAAAAATGAACGATTCTATTTCTATCTTGGAACAGCTGGTAACAGCCATCGAACAAGCGGGAGTCAATGTGGCCCCCACCTATCAGGAATATATGCCGCTGGCCTTTGCCATAGCCAACAGTTGCGGAGAAGAAGGACGCACCCGGTTCCACCGCATCTGCCGCATATCCGAAAAGTACCACCACGATGAAGCAGACAAACTGTACGGACATGCCCTGACCAAAGGAACAGGCAGAAATTCCCTGGGAACCGTCTTCCATCTGGCAGAGGTGGCCGGGGTGAAAATGGACCCGAAACTTGCAAACTTGCAGAACTTGCAGTCTCTCCACACCCACACACGTGCGCGCGTATCCTATAATGCCCATCCGGATGCTTCCGACGGGACTCCGCCCGATGCCGTTTTCACGGACCCAGCCTCCCCCCTGTCCGACGGCGTGTCCAAGACCATCCTCCCTGCCCGACTTCCCTCTTTCCCCGACTACCGCTGGCCCGCCTTCCTGCAAGGAATCATAGACTGCGGTAACTCTCCCGCCCAACGGGATATCCTGCTGCTGGGTGCGGCAACCGTGCTGGGAAGCACCCTCAACAAACTGGTAAGTTTTGTGTACGGACGAAAGCACAAGTATCCCTGTCTGCAAGTATTCGTCACCGCGCCTCCCGCTTCCGGCAAAGGTGCGCTGACCTAGGTACGCCGTTTGGCAGAACCCATACACAACGCGCTGCTGGACACCTACCGGGAAAAAATAAAGACCTACCGCATGGAAAAGACCAAATGGGACACTTTGGGGAAGGAAAAGGCAAATACCCCCGAACCCGAACAGCCCCAGCTGAAAATGCTCCTCATAGCCGGCGACAATACCGGTACAGGCATACAGGAAAACCTGATGGACTCCGGAGGCGTAGGACTGATATGCGAAACCGAGGCCGACACCGTGAGCACCGCCATTGGAGGCGACCACGGACACTGGAGCGACCTCCTCCGGAAATGTTTCGACCATGACCGGCTGGCCTACAACCGGCGCACCAATCACGAATACCGCGAATGTAACGTCACGTTCCTCTGCGTACTTCTCAGCGGCACGCCTGCACAAATCAAGCCCCTTATCCCATCGGCCGAAAACGGATTGTTCTCTCGCCAGCTGTTCTACTATATGCCTGCCATTGAAGAATGGGAAGACCAGTTCAACGAAGCGGATACAGACTATGACTCCCGTTTCCTGAAATGGGGGGCACAATGGAAAGAAGTGCTGGACGCCATCACCGCTTCGGTGAGCAACATCAACATGAAGCTCACCCACGAGCAAAAAGAGATATTCAACTTCCACTTTGCCCGCGTATTCGGACGAGCCTCCGCCATTCACGGCAACCAGATGAAAAGCGCCGTAACCCGTATTGCCATCAATATCTTCCGCATCATAAGCATTATCGCCCTGCTGCGCTCTCTGGAATCCCTGCTGCCGGGAGGCGAAAGGAGCGGTGAACCACAGGAAAATATCGTGCGTACCCTGCTGAACTGTCCCGGACTGACCCCGTCGGCCCATATTCCACAAGAAAACATAGCAGACGGAATCGTACCGCAATTCAACCTCTCCATCCGCACCGACGACTTTTATGCCGTGCTGGCCCTGGTGGAACCTCTGTACCGCCATGCATGCCACATTCTCTCGCTCCTGCCCGCAGGAACCCCCACCGCACCATCGGCGAACATGACTCCCGAAACCCTGTTCGACTGCCTTCCCCTGCGCTTCACCCGCAACGAAGCCATCGACAAAGGAGAACAGGTAGGAGTTCCGGCAGGCTCGGTGGACTCGCTGCTGAAACGTATGACCGAACGCGGACAGCTGGTCAAAGTGGGGCGTGGCGAATACGAATTCAACGCGCGCATGCACACACGTACGTGTGTGGGTGTGAGAGAGAGTGCAAGTTCTGCAAGTTTGCAAGATTCCTGAATTTAAAATGTATAAATATGAAAGATTTCCTTTATTTCCCATCCATGACAAAAGGTAGCCTGGCTCTGCTCTATTTTCCCGGTTCAAATCCCCGGATAGCCACCCGGCATCTGATGAGGTGGATAAACGGCTGTCCCCCTTTGATGGAAGAGTTATCCGCAACGGGTTACCATACCTCGCAAAAAGTCTTCACGAGCCGCCAGGTGACACTGATCAACCGGCATCTGGGCAGCCCCGGATAGCCCTGCAAGCTCTTTGGAACAGGATGAAAGCCATAAAGTGCCACAAGGTGTCATAAAGCGTCAGCACGCATTTCACAGTACCTATCTTTGCAATGTCAACAATGAGGGAGCCGATACGTTACTAACCTTCGGCCTAGCATGTTACTAACATGTAACCCCATACGTTACTAACCTTCAGCCTTACACGTTACCTACGTGCAATCCGCAAGAAAAGTAAAGTATTCTCCCTCTTCACTGACGAAATTCATTTTTTATTTTTCATCTCTTAAAACCCTATTTATCATGATCAACTACAGCACCTGCATGCGTGGTAACCCCACCGACAAAGACGCGGCCAAGAAGGCGTATGCCAACGCCCAGTACTCACAAGTAATGACACTGGACAAGTTCTGTTACCACATTGCCAGCCACGGATGTGTATACTCGCGCGCCGATATCCAAGCCATCCTTATTCTTGCCGTGGACTGCCTGCGCGAGCAGTTGTTGAACGGACAGCAGATACAGATGGGCGATCTGGGCGTATTTTCGAACAGTATCCGAAGCCTCGGCGCCCCTTCGATGGCAGAGTTCACTGTGGAGAACATCACCGAGGTGAACGTACTGTGGGCTCCGGGCGTCCGTTTCAACAACCTGCGCCAAGATGCCGAATTCCAACTGGTTCCCACGCGCAAGGCAGCCGCCGAAGTAGTGAAGGCATTGAAGGCCGGAAAGACTACGGTAGACCTGACGGGCAATTCTTCTGCCGCCGGCATTGCCGCTGACGACGCTGACGCCTCCCGCATTCCAGCCGCCTCCGGCGAACCGGCAGACGAAAATAGCTGACCGGCTTGTTCCGCTCCACAGAGATAGCATGATGTGATTATGGAACACGGGCGACACGGACTCTTCTTTCACTCCCCCGTGTCCGTCCGCCAGTTCCGTAACCTCCTTTTGTTCCATTCGCATTTTAAACTGACAAAAAACAGATATTTCCATGAATGAATCCAACCACGAATCCAAGAAAATCACCTGGACACAAATCCTCCGGGCAGTTATCCAGGCAGCCATCGCGGCACTCACCGCTTTGGGCATTACCAGTTGCGCATCCCTCATCTAAAGAACAAACACAACATTTTCCAATTCTCAATTTATTATGATACAAGAAACATTCCCAATGATAATCGGTGAGGAAGAAATGAAAAACGAACGCCAACTTCTCACCGTAGAGGACGGACCGCTGATGCAAGGACGCGAATCAGTGCGATACCTCATCCTCCACTGTAGCGCCACACGTTGTGACAAAGACTATACTGCCGAGCAATTACTTCGTGACCATAAGACCCGTGGTTTCCGGACTGTAGGTTACCACTTCTATATCCGTCGCGACGGCACCATCACCCAGCACCGCAAACTGCTGGAAGTGGGGGCACACTGCCGTCCCTGGAACCGTTGCAGCATCGGCATCTGCTACGAGGGCGGTCTGGATGCGGACGGACATCCGGCAGACACCCGGACCGCAGAGCAGACAGAACAGCTTACCTTGTTGCTGATGCGTCTGGCAAAGCTCTTTCCCGGTGCCCGGATAAGGGGACATAGGGATATGAGCGGAAGCATCCCGAAGGCTTGTCCGTGTTTTGACGCGGAAGGGGTGTTCGGATATTTGGAAAGGTAATTTCTTTTTCCAAGGTTTCCCTTTGCCAGTGTTCGTTTCAGCTCTCAAGTAGAGAGTGATACTACTGGCAGAGGGAAGTTTTTTACTAAGATCATCCGGTCGGTACCGACACACCGAAACAGACTATCATATAGATAAAAATTCTTCCTGTTACGGGTTATTGTATAATCCGCGTTTATTTTTAAAGCTGAATAAATCCTAATCGGATAATCTTCTTTATTATTAAAGCTCCGGGAACAAGCGCTCTCGTTCCCGGAGCTCCCCCTGCACTTTTCACAAAGGACAAGGGTTCTGATCTAACATTAGTGCCGGCTATGTTCCATTTCCGGCCGGCAGACGGAAATAACAGGCTGCAAAAACAAAGTTTTTTAACTGCTAAATTACTAAGAACCCTCATCGAGAAGGATCGTTAAGAACAGCCCGTTTTACTAATAGGCATTCTTCTCGCCACGGAAGACATTCGCCACCGTCCTGTACATGATGTAAAGGTCCAGACCGAAGCTCCAGTGCTCCAAATACCAGATATCACCACGGATACGGCCCTCCATGTCTTTTAGTTCCTTCGTTTCCCCACGGAAACCCGTAACCTGGCTCCATCCCGTTATACCCGGTTTCACAAAATGCCGCACCATATATTTATTGATCAGCCTTGAATATTCCTGCGTATGGAGAAGCATGTGAGGACGAGGCCCCACGATACTCATATCCCCCAACAGCACATTGATAAACTGGGGCAGCTCATCTATATTCGTCTTACGCATTATATTGCCCCAGCGCGTCTTGCGGGGATCATGCTCCGTGGCCTGTATCCTGTCGGCATCTGCATTTACTTTCATACTGCGGAACTTGTAACAATAAAACTCCCTGCCGTTCAGCCCGTTCCGTTTCTGGCGGAAGAACAGCGGGCCGGGCATGGTCAATCCGGTCACTATCGCCACCACAATCAGAATAACCGGAAAAAACGTACAAAGGAACACCGATGAGACTACTATGTCAAAGGTTCTTTTCAGCAGGCGGTTCCCCGGCCAACTTAAGGGATCGGGGCGAAGGCCCAGGTAAGGGACGTTCCCCATGATGTTGAACGACATACGGTGGTGGAGATAATTGCGCACATTGGGCACACTGAAGAAATGTACCAGATGGTTCTCGCAGTAATCAATCAGAGAAACGATGACCTCTCTGTCTTTTGAGGGCAGGCAGCAGAACAGGTAATGTACATAATCATGTTTCTCCAGATATTCCTGTACCTGCGCCGGCTGGCCCAAATACGGACATTCTACCGGAAAAGCAGGATTCGCCTGACCGTCAAAATAGCCCACGACCGAATAACCTGTATCTTCACTGCCCGACATCTCATGGTAGATTTCCAGGTTGTTGTCCGTACTTCCTACCAGTACTACAAAACGCGTATGTTTCTTGCTCATACGGTAAAGCCTGATGAGAAGACGAAGAGTGAAACGGAACGAAACAAGACACAGAAACAGGAGGAAAAGGTACTCCAGCATGAACAGGGAGGCTATATCCGCATAGTTTCCTACAGAAAGGACCAGACCGCCCAGGAGGACAAACAGGAACATATTCTCGAACACACGTTTCCATATCTGAAGGGAATGCACTTTCCTCCGGTGAAGCACTACTCCTGAATGGATGGCGCAAAGGGCGTAACATAACATCAGTGTAAGCATGACTTGCAGAACGGTGGTTCCACCAACCTGCAGGCTATCCCACTGCATCTCATTGGACAGCTTGCTGAAAAGCAGGAATAGCAGACCGCAAAGAAAGGTCTCGGTGACAATCACAAAGGTCTCGATCAAGTGGTTGTAGGATGCTAATTTGTCTTTCATAGTCATAGTAGTATGATTTTAAAAATTATGATCATATATGTGGCTATCATTATCAACTCTCATGCCTGTTTACTTCAAACAGATTTTGAAATAAAGTCCCGCACTCAGATATTTACCATCATTCAATTCTGCTATCAGATTAAAACGATCTTTCCAAACAGCATAGTTAAAACCTATATTAATGGTTCGTGCATCATATTCCGCCATCAAATTCAGTCCATTCAATATCTTATTTCCCAAAGAAGTATCAGGCAAACAACACCGAAAATTAACACCTAATGCAGGTCCTTCATAATTCAAGCCAGTAGCCCTGCTATAAATATAAGCCATATGAAGCCCTAATTCCCCCACATTCTGAAAATACAAATGTTTCGTTGCAGCCAGAAAAAAACGATTGAAATAATTATGAGTACCAGCTTCTTGATTAAAATTGATATTACCACCACCATTATTATCAAAACTTCCGGGATCATTGGCTCCCAATACAAGTTGAGGAGTCCATTCTTTCCACCAGCCTTCCTTCCATAAACGGAGCCTTCCTGAAAAATTACGGTCCTGATTACGAAATTTTCCCCAAGTCTGTTCAGGCCAATAATTACCTTTAACTCCCTTTACCAAGGTACAGGTATATGCTACTTCCAGCCAAGGAAAAATAGTCACATTTATATAGTAATTATATGTGTAGGTGTAATTTTTATTATTCCAATAAGTAGAAAGCGGATGCTTATCCAGCACATTACCGCCCAGCATAACAGTTTTGTCCTTCTGCATATCAGCAGTAGGCATATGCAATAGTCCACTAGTACCATATAATGCCTGTCCCTTCAATACAGTACAGAAACATAAACATAGAAAAGCTAAAAAAGAATTATGCATTGCGAAATTATAAGGGTTTGCTATCTTTGTACCATGAAAAGATTAGTTTCTCCCACAAAAAGCGTGCAGGAAAAAGTAAGGCAGCTTGTACATAACGTTTACGGGTATGCTTCTCTTTATACATACGATAGACAAAACGCAGATTCATACGATCTATCCATAGAGGGTAGTATTCAATCTCATTATTAGCAGTTTGGTGAATAAAACCACCACAGGTAAAACCAATACCCTGGAATCCGGCATTACGCACCTTTAGCAAAAAACGTTCTTGCATCAACGCCCCCATTCCTACAATAAGAAAATCAGGATTAACTTGTGTAATATGTTTCGCTTCCGCATCCATTTCTTGTTCCGAAACAAAATACCCATTACGACAACCCATAAACTTCAACTTTGGATACCGTTCCTTAAATATTTCAACAGCTTTTTCTACCTGTTCTTGTTTTGACGCAACAATGTATAACATCTTTCCATTATTTTCGGCAAAACGGAATAATTCCGGTGCCATAGAAGTCATATCAAAGCTTCGCCTTTTCACTGTTATTCCATATAATAATCTTATGGCAGCCACTAAGATGGAACCATCGGCAAAAATACCATCAAA
>CAUAWO010000069.1:0-10658 GCA_958432865.1 Bacteroides stercoris
TTTTAGTTATTATTAACTCATCTACGGTGTCAATACGAGCGATTTATTCTTTTTTTCGGTGCAATTCGTTTCCGATATTTCACTTCTATTTGGGCTCAATGTCTAAGCCAATACAAAGGTACAATATTTTATCCGATATTGTCTGTTACTTATTGTTTTTTGGTAATAATTTTATTGTAGATATTATTACCTCCACAAAGGCTCTTGTTCCCAATTACGAGGGAAGCCCAACAAGCGAGTTTTCACTGATGGATGGCTTATCAAGAGTTGCTTGAAATCGGTAATGAATGTATTTTCAAGAACAATGGAGTTGAGCCAATACACAACACAGCATAATTGTGGATAAAGAGTTTGTTCTCGGAATGAGAAATCAGCAATCCATGTATTTGGCATACGTTCTGGCATCTTTGGTTTTACTGGAAAGACACGGTTGGACAGTCGTGAATGATGAGCACAACAATTACGAAGCACCGCAAGACACTCTAACCAGCTTCTCAAAAATTTGTGATGATTCAAACCGAACTCTCTTGCGACAGCATGTTTTGCCGTGGCATTTGAAAAATTGGAATAGAGCTTAGAGAGTGTTCCCATTGAGATAACCTCCAATGTTTTCCATACAGGAGGCAGCTCTGGTTCGTTGTATTTGCGGAAATGCTCAGTAATAAAATCATCGTGTGAGCGTTCCACCTCTTTACGGATAACAGCTAAATTGGTAGCAAAACGAGCCTCATTGGTGGCAAAGTTTTCGTCCATAAACCAAAATGCTCCAAATTCAAGAGCAAAGTGCTTGATTATTTTTGTGCGAACAGCAACTTCAATCGTTTGAATGGCAGTAAAGAGCAAAGCCCTAAGTTGCTTATCAAAGGAATACAGGTCGATAATATCTGCAAAACGACAACCTTCTCTAAATTGATGCGTAGTGTGGTCAGCTTCAAAATGTCGCCAATAACCAGCAAGACGAACATAGCTTATGATGTCAAGGGCTTTAACAGCTCGCTCAACATCATCAATAAGCAAACCTCTTTCTTTGAGAATATCAATTTGTTGTTCCGTGGTTATGGCTCGATTTGTATACCTGACTCCCATAAATAAAAATGTCCCGCTGGGTACGCTAATCTTACGGGAAGCGAGCGGGATTTGTTGGTGCAAAGGTAATTAATTATTTCTAACCTACCAAACAATAGAGCAAATATCAAACAGATATTTTTATCTTACCGCTTCTTTTTCAAATGTTTTTCCGTAATTCTGTACTCGGATTTGGGTAACCATTTCCATGCATTTGAAAATAAAGAAGCGTTATGCTACTCTTGTAAGTGCGAAGCTTGAGAAACTAAACACAAAATCAACAAGAATAGGCATGGTAGTTCCCACGTTATAGCGTGGGCTGCTTTACCATATCTGTTGATTTAGGTTTTCTCAGGACCTGCACTTTAAAATGTGGTTATTGGCAGTGTCACACTTCTTTTTTAGGAGAAAGTGTTACGACAAAAAGAAAAAAGTCAATAGATCTAGCAGCTCAATCCGGGGCAGCTAACGAAGTTGTGTCTAGATATGGATCGGCCTCAAAAGAACATTTAGTATCCTATTCTGGTGTTGACTCACAGTACATAAATGGGATTAAAATTTGGAATAAATAAATCGGGTGTCTTTCTGCAAAGAAAAAGAGTCGTTCCGATGCGTTTCCAGGGCTCACAAGGCTCAAGGCTCACTTATGCGGTATTTTAAACCTTGGTAGATGTGTAAGTATTTGCTTTACAGTCTGTTTGGTGGGACAAAACGTGCGGGTTGAATATTATTCTTTGGTCTTTGGAAAGTTCAGGATTGTCTTGACTTTGTCTGTCGTTTTATAGAATTTGTGTTTGCTTTGACCAGGCTTGTTTTTTGCCGGGTTTTATTCATAATGGCCGGATCAATGGATATGGGCACATTCGGATTTTTCACGATGCCCGGAATGACCAAGTGATGATGTCAATAGAAGTTTCTTTTATTTATACATTTTTCTTTCCGGTAAATGTCGGATGCGTTCGTGTATGTCTGGGGCTCATTATATTATTCATTTTATTTTTCAGAATATAGTCTTGTCCCCTTCTTTTTATTGTAATTAATTAAAAATCAGCGCATTATTAGGTTTCTTGAAGCTTGTTTTGGGCTTAAATACCGCCTAAGTGAGCCTTTGAGCCCTGAGCCTTGGAAAGCTTGGTGAAAAGACCTTGTAATTCCTTTCAAAAGACCTGTTCTTTGTATAAAAAGACCTTGACGTTTTTTTAAAAGAACCTTGTCTTTGACGCCAAACATCAGGACCTTTTTTTTAAATGTCTGGATCTTTTTCAAAAACAACAAGACCTTTTTTCAAAAGGAACGGGTACAAACGGACGGCCGGTCCGTCTCTTTTCCCAGATAGTGTAATAATTATGAAGAAACTGTTTATTTTACTTGTGTGCCTGTTGCCTGTGTTGGCACAAGCTCAAATGGAAACCTCTGTAGCCGGATTCATCCCTTTATCCGGTAGCGGAAGAATAGTATATAATTTCAATCCCGGATGGCGCTTTCATCGTGGAGACATAAAAGGCGCGGAAGCCGTACGTTTTGATGATACATCCTGGCAGGTAGTGTCTGTTCCGCATACTGTGGAACTGATGCCTGCCGAGGCAAGCGGTTGCCGTAACTATCAGGGTGTGGCATGGTACCGGAAACATTTTGTGATTCCTCAAGATATGAAAGGAAAAGAGGTGTCGCTTCATTTTGAGGGAGCTATGGGAAAACAGGTGATTTATTTAAATGGCAAGAGGGTGCAAGAGCACTTGGGAGGATACCTTCCTTTCACTGTGCAACTGACGGAACAGGGGGTACAGCCCGGAGACAGTTGCTTGCTGGCAGTGATGACGGATAATAGTGATGATAAGAATTTTCCTCCGGGAAAACGTCAATATACCTTGGATTTCGCTTATCATGGAGGAATTTACCGGGATGTGTGGATGATAGGAAAATCAAGTGTAGCTATTACAGATGCCTTGGAGGCCGATAAGGTGGCCGGAGGTGGAGTTTTTGTGCATTTTGACAATATAAGCGGGAAAAAAGCGGAAGTGTATGTGGATACGGAAGTGCATAACAGTGGAAAGCAGACGCGTACCGTAGCCGTGGAGACGGTTTTGGCGGATGCCGGCGATGTTCCCGTAAAACGGGTTTCGCAACAGGTGAAGCTGCAAGCAGGGGAATCGAAGACGGTGCGGCAACAGTTTGCAGTTCGCAATCCTAAGTTATGGTCTCCTGACTCGCCTTATTTGTATAGGATACAATCTCGTGTCAAAGCCGGACATGAAGTGTTGGATGGGGGAGTGACACGTGTGGGGATCCGCAAAGCGGAATTTAAAGGTAAGGATGGCTTTTGGTTGAATGGCAAGCCTTTTGGTCAATTGGTCGGCGCGAACCGTCATCAGGATTTTGCATACGTGGGTAATGCGCTGCCCAACAGCCAGCAATGGAGGGATGCCAAACGCTTGCGTGATGCAGGATGTACCATTATCCGTGTAGCTCATTATCCGCAAGATCCGGCATTCATGGATGCTTGCGACGAAATGGGGCTGTTTGTTATTGTGGCTACTCCGGGATGGCAATATTGGAATAAAAATCCGGAGTTCGCAAAGCTGGTACATCGGAATACACGTGAGATGATACGCCGGGACCGCAATCATCCCAGTGTGCTGATGTGGGAGCCTATTTTGAATGAAACGCCTTATCCGCGCGATTTCGCACTGGAGGCGTTACGGATTACACGGGAGGAGTTTCCTTATCCCGGACGCCCTGTAGCGGCAGCCGATGTTCATTCGAAAGGAGTGGCGGAAAACTATGATGTGGTGTACGGATGGCCGGGAGATGATGAGAAGGCAGACCGTCCGGAACAATGTATTTTTACTCGTGAGTTTGGCGAGAATGTGGATGACTGGTATGCACATAATAATAATAACCGTGCCAGCCGTAGCTGGGGGGAACGCCCGTTGCTGGTGCAGGCGTTGTCATTATCAAAGAGTTATGATGAAATGTACCGCACTACAGGGCAGTTTGTCGGTGGGGCGCAATGGCATCCTTTTGACCATCAGCGGGGGTATCATCCCGATCCGTATTTCGGGGGCATTTATGATGCGTTCCGTCAGCCTAAATACGCTTATTATGCTTTTCGCAGCCAGTCTGCCGCGACATTGAAGCATCCTGTGGCGGAATGTGGCCCTATGGTGTTTATCGCCCATGAGATGTCTCCTTTCTCGGATGCCGATGTGGTGGTGTTCAGTAATTGTGACTCGGTTCGTCTCTCTGTCTATGACGGTACTGAGAGCCGGACGCTTCCGGTTGTTCATGCGCAGGGACACATGCCTAATGCCCCGGTGATATTCAAGGATGTATGGGATTTCTGGGAAGCACGCGAGTATAGTTATAAGCAAAAAAACTGGCAGAAAGTAAATATGGTGGCAGAAGGAATTATAGACGGTAAAGTGGTTTGCACCTATAAGCGGATGCCGTCACGCCGCAGCACGAAGTTGCGTATGTATGTGGATACGGAAGGAAAGCAATTGGTGGCAGACGGTTCGGATTTTATCGTAGTAGTGGCCGAAGTGACGGATGATAGCGGTAATGTGCGCCGTCTGGCAAAAGAAAATATCGTATTTACTGTAGAAGGTGAAGGACGAGTTATAGGGGATGCCTCTATCAATGCCAATCCGCGCACGGTGGAGTTTGGCTCTGCTCCCGTATTGATCCGTTCTACCCGCAAGCCCGGCAAAATAAAGGTGAAGGCCCATGTGCAGTTTGAAGGAACGAATGCACCGGTTGCTACGGAAATAGAATTAGAAAGTATTCCGTCAGAACTGCCTTTCTGTTATACGGAGGAGGAGACGGATGCCCAATCAGCCGGAGCAGGACTGGCCGGAAGCTCTGTTAGAACAGAAAGAATGGCGGGGAAAGTTGTGCTGACAGAAGAGGAAAGGCAAAAAGTATTGATGGAGGTGGAGAGACAGCAAACTGAATTCGGTACGGAGAAGTAATATAGATGGAACGCGGATTTATCTCGTTCCAATCTAACCAATAATTGGTATTTAACTAATTTCAATTTAAGTACCAACGGATTTTTTCTTATCTTTGACCTCGGTTTGAAGAAAACTAAATACTTATGAAGAAATATATACTTATTATACTTTGTTGCCTGACAAGCTTTCCTCTGTGGTCATATAATGTGAATATGATTGTGGAACATTATTCTGTAGATCAAGGGCTTCCTAATAATACGGTAAACTGTACCTTGAAAGACAGAGATGGCTTTATCTGGTTCGGAACCTGGTATGGCTTATGTTGTTTCGATGGAGTGAAGTTTAAAACATTCAATAAACAGGAGCACGATTCGGATGTGCCGCCACGTAAGATCCAGCGCATAGTCGAGGATAAAAACGGGTATATATGGGTAAAGACCATTGACCGTAAGTTGTATGTCTTCAATAAAGTGACCGAATGTTTTCATGCTGTTTATGATGACATGAAGAACTATTCGGAGAATATTCAGGTGATAAAATTACAAAATACGGCCGAGGGGGATGTGTTGTTGCTGACCAAAGATAAAAATCTGTTGTTGGCCGGGGTAGATGAAAAGGGGCAGGTAACTATCAAGATTCTGTTCGACTCTCGGGACGAGATAAACAAGCATGATTATACACTGAAACACCATGTCCTGTGCGAAACGGAGGAATATATCAGTTGGATAGGAACTGATTATAAGGTGTCTGCCGTGCATAAAGGAGCGGAATTGGCATCCCGGCCTGCCGATTTCATAACCAGTAAGATTAATTCCGGTGACAAGGATAGTTTTACCAGTTTCTTTGAGGATGGCAGGAAGGTATGGGTCGGAGATCGTGCGGGTATTTTTTACAGTATCGATGTAAGGACCGGTTTGGTAAACCGGTATGTACTTTCCGAAATAAAAGGTGCGATCAGCAATTTGCTGGTTACTCCGGCAGGTTATGTCTATCTCAGTGTGGCCGGACAAGGTACATACGAATATGATTTGGCCGAGCGCAGGTTGCAAAAGATAAATACTGAAATGAATGACGCTATGGTTACTCATGCATTCATAGACCAGTATGATAAAATATGGTTTCACGAAAATGAGAAGGCGCTGATTTATTATGATCCGTTGAACCATACCGCAAAACGGTTTCCGTTTACCATGTTCGGCAAGATAACCACCCTGTATTCGGAAGATGCCGGTGAAAGAGGGCTTTTTTTCCTGTCTCCGGCAGGAGAGGCCTGGTTGTTCGACAGGGAACATGCGGAGATGGTTTATATTAATAAGTTGAAACAACTTTCTAATGATAGGGCAAATCAGCAGTTTTATCATCTGATGTTGGATAATGACGGGGTATTGTGGCTTTCCTCTGCCGATGAAGGGGTGTATTGCATGAATTTCCCCAAGAAGCAATTCAATCTGCTTTCGTTGTCTCCGCAATCAGCCGGGCAGGAAAATTATACGATAGGGGTAAGAGCCCTTTTCCAATCAAAAAGTGGCGATATCTGGGTGGGCACCCGTTGGCAGAGTGTGTATCGGATGGATCGGAACGGTGTAACCAAACATGTTTTTTCGACAGGTGACGAGCACATAGGTAATGTATATCACATCATGGAAGACGACAAGGGAAACCTTTGGTTCTCTACCAAAGGCGACGGATTGGTGAAGGCTGTTCCTGATGAGAAAGCGGCAGGTGGTTTCCGTTTTAAACGCTATCTGCATAATTTGTCTGATTTGTCGTCAATCAGCGGGAATGATGTGTATTTCACTTATCAGGATGAAAAGAAACGTATCTGGGTGGGTACTTTGGACGGAGGATTGAATCTGCTTTGTGAGGAAAATGGGGAAGTCACTTTTAAGAATAAATATAACGGATTCAAGAACTATCCTACGTATGGCCTTTATATGGAAGTGAGAAATATGATAGAGGATAATGACGGGCGTATGTGGGTAGGTACGATGGACGGGCTGATGTCTTTTAAAAACAACTTTGCCTCAGTGGAGCAGATTGATTTTGAAACCTACCGTGGTGCCAACCGGGTAAATTATGCCGATAGCGATGTGTACGCGCTTTATAAAGACGAGTTCTCTCAGATATGGGTATGCGTGTTTGGTGGAGGATTGAGCAAATTGTCGGGATATGATGAGGAAACGCATAAGCTTTCATTTAAATCGTATGGCTGGGAAGACGGATTGAATAATGATGTGGTGATGTCTATTATAGAAGATGATAACGGTTTCCTTTGGCTTGCTACGGAAAAAGGACTCTCTTGTTTTGACAGGGCGACAAGCCAGGTGCGTAACTATGACAAATATGATGGCTTTCCTCCGGTTGTGATGGAAGAAAACACCGCACTGAAAACGCTGGACGGAGAACTTTGGCTGGGGTGTAAAGAGGGTATCCTGACCTTTTCTCCCGATAAATTGGAAACGAAAAAGGTCGATTATAATACATTCATTGTAGGATGTCAGATATCAAACCGGGATATACGCAGCTATACGGAACATCCCATTATTGACCGGTCCATTACCTATACAGACCGGATTACATTGAATCATAACCAGTCCATGTTTACTTTAGAGTTTGCGGCGTTGAACTATAATAATCAGAACCGTGTGTCTTACAAATATATTTTGGAAGGATATGAAAAAGAATGGCACTATAACGGGAAGAACCGTATAGCTTCCTATACCAATGTTCCTCCCGGTAAGTATCTTTTCAGAGTACAGACACTGGATGAGGCAAATCCCGGTTTGGAGTCTTTCCGTGAGTTGACCGTTGTCATTCTGCCGCCTTGGTGGGCCAGTTGGTGGGCGTATGTTATCTATATGATTATAGCCGTAGCCTTATTGCTGGTGGCTATAAAATTATCTCTTTTCATGATTAAGGTGAAGAATGATGTGTATATCGAACAAAAATTGTCCGAATTGAAAATCAAGTTCTTTACCAATATCTCGCATGAGTTGCGTACTCCGCTGACTCTGATCCAAGGGCCTATTCAGGAACTGAGAGAAAAGGAGAAACTATCTCAGAAAGGAATGCAATATGTGGATCTGATGGAAAAGAATACCAAACAGATGCTGCAACTGGTCAATCAGATATTGGATTTCCGTAAAATACAGAACGGCAAGATGCGTCTGCATGTGTCGTTGTTCAACCTGAATGAGATGGTAGACTCTTTTGAGAAAGAATTCAGGGTGATGGCCGAAGAAAATGAAGTCAGCTTCACGTTCCAGCTGGCCGGTGAGGATATCATGGTATGGGCGGATAAGGAGAAAGTGGCTATCGTGATCCGCAACATCATCTCCAATGCGTTCAAGTTCACTCCTGCCGGGGGAAATATTTATGTCACGATGGGAGTGTCGGATGATGACAGGCATTGTTATGTACGGGTGGAAGATAGCGGTGTGGGGATTCCCCAAAGCAAGCTTTCCGAAATCTTCGAGCGTTTCTCGCAGGCTGACAATGCACGTGGCGCTTATTATCAGGGAACGGGCATCGGATTGGCTTTGTCTAAGGAAATTATCAGTCTGCATCATGGGGAAATCTATGCAGAGAGTCCTGAAGGGAAGGGAGCGGTCTTTACCATTGAATTGCAACTGGGTAAGGAGCATTACAAACCGTCGGAAGTCGATTTCTATATGGGCGGGGAAACGGTGAGTGTTCCTGAGGCTGAATCTGTTTCTGCCTCTGCCGGCAAGGAAAGCGAGGAGGAGAAAGAACAGCCTGTCGATTCGTCTTTGCCTACCGTGCTGATTGTAGAAGATAATAAGGATTTATGCAATATGTTGAAGCTGCAATTGGAAGATAAATTCAATATTTATATGGCCAATGATGGTGTGGAGGGGCTGAAGAAAGTACATCTTTATCATCCCGACATGGTAGTCACCGACCAGATGATGCCGAATATGGATGGAATAGAGATGTTGCAACGCATCCGTAAAGATTTCCAGATCAGTCATATTCCGGTGATTATCCTGACGGCGAAAGGTAATGATGAAGCGAAGACCAAAGCGATAAGCATGGGAGCGAATGCCTATATCATCAAACCTTTCAGCAAAGACTATCTGGTAGCACGTATCGAACAGTTGCTGAATGAACGTAAATTGTTCCGTGAACGTGTATGGCAGCAGCCCGAAGAACATAAGGAGGAACAGGATACATACGAACAGTTCCTGGTGAAGAAAGATGTGCAGTTCATTGAAAAGATTCATCAGGTTATAGAAGAGAATCTGGATAATAGTGATTTTAATATAGATACTATAGCATCGACTATCGGGCTGAGCCGCTCGGCTTTCTTTAAGAAGTTAAAGAGCCTGACCGGGTTTGCTCCGGTGGATTTAGTGAAAGAGATTCGTCTGAATAAATCAATAGAGTTGATTAAAAACTCGGATATGAGTATTTCAGAAATAGCTTTTGCCGTGGGCTTCAAGGATTCCGGTTATTTCAGTAAATGTTTTCGTAAGAAATATGATCAGACTCCGAGGGAATATATGAATGAATGGCGTAAAGGTTGATTTCTTGACCTTATAAAGCAGGAATCCCGTAAACAGATGTAGGCGAGCGTCGTGTTTGCGGGATTGTCTTATTTGTTTGCTAAGTTATTTTTGGACTTTATTAAGATTTAGTGATTACATACTTTTTTGTGATTCGTCTTAATTCTAAACAATAACTAGATTACGATGAATGTGAAAAAAATTATCAGTTTAATCATGCTCCTGTTTATGTTACTGCCTTTGGGAGCACAGAATTCAGAGGGAAAACAACGCTATAAAATAGCTGCGTGTGACTGGATGATGCTAAAGCGTCAGAAGATCGGTTCTTTTCAATTGATGAAGGAACTAGGAGGTGATGGCATAGAAATGGACATGGGAGGCTTGGGAAAACGGGATACTTTTGATAATAAGTTCCACCAGCCCCATTTCTGTAAATTATTTAAAGAAACAGCACAGGAACAGCATATTGAAGTCCCTTCTGTGGCGATGTCCGGATTCTTTGGACAATCTTTCTTGACTCATCATAATTATAAAGCTTTAGTGCAGGATTGTTTGAATACGATGAAGGTGATGGGGGCCCAAGTAGCTTTCCTTCCATTAGGCGGCATAAAAGAGGACTGGACAGTAGCGGGTGATGCACGTCAGGAGTTGGTAAGCCGTTTGCACGAAGTGGGAGAAATGGCAGTGAAAGATGGAGTAGTGATAGGTATCCGTACTCCTTTGGACGCCGGAGGGGATATAAAACTGTTGAAAGAAATTAATTCGAAAGGTATAAAGATTTATTATAGTTTTCAAAATGCGTTGGAAAATGGACGCGACCTCTGTAAAGAGTTGAAAAAATTGGGAAAGGATCGGATTTGTCAGATACATTGTACGGATACAGACGGGGTTACTCTTCCTTATAATACCCGTCTGGATATGAATGCCGTAAAGCATACCCTTGATAAGATGGGGTGGAGCGGATGGCTGGTCATTGAACGGTCACGGAATAAGGATGAAGTCCGGAATGTAAAGAAAAACTTCGGGACGAATGTCGCTTATCTGAAACAGATATTTCAACAAGAAAAATAAGATAATATTTTAATTTTAAAAATGATTCTATGAAGAAAGAAAA
>CAUAWO010000070.1:0-10594 GCA_958432865.1 Bacteroides stercoris
TGCAAATATAGCAATACTAATTCAAATTGCAAACTGGAGATAGCAAAATATTATTTTTTTTCAACTAAAAGACGAACAAGAGAAATGGTTTGTACTCTAAAACATTTATCTTTGTGTCCGGAAATGGAAGCGCTTTATTTATTCAATCCGGAAAATGATATGGCATTGGCTTGTGGTGATCCTTATTATATGGCACCTGCCAGTGCCCGGCGAATGGCGGCCGAGCTGTCCGTGTTGCCTGCATGGTATGCAGAACAGGGAGGAACTGTGTGGCTGGATTCTGCTCTGCGTATGAAAACAATGGAAAGACAATCTTTTTTGCCGCCTTCGGTCAATTGGACTTCAGAATTCCTCCCCATTTATAATAAGGTGATTCCTTGGGGATGGAATCCGTCTTTGGTGCGTCGTTTGCAGGAAGCTGGATTTCCTGATACAGCATATCCTTCAGTAGAGCGTATGAAGCGTATCCGTCAAATATCCGGACGTCAGACGGCTGTAAAAGTGTTACGACGCCTTTGTAGGCATATAGGTGGGAATATTCCCACATTGGGGGAGGCTTTTGTATTGTCATCAACAGAGGAAGTGAAGGCTTTTGTGTTGTCTCATCCTCGTGCTTTGTTAAAAGCTCCATGGTCTGGTAGTGGGAGAGGGATACAATATGTTTCAGGTAGTTTTACCATCCCTCTGGAAGGGTGGATTCGACACATACTTACCACTCAGCATGAGGTGATAGGAGAGCCTTTTTATGATAAGCTTTTGGATTTTGCCATGGAGTTTTTTGCAGACGAGTGGGGACAGGTACATTTTATAGGGTATTCTTTATTCGAAACAGACAAGAGAGGTGTTTATAAAGAAAACTTGTTGGCTGCGGATCGGGTTATTGAAGCGAGGATATCCACATATGTTTCTGCGGAAATCTTACATCAGGTTGGGAGGGCGTTACAGGTGGAATTGGCGGAAGTGATAAAAGGGAGTTACGAAGGCTATCTGGGGGTGGATATGATGATATGCCGTACCCAAAACGGCGGGTATGCCATTCATCCGTGTGTGGAAATAAATCTTCGTATGAATATGGGAGTGGTAGCACGTTTGATATATGATAACTATGTGTGTGATGGCGTGCAGGGACGGTATGTTATAGAATATTATGCAAAGCCCGGTGAGGCATGGCATTCTCATCTTGCGCTTCAAGAAAAGCATCCTTTATATCTGGAAAATGGAAAAGTGAAGTCGGGTTATTTGTCACTTACACCGGTAGAGAACAATACGTCTTATCAGGCATATATCTTAATTTGATTTTCCGGATAAAGGAAAATCAAATTAAGAGGGGATGGTTACCATCCACCCCCTAATGCTTTATACAATTTTACTAATGTAATTTGTTTGTCTCTTATTGCATTACTTAATCCTATTTGTGCATCGAAATAGCTACGTTGTGCATCCAATACATCCAAATAGCCTATTACTCCATTGATGTATTGCAATTGGGCCAGTTCCATTGTTGCTTTAGAGGAACGTTCCAGTTGCAGACGCGATTCGTAGATATCTTTTATCTTATTGAAGTCCACAATGGCATTGCGGGCCTCTTTGAATGCAGTCAGCACTGATTTTTCATAGCTGTAGCATTCCTGTTCGTATGCGGCTTTCTTAGCCTTTAGGGTTGCTCTGTATTTTCCCATGGCGAAGAGAGGAGTGAGAAGATTGCCACTGATATAATGAATGGGTGATTTAAAGAAATCAGAGAATTCTTCACTTTCTACGCCATATTGTGCTGTGAGGCTGAGTCGTGGGAACATATTGGTATAGGCAATACCTACACTGGCATTGGCTGCTATTAATTTCTGTTCTGCTTCGCGTACATCGGGACGACGTTCCAACAGAGTGGAGGGTAGACCTACTGGTAATGTTTCAGGTAGTTTTACCTCTTCGGGCAGAATGGAACGCTGTATGCGGTGCGGGTATTCGCCTGCCAGGAATGCGATATCATTTTCTTTCAATGAAATTTTCCTTTCCAGTTCAGGAACTAAGGTTGCGGTACGTGCATACTCCACTTGTGCCTGTTGATAAGAAGTTTCTGAAGTCAGTCCTCCTTCAAAACGAAGCTTTGCCAGGCGTACTCCTTCTTTACGGGCATAGAGTGTTTGACGAACGATGTTCAGCTCATTGTCTAATGCGACCAATTCAAAATAGGCTTGTGCCACTTCGGACACAATACTCATTTTCAAGGCACGTTGCGCCTCGATGCTTCCCAGAAATTGTGCTATGCTTTTGTCTTTTGCCCAACGCAGGTTACCCCATAAGTCTAATTCCCAAGTCACGGTAAGTTTACCACCCAGTTCGGGGTCATTTTTATAGTTGTCACCACCATAATTACTTCCTTCTTTTTGGGCATAAGCGCTTCCGTTCAGTTGGGGGAAAAGGTTGGCAAAGTCTATGCGCTTCATTGCGGCAAGTTCTTTTACACGTGCCGCAGCTATTTTCATGTCTTTGTTGTTATCCAACGTCTTTTCTATCAGGCTTTGCAAGGTTGTGTCCGTATAGATTTCCCACCATTGCATATCGGCTATAGATAATGTATCCTGTTGTCGTAATGTATCTAATTGTTGGGGAAGATGTAAGTCGGGACGTGTGTAGTGCTTACCTAATTGGCAAGAAGTCAGCAAAGTCATTCCTGATACGGCTATATATAATAATGTATGTTTCATCATTTCTTTCATCTTTTTATATCCTTATTTTTGTTTCATCTTCGCTTTCATCTTGTATATCAGTACAAAGAAGAAAGGTACTAACAAAATTCCCACAGTTACAGCAAAGATCATTCCGAAGAATACACCTGTACCAATAGCCTGACGGCTGGCTGAACCTGGCCCGCTGGCAATGACCATAGGTAACATACCTAAGATGAATGCCAATGAAGTCATCAAAATAGGTCGGAAACGGAGCTGTGAAGCATGAAGTGCAGCTTGTACTACATCTACTCCTTTGTCTACTTGTTCTTTGGCAAACTCTACAATAAGAATTGCATTTTTGGCGGCTAGTCCTACCAGCATCACCAATCCGATCTGGAAATAGACATCATTCTCCAGTCCACAGCCCCATACACCTAGATAAGCACCTAATGCGGCTACAGGCAAAGAGAGTAATACTGCAACCGGTACCATCCAGCTTTCGTATAAGGCAGCAAGGAACAAAAATACGAACATGAACACTAATGCCAGCACCATGCCGGTCTGTCCACCTGCCTGTTTTTCCTGGAAGGATAGTCCGCTCCATTCTACACCGATATTTTCCGGTAGGTGTTCGCGGGCTATTTGTTCGATAATTTCCATAGCCTGTCCTGAACTGTAACCGTCTGCGGCCTCACCGAGAATCACAGAACTGTTGAACATATTAAAACGTTTGATGCTGCCCGGACCAGTGGTATACGAAGTGGTACCCAGCGAGGTGAGCGGTATCATGGCATTGTCTGTACCCCGTACAAAAAACAGGTTGATATTCTCCTTATGTTCCCGGTAGGGTGCTTCTGCTTGAATATATACACGGTAGATGCGGTTAAACATATTGAAATCGTTTACATATACCGAACCTGTATAAGCTTTCATAGTCGAGAATACATCGGCTAAAGGTACTCCTGAGAATTTTACTTTGTCACGGTCTACATCAAAATAAAGTTGGGGGATATCCGCTTGTAAAGCCGAAGATAAACCTGATAATTCCTTACGTTTTGATGCATAATACATCAATGTATCCGTAGCTTGTACCAAATTTTCGAAAGTGGCATCTCCACGTGCTTCCAATTGCATTTCGAACCCGCCCGAACTGCCCAATCCCGGAATAACGGGAGGGGTGGAAAGATATACCTTGCATTCGGGGTATTGTGACATGTCTTTTTTTACCTGTGCCATAATATTGTCAATAGTTTGCGAGTCACGTTCCTCCCAAGGTTTTAAGATGACAGTCAGTTCACTTCGTGCCTGACTGGTTCCTACACGCGGACTGCTTCCCGCCACGCTTTGCACATATTCCACTGCCGGATTTTTCATCAGGTATTCCACAGCACGTTCTGTTACGATACGTGTACGTTCCAACGTTGCACCTTCGGGTAGCTCCAACTCTATTTTAAAATACCCTTGGTCTTCGATGGGGAGGAAGCTGGTGGGAATAATGCGATGGATTAACAGGATGGCGATCAATACCATGCCGAATGTGCTCAGTACCCGACGCGGGTGTTTCACAATGTGTTTGATAAGCCCTACATATTTATGATTGCCGATAGCCAGCCACTCATTGATACGGCGGAATACGATATTCTTTTTCTTGTTCGGATCTTCCGGTTTCAGGATAAGCGAACACATGACTGGACTCAATGTCAAAGCTACTACCGTAGACAGCAATACGGATACTACGATGGTTACCGTAAACTGGCGATAAAGTTGTCCGGTAATTCCACCTAGAAAACTTACGGGAACAAATACTGCTGCCAGTACCAAAGAAGTGGCGATAATGGCTCCTGTAAGTCCTTCCATAGCTTTCTTGGTAGCTTGGTAGGGAGATAGTTTCTCCTCTTCCATGATACGCTCCACATTCTCTACTACCACGATAGCATCGTCCACCACAATACCGATGGCAAGTACCAACCCCAACAGGGTCAGGATATTAAGCGAGAATCCGAAAATCAACATGAATCCGAAAGTTCCAATCAGTGAGATAGGTACGGCAACTAGTGGGATAACTGTTGCACGCCAGCTTTGGAGTGAAAGGTATACTACGATAATAACCAGTATCAGGGCTTCAAACAGTGTTTTGTACACTTCATGAATAGATTCCGAAATATATGTGGTCATATCGAAAGGTATCTCGTAACTCATTCCTTCGGGGAAATTCTTGCTGATTTCCTCCATAGCTTCTTTCACGCTTTTTGCTACTTCCATAGCGTTGGCTCCCGGTAACATATAGATGGCCAATACCGCTGCATTTTCTTTGTTAATGGCACTCTCGGTATTGTATGATTGTGCTTCGAGTGAGATGCGGGCCACATCACGTAAACGGATGATGGAACCATCGGCATTGGCACGGACTACGATTTCCTCAAACTGGCTTACAGTAGATAGACGTCCCTGAGTAGTGATGGGAATGGTTACGTCTAATCCTTGTACGGGTTGTTGTCCCAGTACACCGGCTGCTGATTCCCGATTTTGGTCTTTCAGTGCATTCTGCAGATCGGCTACGGTCAGACCGAAATTGGCCAGTTTGTCGGGCTGTACCCAAATTTGCATGGCGTAATATCGGCTTCCGATGTTTGAAACACGTCCTACGCCAGGGATACGGCGGATTAGGTCCAGTACATTCAGAGTAGCAAAGTTGCTAAGGTATATTTCATCGAATTTCGGGTCGGTAGAGGTAAGGCATAGGGTCAGCAATTGACTGGCAGCCTGTTTCTCTACCGAAATACCATTTTGTATAACTTCTGCTGGAAGACGTGATTCTGCTAACTTGATACGGTTCTGTATTTCTACTGCCGCCAGATCGGGATCTGCCGAGATATCAAAAGTGACGGTGGCTGAAAAACCTCCCGAATTGGAACTGTTTGATTCCATGTAAAGCATTCCTGGAGTACCGTTCAATTCCTGTTCTATAGGAGTGGCTACTGCTTGTGATACTGTCAGGGCACTGGCACCCGGATAGGATGCGCTGATTTTCACTACCGGCGGGGTAATCTGCGGATATTGGTCAATGGGTAGCATCGTGAGACCGATGATACCGACAATGACTATTAATATGGAGATGACAGCTGAAAATACCGGTCTGTCTATAAAGAAACTAACTTTCATAATGTCTATTGTTTTTTTGAATGCGTAAATTTTCCTCCATAGGGGAATTCGTATTCGGGAGTGAAATTATCCGATCGTATCTTTTTCCTCCGTTTTTTTGTCTTCTACAGCAGGACTTACTTTTACTTTCATGCCTGGATTCAGCTTGTGGTATCCTTCTATAACAATGTCTTCTCCGGGAGCCAAGCCTCTTTCCACCACTACTTGATTCTGGAATTCAGGTCCTAATTCAATGAAACGTCTCTCTACTGTAGAATCTTTGCGCATTACATAAATATAGGCACCGCCTTTTTCTATGATAACGGACTTTAACGGAACTACCGTAGCTTTTTCTCTGACATCCAATAATAGTTTTACTTTGGTGAACTGTCCAGGAAGTAATATCCGTTCTGGATTCGGCATTTCGGCACGTACGGAGAATGTACCTGTGCGTGGATCAACTTGCGGTTCGGCAAAGTCTACCAGTCCTTTGTATGGATAAATAGTATTGTCTGCTAGAGTAATGGAAACATTGGGTTGCCAAGAGCGGGTAGAGTCTTTTTGACCTAAGTTCACATTACGTTCTTTGCTTTTCAGATAGTCTAGAGCTGTCATGCTGAAATCCACTAATACAGTATCACTTTTTACTACGGTGGCAAGCAGTGATTTGCCACTTGGACCTACCAATGTCCCTAAATCCACGTGACGTTCACTGATATGTCCTGCTAACGGAGAACGAACTATCGTATAACCTAGTTCCAATTCTGCTTGATCAAGGTCGGCACTACTCATAGCTACCGAGGCTTCTGCTGTTTCATATGCAGCAGTAGCATTGTCCAAGTCCAACTGGCTGGCAGCATTTTGTTCATATAGCGGACGGATACGTTCTAAATCGCGTTTTGCTTTTTGTGCCTGTGCTTCATCTTTTTTCAATTGGGCACGCGCTTTGTCAGCTTTGGCTCGATATTGATCTTGATTGATAACAAACAGCACTTGATTCTTAGTGACATATGTACCTTCTGCGAAAAGCATTTGTTCTAAATATCCCTCTACTCGGGCACGTACTTCAACGAATTGCTGTGCACGTACGCGTCCTACATATTCACCATATATTTCCACATCGTCTTGCGTTGCCGGTGCTATGGCAACTACTGGAAGTTCCGGCATCTTTGCCGGTCGATGGGAAACAATCAGGTAAATCCCGATAACTAGTCCAATACCTATTACTACAAGCGCTGTTCTTTTCTTTTTTAGCGCAATTTCTTTGTGTGTAAAAAATAGTTTCATACTTTAGTTTTGTTATTGTTTAAGATGCCGTCAGTAGGAATACAAGCAGCGTGCCAAACTACTGTAAATAGCCTTTCCTTTTCATAATCAGTGTTTTATTACTGCCTTTTGTTGATAGGGAAAGTGTGGAAAACAGGCAACAGCTGTAGAATAATTCCACAGTAGGCGAATTAAATTTAGTAGAGGATTATCGATTTGGATGCAAAAATAGTAAAATAGTGGGTAATTTTAAAATATTTATTCATTATTCATTATGATGAGGACGATGTTGTAGTGTTAGCAGATATGTATGTAATTTAAATTTTGCTTGAGATCGTCATATCTGCAACCTTGTTGTTTTGAAATACGCTCCCTTTCATTTTGAAAAGGGTAGTGTTTCCCTTTTTTATGACTTCATATAATATCTGTTTGTTTATCAATAGTTTATAATGTTGTTTTTCATTTTGGCATAGTATTCGCTATATACTTGTCAAATATAAAAAGTATAAAAAGATGGGAGAATTTTATAATCCAGATAAATTATATAAAGGTGGAAGCCGGAATAATAGCTTGATAAATAAAAAAATGATATTCCGTGTATTGGGGGTATTACTTTTTATTGAATCTGCTATGTTCCTGCTTTGTGCGGCTGTTTCCTTATGTTACGGTGAGCAAGATTATCAATATTTTCTATATACCATTCTTTTGAATACATTGGTCGGTGGAGTTTTGCTAATTTGTAGTAGAGGTGCTGAGAATCGGCTGACACGACGAGATGGGTACTGTATTGTAACTTTTACTTGGTTTTTGTTTACGTTGTTTGGAATGTTGCCTTTTTATTTTAGTGGAGGAATCCCTTCGGTGACGGATGCCTTTTTTGAAACCATGTCGGGTTTTACTACTACAGGAGCTACTATATTGGATAATATAGAATCTCTTTCACATGGTCTGTTATTTTGGCGTAGCTTGACACAATGGATAGGTGGCTTGGGTATTGTCTTTTTTACTATTGCTGTGCTTCCTATTTTCGGGGGAGGAACTATACAACTTTTTTCAGCTGAGGCTATCGGAGTGACGCACGACAAAACACATCCCCGGATTGATGTGATGGCTAAGTGGCTGTGGATGATATATGCTATTCTTACAATTGCAGAAACTGTGCTGCTGATGATAGGAGGAATGAGTTTTTTTGATGCGGTATGTCATTCATTCTCTACAACGGCTACAGGTGGTTATTCTACCAAACAAGCTAGTGTAGCTTATTGGAACTCTCCGTTTATAGAATATGTAATAGCGATATTTATGATCCTTTCGGGTATTAATTTCTCTCTCTATTTTATGTGTCTGAAAGGGAAAGGCAAGCGTTTATTTCAGGATGATGAATTCCGTTGGTTTATGAAATCAGTGAGTATTCTGACACTTGTTATTACGTTTGCCTTAGTTTTTCAGAATCATTATGATTGGGAAGAGGCATTCCGCAGGGCTCTGTTTCAAGTGGCTACGGCGCATACGTCATGCGGCTTTGCAACGGATGATTATAACTTGTGGCCATCTTTTACATGGATGCTTCTTATTTTTGCTATGTTGTCAGGTGGATGTACGGGGTCTACTAGTGGGGGAATCAAAAATATGCGCCTTATGATTCTGGCGCGTAATATCAAAAATGAATTCAAACGGATGCTGCATCCTAGGGCTGTATTGCCTGTTCGTGTGAACCGTCAGGTTATATCGCCTTCCATCATTGCTTCAGTGAATACATTCTTTGTATTTTATTTGTTCTGTATTTTGGCCGGATGGATACTGCTGATGTTTTTCGGGGTGGGGATAATTGAAGCGATGAGTACAGTAATTTCTAGCTTAGGCAATGTGGGACCGGGGCTAGGAGCATTCGGTCCTGCTTTTTCATGGGCGGCGTTGCCTGATGCTGCTAAATGGATATTGTCGTTCCTGATGTTGATAGGACGTTTGGAGTTGTTTGCTGTGTTGTTGCTTTTTTATTCAGGATTTTGGGAAAGACGATAGTTCTCCGGGAAAAATTGATATGTATCATTTAATTAATGGGTATTCATTGAAATGAAGTTCTAGAAATATGTATTTTTACAAAGGATGATATATATTTGTGCTCGGATTTACAATACATTCATGTTATGGCAACTTCGAGAGAGATGACTTCGGGACGTCCGTTCCCTTTGATATTGAATTTTGCTTTTCCTTTATTGCTGGGTAATTTACTTCAGCAGACTTATTCGTTGATGGATGCTGCTATTGTGGGTAAGTTTCTTGGAATTAATGCTTTGGCTTCTGTAGGAGCTAGCACTTCGGTGGTGTTTTTGATATTAGGCTTTTGCAATGGCTGTTGTGGTGGCTTCGGTATTCCTGTCGCACAGAAGTTTGGAGCAAGGGATTATGGTATGATGCGGCGTTTTGTGGCAGTTAGTTTACAATTGGCAGCGGTGATGTCTGTAGTAATTGCTATTGTAACTAGTATGTTTTGTTCGGATATTCTTCAGATGATGCAGACTCCGGAGAATATTCTTGAGGATGCTTATCTTTATTTGCTGATTACTTTTATCGGGGTGCCCTGTACCTTTTTCTATAATTTGCTTTCAAGTATTATTCGTGCATTGGGTGATAGCAAAACTCCGTTTTGGTTTTTGCTTTTTTCTACGATATTGAATATTTTGCTTGATCTCTTTTGTATTTTGATACTTGATTGGGGAGTGGCGGGAGCAGCTGTGGCTACGGTATTCTCACAAGGGGTTTCGGCTGTATTGTGTTATTTGTATATGATGCGTCATTTTGAGATTCTGAAGGGGACTCCGACAGAGCATAAATTTCGAGGAGCGTTGGCAAAGACTTTACTGTATATCGGTGTGCCGATGGGATTACAGTTCTCTATTACTGCTATTGGCAGTATTATGTTGCAAAGTGCGAATAATGCATTGGGTACTGCTTGTGTGGCTGCTTTTACGGCTGCTATGCGTATTAAGATGTTTTGTATGTGTCCGCTTGAGAGTCTGGGTATAGCTATGGCTACTTATAGTGGACAGAATTACGGTGCGGGAAAACCGAAGCGTATCTGGCTGGGAATCAAGGCGAGTGTGTTAATGATGGTTATTTATTGTGGTTTTATGTTTGTAGTCTTGATGTTGGGAGCACGTACTTTTGCCTTGTTATTTGTTGACCCAGCAGAATGGGAGATATTGAAAGATACGGAATTGTTTTTGCATATTTCCGTTTCTTTCTTTCCGGTTTTGGGCTTACTTTGTATCTTGCGTTATTCCATTCAGGGGGTGGGCTTTACCAATTTGGCTATGTTGTCGGGGGTATCCGAAATGATTGCCCGTATAATGGTCAGTCTTTATGCAGTACCAATATTGGGCTATTTAGCTGTTTGTTTTGGTGACCCTACGGCATGGATATTTGCAGTTATTTTTCTGATTCCCGCATTTATATATGTGTATGGAAGAATAAAACGGATGTCTACTTCAGGAATGGTAAAATACTAATTTGGTGTG
>CAUAWO010000071.1:0-10405 GCA_958432865.1 Bacteroides stercoris
CAATACTTATTTCAAACGGAGTGCAAAATAAGCACTTTTATTTGTATAAAACAAGAGTTTTTGCAAATAATTCTGCAATTACTGCTCATTTTCTTCGTTTTGGAACAACTTTCGAAGCAGTTGCAGTGCATTTTGGGTTGCATTTGCAATGTTTTTGTTTCTTCCTTCGTCGCCTTCCAATTTCAGTGTAATCACTTTGTCTTTACATCCGGCAGCAATCCAAATGGTACCTACCGGTTTGTCGGGAGTACCTCCTGTGGGTCCTGCGATACCTGAAGTTGCTACAGCACAATCAGAATTCATCGATTTCATCGCTCCTTTTACCATTTCGATAACGGTTTCTTCACTTACAGCTCCGTGAGTTTCTAAAGTTTCGTGGTTTACCCCTAACAGACTTTCCTTTATTTCGTTGGAATAGGCGATAATTCCACCTTTAAAGAATTGTGAACTTCCGGCAACGGCTGTAATAGCGGCCGCCACACTTCCTGCCGTGCAACTCTCGGCAGTAACGAGTGTCAGGCCCTCTCTCCAAAACAAATCGTTAATCTCTTTACTTAAAAATTTACCTTCTACTGACATGTTGAAAACGGTTTTTTAATATTAAATAGTTACCCGTGAATAAGCGGGCTTGTCTATAGTGCAAAAATCATTGTCCAGATACTTGTAATAACCGGTATTTGCGATCATTGCGGCATTATCCGTAGTAAAGCTGAACTTCGGGATATAGATATTCCAACCATATTTCCCGGCATGCTCGCGGAATGAGTTACGAAGCCCGTTGTTGGCTGATACCCCTCCGGCTACTGCCACTTCATTTATCTTGAGATTTTTGGCTGCTTTTCTCAGCTTGTCCATCAGAATATCTACAATGGTCGCTTCCAATGAAGCAGCCAAGTCGTTTTTATGATGTTCGATGAAATCGGGATCTTCTTTCAACCAGTCACGCAAAGAGTATAGGAAAGAAGTCTTTAATCCGCTGAAACTATAGTTATAGTCCGGAATATGTGGTTTACTGAAAGTGAACGCTTTTGGATTGCCTTGACGTGCCAGTTTATCAATGATAGGACCTCCGGGATAACCTAAGCCCATTACTTTAGAACATTTGTCGATAGCTTCTCCTGCTGCATCGTCAATAGTTTGTCCCAAAACTTCCATGTCATTATAGGCCTTTACCAATATTATCTGTGAGTTTCCTCCTGACACCAGCAGGCACAAGAAAGGGAATTTAGGTTGGTTGTTGTCTTCTTCCGATTCTTTAATGAAATGGGCTAACACATGGGCTTGCAGGTGGTTAACATCAATCATTGGTATATTCAATGAACGTGCGAAACCTTTCGCAAAAGATACTCCGACCAGTAATGATCCCATCAAGCCGGGTCCTCGGGTGAATGCAACGGCGCTTAGTTGCTCCTTGGTAACTCCTGCCCTTTTTAAGGCTTCGTGCACCACCGGTACAATGTTTTGTTGATGGGCACGTGACGCCAATTCGGGAACCACCCCTCCGTAAGCTTCGTGAACAGCCTGGCTGGACACTACGTTGGACAACAATACGCCATTCTTGATAACTGCGGCTGATGTGTCGTCACAGGAAGATTCTATACCTAATATAATTGTATCCATATTTCTATACCTTATTATATATATTAATGTGTCAGAATTTCAAGTCCGTTATCTGTCATAACGAAAGTATGTTCCCACTGTGCAGACGGCTGTTCGTCTTCGGTGACTACAGTCCAGCCATCTTCCTCATCAATGAAGACTTCCCATGTTCCCATATTGATCATTGGTTCAATGGTAAAAACCATTCCCGGCACCAATAGCATACCAGTTCCTTTTTTCCCGAAATGTTCTACATCCGGTTCTTCATGGAACTCTATGCCTACTCCGTGTCCGCAGAGATCACGCACTACTGAGAATCCATTTTTTTTAGCATGTTTTTCAATGGCATGTCCTATGTCCCCTACAAAACCAAATGGTTTCGCAGCTTCCATGCCTATCTCCAGACATTCTTTAGCTACTCGTACCAGTTTTTCTTTTTGAGGTGTGGTTTTTCCAATGGTAAACATACGCGATGCATCGGCATAATAACCATCAAGAATGGTAGTACAATCCACATTGATGATATCTCCTTCTTCCAGAATATCGAATTCATTGGGAATACCGTGACAAACAACCTCATTGATAGAGGTGCAGCAACTTTTGGGAAAACCGTCATAACCTAAGGTTGCAGGAATGCCACCGTGATCTTTCGTATATTCATAAACCAGCTTGTCTATTTCCAATGTGCTCATGCCTGCATGGATCTCACGTTCTACAAGGTCTAGCACTCCGGTATTGACAATACCGCTACGGCGTATTCCTTCAATCTGTTCCGGTGTCTTGATCAGTTCACGTGAAGGTACTAAATGACCTCTATCTTGATAATAGAGAACCTTTTTATCTAACTCTGTGAGTTCCATACCTTTGGGAACTCTCCAGTTTATTTTATTTCTTTTCATATCAAAGGATTAATTGACTTACAAAGTTAGAGGAAATATTTGTAAAAATGGCTCATCCGGCAATAAATATCTTCATAAAAAGAGAATTTACATGAAATTTGACAGAAACAAATGTTAAATAATCATGTCTTTTACATGAATTTTATGTAGGAGAGTCTATTTTATTTTAATAAAAGGTTATATTTACCGCAAAAAACTAAGCATTCTATTATTAACTTCTTTAATTGAACATCAAAATGGATAAACATCAAATTGGAGTAAACGCAGGAAAAGTTTGGAAACTGCTGAATGACAATAAACGGTGGAGTTATTGTGATTTAAAAAGAGCTTCAGAATTGTCTGACAGAGATTTGAATGCAGCTATAGGTTGGCTGGCCAGAGAGAATAAAATAGACTTTGAATGTTCTAACGGAGACGATTGCCTGTTTCTGAGCGTCAATGTTTATATTGGCTGAATACGAGAAACAGATAATTATGTGGGGCCAAAACTTTCATAATTATCTGTTTTCTTTTTTTAATCAACTTTTCTAATCACTTTGGCCGGATTACCTACAGCAACGGAATTGTCGGGAATGTCTTTAGTTACGACACTTCCGGCTCCGATAATACAGCGATGACCTATTTTTACTCCGGGACAAAGAATAGCTCCTCCTCCTATCCAGCAATCTTCTCCGATAGTTACGGGATATGCATACTCTTTGGGTTCGCGTCGGGTTATGTAATCTACCGGATGATGTGGAGTATAGATCTGTACATTGGGCCCTATCAATGTATGTGCTCCTATGGTGATATATCCACCATCTAAAAATGTACAGTTGGCATTCACAAAGACATGCTCTCCTAAGCGGATGCCGTGTCCATGATCACAGTAAAATGGTGGACAGATGACAGAAGTGGAAGGGATACCCGGCACTAATTCTTCCAGCACTTCCCTGAAACCATCATCGTATGTACTCATCATCCGTAATTGGGCCACTAGTTTTTTGGCGTGTATGAAACTGGCCTGTATTTCCGGTTTCTCCATATCGGCCAGCTGACTGTTACGCATTTTGTCTATCTCGTTCATAATTAAAGGGCTTTAAGATTTTGCCTCAAATGTAGGATTTGTTTTCCGTTCTGCCAAATATACACCACACAAGATAAGAAAACAGCCGGTAAGGGCTATCCAAGTTATCTTTTCATTAATAATGACCGCTGAAGTAAGAAGAGTTACCAAAGGGACGATATAAATATAGTTTGTACTTTTTACGGCTCCCAATTCCTTGACACAAGCATTCCAGGCTATGAAGCAGAGCATGGAGGCGACAAATCCCAAAAAGAGAAGATTTCCAAACACGATGGGTTGCATCATCAAGACATTGTCCCAATTTAACGGACGGAATAAAAACATGGGCAGAATGGTCAGCACTCCGTAGAAGAATACTTTACGGGTAATGAATACGATAGAATAATGATTATCCAATTGTTTGAGAATAAGGCAATAAAATGCCCACATCAATGCAGCGGTCAGTGAAAGAATATCTCCCAAAGGATTAATTTTCAGAATGAAACTGCCGTTGAAAACAACCAGCCCCACTCCTATCAAAGCCATGATCGATCCGTAAACAAGATGGCGGGTGAAAGGTTCTTTTCTTCTGAACAAATAAGAAAGCAGTGTGGTCAGAACAGGTGATGTGCATACTATCAGAGACACGTTGGAGGCTAATGTGATACCGAGAGCCGTATTTTCAGTAATGAAATAAATAGTTCCTCCACATAATCCGGCCAATAAAAGTAACAATTCATCTTTTACTCTGTTGGCAAATAGTTTTTTATAAGAAATACACCACATGCAAAGATAGGCCATAGTGAAACGATAAAAGAAGATGTCGGAAGGACTTAATCCATGTTGGATTAGAATCTTAGTAGAAACAAAAGTAGTTCCCCAGATAGCTACAGTGATTATTGCCATTAAGTGATAGACGAACCTTGATTTGATAACATTCATAATTTATATGTGTTTTATTATGTTGCAAAGATAGGTTTTGTTTTCGAGAAACTTATCAAAATATATGGCATAGTTGAGCTGATACAAAGTTCGTTTGTTTTCTCACTTACCTTGGGCGCGGCCCTCAAGGTAAGTGAGATATTTCTATTTCCGGGGAATCCAGGAATCTACCAGCTCCTGATGTTCTTTTACCCATTTTTCCGCTCCTTCTTTTTCATTATATTCATTTTGTGATACATCATCCAGCAGGCTGCTGATTTCTTTGGTGCTCAGATGTATGTTTTCTATCAGTTTTGCCACAAACGGGTGTTGCTCACCAAATCCTTTGCGGGCAATGGCCGTAATTGTTTCCGCTTTACCAAAAATACCTTTCGGGTCCTCCAGAAATTTTAATTTAAAGCGGGTGAACATCCAATGGGGAGTCCATCCCGTCACCACAATCCATTGATGCTCGTCAACGGCTCTTTTTAGCACTGCGGTCATGGCCGGTCCGCTAGACTCCAGCAATTTGTAATCCAGATTGTATTTTTCTATGGCCATATCTGTAGCATGCATAATCCCTGCACCGGCATCAATGCCGATAATCTCGCCTCCGAATTTTTCTTTGTTGGCATTTAATTGCTCAATGGAATGAATGTCCACATAATCGGGGACTACCAGACCGATACGGGCATCCGGATAGATCTTGCCTAAGATTTCCAGATTCTTTCCGTATTGTTTCATATAATCGGCCTGTGTAGCCGGTAACCAAGCATCCATCAGCAAATCTACTTTGCCACGGGCCATTGTTGCATAGATAGGAGCCGGATCGGCATTCTTTAAAACGACATGATAACCTTGTTGTTCAAGAATCACTTCCGTCAAATAGGTCAGGGCGATGCCGTCGTCCCAGTTTATGTATCCAATGCTTATTGTCTTATCATCTTTTTTCCCGCTGCAAGAGGTAAGCAGCAGGAGGAAAGACAAAAAATATAGTATTTTCTTCATGCTTATTTCCCTTTCTTTTGTTTTCCAAGTCCTTGTGTTATTCTATCCAGAATGATGGCCAGGATGACTACTGCGATACCGCCTTCGAAACCTAAACCTATTTTCATCTGCGTGATACCTTTCAGTACGATTTCCCCTAACCCTCCGGCTGCAATCATAGCGGCAATGACCACCATGGAGAGCGACATCAGGATTGTCTGGTTTATACCGGTCATGATAGTGGGCAATGCCAGCGGTAATTGTACCTTGAATAATAATTGCATAGGTGTCGCACCAAAAGAGCGCGAAGCTTCTACAACATTCTTCGGTACTTGCTTGATACCCAGGCTGGTCAGACGCACTACGGGAGGCATGGCAAAAATAATGGTGGCAAAGGCTCCCGGAACGGTTCCCAGCCCGAAAAAGAGTACGGCAGGAATCAGATAGACGAAAGCAGGCATCGTTTGCATCAGGTCGAGGATAGGATGCAGAATTTTATCACATCGTTTGCTGTTTGCGCTCCATATTCCCAAGGGAAGTCCCATGATAAGAGCGATGATGGTAGACGAAAGCACCAATGCTAAAGTCTGCATGGTTTCGTTCCAAAATCCCATTCCCCAAATCAGCAATAATCCTAAAATGGTAAAAATGCTGACTCCTTTTCCCGATTTATACCAAGCCAGGATGGCCAGCAATGCTATTGTTACATAAAAAGGTATCCACATCAATATGTTTTGGAACCCATCTATGAACCCGCCTATTCCAACATTGATGGCGTCGAAAAGAGGGGCAAAGTTTTCTGTGAGCCAGTTGATGGCTGTTTCTATATATTTTCCTATGTTTATCATAATTCGATAGCGTTTTGAATAAGTTCATTAATTTCTTCTTTATCTTTTCCGGTCATCTCTACTACGATGGACGATAGAGGAACCAAACCTTTCAGTTCGCGTTCTTCATTTACCACATAAATGGGAGAATTGGTTTTCGTGATTAAGGGAAGCAGATCCTCAATCTTTGTGTCCTCCGTAACGGAATGTACTTCACTTTGTACGGCTTCCCGGATTGATTTTATACCTTTACGCCGAAGAATGGCGGCACTTTCCAATGTAATCTCTCCTATCAGCTTGTCATTTTCATCTATCACAGGAAGCACGGTAATATCTCTTTCTTTCATCTTTCTGATCAGAACCTCGGGACCTTCTTTACGCAGACGGGCTACGGCGGGACGGGTTATCATAATACTTCCTGCCGTTATGATTTTGCTCCGGTCCACATTTTCTACAAATCTTGCCACATAGTCATTGGCCGGTTCAGTTAAAATTTCTTCTGAAGTTCCGACTTGTACCACTTCTCCATCTCTCATAATGGCAATGCGGTCACCCAGTTTAATTGCTTCGCTCAAATCATGCGTGATAAAGACGATGGTCTTTTTCATTTTGGACTGCAGTGCCAGCATTTCATCTTGCATTTGTACGCGGATCAATGGGTCCAGAGCGGAAAAGGCTTCATCCATCAGTAATATTTCCGGATCATTTGCCAAAGCGCGTGCCAATCCCACACGTTGCTGCATTCCGCCGGAAAGTTGTCCGACCATCTGATTCTGATATCCTTTCAGCCCGACTATTTCCATACTCTTCATGGCTTTTTTCTCACGTTCCTGTTTGGGAACTCCTTGGAGTTCGAGCCCGAATGCAATATTGCTTAAAACACTGCGATGAGGTAACAAACCAAAATTTTGGAACACCATAGCTATTTCCCGGCGACGCATTTCCAGCAATTCCTTATCGGATGCGGCAGTAATGTCTGTTCCATTAATCAGTACTTGTCCTTTTGTGGGTTTGATTAACCGGTTTATGCAGCGCAATAAAGTTGATTTGCCACTGCCCGACAGTCCCATGATTACGAAGAACTCTCCTTCTTTGATTGTCAGATTGGCGTTTTTAACTGCTACAGTACAATTAGTCGCCTTTAAAATTTCATTTTTGCTTTTTCTTTCTTTCAACATCCGGAACGCTTTCTGCTTTTCCGGACCGAAAACAAGATACAAGTCTTTTATTTCTATTTTGTTCATAGTCTATAATAGTTTAAATTAATTAAGAATAGGGAGGAATTGACGGAAGTAAATTGAGATGTCATCCGGTATATTTAACGAAACAAAATATAAAAAGGTTCATCATAAGATGAGTTTTATTGATCAGTAAATATGTTTTTTTACAGCTTGTTATTGTTTACTCCCTACGGGAGTGGTTCAGAAAGTCCGAGATTAAAAAAAGCTAATCAGAAAGCGTTTTCTATAAAACAGAAATTAAGTATTATCCTTTTGTCGAGCGTTCATTTTATTCTATCTTTGTCACGCAAAACAGAATAAATATATGGATAGTATTTTAATTATTGATGATGAACCGCAAATACGCAAACTTCTTTCGCGTATGATGGAATTGGAAGGTTACGAAGTATTCCAGGCAGCCGATTGCCAGTCTACATTGAAACAACTTAAGTTACATAATCCCCAAGTGGTGTTGTGTGATGTGTTTTTGCCGGACGGCAATGGAGTGGATATGGTTACAACCATCAAAAAACTCTATCCAGAATTGGAGGTGATACTTTTGACCGCCCACGGTAACATTCCGGATGGTGTGCAGGCAATCAAGAATGGAGCCTTTGATTATATCACCAAAGGGGATGATAATAATAAAATTATTCCGTTAATCAGCCGGGCTATGGCTCAGGCTAAAAAGAATGTAGGGGAAAAAGTGAAAACAGAAGAGACCCAAAGTTTCTCTTTTGACGCTATAAAAGGGAAGTCGGAGGGTATGCAACAAGCCGTAGCATTGGCCCGAAAGGTTTCGGCAACGGATGTTACAGTCTTGCTGACCGGAGAAACAGGCACGGGGAAAGAGGTCTTTGCACAAGCCATCCATCGCAACAGTCTTCGCAAAGAGAATGCTTTTGTGGCTGTAAACTGTTCTGCTTTTAGCAAAGATCTGCTTGAAAGCGAGATATTCGGTCATAAAGCCGGTTCGTTTACCGGAGCGATGAAAGATAAGAAGGGGCTGTTCGAAGTGGCCGATAACGGAACCATCTTTTTGGATGAAATAGGTGAAATGGCTTTCGAGCTGCAAGCCAAATTGCTTCGTGTGCTCGAAGCGGGAGAGTACATCAAGATAGGCGACACGAAACCGACGAAAGTGAATGTCCGCGTTATCTCCGCCACCAATCGGGACCTGAAAAAAGAAATAGAACAAGGTAATTTCCGTGAAGATCTTTATTATCGTCTTTCTGTTTTTCAGATACACCTCCCTCCTCTTCGTGAGCGCAAAGAAGACATCGAACTTTTGGCGGAAAGCTTTATCCAACTCTTTTCAAAGAAACTGGGGAAACAGGTGGAAGGGATGGCTCCGGAGTTCTTGAAAGCTTTGAAAGCTGCCGACTGGAGAGGAAATATCCGTGAATTGCGAAACGTGATAGAACGCAGCATGATTGTCTGCGACAAACAGCTCACCTTACAAGATCTTCCCATTGAAATACAGAATGCCCGGCAGGAAGATTATTCCGGCAAGAATTATTCGGAGTTTGAACTGGCCGCTATGGAAAAACGTCATATCGCTAAAGTTCTGCAACATACTAAAGGAAACAAGACCGAGGCTTCACGTTTATTGAAAATAGGTTTGACTACTTTATATAGAAAGATAGAGGAATACGGCATTTAGTTGTTGCAGGTCATTGATCAACCCTTTCCTGCCCTATGGTTAAGTCTTTTTATACGGATGTATTCTATCTCCATAGCCTTTGGAGTTATCTCCATAAGCTTTGGAGTTGACTCCCAAGGTTATGGAGTTAACTCCAAAGACTTGTGGAGATAAAACAAACAAGAAGAAAACCCTTAACCATAGGGCAGGAAAGGGTTAGGGATACGGATAAAACCTTTTAATGACGAATCCGGTTCCCAAGTCTTTTATGTATTCCTTACGGATAAACAGCCCCACTCAAATTCTACTGCTTCACGAAAGACCATAGGCAGCATTATTGCAAGATGGTTTCAGCAAAGATGGCTACGGAATCAATACATTCCGGATATAGAAATGATCCGTGACTTTCCTCAGCAAGACAAGAGCTTTCGATATACTTCGGCATCTTCCTCCGAGAAACAGCATACAATCACTTCTCCTTCATAGCCATGTGCCATTTCTTCCCCGATGGCATTCAATGCGATACGTGCCGCTTCTTCCTTGGGATAATGATATACGCCGGTACTGATACAGGGGAATGCAATGCTTTGGATGCCGTTCTCTCTCGCTAGTATGAAACTGGTATGATAGCATGATGCAAGTTTTTCGGCTTCTCCATGCGTTCCCCCATGCCATACGGGTCCTACGGTATGAATCACTTTCCTGCATGGCAGGTTGTATGCATCGGTTATCTTGCTTTCCCCCGTCGGACAACCGCCCAATGTTTTACATTCCGCTAACAACGCCGGGCCTGCAGCCCGATGGATAGCTCCATCTACACCACCGCCACCCAGCAACGAGCAGTTGGCTGCATTTACAATGGCGTCGACTTTTAAAGTAGTGATATCGGCTACGGTAACATTTATCTCCTTCATTTTTCCTTTCTGTTTTTCTGTATTAAAACCTTTATACAAAGCTATATAATAAATTGGGGAATTATGCAGTTTGGCAGCAAATAAATCAATTATTCTCCTGTTTTGATATTCTTCCCTTTTCATTTTGAAAAGATCTTCTTTTGCTCCCTCTTTTTTCTTGTTGTTATATCTGTATATAAATCAATTACTTATCTCCTGTTTGCCGGTAATGGCACACTATTGGCATATAGCGTGGCAGTTAACAATAGTATTAATTAAAAAAAGGAATTATGGATTTATTTTCAATCGGATTTGTGGTTTGTACCTTGAGCGGCATAGCTTGCTTTTGGCTTTTCTTTAAATGCATAGACT
>CAUAWO010000072.1:0-9901 GCA_958432865.1 Bacteroides stercoris
ACCTGTCTTTTCCTTACTGCGGGTGCAGGGATGAGCCCTGTATTTGCACTGCCGGAAGCCAGCACATCAGTCATGGAAACAGTTCAACAAAATCAAACCATCAGCGGTCGGATTACCGATACCAGCGGGGAACCTGTCATCGGAGCCAGCGTTGTGGTAAAAGGAACGACCAACGGAACCATTACCGACTTTGACGGTAAGTTCAGCCTCAATGCACCGGCCCAAGGCACATTGACAATATCCTACATAGGATATAAAAAGATGGAAATATCCATCAACGGACAACGAACTGTAAATGTTACGCTAAAAGAAGATACGGAGATACTGGATGAAGTGGTGGTGGTAGGTTATGGCACACAAAAAAAAGCAACCCTGACAGGCTCTGTATCATCTGTAAGCGGTGAAGATATTAAAAAAGTCTCAGCAGCCAATTTAAGTAATACCCTAGCCGGTAAGACAGCCGGTATCATAGCCAATACCCGTTCAGGCGAACCTGGCGAGGATGGAGCCGACATTCTTATCCGCGGAAAAGGGACTTTAGGGAATACTTCTCCACTGATCGTTGTGGATGGTATTGCTGACCGTTCATTCAGCCGCCTCAACCCTGAAGACATCGAATCTATTTCTGTACTGAAAGACGCTTCTGCCGCCATATATGGTGCACGCGCCGCAAATGGTGTTATCCTGGTAACCACCAAACGCGGTAAGGAAGGTAAAATGCAAGTAAACTACAACGGCAGCTACACACTTTCCCAACCGACACGCATCCCCCAAATGCTGAACTCCTACCAGTATGCGACTTATGTAAATGAATATGACGCCGACCCACGCCACGATCAGGGCGGTATCACTTATTCCGATGAAGTGCTGCAACATTATATAAATCATGATGATGATCTAAATTATCCCGACACAGACTGGTGGGATGCAGTGGCCAAAGATTGGGCAGGAAAAACTCAGCACAGCTTGTCCGTAAGTGGTGGCAATGATAAATTATCCTTCTATTCTTCCGCTCAATATATGTGGCAGGATGCCATTTACAAACAGAGCACACAGGACTACAAGCAATATCAATTCATCACCAACATTGATGCCAAAATCAACAAATCCGTACGTTTTAGTTTTGATATTCTGGGACGTCAAGAACAACGTAACCGTGGAATTTATTCGACTCCCTACCTGTTTACTTATTTCCTGACCACTTTTCCCGGCAGCGCTCCCTATTTCCCGAACGGACTCCCACGAGTAGGTTACGATGGTATCACCCGCAATGCCGCCATTATGGTGACAGACCAGCCCGGATACAATAAATACACCTATAATATATTAAACCTGAAGCCCTTGCTGCATATTGACCTGGATATGATTACCAAAGGTTTGTATGTAGAAGGATATGCCGCACTGGATTTCCATTTTGATAACGGCAAATCATTAAATCAGCCGTACGACTTATATTATTATGACAAAGCAACCAATGAATACCAGAACAAAAGAGCAGATACCGGTAAAATCAGTGTAAACTCCTGGTCTAGCAACTACAAAACAATCACCCTGAATGCCCGTATCGGTTATAGCCATACATTTGCCGAAGCTCACAAAGTAGATGCATTCGTGGCCTACGAACAAAGCAAATATGATTATAACACTCTTTCCGCCTATCGTACCAACTATCTGTCTACAGCCATTCCTGAAATATTTGCAGGCAGCAGTGTACCCGAAGACAAGGACAATGGAGGTTATTCAGACGCTACAGCACGTTGCAATTTCTTCGGACGTATCAACTATGGATATAAAGACAAATATTTAGCAGAGGTAACATTGCGCTACGATGGCTCCATGAATTTTGCTCCCGGTCATCGTTGGGGATTGTTCCCGGCTTTCTCACTGGGTTGGGTGATGAGTGAGGAAAAATTCTTCGAACCGATAAAGGATGTGGTCAGCTTCTTCAAACTGAAAGGTTCCTGGGGCATGATGGGTAATGACAATATCGCCGCCTATCAGTTCATGTCCCAATACAAATTCTTAGCAGATAATAAAGGGCCGTACTTTGGAGCAGGAGAGGACGGACACATCAACCAAGGCTTTTACCAAGCACGAGTAGCCAATCCAGTAGTAACTTGGGAAAAAGCAAAGACTTTAAACTTAGGTTTATCCACACAATTCTTAAACGGAAAATTTGGTCTGGATTTTGATTGGTTCCATTCCAACCGTAATGATATCCTTTGTTACCGTAACGCATCCATTCCTTATTACGCAGGAATGACTCTGCCACAAGAGAACATAGGTGAAGTTACTAACTCCGGCATAGAAATCATAGCTACATATCGAGATCGTGCAGGTGATTTTGAATGGGGGATCACAGGTAACTTAACTTACGCAAAAAATAAGGTGAACTATATGGATGAGGCAGCCAGCACTCCTGCATGGCAAAAGACAGAAGGCCATCCCATTGACGGACAAGTACTCTATAAAGCATTAGGCATCTATCAAACTCAAGAGCAGGTAGATAATACGCCACATATTGACGGAGCCAAACCAGGAGACTTGATTTATCAAGATACGAATGGCGACGGTAACATAACATGGGATGATGCAATCCGTATTGATGAAACAGCTACTCCAAAAATCATTTACGGATTTACATTAAATGGAGGTTGGAAAGGTATCGATTTAAATATGTTTTTCCAAGGACAGGCCAAAGCCAGCCAATTAGTCCAGCCAACCATGAACATGGCGACAGATTTTTATGAAGGACGCTGGAAAGAAGGAAACACCTCGGAAGAAAATGCCAACGCACGTTGGCCTAAAGCCTTCATAAAACAAACTTATGGTGATACTTGGAATGGGCAAGCTTCGACATGGTGGTTACGTAATGCATCCTTCTTACGTTTAAAATCAGTGGAATTAGGTTATACATTGCCTAAGGATCTAACAGCTAAAGTAGGAATACAAAAAGCACGAATTTATGTCAACGGAGCAAACTTATTTACGATTGACAACTATAAGATTGCTGATCCGGAAGCAGGTGTAACACGTAATGACAACAACGAAGTAATCAACTCTAACGGTGTGCTAAGCTATCCGTTACAGCGAACGATTACTTTCGGTGCCAATATTACATTTTAAGAAACCCAAAAACGATGAACAATGAAAAAGATATATTTATATGTAGCCTTTGCATTGGCTAGCATAGGCATGATTTCTTGTACAGATATACTTGATCAAGACCCGCTGGACTCTTTCACAGATGAAGCAGTATGGAATGATCTTGCCCTTTCAGAAACTTATCTGAATGCGCAATATATGAACCTGATGGCCGAAAACATGAAGGGCACCCGCTTTGCACACTATACAGACGAAGTTTTTCAAAAACATACTTATGGTTCAGAAAATGTGACCCAAGGATTATTAAGCTGTGATAATGCCGGAATCGGTTGGGATGATACGATGTGGGATCCCTGGTATAGTTATTATCAATATATAAGCAAGTTGAATCTTTTTTTGGAAAAGATAGATAATGTACCCGGAGATGAGACTTCTAGAAACGAACAAAAAGGGCAAGCCCTGTTTCTACGTGCATGGAATTATCACATGCTATACAGCTTATTCGGACGTGTGCCTATCGTAGATCATACTTTTGACCTGGATTCTTCATTTGAACTGCAACGTGAAGATATGGATAAAGTAGCCGATTTCATTATAAAGGATTTAGATGAGGCCGCTGCATTGCTCCCTATAGAGTATAGTGATCCCAATGATTTCGGACGAGTTACCAAAGGAGCTGCTCTAGCTCTGAAATCCAGAGTACTATTATATAAGGCAAGTCCATTATTTGGAACACCCAGCACTGAAAAGTGGCAAGCGGCAGCAAATGCTGCAAAAGCAGTATTCGACTTAAACAAATACTATTTAAAAACGGTAAATAACAGTGAGGAATATGGAGCATTGTTTTATGATGTGAAAAATCCAGAAGTTATTTTCGAAAAATTATTTGACCCTAAATACGGATCAGGTGATAATAACTCATTTTTATATCAGGCTCCATGCGGCATTGGTAACGGCTTCCAAGGATGGGGGAATTTCAATCCGACACAAAATTTAGTGGATAAGTTCCAAATGGCAGACGGTACTGCTTCTGAAAAGAAAACACACTATGACTATTATCCCTGGAACGGGCGTGAAATTCGTTTTTATGCCGCTTTCTTATTAGATGGAGATGAATGGGGGTATGGAAAAGACAAACGCGAGGTAGAAGTATATTATGGAGGAGATGAAACGATTCCTGCCGGCAAAGACAGCAATTGGGGTGAATATTGGTGGAATGCCAGCAATACAGGATACTCCATGCGGAAGTTTCTCGACCCTTCTTATGATGCAACAGGAACAACCATGCACACTACCCCTTGGTTCTTCATCCGTCTTTCAGAAATTTATCTCAACTATGCCGAATGCCAAATTGAGCTAGGTAACAACTCAGAAGCTTTAGAGTATATAAATAAAGTACGTACCCGCGCACTTTTACCACCCGCTACAGGAGAAGATATCAGGGCCGAATATGAATATGAAAGACAAATAGAGCTGGTATTTGAAGGGCAACGTTGGTTTGATCTTCGCCGTTGGAAAAAAATGTATGAAGAATATAGCAAGCCTATTTATGGCGTGACTATCGGCAAATTTAAAAATGAAGACGGCACCTACCGCAAAGAATACTGGACAGATAATATAGTTTCCACACGTGTATTCAATAATGACAAACTGTATTGGGTACCTGTTCCGCGTTGGGAACTGAATAAGTCCAAACTGATTGATGCCGCTCCTTACGAATAATACTATTGGGAAGCAACAGATTATTAATATTAAAAAAGGAGTGTCCAACAAAGATACTCCTTTTTTAATCACCTTCATACATAAAGGAATTTCAAGTCAAATTTTCCTATATAGCTCACTATCCAGACTATTTTGCTATATTTTTGCATGATTGTTTCATATCAATACCTCTCTAAAAACTACTTTTACCCCCACAAAATATGAAAACTATATGAAAAGAACCTTGTGTACCATGAAAACAAAACTTATAATCCTGCTGCTGGCAAGCACACTTACAGCCGGAGCACAAATGTATTTCGGCACTAAAAAAGAAGTACCCGACTCTGTATTTAACGCATTGGCACAAACTCCGCCTATGGGATGGAACAGCTGGAACAAATTCGGATGCAATGTGAGCGAACAGCTCATCAAAGAAATGGCGGACGCCATGATTGCCACAGGCATGAAGGATGCAGGCTATGAATACCTGGTCATCGACGACTGCTGGCAGGTAGGACGAGACGAAGAAGGAAATATACAGGTCGATCCCAAACGTTTTCCCAATGGAATGAAAGCACTGGCAGATTATGTGCATGCCAAAGGACTGAAAATGGGAATATATTCGTGTGCAGGCTCCGAAACATGCCAGGGAAGACCCGGAAGCCGCGGATATCAGTTTCAAGATGCACGTACATACGCCGCATGGGGAATCGATTACCTGAAATACGACTGGTGCTCCAATGAAGGACAAAAGGCGGAAGCTGCTTACCGTACCATGAGCGACGCGCTGAAAGCATGCGGACGTCCTATTGTATTCAGCATTTGCGAATGGGGGGAGAATGAACCATGGAAATGGGGAAAAGGTATCGGACATTTATGGCGCATCACTCCTGACATACGCGATTGCTACCAGTGTGTATTCGACTGGGGAGGTGTGGGAGTACTCGACATTATAGACAAGATGGCCGATCTCTACCCTTATGCCGGACCGGGACATTGGAACGATGCCGAGATGTTGGAAGTAGGTAATGGTGGAATGACACGCGACGAATATATCACCCATTTCTCCATGTGGTGTATGTTAGCAGCACCACTCATGAGCGGCAACGACCTGCGCAATATGGATAAAGAAACCATAGAAATATTAACCAATAAAGAGGTAATAGCCATCAACCAAGATAAAAAAGGAGAACAAGCCCGCCGGTTTATGGATATGGGCGAAAAAGAAATATGGGCAAAGCCGCTGAATGATGGTGAACTGGCTGTATGTTTCATGAACCGTACGGAAAACAGCTGGAAACTGGATTATGACTGGAAAAAACAAACCATCTATTTTGCCGATGAAGTGAACATACATCGGAAGGAATATAAAATAAGAGACCTATGGCAGCACAAAGACATAGGAACCACAGAAAGAAATACCCGGCACGAAATTCCCGCGCATGGAGTATTGATGGTCAGACTGACACCCATTAAATAATGAAACAACTCATTTATAATAATATGAAAACATATATCCTACCCCTGCTCATGATGATGCTCATCTCTTGTTCCAACTCAAAAACACAGGAAAATGAAAGCACAACGGTACCTCTGCCCGAAGGCAAAGAAATCTATATCCCCAAAGACCTGCGAAGCATGGACTTGCAAGACCCCGAAAGCAAATGGAGCTATCACCGCATGGCATGTACCGAAAACTTCGTCATCTTTTGGGAAAAAGGATTTGGTGACAACCTGTCAGACCCTCCTCAGCTGGAAGGACATTCCATGAAAGTAAACCTGAAAAATCTGGAAGAAAAACTAGAGCATTTTTACCATTATTTCTATCACACATTGCAATTCGCCAAAACCGGATCAAAATGCGACAAATACCGCATGATGGTTATGATCAATTATTCACTGGAAGGAACCGCTTATGGTGGAGACTATGACGGTGAGATCGGCGCTCTCTGGATTGCCCCCAACCGGGTACAGGACGAAAAGCTGAATTGTATAGCGCATGAACTGGGACATAGTTTCCAGTCACAAATCACCTGTGACGGCCAAGGAGAAGCCTGGGGTGGTTGCGGCTTCTTCGAAATGACCTCACAATGGATGCTCTGGCAAGTGAATCCAGACTGGATGACCGATGAAAAATATCATTGGGATGCATTCAAGACCCTTACCCACAAGGCTTATCTGCATTTGGAAAACATTTATCATTCACCATACGTCATAGAATATTGGAGCATGAAACGGGGACTGCCGTTCATCGCCGAACTTTATCGTCAGGGAAAAAGAGGGGAAGACCCTGTAATGACTTATAAACGCATGACTGGACTGACTCAGGAACAATTCTGTGATGAAATATTCGACGCCTGCCGTCATTTCATCAATTGGGATTTCCCACGGGTATGGAAAGAGACACGCCCTTATGCCAATCAATATACCTGCAAACTGAACAGCATGGATGACAACTGGTATCAGATCACACCCGAAAATTGTCCGGAAAACTACGGTTTCAACGCCATTCCTCTCTCAATCCCCCCAACCGGACAAACTGTAACAATAGAATTTTGTGGAGAAGCCGATAAAAATGGATTCCACACCATCAATGCAGACAAAGCCGGATGGCGCTATGGAATAGTAACCATCACAAAAGAAGGCAAGGCAGTCTATGGAGAAATGAAAGCAGACCCTGTGGGAAAAATCAGTTATGCTGTGCCAGAGAATTCATCTCCGGAACGTCTCTGGTTCATCGTTATGGGAGCGCCAGCCGAACATTGGATAAATCCGAATCAGGAAGAAAAGGATGCACAATGGCCTTACCGGATAAGAATAACTGGAAGTCAGCCCATTATTCAATAAAACCATATCACATTTTCTTTATGAGGGTGCAACAAAAATAGTACTATCAGACTATTGGCACCCTTTTAAAGAAAATATTTCCACACATTCATATTTCTATCTTGACCTCAATAAATATATTTCATTTTACAATGCTATTATTTCAAACCTTGTTATCTTTGCATAAAGATAAAAATAACAACTATGAAAAGCCCTGTCCTTTCGATACTCTTTCTACTTATATCAGTAACTTTACTTGCTGTACCCAATGATTTCCGTTTCCGACATTTCTCCGTAGAAGACGGATTGTCATCCAACTCTGTACGTGCCATTATGCAAGACAAATATGGTTTTCTATGGATAGGAACAGAAGAAGGTCTGAACCGATATGACGGAATCATGATAAAATCATATTCAATTTGCCCACAGGCAGCAGGCAAATACATATCCTCCCTGTACGGAACCAAAAAGAATATCTGGATAGGGACAGATGAGGGAATCTATATATATGCTTATGCAACGGAAACTTTTACCTATTTCGACCTCACAACTCCCAATAATGTCCGCATAACCAGCATCGTCAACCATATTTTGCAAGATAAAGACGGAAATTTATGGTTCTCGACCAACGGGCAAGGCTTGTTCCGATACAATCTATCAAAAAACTATTTGGAACAATACGAATTTACAAGTGCGTTCGGAATAGTAGCAAGCACAATGGCAGACAGTGACAACCAAATATGGGCTCTCACCAACCAAGGAGAATCAGGTGTTTACAAACTGAACAAAGCAGAAAATAAATTCGAGCCTTTTGGACTTCTTTACAATGCCGGAAATCACCACTCACAAGCATTAGCCATGCTGGAGGATTCAGAACAGACCCTTTGGCTGGGAACATGGGAGTGCGGGTTGCAAAAAATAGATAAATATACGCGGCAAACCACTACCTATTTACACCCTACGGACGGAAAAGGTGTAACACACATTCATTCGTTAATGGAATATGCCCCCCACCAACTATTGATAGGATCGGACGACGGGCTGTTATTATTCAATACCCTTACAGAAGAATATAAACTGTTTACTGAAAATGAAACTGTTCCCAACTCTTTATCAAACCGTTTTGTATATCCCATCATAAAAGACCGGGAAGGAGGTATCTGGATTGGGACTTACTATGGAGGGATTAATTATATTTCACCTAATGCTGAACAATTTGAAAGTTTTTCCCATTCACGACTTTACAATTCTATAAATGGAAATGTTATCGGACGGTTCTGCGAAGATGCTCATGGACAAATATGGATAGCTTCGGACGACGGTGGACTGAACCGATACTCGCCTAAAGACCGGAAGTTCGTTTACTATCTACCGGCTGATCATAAAAACAGCCTTTCCTATCACAACGTCCATGCACTATGCATGGATGGAGACAACCTATGGATAGGAACCTATACTGGAGGAGTGAATGTACTGAATCTGCAAACGGGAACTTTTAAAGTCTACCGCTCTTATACAGATATCCCGACCTCACTGGACGGAACCAGTTCTTACGCCATCTTTAAAGACAGATCGGATAGAATCTGGGTAGCATCCATGAATGGAATCAATCTGTATAACCGGGAAGAGGATAATTTTATCCGTATTAAGAACCTAGATGCTATGACCATAGACATAGACCAAGATACAAAAGGAAATCTCTGGTTTTCCACACAAGGAAAAGGATTGTTCAAATTTCATCCGGAAAAACAAATATGGAAAAACTATGTGCATAACAATACACTGCCCAATACGCTGGCCAATAACCAAGTAAACTGCTGCCTGATAGACAGCCATGGAGAGATATGGGCAGGAACCATGAACGGACTTTGTAAATACAATATAGAGGAAGACAATTTTGAAACCATCCCGTTAGAAATACCCAGCCACAATATATGCAGCATTATCGAAGACCAGCATATATTATGGCTGACCACTACAAAAGGGCTGGTCCGCTATATACCGGGAGAAGGTTGCCAGGTATTTACTAAAAGTGACGGACTACAAAGTGACCAGTTTCTACCCAATGCAGGTATCAAAGCTTCTGACGGAAAAATTTATATCGGATCGGTAAACGGATTCAATGCTTTCTATCCCCATCAAATTAAAACGAATCACGTACGTCCTCCGGTAGTCATTACTGCACTAGAAATATTTAATAAACAAATTCCTGTAGGAAACAAACTGCTTCCAAAATCTCTCAACCAGTTGGAAGAACTGGAGCTATCCT
>CAUAWO010000073.1:0-9734 GCA_958432865.1 Bacteroides stercoris
TGTCTTTGGCGTACATTTCATTGATGATGTTTCGGAACGGGGCAATATCCATCTGAGATTGCTCGTTGGAATCATAACCATCGTTGATTGCAATATAGCGGACACCGTGTTCAGGAAAGAAGATTTCCATATACGTTCCGGTTTCGATGTGGTTGCGTCCAAGTCGGGACTGGTCTTTGGTAATGACTGTTGCCACCTTTCCTTCCCGGATATCATCCAGAAGTTCCTGAAAGGCAGGGCGGTCAGAGTTCGTACCGCTGTAACCATCATCGACATAGTACTGGCAATTCCCGAAACCGTTGCGTGTGGCATACTCCATAAGCATCGCCTTTTGAGTGCGGATGCTCAGGCTTTCGCTGTTTGAACCGTCATCTTTTGACAGTCGGCAGTATAAAGCAGTTACTTTTTTGTCCTTTTCCATGTGTACCTCCATAATGGAAAAGAGACCTCATCAATCACATTGTAGCGGATGCTGCGTGATGATGCAAGCCCTTTTCCGCAGTAAAACGTCCAATTAGCCAGCGGCGAGATACGATTCGGCAGTTTTACGAATTTCTTCTTCCGCAAGCCGCTGAAAAAGCGTATTCATCGGCACATTGCCGATATAATGGCGTTCCACGATCAGGCGCACGGACTTCGGACTTCTCGGCGCACGTTTGCGTGTGGTGGGCTTCTTCTCAGATTTTTCTTTGTTCAAGGGCAGACCTCCTCATTCATGTGGTGCAAATACGGAAAGGAATGGATGGATTCTATTCGTTTTTCTCTTTTTGTTTTATTACGTTGGTTAGGTGAAAGTTTTCTTCGATACAGTCTTAAAGGCTGCTATACTGCATAGGAAAAATATCTTTTGCAGATGCCATTAAGAATCTGCATCACAGAATCGTGATTTTGGCGGTTCTTGAATCGTGAAAAACGCAGAACTATTCAACATTTGGAATTTTCACAAAGATGTGATTGGGCGAAGAAAACCGCGTTCGTCTGCGCTCAATCAATCCCGCAGCGTCCAATTCCTTAAGCGCACTGGAAACACTGACAGTGCTGCGCCCTAGCTGCTCAGCCAAAGAGCAAATCGTAAAAATGACAAACACGAAACCACGTTCATCTATCCAGAGATTTTTCTGCGAGAGCGTGGCACGGTCGAGCAGCAGCGCATAAGTCATTTTTGCAGTCTGGCTCAGGTCAAGTTCCAAAAGGAAGCGTGGGTATGGGAGAAACGGCGGCAGCGGAGTTTGCGTGGTAAGATATTCTGAAATGTTGATCACCTCCAGCTGAAGCAGAAATCAGAAACAAAGAGTATGTAACGAGAATTGGTGGGTTCCAATTCTCCAGTCGCAGAAAAGCACGAAACAAGTGCTCAACTGCGTTAATAAGTTAAGGTCTCCCATATTGGTCCTCGACTTCCCTAGGAGTGGGGAATCGTCCGGCGGCGGGCTTGCACCGCACCATTGGCATTTCAGCCACCCCGTCTTCGTTATGACCGGGCTGCGAGTTACAGAAGTACCTTTTGTGAAGTACCGGACGATTGAACTATTCACTTGTCAAGGAACATATGGAAGATTTCTGGACTTTGACGGACGAAAAACATCCTTCTACTTGGTAGCCGATGAAAAAGGCCATTTCGTAGCATTGCAAGCAATTTTGTAAACAAAACGTCATAATAGTCCGAGAATGGTCTTGAAAAAGATGCCCTACACTTGGTAGGCATCGAGAACGCCTGTTTCGTAGCATTGGTGAGAAACTTGTAATTGAATTGTAATTCTTGAGACCAAATCTCCGCTTTTGAAAAAATCCTCTCAATAGGTAGGCAACGAAAACAGCCCAAAGACAACCATCTTTTTGAGAATTAACAAAAAGGTCACAAATGACCGGCTTTCAAAGAGGCGCTTCTACTATTAACAGAAAAAGTGGCCTAAAATGGGGGGTGTTGGAGAAAATTTCCACCTTAAAAATGCGCCTTTACTCACTAGCCAGCGAGAATAGCCAAAAGCCAGCAAAAAACAAACGAATTATGTATTTCTGCCACTGATTGCAACGGCATATCGGTGACAGAAAGATCGTTTAGAGCGATTCTTCGCGGTTTGGGGGAGTGGAAGTCGTTTTGTGGTGGGACTTTTTCTGCTGAAGCTGCTCCAGCTTTTTCAGCACCGATTCCTTTTCCGGGGTCTTGCCGCCCGGTGCGGAAAGCTGCTGCTTATTCAGCACCATGTCGATATACTTGCGGATATTTTTCAGGGCAGAGACATCCGGCTGCAAGGTTTCCAGTTTGGTACGCAGTTCTGCGCTGCCGGATTGCAGCGCAGAAAATTCGGCATCCAATGCCGAAAAATCTACCGCTGTGCTGCCGTTCAGTTTCATCAGAGTGCGGACAGCTTTATTAAAGGTGTCCAGCTCCTCTTTGTGCTGGGCGGCATAAGCGTCCTTGGTCAACTTGAAGTTCTTCTTGATAAAGGTGTCGTGGATGGGCTTCAGCTTGGCATGGGCGGCGGCAGCATCCTTGATCTGGGCGATTGCCCGCATACGGTTTTCGTTCTGCTTCAACTGCCTACGGAGAGGGGCGGCGGTCTGGTTCAGGTTAGAAATTGCGGTATCCAGATCCTCGATGGTGTTCAGAGAATGGGCTTTCAGATAGTCCACCGCCCGTTTGACTTCCTCAAAGTCTCGGACAGTGCATTTCAGTTTTGCCTTGCCAGACCAATCGCTGCGCTGCTCGTTGCGGAGGTTGAAGTAATCCACCAGCAGGTCGGACAGCATTGGCTCCTTGGCTTGTTCCAGTGCATCCAAAAGAATCTGCTTCTTTTCATTCAGGTCTGCGATCCAGCGTTGCAGCCCACGAATCGCACTGCGGATGGACTGCATCAGGCTATTGGCGGCGCGAATATCCCGGTTCAGGTTGCCGAGAAAAGTTTCCACTCCACGCTTTTCCATCTGGTGTGCGGCGGGACCGAGATGCACGGTCGGTATCTGCTGGATGCCCTGTCGCTCAAAGGAGCGCAGGTCAACACGTTCCGGGCGGCCAGCCGCTTCCAAATAGCGGTTGGTAATGGTCTCCCAGCCATGCCGCCAGACCTCGGCATACTTCTGGTCGTTCCAGTCCACCGTGTTTTCCTTGTGGCACTTCCAGTTGCCGGAAGCGAGCCGGATGCGCTCACCGTTCTCGTCAAGGTCGTACACCTTTCTGGCTTTCGGGAGCCACTTGCCGTGTTCATCCATTGCCCGGAGCGTCAGCAGAATGTGGGCGTGTGGGTTTCCATCTCCCTTGTCGTGGATGGCAAAGTCGGCAATCATCCCTTTGGAAACAAACTGCTCCTGACAAAACTCTTTTATCATGGACAAATACTGCTCCTTCGGCACCTCCACCGGGAACGCCAGCACGATGCGCCGGGCAAGCTGGGAGTTCCACTGGTTCTCCACGGCTTCCACGGCGTTCCAGAGGGTCGCCCGGTCTGCATATCCGGGCGGCGCATAGGACGGCAGCATGATCTCAGCGTGGACAAGTTCTTTCTTCTTGTTGTAGAATTTCGTTTTCTGGTCGTACTCGCTGAACAGCCGTTCGCCGCTTTGGTAAGCGGCCCCGGCAACAGCGGACTGCCCTTGGCTGCGCTTGACGATGGTAATTTTGAAATGCGGACACGGAATAGGCATCACCCCCAAACAAAAAGACCGCCCAGCAAGATTGCTCTTGATGAACGGTCTGGAATCGTATTCGGTTTTGCTCGCCGCCTTGGAACGGAGTGCCGTGCGCTTCGGTCTTGGGCGGGAGCCGCAAAAGGATAGCTGCAAAGCAGCGCAAGGAAAATGCAGTTTTCCTTGGGATGGAATCGGGCTGGCGCACAAACGCCAGCTTCGATTTCATCGAGCCATCTGCAAGACCGCAATTTCACCGGAACGGTGTATAATTGCGCCCTTTATTCTAAAGGGTGCGGAACGCTGCGGCTTTCGTGCAGGTCGTGAATCATCTTTGCAAGAGCCAGCGCAACTTCCGGCTGACGGAACGCAATTTTCAGCAGCTCCATCACCTGATCGTTGGTGAGTTCTTCCGGCGCAATCAGAAAACTTTCCAGCATTCCGGCACGGGTACACAGCCGATGCACACGGGCCTTGCGGGTCAGCTCCGGTATCTGGTGTTCCAGAATTTTCTCCCGGTGCTGGTAGTAGCGCAGCTGCTGTTCTGCTTTGGCTTTCTCGCTGCGGAGATAGGCGAGATCGGTTTTCGGTTGGGTCAATGGCATCACGCTCCTTTTCAAAAGTTGGTTGTATTCGACATTTTTATTGGTTCGTGGTACACTACACACAATCAATGTGAATAGAGGTGACTGCGTTGCTTGCGTTATATCTAAGTGTGCTTGATGATCGAAACTTTGAAGAAGATTTTACCGAGGTGTACAATACATACAAACGGCTGGTTTACCATACCGCTTACAAAATCATGGATGATTCGTATCTGGCAGAGGATGTGCTACAAGAGGTATTTTTGTACGTTGCAAAAAATTTTTCTAAAATTCATCGAGAAAACTGTCACGAACTCGCTGCTTATCTCGTTAGTTGTAGTAGAAGCCGTGCATATGATATGCTTCGCAAACAACGAGAAGAATTGCTGGAAGATGTCCCAAACGAACCAGATGCCGCTCCGGTGCCGGATGATGCAGCAGTTAGCACCGATAACATTGAACGTCTAACAGAACTGATTGGCCAAATGAAACCGATGTACCGTGATCCGCTACGCCTTTTGGCAATGGGATATACAAACCGTGAGATTGCAAAATCGCTGGGATTAACGGATGAAGTGGTACGAACACGGCTCTTTCGAGGACGAAAACTATTATGGAAGGAGATGAACAGCCATGAGTGAGCGGACAGACATTTCATTTGATGCGGCTTTGATGATGGCACTTCGTGCAGATGCGCAAAGAGAACTGGATTCGCTTCCAACGCCAAAGCAGTTTGAGGAAATCTACCCAGATACGTCCCAATGGGACGAACGAATGACAGAGGCCTTAAAGAAGAAAAAGCACCACCCAGTGTTGAAACGAGTACTAATTGCGGCATTGACACTCGTAATGCTGACGGTTGGTGCTCTTGCGGTCAGCGCTGATTTCCGCAGGGCAGTCTATACGATGATTCAAAAATTTCTGCCCATTGAGATGCAGCTGACTTATCAGGTGGATGGCGAACCGCTGGAGTGGCTCCCGGATGGATACAGCGACCATTATGTGCCGAACGGCTTTGAAATGGACGATGTGCAGAAATTTGAGCGAGCAGAAAACTTTTTACATGTTTACTCGTCAAAAGAAACAGAGGAAAGCTACACAGTCCGTTGCTCAATTATCCAGCCAGGGCAGCAGTCCCTGTTTGATAATGAGCATACAGTGTACGAAACCGTAAAGGTCGGAGAAGCAGATGGTGTACTTGGAACCAGTACGGATGAACATGGAAAGAATGTTTATACTCTAAGTTGGGAACATCGGGGGATTACACATACCGTTATGGGAAACATTCCATACGATGAGATTATGAAAATTGCGGAAGGTATCCGTTAAGAAAGCTGGACACTTGTGAGAGTTCACAAATGTCTGGCTTTCTTTTTGTCTGAACTTACAAAGATGGAAAATTTGAAAAATTTTCTCCTGAAAATTGAAACGAAGCGAATGCGAATTGCGTTGATTATACAAAGGCTCTTGATGGGAGCAAAAAAACGGAGGTGTATGTCTATGTCGAAAAAGCGTTTGTTGTCCATTGTTGTTTCAGCGGTGATTCTCTTGAGCTTTGCCTGCACCGCAATGGCCGCTGAAAAGTCTGAACGGTATGTAGGCGATAGTACGGTCAACGGATCTATTTACCAAACATACTATCAGGTTGATGCCCAGACTCGAACTGGAGTAAAGAAAATCAGCGTTTCAGGCGTTCTCTATGAAAAGGGGACAATTGGAACATGGCAAAAAGTAAGTAGCTGCTCAAACAGCAGCACGACCTCAACCTGCATGGTGAGCAGTAGCTTTAACACTAAGCCCGGAAAATCTTATAGGCTTGAGTATTCTGCGACCTTTAGCTATTCCGATGGACGGAGCGAAACCATTACCGGAAGTACCAGTAGATAAGTGGAGTTTGTTATATATTTCAGCAAGTTAGAAAGGTGTGAGGTAATTATAAAGGCGAGACCAACGCGAGTTATCCGATACCTAGCTATAGTCGCACTGTGCTTGCTTTTGGGCTTTATGCTTGGAAGAAAAAGCAAATATGAAAAACGAGATTATTTGAAACAATTCAAAATTGGAAAAGCAACATACTCTGAATCGTTGATATATGAGGCTTATGGCGGATTGCAAAATGATGGGATAATGTTAGCGGTATACTACGATGTGGATGCAGCCAAAATTATTCATCAACTCGATTCATGGGAGAAAATTAATGATTCTCCAACCATATCTTCTATATTAAAAAATGTGTCGTCATATTTTGGATTAGATTTTGTGATTCCTGAAATTGCAAGTGGAAATTTTTTTCTTTATGATAATAGTCAGCATAAGGAACTACGCTCGGAAGCCGAAATGAATACATTGCTTTTACATTCTGAAGATGTGAATTTTAGTCTCGTTGTCTGGGATGATGAGAAGCACACAATTTATATAGTAGAGTACAGAATTTAAGGAGGTTCGTTATGAAGAGGTTCGTATCATTAATTCTTTCAGTGTGTTTTTTGTTTTCGATAAATACTGTGTCTTATGCTGCTAACATAAGCAGCCGTAAAGCTAGCAATCCTGTTATTCAAAGCATGAATGATAAGTATCATGTTGATTTTTCGGGAATGTCGATAGATGAATTAAATAAGTTTATCGATAAGATGAAAGATGAAGATCAAACACGTGCATCTGGAAATTTGTTAAATAATACACAGCTTGCATGGTTGGCAGCTGCGCAAATTGCACGGGATAAGGGATATGAATGTGCGGCTCTTATGGTTGAATTCTCTGTATATAATATTGACTATTCTGAGAGTGTGACGGATTCTTCGACGCCATTGCTTGACAAGTTAAACACGACAACAGTTTTTAATAATTATAAAAACAAAGTACTTAATAGTGGCTTGAAAGATTTTAGTGGAGGAAGTTGGTCTTTTACAATTCAAAAGTCTGATAATGCAGATTTATTCTATGCATTGCATAGGGTAAGCACCTCTGGAACAGGCTTCATGATTGGTAATTCTATAATGTATTACTTGATTACCGTTCATGACACATTTGATTTTGCATATGACAACAACTATGACGACTTGTTTACTACTACAGTGAACAATTGGGCTTGGTTGTGCCAGCAGACGCATGTGTTGAATCCCATAGAGATAAATCTTAGCACGGCTATTGGATAAAAAATCAGTGGTATTTATTTTTTTGCGAAAGTAAAAGTTGAAATCTAAAATAAGGATGGCTCTAACGTATGAAAAATTTTACGGAGGTGTTTCCAATGCAGAGCAACTGATGTATAAGAAATCTTGTGTATACTCTAAAAGTAAAGAAGGAAAATTAAAATAGCTAGTGAAAAAATATCTCGTAGAATTTTTTTGAAAGCAAGTGGGATTGTGGCTCTTTCTTCAATGGAGCTTAACTCTGGGCTGACTGCTTTTGCAGATAATCAAAGTGATGGAAGCAAATCTCATATCGAGAGATACCATAGATACGATTTTGATACAAAAGAAGAATCTATAGAGGAAATTATAGTTGAAACCAATTCCTTCACGGATGGAGAGACAACTGCAGGCTATTTTCCAAATGGAAAGATTTCGGATATTGATCTATCCGATCTGTATGCGATTATCGGAAGCAATGATATCACTGTTGTTGATAATCCAACGGCAACACCATATTGTAGTACGGTATGCCTACAGATAACGACCAATAATGGAGGGACAAATTATGGTTCTGGATTTATGATTGGGCCTAATGCACTTGCAACAGCAGCACATAATCTATACAGTATAAAGGAAAAAGCCTACGTTAAGTCGGTAAATGTCGCACCTGCTCGATCTGATAATAGTAAACCTTTTGGAAGCGAAAATGTATCGGCAAGTTCGATGATTGTTAGTGATTCTTATCTTGCTGGAACAAGTTCGGAGGATTGGGCGATTATTACGCTCAAGAATAATTTAGGAACGAAAACGGGATGGCTTGGGTTACATTGGCAGTCTAGCAATTATTCATCATCACAGTTGGTGTATGCTTATGGCTATCCGAGCCAAATAAATGGTGCCGATGCGAGATATCGGATGTGTAAATCTTCTGGGTATATTAGAAGTCAGACTTCAAAATATCTCAAGGGCGATTGGGATTTGACAGGTGGCTTTAGTGGTGGTCCTCTTGTAGAATATATTTCTGGAGCTGGGTATGTAGCTATCGGAATCCATAAAGATGGAAGCACAATTGATGGTTCTTCATATCCAACTTCTTATACAGGGGCATTGAGAATAACACAATCGCTTTATACGCTGTTCCTTTCATACAGAGGTTGATAAAATGAAATGCAAACGGAAGATTATGGTTGGCATAGCATTTGTGGCAGTGGTTCTCTGCATTCTATTTCAATCGAATACATTCGGAAGAAAAAAATCGGAACTTATAATTGAAGAAGTTGACCTGAAGAACAATTGTATTTATGCGACTGCAAAAAATCAATTATATGATACGGATGACAATTATATAATTTATGGCGTATCAAACTACTTGAAAGGAAATCTTCAGTTGTCGTATCTTAAAGAAGGCGAAAGCATTCTTGTGATATCAAACGGTAAGGTGTTGCTATCAGATCCGTATCAATTTGATAAAATATACAGTATTCAACTGTTGCAATAGCGTTTCATTTTCTCAATAAATAATATAAGCTATTTACAGCTGCCTCCTCTGTTAAGTGGTGGTGCAGTGCTTATTCTCAATAACGATGCGATTGATGAAAATGATAGACCTTTTTGGAATTTAGAATTTTCTCAATAATCAAGCCCCCAAAATGGCAAACTTGAAATCATCGAGAGATACATAAAATATAGGGTTAAATCGACTTTCGTGTCGAAAAAACAAGTGCTAGAAATAGCAAAATCCATTGAATTTTAGAATGACATTTATAAGAAACCAGTAGATTTGCCTGATATTTGTGATTTCTTTGACCGTTGGGCCATTGATTTTGCACTACATTGATTTTGCACTACTATGAGCAAAGGAAAAACTTAAAATAAGCAAACAACCCGCCATTTGCAGCGACTGCAAGTAGCGGGTTGTTTGGCCTATTTAGAGGTTAGTCTTTCAGTTTGCCATGGTCACAGCCAAGTGAGAGATAATGCTCAATCTCACCACTCAGCACAAGCTGGACGCACTCCAAGGGCTTGTTGTATAGTAGCCAATCAAGTTCTGCTCGCTGTGCCGGGGTGTTGCCATATTCGTCCTCAATGACGATGCAGTCGATGGAAAGAATGGTTCCATCCTCGAATCGGGCTTCCACTCGGTTGATGTCCATGTTGTAGCGGCAGGAAAGCACTTTTTGAGAGTGATTATGGTCGAAATTCTGATTTCGTTTCATTTAAATATCTCCTTTAATGATTTTGAAATTTGATTTTCAACGAGATGAGGTCTCTTTTTCTTTCTCTTAAGTCACCTAACCGCACTGTCCTGCATCCGTAGCGCAGATCACGCTCTCCACATCCGGGCGGTTCATCAGGTCTTTCAGGATACCAAACTGCTTTTTGGTGGACGCAG
>CAUAWO010000074.1:0-9726 GCA_958432865.1 Bacteroides stercoris
AGCAACAGACTCATAATCTGGAGGTCCCTGGTTCAAGCCCAGGCTGGTCCACTTTCAAAATCAAGGAGTTACGAATCTCGTAACTCCTTTTTTCTTGCCTTGCGTAAACAATGCGTAAACAAACTGTTTGAGTTGACCGTATTTTACACATAGAATTTCTATGATGCTCCATGCAATCCTGTAGCATCTTTACCCGAAGTTTTGTTAGTGTGACGACACTTTACAGTCAAATAAACTCAAATGTCTTCCATTTATATATTGATTTACAGAATAATGTTATAACTTTGCAAATGCAATGCATTTATGGCAAGCCATGATCAACGGGTGCTCTTTCCCCAAAAAGGAAAAGTGAGTTTGCCTAACCATCGTGGGAGGGTCATCCCATTCCGATGAATCGAAGCGTAGAGGGAGTATTAGTCGGAAGATACTCTATTTCAAACAATACGTGAGAGTTGCTTCAGGGGTTGAGACCGATTAGCAGAAGCCCGGTTACCAGTCAGCGACAGAAGACAACGAGATTGCACCGCTGCATATAACGACAATGTTTTTATCCGTCAAAGGATAGAGGCTCAGTGGTTATATGCAGCGTTTTGTATATGTACGCCTCACATTGCAAAGCGGCTGTATTCAGAGGTTATGTTGAACATAAACAATGAATGCAATGGAAAAATTAACCAAGTCATTGCCACTTTTCAAAGAGCGTAACTGTTCTGTCTCTATCGTGTTGGATGCACGTACCCGCAGGAAAAATGCGTATGAGTTCCCTTTATCCCTACGTTTCACGATAGACCGCAAGTTCTTCTACTTTACAGTTGGAAGTTCTTTTACTGAGAAAAAGTTCTCGGACATCTGCAATGCGACGAAATGTAAAAGCGAGAACTACAAATTTCAGAAGGAGTGGAAAGATACCATTGCCCCTAAGTACAAAGAAATCTTGATTAATCTGAACAAAGGCGGCATCCTGACATTTGAGATGGTACGTCAATGTATCATGGGTGAAGAAGTGGTGCTATCCAAAGAGGACACAACCCAATCACAATCCTTTATTAGTATATGGGAGCAAGTCATTCACGAATTGCGTACAGAAGATGAAGGAGCACGTTTCACTACGGCAGAGAGTTATGAGTGTTCTCTCAAATCATTCAGAAAGATTCTTGGAGAAAATGCAATTAAAGGCTTCTGCATCTGTGCGGCAGAACTTCAGAAGTGGAAGGATGGTATGCACAATGGGGTAAAAGACGAAAATGGTGCGATTGTCGGAAAAATCAGCGACACTACGGCCGGTATCTATTTGCGTTGTTGCCGTGCCGTATGGAACAGGTGTGTACATGAAGGCTACCTCAAAGATGTGCCCTATCCTTTTTCCAACAAAAAAGAGAAAGGGCTTGTGAGCATTCCCAAGAGTGCAAAGCGCAAACAGAATTTCCTGAACGTGAATCAGATGACGGAACTATACAACCTTTTCGTTTCAAAGAAATACCCAGAACATTGGTCGGAAGAATATATGCAACGTGCGCATTATTCATTGGGATTATTTCTTGCCCAATACCTTTGCAACGGTTTCAATATGGCTGATGCTGGTCGCTTGACCTATAATAGTTATTATTATCAGACAAATGGCAAGGCTTTCCGCTTCAATCGAAAGAAAACATCCCGACGGAGTGCTGACGGTTCAGAGGTAATAGTCCCTATCATCCCTCCCTTACGATATATCTTGGATGAGATAGCTGCACCTCCGACTCGGGATAGTTTTGTGTTCCCCGATATATTAAAAGGAGCGGAAACGGAAGAGTTACGCCGCAAATACACCATGCAAGAGAACTCAAACGTGAAAGACCGCGTCATTAAGATTTGCCATGAGGCATTGAATTGGGATAAGTCCATCTGTCCGTCCGGCACATGGTGCCGACACTCGTTTGCTACTAATCTGCATAATGCCGGAGTGGATATGGATTATATCTCTGAAAGCATGGGGCATTCAACTTCTGATCATGCTATCACTCAAATCTATATTGAGTATTATCCTCTTGATATACAGATGCAGAACAATTCAAAACTACTAAACTTGGAGGATTCCTCTGAAAGGGATGTGTTATTGGCGAAGTTGGCAAGTATGTCCACAGAAGAACTGCTTAAACTATTCAAATAACTTTTATTAGTAATGCAATGACAAACTTCATAGAAAGGATAAAATCCTATTCCAAGAGGAAGGATGCGGCTGATATGGCTATCCGTGCATGGAAATCGGATAACAAGAAAGTGTATGCTGATTTTTGTAAGCGCATGGATGCTGTGGCTAAAGGTAATATGTCTGTTTTAATGGATATGTATCTGATGATGCGTGACTGCGTTCCACCCGAAGCCTTGATGATGTATAACTGGCTCTCTGATTTTGTGAACGTCAAGGATGTGTCAGACATTGCAAACCAACAATGGGCTGGCCAATATACCGAGACCATCGCCAGATGTATAACCAACAAGCGTTTGTGGATAGGCATCAATGTGAAAACAGGTATGGTAGAACTTCTTACTTCTCCAAAGTCCGGGCTGTTGATGGTTCATTCTGAAACGTCTATCGAAATTTGGAACCATCTGCCATTGGAAATGAGAACCTATTTGACTGAACAGTTAGATTTGCTTATGAGAAACAGCAAAGGTTGTTTTCTGTTAAGTAAGTTGAAAAAGAAAATGGTTTATCAGTTTCTGACCTATATCTCTCAAATTGTTTTCCTCTCTCATGCAGTATTCATTGGTGGGTTCATGGCTAACCTGTATGACCGTGTAATGGAAAAGAAAAAGGATTTGGCTTATTGTATGTATTATTTCGTGGTATTTGACCACGGCCTTTTACGTATGACCAAGTTATTCAACCGTTTGTTAAACAGTGAAGAGGTTGACCATGGCGATATACTTTTGGCGAAATCATGTGTTACCATGCTTGCCAATAGAAGTATAGAGATGGGCGCAGAAACCAAAGCAGACTGGGAAGATACTATAGAAGACTGTACCCCGGAAATCTGGAAGGAGGTGATGTTTGCCTTACGAAAAGTAAAAGGCAGGCGAGGCAATAGAAAGGTGATACAATCATTGGATGATATTCTTTGGGGCGGCAAGGAACGTATCAAGCAGGGTATCCGTTTGTTTCTTGAAGAAAATACAGAGGACATAAGTCTTGCCTATCTGTTGCAATCATTGGTAAAGTCTGGCAAGATAAAAGCGTCCACAAGATACATGACATTCCACCGTGCCATAGAACAGTTCTCTCAACGGCATTATGGGCACGATATACCGCAAAAGCGATACGGGGAAATCAAGGAACTTACTTTGAACTCACCCCAAAGAGGAAGCAGTTACACCAAAGCAAAACGGATAATAGACCGTTGGACGGACTATTTTGCCAATAACGGGTAGTTGGGAAATCCAGCTATCCGTTTTTTACAGCAAACATCTGTTGTAATTCGGTCGGTAAAATTAAGGTATAAATAAACCGACCAACACACAGAGTTTCATACACTACCTTTGCTTGCGAAATCGGTTTCACAGAGTTGAGCCGAGGCTTAAAGTATTTAATCACCAAACAAGTAAAGGTATGGAAGAAAAACTCAATTTTACCCAACTACTCCAAAAGCCCATCGCCATGATGACGGGTGAGGAGCTTTGCTTTCTCATCACCAAAAGTGTGGAGAGTACAGAAGCGGCCACTCCCCAAGTGGCATCCAAAGGCAACTACTATGGCATAGAAGGAATCGCCCGTGTGTTCGGATGCAGTGTACCCACGGCAAACCGCATTAAGAAAAGCGGTATCATAGACAAGGCTATCACACAGATAGGACGAAAAATCGTAGTGGATGCAGACCTTGCACTGTCTTTGGCAAAGGAAGCAGGTGGCATCCATATCAAAGAATAGCGGTATGGAAGAGAATTGGAAAAAGAATCTGGCAACAGACAGTTACGGAAATCCGGTTCGTTCCATCAGTAATCTCCGGCTTATTTTCACACTGGATGAGAATCTTAGTCAGATAAGGTACGATACCTTCTGTCAGGACGATGTGTGTTTCTGCCCTTTGTTCCGCAATGTCAATGGTAACAAAATTGATGAAGAGTCGGCAGGAAAGATACAAGACTACTTGGAAAGAACATACAGAATACGCCTGACACAGAACAAGGTGTTTGAAATGCTGAAGACCACTTCCTCTGAACGGAGTTTCAATCCTGTGCAGGAATTTATCACCCAAGAAGCATGGGACGGGCAATCTCGTATAGGCACAACCATTATAGATTATCTCGGAGCAGAGGACAACCCACTTGTCAGGGAACAAACAAAACTTTGGTTTGTGGCGGCTGTAACCAGAGTATTCAATCCTGGTTGCAAGTTTGACAACGTACTGACCTTGCCCGGTCCCCAAGGTATCGGGAAAAGCACCTTTTTCAAAGCCATCAGTGGGAGATGGTTCAACGATTCATTCTCTTTTGCCAGTGGTGACAAGGAGAAAGTGGAAACCATAACCAATGGCTGGATTATTGAAATCAGTGAGTTGAACGGCTTGAAACGTGCGAATGATGCGGAAGCAGCCAAGGCTTTTCTAAGCCGTTGCAGTGATTATATGCGTCCGGCTTATGGGCATAAGGTGGTAGAGTTCATGCGACATAATGTTTTTGCGGCTACCACCAATGAGGCAAACTTCCTGCAAGGAGACAATGGAAACCGCCGATGGTGGATTATCCCGGTCAAAGGCAATGGTCATGTGTCGGATTGGCTGGATAAACTACAGTGTTCCGTTCCTCAGCTTTGGGCAGAGGCATACGCCTATTATCGACAAGGAATGAAACTCTACTTGTCACCGGATATGGAGAATGAGGCCAACGAGGTGCAGATGCAACATTCCAACATTCTTGTTGACCCAATCATGGAGGACATAGAAATGTATCTGGAACGTGAGGTTCCCATTCAATATGCAAGCTGGATGATTCCGACACGACTGGCTTATCAGAAAGGAGCATACTCAGAGCCAAATTCCACAATGACCTCACTCAACATGGTTTGTGCCCGGCAAATTATAGAGGAACTGCCCAATGATTTGGTCAGAAGAAATTCGTCCAAATACACTTCGCAATACATCAACCGCCTGATGTCCATGATTCCGAACTGGAAGCGAAGTGAACAGGAGAAGGTCAAGGGGCTACATCCAGCCTACTGCGATAAGACGGGACGGACAAAATACCCATGGGTGAGGGTGGACGCTCTAAGTGAAGAGTCATGTGCGACATTGCCAAGTGAACAGGAATTACCATTCTAATTTCAAAATAAGGGAAAAGAAAAAACTAATGTCCCCTTGTCCCTTTTGCCCTCAAAAAAGAATAAAAACAGGAAGTAAGCAAAATAGAAAGTTATAAAAAACGCTTGGGACACGGGACAATATAAACCAACAATATGAAGAAAAAAGAACTTATCAAACAGCTACAAGAATGTGACCCTTTGCTGGCAAATGCGGTCAGCCACATGGTTACGTATGTTCAAGACCGTTACCCTTCCACCTTTCCAAGTAAAGAACAGACTAAGGCGGTAAACGATTACCTGCGAAGTGTTCATGCCGACGGGAACGGAAGTATGTCGGAACGGAACTGTGAACACCGCCGTATCGCTTCACAAAACATTACCATTGCTGCCATCCGTGTATTGGATAGCCAACAGCTGGACAGGCTGCAAAACGTGCTTGACCACATAGCATACGACAAGGAGTATTATATGCCGGAAAAAGGTTGCGGTATGCACCGCTGACTTTCTCTTTTGGCTGCACCAATTGTAAAACATCTTCAAAATAGACAGACGATGAAAACAGACTTGAATTATTGTATAGTGCTTTCGTCAGAACAGCTTGCATATCTGGCAGGAAGCAAATACGGTATTGACCGCATGAAGATATTGCACCGACTTATTGAAGCGGCTGTGTTGGAAGAAAACGATTATGCCATAAAAGGATTTTCCACAACCTTACAAGTGGGGCAAGCCATCCTTTCGGAAGTGGATTTGTCCTGCAAGTTAGGCTATGACAAAAAGACCATATCCCGCGTACTTGACAAGATGAACCAGTTGGGAATTGTCGCATCCACGCAGAGCAACCGAACAAGCGTTCACACCCTGAAATGTATATCGGCATGGATGGAAAATGGCAATCGTATAGACAATCCTTTCTATGTCCGAATAAAAGACCGGCAAGAGGAAGGAGAGGATGCTTACGCATTATCCGATGATATGGTGCCCGTTTTATCAATGACTCCGCAGGAGGATTCGGATAGCCGTATGGAGGAAAACCTACCTAACTCGAATGAATGTAGGCAGACAGAAGTAATGAATGAAACCTACGTTTCTGATGCAGTTTTTCCTTCGTAGGCAAAATGCCTGTTATATCAGATGAAGGCGAACTGCTATCTCCATTTTCTTCTGTTCCTACCAATTCGGCTCCTCCACAGCCTACGGCAGGGGAAGAATTTAATGAGGATATTTCGGCAGATAGTCAGATTTAGTCATATTGGATATGGCGGTGATGCCGATGTTTTTGTGTGTGGTCTTGCAAGAAGTTCCTATGTCGCACAAATTCGCAACGCTCATCCGTACTACATAGGCGTATTCCGGCAGTCGCAAGCTCCCACCGTGCTGTCCCTTTTTAGATTGATGTCTCACCCATAACATAACAAAACATGAAGAAGAAAAAGAATACCGACAACGAAGTTGATGATGAAAACGACAAGAAAGTTATCAGACGCACCCTGCGGCTTGAAGCCAGAGTTACGGAACAGGAATATGCAAAGGCGGCAGAACTTGCCAAGACCTGCGGTTTGTCCATGAGCAACTATGTGCGCCGCACTACTTTAGGGCAGCACCCACGGCAACGGCTGTCTGAGCGTGAGGTAGAAGCCTTATGCAGCCTGACGGATGCAAGGGGCGACCTTATCCGTATTGCGGCAGCAGTAAAGTCCATTCAAGCGGATAAACGTGCAATGTATTTCAGCGATACCCGGTTTGTGGAACAATGGATGAGAGCTGCTACGCAACTAATCAACCGCTGGAGCCAGATAGAGAATTATCTTACCGAATAAATTTCCTTACCCATTATGATAGCAAAAGCCAGTACCATACCGCATGGCGCAAATGCCATAAGGTATTCCGTCAATAAAGACAGAGCGGATATAGTCAAAGCCAATCTGTTGCCTGATGATATCTCACCAGAAGCAATGTACGGTCGGATGATGCTCGTGCAGAAGATGTTTGCCGAGAAAATTAACAAGGGCAGACCTCTTGGCAGAAACGTGATAAGAATTGAACTATCCCCAGCCGAAGAAGAAAGCCGTGGGTGGTCTATGGACGATTGGGTACGTTTGGCAGATGAGTTCATCCGCGTGTTTGATGCCATTGATCTCTCCGGCAAGACCAAACGGACTTCTTCAAAGCAGGTCAACCTCAAAGGCTCGCAATACATAGTCGCCCTGCATCGTGATTCCAAAAGTGGCATTCTCCACCTGCACATTGATGCCAACCGTGTAGACATGGACGGGAAAATCAATGATAGTCATAAGATTGGCGAAAGGGCAGTCATAGCTGCGAATATCATCAACGAAAAACGAGGATGGGTGCAGTCCGAAGAAATCGGAATACGGCACAGGCAGGAGATTACAAATTGTTGTATGGAGATACTTCGTGCAATGGATAAGTTCAGTTGGCGACAATATGAAATGGAACTGACAAAACGGGGTTACAAAGTACACATACAAGAAAATGATAAAGGAAAAGTTTATGGTTATTCAGTCAAACGGGGTAACTCAAATTATAAATCATCTGTGTTGGGTATCGGGAGAAATCTGACCCCTTCAAAAATAGAGACTACTTGGGCAAAACTGCATCTTCAGGAACGGAAGTCTGAGTCGACAAATTCTATTCCCCAACAAACACGGACAGCCAACACTGATTTTGTTATACAACCCAAGATGGCTCCACAGCCTGTTTTAAAGCACTATGATATAGCAACAGACGAATATCACAGCTACCATGTGGATATATCCGAAGCCACTGACAATATCATCAGACAGGAGTGTTCTTTGGAGGAAGCTCAGCCGTTGGCTAAGATTGAAGAGATACAACACACGGCTCTATTACTCTTTGCTGGGTATTTGGATGCAGCCACAAGCATAGTTGCTTCAAGTGGCGGTGGCGGTTCTGACACAGGAGGCTGGGGACGAGATAAAGATGAAGATGAACTTGAATGGGCACGCCGTTGCGCAAGAATGGCAAATCAAATGTGCAAGCGCAGGAGAAGACTTCACAGATAATTCACTTACTATCAATATAAGGAAATGGGCATAGGAAGATCAAGGGGTATTTCGCCTATAAATGTCAATGACATGTTGGAGAACGTCGAAATGAACCAACAAGTTGAGTCAGAAAAACAAGAAATTGATAAACTTCTCATAGAAATAAGAGAGGCAAAGGAAACGCTGATAAAGTTCAATGAGGATTTGGAGAAGGCAATTGCTGCCGAATGCCGCATTGAGGGTGCGCTCAAAGCGGCAGCTGGCAGTTGCGATAATATTGTCAATGGCATCTGTAATGCCATCGTGAAAGCAGAACGAAACACAAACTTCAAGGCGACCATCACTCCTGAACAGCTTGCCGAACTTAGGCAACTCATAGACCATTCTATAGAAAGTTGGACTTCAGTGTTGAAAAATCATCAAGTCGAACAAACGAAACTTATCACCGAGCATGAATCCAATATGCGCAAAATCCTCAGACGGAATGAGGGTGTATGGTACTCGGACTTTTGGATGAAGGTCTTGGTGATATTCTTGCTCGTTTATACATTGGGATTAGGACTGGTCGTATATTGTGCTACATGAAAATCACGTGCAATGTAGTATAAATGGGGCGGCATTTCCGTCCCATTATTGGAAAATTTTTGATGGCTTTTATGTTTGTCTGCAAATTACCAGCAAGTTAAATCACAAATTAACAGGAAGAAATCTCGCACCTTTACTATAATAACAGGGGCTAACTTCATTAGCTGAATATCCGCTTTATTCAATGAGACAATTTTAAATTATATAACTAAATAAATAACAACAATGATTTACGGATACATTCGAGTAAGCAGCGATAAGCAGACAGTAGAGAACCAACGCTTTGAAATAAACAATTTCTGCGAGCGAGAAAAAATTAAGATTGATGGTTGGATTGAGGAAACCATCAGTGGTACTAAGGCATACGACAAGCGTCAGTTAGGCAAATTACTTAACAAGGTACAGGGAGATGATCTAATCATTTGTGCTGAACTTTCACGATTGGGACGCAACCTCTTTATGATAATGGAGATACTTAATATCTGTATGACAAAGGAGTGCCGCGTATGGACTATCAAGGACAACTACCGTTTAGGCGATGATATTCAGAGCAAAGTGTTAGCATTTGCGTTTGGTCTGTCAGCAGAGATAGAACGTAATCTCATAAGCCAACGTACAAAAGAAGCGTTGGCAAGAAAGAAAGCAGAGGGTGTTGTTCTTGGTCGTCCAAAAGGAAGCAAAAATAAAAAATATAAACTTAGCGGAAAAGAATCAATAATCAATAACATGCTAAAAGAAGGTATGTGCAAAACAGACATTGCAAAACAACTTGGCATTAGTAGAAATTTACTATATTCATATTTAAATGGAAATTGTAATATTGTAATGGAGGTT
>CAUAWO010000075.1:0-9712 GCA_958432865.1 Bacteroides stercoris
TCTTCTTCAAATTTGAAGTTGTCCATACAGGTGAACTGTGCTATAAAGTCGGCAGTAAATTCTCCAAATTGCTCATCGGTATATCGTCCTAAATATGCAGTACTGGTACGTGCATAAACGGAGTCGGCCAACAGAGATTTGGTGGTAAACTCATAACTGTCTGTATTTGCCGGAATCTTATCTCCACCGGGGATAAGATCAGTCCCGATGCCGGTTGTTGAATCATCGCAACTATAAATAAGTGCAGCCAACAACAATGCGCATAAGTATTTGATTTTCATCTTTATTATTCTTAGTGAGTTATTTCTTTTCAAACTCCCATACTTTGTCATAGAACTCATTGAAAGCATCTACATAGGTATCGGCAGGCTGATAGTCGAGCACGGGCACACCCGATTCACGGGCGAACTTCATGACATTCTCGTTCACTTTTTCGCTGTTTTGTATCACACCGTCGGAGTAGGCAATGGCCAGTTTGCACAGCTCCTCGTAATTTGCCGGAGATTTGACGATGCTTTCCACATCATTCTTTTCAATGCCTTTCAGCATGAGTTTTTCAGTCAGATTACCTTCGCAGTCCGATTTGAAATCATCTTCAAATACCGAAAATACTACTTTTGAGTCTCTGAATGACGGTTCATCCTGATAAGCCTTCTTGATATAAAGAGGTACAAATGCACTCATCCACCCTTGGCAATGGATAATGTCCGGACACCAGCGTAATTTCTTTACCGTTTCCAATACGCCGCGTGCATAAAAAATAGCACGTTCGTCATTGTCTTTGTATTCTACACCGTTTTCGTCAGCTACCATTTGGCGGTGCTGGAAATAGTCGTCATTGTCAATGAAGTAAACCTGCATACGTGCAGCTTGGATAGATGCTACCTTGATAATCAGCGGATGGTCCGTATCGTCTATGATTAAATTCATGCCGGACAGGCGGATGACTTCGTGTAATTGGTTTCTGCGTTCATTGACATTGCCCCATTTTGGCATAAAAGTTCTGATTTCTCTGCCTTTTTCCTGAATAGCCTGAGGAAGAAATCTTCCCATGTTTGCCATTTCGGATTCGGGAACGTAAGGGGTAATCTCTTGTGTAATAAATAAAACTTTATTTGCCTTCATCTTAACTTTTTGTTGCTCATAATCATTTTGCAAAGATATAAAAAAAATAGATGAGAGTGGCAAGAAACGAGGAATAATAATTCCTTATGATATGTTAAGTGGCTGGTAATTAGTCATTAGCAATTTGAGGTTAATGGCCGATGTCTTGCGGAATTAGGTGAAAAACGGGAAAGAACAAGTGGCCCGCCGGTGGCTGAAGAGGGCTTATTGCGCCATATCTGCAAGGTATTAACCGCTTATTACTAACTACTCATCATTAATTAAAACTCTTTTTTTCTTCGTTATCTCCCAAATAATGGTTTACTTTGCAGCCGTTTTAAATGAAACTACTCAAACAAAAGAGATAAAAAGATGAAGTTAGTTCAAACAATCAAAGAGCTTCAGTCAGAGCTGGATGCCCTGCGTAGTGAGGGAAAGACAATAGGTCTGGTACCTACGATGGGTGCACTCCATGCCGGACACGCTTCGTTGGTGAAACGTGCTGTTGCAGAAAATGATGTAGTGGTGGTAAGTGATTTTGTGAATCCTACCCAGTTTAACGACAAAAATGACTTGGCAAAATATCCGCGTACATTGGATGCCGATTGTGAATTGTTGGAAAAAGTAGGGGCGGCTTTTGTTTTTGCTCCGTCTGTAGAAGAGATTTATCCTGAGCCTGATACCCGGCAGTTCAGCTATGCGCCGTTGGACACAGTGATGGAAGGCCGTTTCCGTCCGGGACATTTCAATGGAGTATGCCAGATAGTGAGCAAGCTGTTTATGATTGTAAATCCTACCCGTGCTTATTTCGGCGAGAAAGATTTCCAGCAGTTGGCTATTATTCGTGAAATGGTGAAACAGATAGGGTTCAACGGACTGGAAATTGTAGGTTGTCCTATTGTGCGTGAGGAAGACGGGCTGGCATTGAGCAGCCGCAATGCACGGCTTTCTGCGGTGGAGAGAGAGTATGCGCTGAATATTTCGCAGACTTTATTTAAGAGTTGTACTTTTGCAAAATCTCATCCGGTCGCTGAGACTCAGAAGTTTGTAGAAGATGCGATTGCTGCCGCTCCGGGTTTGCGTCTGGAATATTTTGAAATAGTAGACGGCACTACGCTTCAGAAAATAACGGATTGGGAAGATACGGATTATGCAGTAGGTTGCATTACGGTATTTTGCGGAGAGGTACGTTTGATAGATAATATAAAATATAAGGGATAGTGATCGTTAACCATTAGAATTATGATGATTGAGGTATTAAAGTCGAAACTGCATTGTGTCCGTGTAACGGAAGCCAATTTGAATTACATGGGTAGTATTACGATTGACGAGGACTTGATGGATGCCGCCAACATGATTGCCGGCGAGAAAGTGCACATTGTGGATAATAATAACGGCGAGAGGTTTGAAACTTATATTATTAAGGGTGAGCGCGGTTCGGGATGTATTTGTCTGAATGGGGCTGCTGCCCGGAAAGTACAGGTGGGTGACATTGTGATTATCATGTCATACGCCATGATGGATTTTGAGGAAGCTAAATCGTTCAAGCCGACGGTGGTTTTCCCCGATTCGGCGATGAACAAGATTGTATAACGATATTTTTGTTCGGTAATCCAAAAGCCCGGTAGACGTGAGTCTGATACGGGCTTTATTTTTTTATCCGCAATCATAGGGCAATAAACTTTCATTTATTATCCGGTAGTATGATTGCGGATAATCTGTTTATATGGATTTCTCCTTGATAAGTCCTGTCCGGTAGGCCATCAGCAATTTCTTTAAATCGTTGATCTGTGTCACCAGTTCCCGTCCTTTGTCAGTGTCCTTTACCATCATGCGTTGGGTGCTCATTTCTACTATCTGAGTGCTCGATTTGATATCCTGCCCTTCTTCAATGGCTTTTTGCATTGAGGTGAACGGTTCGTGCTGTACCAGTTGGAATCCGCGCGAATGGTATACCAGTGTATATCCGGCAATTCCGGTTTCCGAATGATACGCTTTAGAGAATCCTCCGTCTATGACCATCATCTTGCCGTTTGCTTTTATCGGATTCTCACCTTGGATGGTTTTTACGGGTACATGCCCGTTGATGATATGGCGGTGTGTTCCTATCACGCCGAACTCGTCCAGCAGCATGTCACATACTTTTTCTTCATTGCGCAGGCTGTAATAGTGACCTTTCACTTCCTTGTGCAACTCTTTCTCTTTTAAGAAGTAACGTTCAAAAGTAGCCATTTTGTCTTTGTCGAAAGCAGGGGAGTCTTTGCCACACCACAAGTACCATACATAGTCTACAGCAAAGGGTCTGTCCTCGTTGTCTTCCTCAGCGAAGAAGGCGGTACGGATCAAATGCCCTACTTTTTCCAGCAAGGCTTTTCCCTTGTACGTTTTTCCGGCTATGGACACATCTTTCAGCGTACCGTCGGCATTCAAGGGAATGGAGGCGTGGAACAGCAGATTTGAGTTGCTCACCGTGTACATGCATCCGTAACGGAACAGGCAGCGGATATGTTTTTTCAATTTCTCACTGCTGACAAATGAACGATGGAGTTTGTTCATAATTTCCCGTTCTTCGTCTGTCAGCTTATAAGGATCGGCAGGATCTACCGTAGGAAGAAAACTGTCTTTCAGCTCATATTCTTTTCCATTGGGCATTGTGATGGTCTTACGCTCGAAGTCTATACGGTGTAGCAGCATACGGTCGTCCATCTCGAAATCGGGGCGGCGCCTGATAATCTCCGCTTCCAGCTTGAACTGGATAACACTGATTGCTTTGTGCATCTGGCCTATCATGCGCAGCGTCTTGGCATTGTACGTACAGTCTTCTTTCTCTACTTTCGGTCCGAACAGGGTGCAGGGATCATCAGCGTATGTTTCCATGACAAAGGTGGCCAGGGGCAGAAGGTTGATGCCATATCCGTCCTCCAGAGCGGCAAGGTTGCCATAACGCATGGCCAGGCGTAGCACGTTTGCCATACAGCAGTCGTTGCCGGCTGCGGCTCCCATCCATAAAATGTCATGGTTTCCCCATTGTACGTCGAAATTATGATAATCGCATAATATGTCCATAATGCGGTGGGGGGCAGGGCCACGGTCGAATATATCACCCAGCACATGCAGTGTGTCTATGGTGAGCCGTTGGATGAGGTTGCATAGGGCAATGATAAAGTCATCGGCGCGGCGGGTAGAAATGATGGTGCTGATGATGACATTAATATACGCCTGTTTGTTGGGAACCATTGAGTTTTCGTGCAACAACTCCTGAATGATATACGAGAATTCTTTGGGAAGCGACTTCCGCACTTTGGAACGGGTATATTTGGAGGATACATTTTGGCATACACGTACCAACTGGTTCAACGTGATGACATACCAGTCGTCCAGGTCTGTTTCCACTGCTTTTACCAGATCCAGTTTTTGTTCCGGATAATAAATCAGCGTACATAGTTCTTTTTTTTCATTCTCGCGCAGGGTATTGCCGAATATTTCATTTACTTTTCTTTTGATGGCCCCGGAAGCATTCCGCAATACATGCTGGAATGCCTCGTACTCTCCGTGCAGGTCGGCAAGGAAATGTTCTGTACCTTTAGGCAGGTTCAGAATAGCTTCCAGGTTGATTATTTCCGTACTGGCATCGGCTATAGTGGGGAAACTATGCGACAGCAGTTGCAGGTATCGCATATCTTCCTGTATGGTTTCCGGTGTGATAGAATTATAAGCGTTCATAGCTGGAAATTATATAAAAAACATAAGTATTAATTGGGCTATAATGACCCGGCTGAACATGGACAGCGGATATACGGTGGCATAACTCACTGCCGGATTATCACCGGGTAACGTGTCATTGGCATAGTTCAATGCCATAGGGTTTGCCATGCTTCCACACAGCATGCCACAGGTGCTTCCGAAGTCGAGGTGGCTTATGCGGAGGGCCACTAATGCCATAATGACTACCGGAATAAAGGTGATGGCGAAGCCTACAGCTATCCAGATGGCTCCTTCGGGGCGCATCACTGTCTCGAAGAAATGTGCGCCTGCATCCAGTCCCAGGCAAGCCAGATAGAGGGATAACCCGATACCGCGCAGCATCAGGTTGGCACTCCGGGTGGTATAAGTGATGAGGTGGAAACGGGGGCCAAAGCATCCGATAAGAATTCCTACTACGATAGGTCCGCCTGCCAGGCCTAATTTAACGGGAGTGCTGATGCCGGGGATGGCGATAGGGATGGAGCCTAGTATCAATCCCAGTACAATACCTATAAAAATGGCGGCAAGATTAGGGTCCTTCAACGTTTTAACCGCATTGCCCAATACTTTTTCCACATTCTCTATGGCTTTGGCTTCTCCCACTACGGTCAGCCGGTCGCCCAGTTGGAGGATCAGCCCCGGTGTGGCAAGCAGTTGTACCCCGCTGCGCATCACACGGCTGATGTTGATGCCATAGCTGTTGCGCAGACGTAAAGAGCCTAGTTTTTTCCCGTTTATTTCGGGGCGGCTGATAACGATATGTTTGGAAATCAATTGGCTGTCTATGGCATTCCAGTCGATGTCTTCTTTATTCCAATCCTGGTTTTCCTGTTCGCCGAAAAGAATCGTGAGCGAGGGAGCGTCCTTTTCGGTGGTGATAACCAGCAGGCGGTCATTCTCTTTCAGTATTTTTTCGGAAGTGGGGATGCTTACCGTACCTTCCCGCCATAAACGGGAGATAACAAATTTAGGATAGCTTAATAAAGCTACTTCTTTTATGCTTTTATTGAAAATGGCGGGATTGTGCACTTTGAAGGTGGCAATGAACGTTTGATTGGTGTCCTCGTGCTCGTGAATGTTGATATCTGAGGGACGGACAAATAATTTGCGTACCAGCAGCATGGCCAGAATAACACCTACCACTCCCAGCGGATAGGTTACGGCGCAACTTAACGCAGCGCCACTGGCGGGTTCCCCCATTTGTTTCAATGTCTGTTGGGCGGCCCCCAAAGCGGGAGTATTGGTGGTGGCTCCACAAAGGATGCCTACCATATCGCTCATCGGTATGCCTCCCAGTTTGCTGAAAAGCACCGTCATGACCGTACCTGCCAGAATAACGCCTATGCCCAGCATATTGAGCTGTACGCCGCCTTTACGGAATGAACTGAAAAAGCCGGGACCTACCTGCAAGCCCAGTTCGTATACAAAAAGCACAAGACCGAAACTCTCGGCGTAATTCAGCATATTCGGGTCGATTGAGAATCCCAGGTGTCCGGCCAGAATACCGGCAAAAAAGACGAAGGTAACTCCCAATGAAATGCCAAACAGGTGGATTTTACCTAAACCGAGCCCCACGGCAATGATAATCGAGAGGATTACAACCGCCTGTAAAGGCGTGTGTTCAAAAAATAAGCTATTTAACCATTCCATATTGCAAAGATAGTACATTTTTAAGTTCTGCAAGCGATAAATAGGTATTTATGGATGGAACATGACTCATCTCGTTCTATAAATGATCCTTTTCCTCCAGCCACGCATCAATCAGTTTTCTTGCCAGGCTCAGCTTTTTGGGTATCTCCGGCAAGTTGTCTTTGGTATAGAAAGCGCCGGCATTCAGTTCTTCTTGTTGTAGTTTGATGTTTCCGCTTTCATAATCGGCGGTGAAGCCTATCATGATTCCGCTGGGATAAGGCCACGGCTGGCTGCCGAAATATTTCAGGTTTTTGATATGGAGTCCTGTTTCTTCCAGTACCTCGCGGTGCACACATTCCTCCAAAGTTTCGCCCGGTTCAAGAAAACCGGCTACCAAACCGTTGAAGGTTCCCCGGAAGTTGCGGGCGTGGACCAGCAGTATGCTGTCTTCCCGGCGTATCAATACAATGATGGCAGGAGAGATGCGCGGATAAATTTCCTGACGACATTGGGGGCATTTTTTAGCAATAGGAGAAATCTGTACGGTAGGTACGCCGCACATGGGGCAATAGCGGCTGTTCTTGTCCCAATTCAGTATCTGGAAGGCTTTTCCACCCACATTGTACTCTTCCCAAGGCAATACGTCGTATGAACTCCGGAGATCCATCATCAGGTGGCGGTCATTTTCGCTGCCGGGCACCGGGGCATGTACGGAGAAAGTCTTGGCAGTGCGTCCCTCTATCTCTCCGATGGTGTGGATAGTGCTTCCCACCGGAACAGGCATGGGAGGCTCTGTTCCGAAAGGTATGGTGTACATTCCGTTCTTTTTCTCTATCAGCAGCTGATCCTTATAAAAAACGAACCAGCCGCAGGTTTCTATATCTTCTTCCATATTCTTTTTTACCTTGTTGCAATTATTGATTCAATCCTTTCATAGTGAGCTGGATGCGCTTGCGCTCTAGGTCTATGCTCATCACTTTCACCCGTACATGCTGATGGATGCTGACTACGGTGGTGGGGTCGCTCACAAATTTGTCGGCCAGTTGTGATACGTGCACCAGACCCTTCTCTTTGATTCCTATATCTACAAAGCAACCGAAGTTGGTAATATTGTTCACAATGCCGGGCAGTTCCATTCCTTCAGTCAAATCCTCTATGGTCTTTACATTCTTGTCAAATTCAAAAACTTGGATTTGTTGCCGTGGGTCGCGTCCCGGCTTGTCCAATTCCTGCATGATGTCTGTCAAGGTGGGAAGCCCCACTGTCGGGGTGACATACTTCTTGATATCAATCCGGCTGCGCAGTTCTTTGCTTTTTATCAGTTCGTCTACGGTGCAGTTCAGGTCTTTGGCTATCTGCTCCACTATGGGATAGCTTTCGGGATGCACGGCCGAGTTGTCCAGCGGATTCTTCGCTTGTGGGATACGCAGGAACCCTGCGCATTGCTCAAACGCTTTCGCTCCCATCCGGGGTACTTTCAATAACTCCTTGCGTGAACTGAAAGGCCCGTTCTCGGTGCGGTAATCCACAATGTTTTGAGCCAAGGCAGGACCTAGCCCCGATATATAAGTCAGCAGATGGCGGCTGGCGGTATTGAGGTTCACACCTACCAGGTTCACACAACTTTCCACTGTCTGGTCCAATGATTTCTTCAATAAAGTCTGGTCCACATCATGCTGGTATTGTCCCACTCCGATAGATTTGGCATCTATTTTCACCAGTTCGGCCAGCGGGTCCATCAACCGGCGGCCTATGGATACGGCTCCACGCACGGTCACGTCGTATTCAGGGAACTCGTCTCGGGCGGTTTTCGAGGCCGAGTAAATGGATGCTCCGTCCTCGCTTACTACAAATACTTGCAATTCACGGTCATAGCGTTGTGAAGTGATGAATTGTTCTGTCTCACGGCTGGCGGTGCCATTGCCTATGGCGATTGCCTCTATCTGATATTGTTCTACCAATTTCACGATGCTGCGGGCTGCCTGTGAGTATTCATTCTTGGGCGGATGCGGATAAATGGTTTCATTGTGTAGCAAAGAGCCTTGGGCGTCCAGACAGACTATTTTACATCCGGTACGGTAGCCGGGATCAACTCCCATGACCCGTTTCTGTCCCAAAGGAGGAGCCAGCAGAAGCTGTCTCAGGTTTCCGGCGAAGACGCGGATTGCCTCCTCGTCGGCTTTCTCCTTGCTCAAGGCTGAAAATTCGGTTTCGATGGAAGGCTTCAGAAGCCGCTTGTACGCATCACGCACTGCCTCGCCTACCTGGCGGCTGCATTCATTGTTGCCACGGACATACATTTGTTCCAGCCGTCCGGCGCACTCTTCGTTATCAGGACTTATACTTACTTTCAACAGGCCTTCCGACTCTCCCCGGCGGATAGCCAGCAGACGGTGGGAGGAACAGCGTTTCAAAGGTTCGCTGAAATCGAAATAATCGCGGTATTTGGCGGCTTCTTCCTCTTTGCCTTTCACCACTTTGGAGGTGATGACAGCTTGTCGGGAAAATTGGTTGCGCAGTTGGTTGCGGGCGCGCTCGTCTTCGCTCACTTGTTCGGCTATGATGTCGCGCGCGCCTTTCAGCGCATCCTCTTCGTCTTTCACATCTCCTTTCACAAAAGCGGGGAGACGGCTGTCTAGATGGTTTTCGCGTTGCAATAACAGTAAGGTGGCAAGCGGTTCCAGTCCTTTTTGCCGTGCCGCTTCGGCGCGGGTTTTACGTTTCGGCTTATAGGGCAGATATATGTCTTCCACTTCGGTGGCATCCCAACTCTGTTCAATGCGTTTGCGCAATTCTTCTGTCAGTTTGCCCTGTTCTTCTATGGTAGAAAGAATGGTTTCTTTTCGCTTGGCCAGTTCACACAACTTGTCATTTCTGTCTTTAATTTCGCCTATTTGTACTTCGTCCAGTCCTCCGGTTGCCTCTTTCCGGTATCGGCTTATGAAAGGGATGGTAGCTCCCCCGCCCAGTAGAGATAATGTATTGTCTACTTGATGTACGGAAACCTTCAGGGCTGCGGCAATCATTTTATTGAATAGTTCCATGTCTGTTGTTTTCTTTTGGGGGCAAAGGTATAAAAAAGGTATGGGTTTTTCCGTATAATTTGAGGTTGAAAACAGTGTATCTTATCCGTTCGCTCGGTATTCTCTTGATTTTAAAATGACTGCATCGATCCAGGAAGTCATGGAAACATTGTGTTTATTGGATGACAACTTATCATGGGAAAAGAAAA
>CAUAWO010000076.1:0-9206 GCA_958432865.1 Bacteroides stercoris
ATTAATGTGAGTTCGATATAAATCAAAAAATAGAAAGTTGTCCGTCATTGACAAACTTTACGTCAATGGCGGGCTTCTTTTCAAAAAAGCAGTATGCCGCGATAGCCGACAAGGAGTTGGCTATAAAGTTACTGAATGAACGATGTCTTGAGTGTTCAATCTGTGCGATGTTCTTCAGTTCGTCATTGACCGTTTCAATCAAGGCTCTTTTTCTTAGCAAAATCTTGTCGGCAATACTCATCAGTGAGTTCCTCATATTATTTTTAACTTTAGTAACAAGCTGTATGCCATTAAGGAAAAGGTTTTCAAACAGAGCCTGACCTATGCACATAGTTTTCCTTTGATGTTTTCCAGAAACTTACCCTGTTTCAACGGTTCCCGGTCATCCACGTTTCCAGGCGTGAACATGAAATTGAGGATCTCTCCTTTGTCATTGATTATCAGATGCAGCTTGAATCCGAAGAACCATCCCATAGAACATCTTCCACGCTCGGCAAGCCCTTCAAATGTCTTATGAATCAAGATTCTTTGGTTACGGCATACACGTAAGGGAGGGGAGTCAACGAAACTGATGCCGGTACAGGTTCCCAGCAGTACTTTTTTGATGAAGATGGTCATGAGAAGCAATACTTCCTTCTCCAGTTCCACAAAACGGTTATAGGACACCCGGTGCGGAAACAGGTGTTCCAAATGTTTGCAGACATACTCTTTGTAATAATGCTTGAAGCAGCGGAAACCACCGGAGTGGAACAGAATAAGAATGACCATCATCTCCGCATCACTCATCCGGTTAGGCTTATTACGATGCCCGATCTTCTTGTCTTCAATCATATATTTTTCCTGTTGAAACGAAAATTCCTTGCAAAAATCATCGGTCATACAATAAATCTCTGTAACTTTAGACTTTGGAAACATAGTGGTAATCGTTTAAATGTTATAATTGGACACTATAAATTTAATGATTTTATCGCTATGTTTCTAATTGTCAGAAAAATATATTTATTCTTATATCGAATTCACGTTAAACTACTATGAGTCATCTTTCCCGAAGTTTTAATGGAGTATTTCGATATCTCCGGTTGGCATGACGCCCCTGTAAAAATCGAAGTCTGGCTTGATGAAAAAACTACTTGGAACGTTCCGATTACAAGAGTGGAACTGTGATTTCACATGGTTTTACAGATGAGAAAGTTATTTAGGATTTTCCTCTTTGTGGCAAACCTGTTTATCTCTACGTAAGACATTGTCGAGGGTATGACAAAGTTTCCACAATCGTTGTTTCACAACTTCCCTTTGTCCAATGATATAACTATCTGGGAAAGCCGGCAACAGTCGCTGATGCAAGCATAGACCGTTTGGTAAGCAATATCAACAGGATAGAGTTAAAGGGGGAATCTCTAAGGAGAAAGAAAGGAAAATAATATTATTTTTGTAAGACTCTTATATAGTTATAAAACAAGTGTCAACCATGGTACTGTTTAAGCACTATCATCAGCGATAACTGAATATGAACAGTACCTGAAGATACTATCAAATTTCGTTGAATAGAATAAATATGAAAAGAAGGTGTGCATTTTGACACACCTTCCATATCTACAAAAGGGATTGTCGGTTCACGACCTCATTTCAAATAAATAATAAGAGGAATTCCACTCCTCTCATACCTTCTCCTGTTTTCCCGCCTCTCTCTTTTTCTCCATATCCTTTTCAACCAGGGTTGTGATCACCCTGGAAGGGGAGGAATTATGGATATACATGAACAATCCCGGATTTTCTTTCAGGGCGACAATCACCGCCTTCTCGCAGGGTTCCTCTATATATCTGACCGTCTCACAATCTTGTGACACCGCACTTATCTGTAGTTTTTCAGATGGTCTGGATATATACATGATATTGTCCGCACATGCGCTGACCGCCGCATACCTGACCTTTTCCGTCGGGGATCCGATATAAATGAAAAGCTCCGGATCGGTCGTGACAGCCCTTATCTGAACCTTCTCGGTGGGATGTTCAATGAATATGATGGAGCCGCAGTCACTCTCCACAGCCTGCATCTGGAGGTTTCCGGACGGGTTATCCATATAGATGATCTGTCCGCTGTCACTCTTCAGCACCTCGGACTTTACCTTCTCCGTCGGTTTGTTGATATACAGGAACACTCCTGTGTCCTTCCTGACCGCTTCCAGCTGTACCTTCTCGGATGGCGCATCAAGAAGCATGATCAAGGAGGCATCCTTTCTGACCACCTCCAGCTGTACCTTTTCAGACGGCGCGCCGATGAATTGTATCATCTCCGGATTTTGTCTGACAACATACAGCTGAGCTGCCTCGGACGGGTGTTCCAGGCCCATTATCTCCATCGGATCTTTCCTCACCCTCCGCAAATCTGCTCCGGACAGATTGTCAATCAATCTTTTCAATATATTTTTTCTCATCTTTATACTTCTCTTTTCTTCAGTCTTTGATCATATTTCCTGAGCGGCAGCCGAATGAACCTGTTTGGCAATCTGGAAGGCCTTCAGGCCGTAGCCCGCCGGTCCCTTGACAATAGCGAACACCGAGTTTCCCGATGCTCCGGGCAAAGCGGTCTTGTTACCTTTCAACATCTCGCTCATGGCCTTTCCGGATACCCTGCCTATGTCAACCCCGTGGGCCCTCATGTCTTTCAGGATATCCGTCGCGTCAAAACTCTCCCCGTTGGTACGGAGCACCGCACTTCCGTTCCTTATTGTCAGTTCACGGCGGCCGCCCTTGAACCTCATTTCTCCGGAGGATGGTTGCGCTTCCGTTGCCTCCGTTTTCTCCACGACAACAGTCTTTTCCGGAACAGCGGAAGTTTCCAGGACCGCCTCTTTCCTGAACGTGCCGACTGCCGCGGAAATTTTTCTTGTACGGTAGGCTTCCGCCTTTTCCGTCGCTTCGTATCTGGCGTCGTAGGTGTCCATATGCCCGGCATCCCGCATAAGCTCTCCATATCTCTCCTCTATTTCCCCGAGCCTGGTAAAAAGATTCTTTACCGCTTCTGAAATGTCCTCCTTGAAATGGATGCCTGCGGTTCCTCCGGGCATGACGGAACCGAGACATGACAGGCATGCCTGCCGGGACGGGTTCTTTATCCTCAGGATGTTTGCCGGACTGTCATGCACCGCCATCAGCTGGACTTTCTCCGTGGGATTCTTGATATGGCCTACCAGGGAGGAATTTCTGCCAACGGCCAGCATCTGTGCCTTTTCCGTGGGGGTTCTCACGAGTCTTATCAGGGAGGCGTCCCCGTTAAGGACAGACAGCTGTACTTTTTCCGCCGGTTCGCTGATAAACCTTATCAGTTCCGGATCCTGTCCGACCGCATACAACTGGGCCTTCCAGTCGGGTACGCTTATCTCCCGGATGAGATGCGGGTCCTTCCTGACAACGGAGAGCTGCGTGTTTGCGGAAGGGCTGCCGATAGCGGTGATCAGTCCGGAATCCGCCATCACAGCCAGCAGCTGCGCCCTCTCGCATGGATTTTCCAGAAGGGTGATCATTTCCGGATTCCGTCTGATGACCAGCAGCTGCATCTTTTCCGTGGGTTCATGGATATAGCGTATCATTTCCGGATTTTCGGCTATGGCGGCCAGACAGACCTTTTCTGTCGGCTCACGGAGCTGGAGCAGACAGTCCGCCTTTTGTCTGACAGCGGCCAGCTGTACCTCTTCCGTAGGATTGTCCAGAACCGAAACCAGATCCGGATTCTGCCGGACGGCGGCCAGCTGCATCTTCTCTGACGGATTCTCGACCGCGGTGATCAATTGCGGGTTTTTTCCCAGTTCTCTGAGCTGGGCACGTCTTATAAAAAAATCTGTTATTCTCATATATGTATGCCCGTCATGCCGGTGGCTCAGCGTTTGGTTATCATAATTCTCTTTGAACTGATGAGGAAATTTTTCCGCTGATGTCCGCTATGCGCACACCGTAGCCGGAGGGCTGTTTCCGGATAGAGAACAGCATTTTCTGTTTTGCAGGGTTCAGGACGGTTCCCCGGCCCCGTAACATGCTTTCCCATTGGCTGCCGGATATGTTCCTGACATCTATTCCGGCTTTTTCTAGCCCCTTCAATATGCCGGTGGCGTCATATTGATTCCCGTTGGTACGTATGACCGCGCCTCCGGATGTGATCTCTATCTCACGACGGCCGCCCTTGAAAAGAAGAGGGGGCGTCATGCTCTTGTCCGGCGCGGCTGCTTTCTCATAATGGTTGATTGCGACTTTGCTGCCTGCCTTGATTATACTACGGAGATGCGTATCCAGATCGACGTGACGGAACGAGGCTGTCATGACCGGCGTGCCGTCTTTTTCCGACACCGCTTTCCTTGCGCATACGCCAAGTACCTCATGGAGTCTTTCCGCATCCTGATTATATGCCTTGTATTCATCCCCCACACGGATGAGGGCCATTGCATCCGGATATTGTTCTTTCGAGCGGTCATACATATTGAGAATGCCGGAAGAGACCGTTTCATTGTTTCTTTCTTCTTTTATGGGAAGTGGGGATATGTCCTCTTCCCTGGCGGATGTGTCTGCCAGGGTGTGCTGTTTTTCCACACTTTCCTCTATCATGGCGGATGCCTTGCCGGCCTCCCGTAACACACTCATGACATAGCCGGGGTCCTCCTTCAAATTTGCCAGCCAGCTTTTCAGATACTGTGCGTTCTCCTTTCTCGGAGTTACGGCTATTCCCAGGTCCCTGCCTGTGACGGCAGCTGTGAATTCGGCGATGATTTCCTCCCGGGCATATCCGCACGTTCCGAACGGGTGATGCAGGCCGCGGTCCAGTCGTGAGGAATGCCCGGTGGAGTGGGCCATTTCGTGAAGGGCGGTCATCTGGAACGATTCCATGTCCTTGAATTGTCCCGGAGCCGGAAGAACGATCCTGTCTTTGGACGGGCTGTAATATGCCTTGTCCTGCACCTTCAGTTCTATGGGACAGAGCCATTTCTGTTCCTTTATCATTTTATCCAGCCAAGGGTTCCCGTTTCCTTTTACGTTGTCCGCTACGGCAGGACCGGAGAATCTGACCCTCATGTCCTCATACCGCTCCGGATATTTTTCCTTGAAATCCGTCTGATCTATGTTGAATACATAGAAATGTTTCATGAAGGGAGTCACCTTATATTCCTGCTTCTGAAGTTCCGGGAGGCTTTTGTAATCATCGAAGCTGATTTTTTCCCCCGTCGTCTTATGCTTCACGGTGATATCGTAAAAAGTCACGGGAAGGGCGTGCGATCCTTTTATGATCATCAGGTTCTCATCCTTCAGCTGACGGAAGGTCATGAATACCGGGAGGGTGTATCCCATCCTGTCCATCTCTATGTAGAGCATAAGACGGTTCATGCTGTTGTACGGACGCCCTGATATGTTCTGTGGCAGGCCGGTACGGGGGGTGAACCAGGGCTTCTGCCATTCACCAGCGGACATCTGCCTGATCTTGTCGATCATCAGTTCCGCATATCTTTCCAGTACCTTCCCGTTCATGGCAGCAGTTCCTGATAAAGCCTTTCCTCGTATTCCTTCAAAAAACGCACCGCATCCGCTGCTGTGGGACAGGTGATGCCATTGCCCCGGGCATAGTCCGAAAACGGTTCCTTCAATTCCGGGTTGAGCATGATATAACCAAGCATGTCCAATTCCCCGTTTTCCACCTTGTGTATCAATTTCATTTCTTCCATTGTGTATTTTTTATAATTGATGGGACAAATGTAAAAGCGGACCAGCACAACCTTTTTGTGCTGTATCCATATTTCTACAAAAAAAGAGAGCTTTCCTTTTCTTTCTTTGGCAGTTTAATGTATTATTCGTATATTTGCAGTGCCAAAATTACCCACGAATAAATTTCGTATTATAGAGCGTGTGAATGCTCATATTTTTGATGGGCTTTTTTTATGCCCTAAATTATCATTTTGCTGTTTTTAGCAAAATGATGCATATAAAGGATACTGTAGAAGTCGCAACTTGTTGTGCAAACTACGGCTGCCTTTCCCGACTACATTTTTGCTCTATGAGCGAAATCTGTGGGTGTTTTGGCGAACTTGGGAAACGGCGGCCGTTCTTGTGTTCTATATAATTGCCGAAACGCCAAAATACTCACAGTTATGAAACAAACAGTTTCTATTTTTGCTCCCGACATAAATGTCGCTAGCAAATCTTCAGCTATTCAATTATGGCTGAACCGTAAAAACCAATTCTTTTCTTCTGTACTCGAAGAGGGCGTATCCAACCGCCAGGTCCTGCTGCTTGGCCATGCCTCCTTTGTTTTCTCTGCATTAATATGCGCATCTTTCGTATCACAGGTTCCCGCTCTGATTTGTCTGGCCTGGTTCATGGTGGCATTGCGGCTTTGTGTGAAAGGAGGCCTGGGATGAAGTTCATTATAGAGCCTTCCGCGGCTTCCGGTATGATCCGTCTTCCTTTGAAAAAAGAAATGAAAGTTCCTTCGTTATGGGAGATCATGGTATCAAAATATTTTAGTGTTAAAATATATAAATATTAAAGCATTAAAACATCAAAATATTGGAAAAGAGAATTATTTTCCTTAACTTCGTAACACACTAAAAAACAAATAGATATGGCGAAAATTATAGCAGTCCATAATCAGAAGGGTGGAGTTGGCAAGACTACTACCACTACCAATGTGGGGTTCGAACTGGCACGAAAAGGATACAAGGTCCTTCTTGCTGATTTGGATCCGCAAGCCACTCTGACCTCGGCTTTGGGGGTGACAGATCCGGAAGAAACGGTTTTCTCGGCCTTGCAGGGTGCGGTGGATGGTAAAGAAACGCGGCTTCCATGGATACGGTTGCAGGAGAATATATCCCTGTGCCCGTCATGCAGGAAAATGGCGGATGCGGAGTATCTTCTGCAGAACGAATACGGGAGGGAAAACTTCCTTAAAGAACTGGCTGCCAGAACGGATGGAGGGTACGATTTTGTGCTTCTTGACTGCCCGCCGGCTGTCGGACTGATCACGGTCAACGCGCTTGTGGCCGCCACCGATCTGATTATACCGGTGCAGCCGGAAGTGGCTTCTTTATATGGTCTGGTTTCCATCCTGGATACGGTTGCTGTAATACAGAGGAAGATCAACAGGGGACTGAACCTGCTCGGCATGCTGGTGACACAGTATGACAGAAGGACTACATTGCATGCGGAGATATTGGAAGCGATGCGGAAACAGTACGGGGAAACGGTCTTTTCCACGGTCATCAGCCGTTCCATCAGGGTGGCAGAGTCCATGAGCAGAAAGACGGATGTCGTATCTTACAGCAGGAACAGCAATGGAGCGGCGGACTACCGGTCCCTTACCCGGGAGATCCTGTCCAGATTGAATATGGTTGACAACAAATAAAAGTAAATAAAGAATATGGGAAAATTTATTGGAATTGACGAGATTCTGCAGGGCGGAACACCAAACCGTCCCACACACTCCACTCCGAAGGAGGGGAAGAAAGGGGAAGCACTGGCCAGAACCTCACTGGAGTATCCGTTGGAACTGCACCGCAAGGTGAAGAAATACGCTGTAGACGCTGGAATGAAGGAGAAGCAGGTCATAGCACAGGCTATACGGGAATTCTTCGAGAGAGTGGAGAAAGAATAAAGAACATAAAATTGAAGAAAATGAAGACATTCGGATATTTGTTGATGGCGGTCATGGCGTGCATGACATGTTCCTGCCGGGATGAGGAACCACTGCCGGACCCGGTTCCTCCCGTAGTGGAGCCGGAAAATCCCGGAAACCCGGAAGAGCCGGATACGGGAAAGGTGTACCTCGGCATCGCCCCTATCATCGAGAACATGCAGGAACAGAGGGCCGTGGTGGAGAACTGGAAGGAGGGGCATTGCCTGGGAGTGACAGCTGCAGGGGATGTGAACATACCCTTCACTTTTGACGGCAGGCGGTGGAAAGCCGGAAAACAGGTGGAGGTGACGGCGGATCAGAAAGTGTCTGCCTATTATCCTTATAATGTACAATATACGGACATGACCGCCATACCTGTGGACATCACGACACAGGAGGATTATATGTATGGAGAAGGAGGGGTAAGCGTTGAGAAGCCGAGCGCGGCCCTTGTAATGAAGCATGCTCTCTCCCTGGTCAGGATCCTGATAAAAAAGAATGATTATACAGGTGACGGGATGGTGGATGCGGTCACTTTTGGAGGTGTAAGGCTGTCTGCGTCCATGGATGTCACGTCCGGAAAGCTCCTTCCGGCAGGACAGCCCGGAGAATATAAGGCTGGAGGGAACTATACACTGGACGATGCCTCTCCGGTATATGTGGAGGCGATCCTGATGCCTGTGGGTACGGCTGAGGGTATCACTGTCAATGTACATGTGGACGGGAGGGATTTCACCTATGCCCTGCCGCCTACCCATGTGTGGAATCCCGGCATGATCTATACTTACACTCTGAATATGAAATCCGGTTATAACTGTGAGGTGGACGTGGACCATGTGCCGATGGATGAGGAGTATTGGAGCACTTTCGGAAAGACCGACCGGATTGTCATGAGGGATTGCGGGACGGACAGGATTTATATATGGCCGAATTATACGTTCTATGGCTATGACACCTATACCGGTGAGGGTAAGGTCTGGGGATTCTTTTTGCGGTATAGAAACCGTGGAGGTGGGGAAGACTTCGCCGGACAGGCACGGTTCGTGCTGATGGATGGGGACAGGATTGTGGAACAGTACCAGCCGTTTGATATCAAATGCGGAAACGGTGCATGGGACGGATACTGCAAGTATTGTTATGTGCAGGCCGTGCCGGGGACATACCGGCTGGCAGTGCTGTTCAAAAAGAACGGGGAGTCAGCCTGGTTCAAGCCTTACGGATACGATCAGAATTCCAATGATGGGGAATGGATGTATGAGGTGAGACCGGCCACTGATATGCCGGCACTTCGGATGATAACATTGGAGAACCAGAAATGCAATACGTTTCTGGCATATCCTGTACCTGATAATGACTGGTTCAATATAGTCTATACGCTTTCAAACAAAAGCAGGAAAGCCATGAAAGGGACTGTAAAGGTTGTATGGGAGAGGGAGTTCAAACTGGAATCCAACTCCTACAGACCGAGTGATAAAAAGGAGAACAAGATTGATGACTATGAATGGCGCGATGAACTGGGAAGCTGCACTGTTGACATAGCGGCAGGAGTACGTTT
>CAUAWO010000077.1:0-9083 GCA_958432865.1 Bacteroides stercoris
TTAAAACACACGCTATATCCGTCCAAAGGTAACAGAAGAAGATTTATGAATATTTATTTTGAAAATATACATAAAAGGATTATCTTTGCACCGCAAATGAATCAATGATATGAACCAATTACAGACTACATACAGCATACATCACCTTACATCGGGAAATACCCCCCTGTGTAATCACTTCATTGTGCATGTACATTGGTTCAGCGGCTTTGTTTAGATTTCCACTCACACGTAATTTATTACCCAACTTTCATCCTACCCACACACGTGCCCGATGAAAGATATATTGCATGATGGTTCTCATTCGGTGAAACCGTCGGGTTGTATATGTTTTACTATAAAAATTGATTGCTATGTTTACTATTATATCTATTATGTTTGTTGGTATCGGTATAGGATATGTATTGCGCAACTTGCAGTTTTTACAGAAAATAGAAAAGAGTACATCACTCACTATCTTCCTGCTGCTGTTTGTTTTGGGAATCTCTATCGGCTCCAACAGCTTAATCATTAACAATTTAGGCAGATTCGGATGGCAGGCGGCTATATTGGCTACATTAAGCATTTTGGGCAGTATGCTAGCTTCTTTCCTGGTATTTCATCTGTTTTTTAAGAAAGGAGGCAAACAATGAAAGGCAGTTTGGTTGTTGTCGCATTTTTTTGTGCAGGATGTATGATTGGAGCTGTCAATAATTTCCAGTATGACATGCACTCTGTTTCCATGTATGTGCTTTATGCACTGATGCTCCAAGTAGGAATCAGCATAGGCAGCAATAAGAAATTGAAAGAACTGATTAAAAGCTTACGGCTGAAAATGCTCCTGGTACCGATGGCTACCATTGCGGGAACCTTGCTTTTCTCGGCACTGGCCAGTCTGCTATTAAGCCAATGGAGTGTATTCGACTGTATGGCGGTGGGCAGCGGCTTTGCCTATTATTCACTGTCCTCCATTCTGATCACACAGTTCAAAGAACCGTCTATCGGATTACAACTGGCCACCGAATTGGGAACCATTGCGTTACTGGCCAATATTTTCCGGGAGATGATGGCATTGCTCGGTGCTCCGCTCATACGGAAATATTTCGGACAGCTGGCTCCCATCTCGGCTGCCGGAGTGAACTCGATGGATGTATTGCTGCCATCCATCACACGTTATTCGGGAAAAGACATGATTCCCCTGGCCATATTCCACGGAATACTGATTGATATGAGTGTTCCTGTTTTCGTATCCTTCTTCTGTAATTTATAAAAAAAGAGAAGCCCGCTGATTGGTTAAGCGGGCTTCTTTTTCATATATAATATAGGCGGGAATTATTTCGCAACCTTTTCCAGTTTCTTCATGATAGAGAAGATGAACAATGCGGAAAGCAAGCAGCACACAATCAATACACTCCATACCATCCACAACTGCATATCACCCCACAAATAACCGATGATAGCTACCAGATAGTTACCAATAGCAGTAGCCACAAACCAAAGTCCCATCATAGCGCCTTTATACTTGGGAGGAGCTACCTTGGAAACAAATGAGATACCCATCGGTGACAGGAACAATTCGGCAAAAGTCAATACCAGATAAGTCGAGATCAGCCAGTTGGGTGAAACCAACGCGCTCTCGGCAATACCATTGGCTTCTACTTCGGCAGGAGTAGGCAGACCGAATGAGCCGAATGCCAGCAACATGAAACCTACTGCGGCAATCACCATACCGATACCGATTTTACGCGGAGCTGATGGTTCTTTTCCTTTCTTTGCCAATGAACCGAATACTGCCAGTGATACCGGAGTCAGAGCGACAACGAAGAAGGGGTTAAACTGTTGGAAAATCTGAGGAAGGATAGGCAATGTAGGATCCATAGTACCATAATTGACTCCTAAAACCACAAGAGCCAAGGTAGCAATAACGCCTGAAATCAATTTGCCCTTGCCTGTCTTGGACTGGAACAGTGAGAAACCTGCATAAACGGTTACAATAAGAAGAGCCAGATTCCATACGCTGAAGCCAAGGCGATCCAGACCGGTTACCTCATGTGCCGTGTAGTCACGGGCGAAGAAGGTCATGGTAAGACCGTTCTGATGGAATGCCATCCAGAAGAAAATAACCACAGCGAATACCAGCAACAAAGCGACGATGCGTTCTTTGGTCTGTGCGGGAGTCAGCTCTTCTTCGTGTACATTGGCCGGTTTAGCCTGCTTGGAGTTGTAATCGGCATGTTTGAATGTAGAACGGAAAATAACATAAATAGCCATAGAGGCAACCAGTGAGATACAAGCTACACCGAAACCATAGTTATAGGCTTCTGACAATTTATCAATATAAGTAGTACAGAAATCAGCCATGCTTCCTGTGAAATTCTGTGCGGTCTGCATGGCAGTCAGTGTGGCCTCGCCTTCGGCCGTTATCGTACCGTCCAGGAACTGGTGTGCCAAAGAAGGTATCTGGGGTACATAGCTGAAACCTGCTTTGCCCAACACATAGTTGGTCATGGCAGTAGCGGCAGTCGGAGCGAACAGGGCACCGATGTTGATTGCCATATAGAACAAACTGAAAGCGGTATCACGTTTCGCGCTATACTCAGGAGCATCATACAGATTACCTACCATTACTTGCAGATTTCCCTTGAAAAGTCCGGTTCCCAAAGCAATCAGGGCAAGAGCGCCGAACATGGAATACAATCCGATATTGGTTGCCATCGGGATAGCCAGCAGCACATAACCGGCAAACATGATAACGATACCGGTAGTAACCATCTTGCCATAACCGAATTTATCGGCCAGGATACCTCCGATAAGCGGCATGAAATACACTCCTGCCAGGAAACTGGCAAAGATTGTTGACGTCGTGGCGGCTGTAAAGCCGAATTTCGCTTGCAGGAAAAGAGTGAAAATAGCAAGCATGGTGTAATAACCAAAGCGTTCGCCGGTATTGGCGAGAGCTAATGCGTATAAGCCTTTAGGCTGTCCTTCAAACATAGTTGATAAAGATTTAATTAATAGTTAGTATTCTTTTTTTGCAAAGATATAACTTTTAGTCTATCTGAAAAAAAAAGAGCCACAAATGTGACTCTTTTTGGCATATTTATTCGGTGAAAAGGGAACAAATCTCTGCTTTCGTTTCTTTTATCAGGTCATCGGCCGCTATTTTTATCTGTAATCCGCGGATACCGGCACTGATATAAATGTACGGGAATGCGGTGCAAGTCTCGTGTATATAGGTGGGGAAATGCTTTTTCATGCCGATGGGAGAACATCCTCCCCGGATATATCCTGTCAGGGGAAGCAGCTCTTTCATGGGAATCAGGTCGCATTTCTTGTTACCTGAGACTTTTGCCGCCATTTTTAAATCCACCTCGTGCTCGCCGGGTATGACACAGACAAAATATCCGGATTTATCCCCATGAAGCACCAAAGTCTTGAAGACTTGTTCTATGTTCTCGCCCAAACTGGCGGCAACGTGAACAGCGCTGAGGTCGTTCTCGTCTACTTCGTATGGAATAAGCTCGTATGCTATCTTGGCCTTATCAAGCAGACGGGCTACGTTGGTTTTAGCTATTTTCTCTTTCATTGCTGGTATGCCGGTTAATTTTCCAATTCTTCTTTTATAAATTTCGGGGTATATCCTTTCTTGCTTCCGGCCACTTCCTCAGGAGTTCCGGCAGCAAGCACCTGTCCTCCGCCCCTTCCGCCTTCGGGACCCATATCGATGATGTAATCCGCCAGTTTGATCACGTCCAGGTTATGTTCGATAACCAGAACGGTATTGCCTTTCTCCACCAGTTTGTTCAGTACATTCATCAGCACACGGATATCTTCGAAATGAAGCCCGGTAGTAGGCTCATCCAGAATATACATCGTTTTGCCGGTATCACGCTTGGACAGTTCCGTAGCCAGTTTCACACGCTGGCTCTCTCCGCCCGACAAGGTGGTGGAGGGCTGTCCCAGCTTAATATATCCTAACCCCACCTCTTGCAGCACTTTGATTTTATTCAGAATCTGAGGCACATTCTCAAAGAACTCTACAGCACGATTGATGGTCATGTCCAGTACATCGGCTATGGATTTACCCTTATAGCGCACTTCCAGCGTTTCGCGGTTATATCGTTTGCCGTGACAAACCTCGCAAGGTACCAGCACATCGGGCAGAAAATTCATTTCGATGGTCTTGTATCCGTTACCGCCGCAAGCCTCGCAGCGTCCTCCGGTTACATTGAACGAGAAACGCCCCGGCTTATAGCCACGGATCTTCGCTTCGGGCAGACCGACAAACAGATTCCGGATATCCGAGAATACTCCTGTATAGGTGGCCGGATTGGAACGCGGTGTCCTGCCCAGCGGCGACTGGTCCACATTCACCACCTTATCTATATAGTCCAGTCCCTCCACACTGTCATAGGGCAGAGGTTCCTGCAAAGAACGGTAGAAATGCTGTGACAGGATGGGCTGCAAGGTATCGTTTATCAGCGTGGATTTGCCACTGCCGGACACCCCTGTGACGCAAATGAGTTTTCCCAAAGGAAATTCCACATCCACATTCTTCAGGTTGTTTCCCTTCGCCCCTCTCAGCCATAAGGATTTCCCGTTACCGGGGCGGCGTTCGGCCGGTATCTCTATCTTCATCTGTCCGTTTAAGTACTTAGAGGTAAGTGTTTCTGTCTGAAGCATTTGTTTCGGAGTTCCTTGGAATACTACTTCCCCACCCAAACGGCCTGCCTTCGGTCCCATATCAACCACATAGTCTGCCGCCAGCATCATATCCTTGTCATGCTCCACCACGATGACAGAGTTACCTGTGTCACGCAACTTCTTCAAGGAATTGATAAGGCGGAGATTGTCCCGTTGGTGCAATCCGATACTCGGTTCATCCAGAATATAAAGCACGTTCACCAGCTGGGAGCCGATTTGAGTTGCCAGACGGATGCGCTGGCTCTCGCCTCCCGAAAGGGATACCGAGGTGCGGTTCAGTGAAAGATAATCCAGTCCCACATCCAACAGAAACTTAAGACGGGTACGGATCTCCTTCAAAATCTCGGCGGCAATCATGCGCTGCTTGTCTTCCAGAAAAGGATCGACCTGTTGCAGCCAGTCATACAGTTCGTTGATATCCATGCTTGCCAGTTCATAGATGTTCTTGTCGTGGATACGGAAATGCAACGCCTCCTTGTTCAGGCGCGCGCCCTTGCATTCGGGACAAACATCAGTCTTGGCAAACTGTTCCGCCCACTTCTGGGCAGTGGCCGACGCATCTTTCTCCTGCATCATCTGGATGTACTTCACAATCCCTTCATAAGTTACAAAGTAATCGGAAGAGGTATGAATCAAGGTGCTCTTTATCTTGATACGCTCATCCGAGCCATAGAGTATTTCGTCTATCGCATCATCCGGCATATCCTTGACCGGCGTCTTGATCGTAAAATCATATTTTTCAAGCAACGCCTCTATCTGCCAGAAAATCATGGCATTTTTATATTTGCCCAAAGGCACGATGGCTCCTTCGTAAATGGAAAGATTCCTGTCGGGAATCACTTTGTCCACATCAATCAGATTCACATACCCCAGCCCCTTACAACGGGGGCAAGCTCCCTGCGGAGAGTTAAACGAAAAATTATGAGGAGCAGGTTCTTTATAAGACAGTCCGGTAACAGGACACATCAACCGCTTACTGTAATGGCGCACCTCCCGGGTATCGGCGTCATAAATCATAATCAGCCCCTCACCCTGCTGCATGGCAGTGGCAACGCTCTGTTTCAGCCGTTTGTCGTCCTTTTCCGATACGACCAGCTTGTCTATCACGACTTCGATATCGTGGTTCTTGTAACGGTCCAACTTCATGCCGTGTACAATTTCGCGCACCTCGCCGTCCACGCGGACATACAGATAACCTTTCTTGCGCACTTGTTCGAAAAGTTCTTTGTAATGCCCCTTGCGGGTACGTACCAACGGGGCAAGCATGAATATCTTCTTACCCTGATAATCCCGGTGAATCAGGCCGATGATCTGTTCCTCGGTATATTTCACCATTTTCTCTCCCGAAAGATAAGAATAAGCAACTCCTGCACGGGCATAGAGCAAACGGAGATAATCGTATATCTCTGTCGTAGTCCCCACGGTAGAGCGGGGATTCTTGTTTGTCGTTTTCTGTTCGATGGAAATTACCGGGCTGAGTCCTGTAATCTTATCCACATCCGGGCGCTCCAACCCTCCCAGGAAATTACGGGCGTATGCGGAAAAGGTCTCAATGTATCTCCGCTGCCCTTCGGCGAAGATGGTATCGAATGCCAAAGACGATTTACCGCTTCCGCTCAATCCGGTTATCACCGTCAGGCTGTTCCGTGGAATTTCAACATCTATATCTTTCAAGTTATGTACACGGGCACCGTATACATTAATCAGTTCTTTTTCTTCACTCATAATCTTCTTACTCTGCGTAATCTTTGCAAAATTAATGCTTCCCGACGAAATATTTAATTAAAAAGCCTAATAATATTTTCTATTCTTTCTATATAATGTGAATAAAACAGTTTTTTTTGTACTTTTGCCACTCAGTTTAATCAACACACTGCAAATGAAATTTATTCGAGCATTATATCTTATCGCAGCCTTGTCTGCCAGCAGCACCGGAATGATGGCTCAAACACAGTCTTCCGGCTATTTCCTGCACACCATTACCAAAGGGCAAAGTCTTTATTCCATAGCCAGCATGTATAATGTCACTACCGGTGATATCGTTAAAATGAACCCCGGCAGCGACCAGAAAATTAAAACCGGTGAAACATTGAAGATTCCACAAAAGAACATCGGAACGGAACAGCAGATGTTCCATACCATCCAGTCGGGTGAAACCTTGTACAAGCTGACACAACGCTATGGAGTAACCGCACAACGCATCTGCCAGGCAAATCCCGGACTGAGCGCGGAGAATTTCCGTATCGGACAGGTTATCGTAATTCCCGCCAAGGTGACGGACAGCGAGGAGATAATCATGAACGAGGTGAAAGCCGCACAGACTACCAAGCCGGTCACCACTTCCACCCCACTGAAACCCAATTGCAGGGATATGCATAAAGTGGAACGCAAGGAAACGATATTCAGCATCAGCCGCCTGTATGGCATTACAGAAGCCGAACTGATTGCCGCCAATCCTGAACTGCGTACCGAAAAACTGAAAAAAGGAAGGTTCCTTTGTATTCCATATCCTAAGGATACAAAGACTGAAACGCCTGTGGATAATACGCCTGCCGTAATCCCCACGGACGACCAGCTGTTTAATGAAAGCAAGAAGGAGGCACGCAAAATATCTACCATCAAAGCTGCCGTAATGCTGCCATTCATGACAGACGGCAAGGGCAACCGTGACGAACAGACACGTATGGTGGAATACTATGAAGGCTTCCTGATGGCAGTAGACAGCTTGAAGGAAAAAGGAGTATCCATCGACCTGTACTCATACGATACCCATAACAATACTTCTTCCATCAAGAACATTCTGGATAGAAGTGAATTGAAGAGCATGGATATTATCTTCGGCCCGGCTTATCCCGACCAAGTGAAACCGGTTGCGGAATTCGCCAAGAAAAACAATATCCGGCTGGTAGTACCTTTTACCTCCAAAGGGAATGAAGTTTTCAGCAATCCCGCCATCTATCAGATAAATACTCCCCAATCTTATCTGTACTCGGAGGTTTACGAGCATTTTACCCGCAAGTTTACAACCGCCAATGTTATCTTCCTGGATGCAGAAGATGGTGACAAAGACAAAGTGGATTTTATAAAAGGACTGAAAGAGGAGTTAAAAACCAAACGCATTCCTTTTACCGAATTAAAAGGGGAAAATATTACTCCGGAATCATTGAAAGGCGCGATGAACCATAGTATGGATAATGTATTCATCCCGACTTCCGGCACCAACGTGGCATTGATAAAACTGTTACCACAACTGATTGTGACCTCCCGTGACAATCCCGACTACCGTATGCAGTTATTCGGCTATCCGGAATGGCAGACCTATACCAACGACCATCTGGCCAGTTTCTATGAACTGGACACCTATTTCTATTCTTCGTTTTACACAAACAATTTATTTCCGGAAGCCGTTCAGTTCTCATCGGCTTACCGCAAATGGTACAGCAAGGATATGCTCAACTCATTCCCTAAATATGGTATGCTGGGATTCGATACAGGATATTTCTTCCTGAAGGGCCTGTCCCAATACGGCAACAAACTGGAAGACAAACTGGACAAGGTGGCTGTCACCCCTATCCAGACCGGATTTAAATTTGAACGCGTAAACAACTGGGGTGGATTTATCAATCGTAAAGTGTTCTTCGTTCATTTTACCAAGGACTTTGAACTGATTAAACTTGATTTTGAATAATGAAAAAGTATAAGAACTTCGGGCTGTTTGTACTGGCATTGCTCTTTGCATTGCCGGCAGCTGCACAGTTGGGTGAAGAACGTCATAATTTTGCCGTCGGCATCAATGGTGGTCTGAACATGAGTTCCGTCAGCTTCAACCCGAAAATCAAACTGAACACCTTGAACACCATGTCTATGGGGGTTACCATGAGATATATGTCCGAGAAATATTTCAAGATGATGTGTGGCGTGCAAATGGAAATAAACTATTCACAACGCGGATGGGACGAAAAGATAGAAGATGATTCCGGCAATTCTTACAGCCGCACCATGAATTATCTGGAAATCCCTTTCATGGCACATCTGGCATTCGGCAAGGATGCATTGAACCGGGGAGTGAAGGTCTTTTTCAATGCAGGACCACAAATCGGCTTTTTCCTGGGTGACAACGAAAAGATAAACTGGACTACTTCTACAACAAGACCGGAACACGGTAAAGAGGTGGAGAATAAATTTGATTATGGTATCACAGCCGGCGCCGGTCTGGAAGTAAGTACCGGTATCGGACATTTCCTGCTGGAAGGACGTTACTATATGGGATTGAGCGACTTTTACAAGAACTCGAAAAGAGATTTCTTCGAAAGATCAGCCCATTCATTCATAGGCATACGGCTGAGTTATCTGATAGATATTACTAAATAAAAAAAGGACTCTCTCTCATAATACAAAAG
>CAUAWO010000078.1:0-8817 GCA_958432865.1 Bacteroides stercoris
TGAATATGAAGACACAGAACTATCGATACCTGCTATGCATGGCCGTTGCCCTGCTTGCCGCCTGCTCCGATGCCGGAAAGGGAAAAGAGTCCGAGGAAGGGGTGGCAACCGTCCTGCCAAGTGAAAGCAATGAAGTGACCGTGAAAGTGCTGGAACGGGGAGCTTTTGAACATGAACTGGTGAGCAACGGAAAAGTAACCGCCGGTGCCATGGCGGATTTGCGTTTTGAGACCACCGGTGTAGTGGCACACATCTACGTGAAGAACGGTGACCCGGTGCGCAAAGGGCAGAAACTTGCCGAACTGGATAAGTTCCGCCTGAAGAACAAGACCGCGCAGGCCAAGGATGCCTTGGAAAAAGCGGAACTTGAGTTGCAGGATGTATTGATAGGGCAAGGCTATCCGGTGGGGGATGCCTCCAAAGTACCTGCCGACATCATGAAGCTGGCCCGCGTGAGGAGCGGTTACGACCAGAGCCTCGCCCAGTATGAGCTTGCCGCGTATGAAGAGGAACACGCCACGCTGGTTGCGCCTTTTGACGGGGTAGTGGCGAACCTGTTCTCCAAACCGTTCAACGAGGCAAGTACCTCGGAAGCCTTCTGCTCCATAATCGGCACTCAAGGCATGGAAGTGGACTTCACGGTGCTGGAAAGCGAACTGCCGTTGATAAAGAGTGGCGACAAGGTGATTGTTACCCCTTATTCGGATGCCGGCTCCAGGCAGGAGGGGCGCATCACCCAAATCAATCCTCTGGTGGATGACAAGGGGATGGTTAGGGTGAAGGCCGCCGTCAATGGCAAGGGACGGCTGTTCAGCGGGATGAACGTGAGGGTGAACGTGCACCGCTCTCTGGGCGGACAGCTTGTAATCCCGAAGAGTGCCGTGGTGTTGCGTTCGGGCAAGCAGGTGGTGTTTACCCTGAAAGACGGAAAGGCGCAGTGGAACTATGTGCAGACCGGTCTGGAGAATGCGGAAAGCTATAGTATGGCCGACGATGCCCTGAAAGAAGGCGATACGGTCATTGTGACGGGAAATGTGAATCTGGCACATGAAGCATCGGTGAAGGTGGTTGATAGATAATGAGTGATAAGTGGTAATTCAAAATTCATAGTTCAATTGATAAAGTTTTTGATACAGCGGCCTATTGCCGTACTGATGGCATTTACAGCATGCTTCATTGTCGGGCTGGTGACTTACTTCACCTTGCCGGTATCCTTGCTGCCCGATATTGCCATCCCGGAAATTACAGTGCAGGTGTCGGCGCAGAATACCTCGGCGCGTGAATTGGAGAATACGGTGGTGAAACCTCTGCGGCAGCAGCTCATCCAGGTGGCGAAACTGAAGGACATGGACAGCGAGACGCGCGATGGTGCAGGCATCATCCGCCTGGGCTTCGACTTCGGTACGAATACCGACCTTGCCTTCATAGAAGTGAACGAGAAGATTGACGCCGCCATGAACTATCTGCCCAAGGATGCCGAACGCCCGAAGGTGATAAAGGCAAGTGCGACGGACATTCCTGTCTTCTACCTCAACCTGACCCTAAAAAACGACAGTGCATACGGCAAGACGGACGAACGTGCGTTTCTTGATTTGTGCGAGTTTGCCGAAAATGTCATAAAGCGTCGCATCGAGCAGTTGGCAGAAGTGGCAATGGTGGATGTCACGGGTTTGGTCGAACGCCAGTTACAGATTGTGCCCGACCCGGATAAGCTTGCTGTGTTGGGGCTCTCCATTGAAGACATAGAAAACGTGCTGGCGCAAAACAACGTGGAGCCGGGCAGCATGACTGTGCGCGACGGCTACTACGAATACAACATTAAGTTCTCCACCCTGCTGCGGACAGAGGAGGACGTGAAGGGCATCCTGCTGCGAAAGGAAGGACGTATCATCCGCTTGGGAGACTTCTGCCGGGTAGAGATTGTTCCTGCCAAGGAGAAAGGTGTCTCCATGAGCAATGGCAAGCGTGCCGTTACCCTTGCCGTCATCAAGCAGGCGGACGAGAATATGGAAGACATGAAGCTTGCCATCAACAGCACGATGGACTACTTCAAGAAAGTATATCCCGACATTGATTTTAGCATCAGCCGTAACCAGACGGAGTTGCTGGACTATACCATCTCCAATCTTCAGCAAAATTTGTCGTTGGGTTTCCTGTTCATCTGCATTGTGGCGGTACTCTTCTTGGGGGATGTCAAGTCGCCGTTCATCATCGGGTTGAGTATGGTGGTATCTATTGTCATCTGCTTCCTGTTCTTCTACTTGTTCAAGATGTCACTCAATATCATTTCTTTGTCGGGATTAATCCTGGCGTTGGGTATGATGATTGACAGCAGCATCATTGTGACGGAGAACATTTCGCAGTATCGCGAACGGGGCTATTCGTTGCGGCGGGCTTGCGTGACGGGAACGAGTGAGGTGATTACGCCCATGCTGAGTTCGTCGCTGACCACTATTGCCGTATTTGTGCCGCTGATATTCATGAGCGGCATTGCAGGGGCGTTGTTCTACGACCAGGCATTCTCTGTTACGGTGGGGCTGCTGGTTTCCTACTTCACGGGTATCATGCTGCTGCCGGTCCTCTATATGCTGGTCTACCGGACGGGGTTGCGCGGCAGGTCGTGGTTCTCCCGCATCCGCATCAACAATCCGTTGAAGGAACATACGCTGGACCGTTTTTATGATGCGGGCATCGACTGGGTATTCTCCCACAAGACGGTAAGTATCATATTCTGTGTGGTTTCTATACCTCTTTGTGTCTTTCTGTTCTATTCCGTCGGCAAGGAGCGTATGCCGCAGATAGACCAGAATGAACTGATAGTCCACGTGGAATGGAACGAAAATATACATGTGGACGAGAACCGGCATCGTGTGAATGTGCTGTTCGGACAGTTGTTGGACAAGACTGTGGAACAGACGGCTGCCATAGGCCAGCAGGACTATCTGCTGAACCGTGAGCAGGCTCTCTCTTCTTCGGAGGCAGAATTGTATTTCAAGACTTCCTCGCCTGACGGGATTGCTCCCTTGCAGAAGCAGGCGGGCGAGTGGCTGACACGGGAATATCCGTTGGCGACAGTCTCCTTTTCTCCACCCGAAACCGTGTTCGAGAAACTTTTCGTGACCGGGGAGGCCGATGTGGTGGCGGAACTTTATGCCCGCAATAAGGAGAAGGCGCCGGCGGCGGAAGAATTGCGCGGACTGGAACAACAGTTTGCGGAGCTTACGGGGACAGCGCCCGTAGGCATCGCTTTCGAGAACCAGCTTGACATAAGCATCCTGCAGGAAAGGCTGTTGCTCTATGACGTTTCGTATGACGAGCTTTACCGTACGCTGCGGACGGCATTCAAGGAGAACAGCGTAGCTATGCTCCATTCCTACCAGCAATACCTGCCTATCAGCATTGTGGGCGAGGAGCGGACAGTGAACGAGGTGCTGCAGCAGACATTGATACAGACCCGTCCGGACAGTAAGGGCGAAGTGGAGCATATTCCGCTTCGGGAGCTGGTAAAGGTGCGTCCGGCCGAGGATTTGAAAACGATTACGGCAGGACGCAACGGTGAATATATACCGTTCCGTTTCTATGAAGTGGACGATGCTCCGGAGTTGATGGAAAAGGTGAAGCGGGAGGCGGATGCCACGGGTGACTGGGATACGGCCTTCTCCGGCAGTTTCTTCTCCAACCGCCAGATGCTGGACGAGTTGGTGGTGATTCTTTTCATCTCTATCTTGCTGATGTATTTCATTCTTGCCGCCCAGTTCGAAAGCTTCGTGCAGCCGCTCATCGTGCTGCTGGAAATTCCGATAGATGTGGCGTTTGCCCTGCTGCTGTTGTGGATATGCGGGCATACCCTGAACCTGATGTCTGCCATCGGACTGATAGTGACGTGCGGTATCATCATCAACGACTCCATCCTGAAGCTGGATGCCATTAATGAATTACGGAAAGAGGGGATGCCGTTGCTCGAGGCCATCCACGAGGCGGGGCGCAGAAGGCTCCGGCCCATCATCATGACATCGCTCACCACCATTTTCGCTATGGTTCCGCTGCTGTTCTCGTTCGACATGGGCTCGGAGCTGCAGAAGCCGCTTTCCATAGCGATGATTGGGGCGATGTTCGTGGGGACACTGGTCAGTCTGTTCATCATCCCGTTGATATATTGGTTTATTTATAGAAAAGAAAGAGCATGAAGAAATTAAGTCTTATACTTTTGTTCAGTCTGGGAGCCCTTTCCGCTTTTGCCCAACAGCGGATAACGCTCGATTTGCAGCAGACCATTGCCCTGGCGAATGACAGTTCGCTGGAAGCCTTCCGCACCAAGAACATGTATCTGGCCGGTTATTGGGAATACCGCACCTATAAGGCAAACCGCCTTCCCAGCCTGACGCTGAACATGACTCCGGCACAGTACAACCGCGATATCACCAAGCGTTACGACTCCGGACAGGACCTTGACATCTATCGCAGCCAGCAGTCCTTCTATGCATACGGCAATCTTGCCGTCAGACAGAATTTCGACTTGACGGGCGGTACGTTCTATCTGGATACGGAGCTGGGCTATATGCGGAGCTTCGGTGGAAACAAGTATACCCAGTTCACCAGTGTTCCGGTTCGTTTGGGCTACTCGCAGAGTCTGGTCGGTTACAATCCTTTCCGTTGGGAACGCAGGATTGAGCCGCTGAAGTACGAAAAGGTGAAGAAGGAGTATATTTACAATGCAGAGCGAGTATCCGAGCAGGCCACTACCTATTTCTTTGCGCTTGCCATGGCACAGGCGGAATATGACTTGGCCAAGGACAATGCCGTCTCCACCGATACCCTCTACCGCATCGGCATGCAGCGCTTGAAAATAGCCGCCATCAGCCGTGCCGACCTGCTGACGCTGAAACTCGACGTGGTGAATGCCCGCAATACTTTGCAGAATGCCGCCAGTGCCTTGAAGCGCGCCATGTTTTCGTTGGCATCTTTCCTGAATATGGAGAAGAACACGGATATCAGGGTGTCGCTTCCGGGACGTCCGAGGGCGCTGACCATACCGGTTGATGAGGCTTTGCTGGCCGCTCAAGCCAACAATCCGGAATTTCTGGGGCTTCGTCAGGAAGTGCTGGAAGCCGAGCAGACAGTAGACAAGACGAAGAAGGAATCGCGCTTCAACGCCAGCATCAACGCCAGCGTCGGCTTCAACCAGGTGGCAGAGAAATTCGGTGAAGCATACAGGCATCCCATGCAGCAGGAGATGGTGTCGGTCAGTGTCTCCATTCCACTGGTGGACTGGGGCGTGAGGAAAGGCAAATACAACATGGCGAGGAACAATCTGAACGTGGTGAAGACTTCTGCCCGGCAGAGTGAAATCAGCATTGAGGAGGAGGTTATCATGACCGTCAGCGACTTCAACGTCCAGCAAGCCCTCGTCGCCAGTGCCGAAGAGGCCCTCGACCTTGCCATCCTGGCGTATAACGAAACCCGCCAGCGCTTCATTATCGGCAAGGCAGACATCAACAGCCTGACCCTCTCGCTGAACCGCCAGCAGGAAGCGCAACGCAATTACATCTCCGCCTTGCAGGACTACTGGCTGAATTATTACAAGATACGGAAACTGACGTTGCACGACTTTGCCAGCGGATTTTCGCTGTCGGAAAAATTTGATTATAATAACTGATGAAACGAGTTTCTTCCTTCACCGTCATAGTGGCGTTTGTCTGCCTTGCTTTGGTAGGGGTGGCGTTGATACCGCTGCTCCCCGTCAAGCTGAATCCGTCACGCAGCCTGCCCGGCTTCACGGTGGGTTTCAGCATGCCTGGCACTTCGTCGCGGGTGGTGGAGATGGAAGTGACCAGCAAGCTGGAATCCATGCTGGCGCGTATCCGCGGAGTGAAGCGGCTGAACTCCACCTCGGGCAACGGCTACGGCAACATTACTGTGGAGCTGGACAAGCATGCCGATGTCGAGGTAGTCCGCTTCGAAGCTTCCACCATCATCCGGCAGACGTGGCCCCAATTGCCCGAAGGTGTCAGCTATCCCACCATTCACATGAAAGTGCCCGACGAGAACGCCTCACGCCCTTTCATGTCCTTCACACTGAATGCCCCTTCCACTCCGATATTGATTCAGCAGTATGCCGAGGAGCATATCAAGCCGCGGCTGGCAAATATTCCGGGTATCTATAAGGTGGAACTCAGCGGTGCCACGCCCATGGAGTGGAGACTGGAATATGACAGTGAACAGTTGCGCTTGCTGGGTGTGACCCTATCGGACATCAGCGAGGCAGTACAGCGGCATTACCGGAAGGAATTTCTGGGTACGCACAATGTGGATACAGGTAACGGTAGCCGGGAATGGATACGCCTGGCACTGGTGCCGGAGAGCAACTCCCTTGGTTTTAATCCTGCTGCCATCACCGTGACGGCTACCGACGGGAAACTGCTCCGCTTGGACGAACTGGTGTCGGCTGTCCGTATGGAGGAGGAGCCGCAAAGCTATTACCGCATCAATGGGCTGAATTCCGTCTATCTATCCATTACTGCGGAAGAAACTGCCAACCAGTTGCAACTGAACCGTGCCGTGATGGACGAGATGGAAGCTGTTCGGCAGGTACTTCCTGTCGGATATGAAGTGCATACCAGCTATGATGCGACCGAGTACATACGGGAAGAACTGGACAAGATTTACTTCCGTACCGGTTTGACGGTACTCATCCTGCTTGTATTCGTATGGCTCATTACTCGTAAGTTGAAATATCTTTTTCTGATAGTTGCCAGCCTGGCTGTAAATATAGCGGTGGCACTTATCTTCTACTACCTCTTCGGACTTGAGATGCAGCTTTATTCGCTGGCGGGTATCACTGTCTCGCTGAATCTGGTGATAGACAGTACCATTGTCATGACCGACCACATTCTGCACCGGCGTAATCTCAAGGCCTTCCTGTCGGTGTTGGCGGCAACCCTCACTACGATGGGTGCGCTTGTTATCATTTTCTTCCTTGACGAGAGGATACGGCTCAACCTGCAGGACTTTGCAGCGGTAGTGATCATCAATCTGGCTGTTTCCTTGATGGTGGCATTGTTCTTTGTTCCGTCGATGATTGAGAAGATAGGACTGGTGAGGCGGATTACGGGGAAGAAGAGGCGTCTTGTCTTGCCGGGGCTGACGCAAACGTTCAAAACAAGGTCGGGACGGATTTTCAGACGTTTCCCCGTTTATTTCTCCCGCTGCTACTCCGCTCTCATCCGTTTTCTGTGCCGTTGGCGCTGGGCTGTATGCCTGCTGTTGCTGTTGGGTTTCGGTCTGCCCGTTTTTCTGTTGCCCGACAAACTGGAAGGAGGGGGAAAATGGGAAGCTGCTTACAATAAGGTATTCGGTTCGGATACCTATAAGGAGTCGGTGAAACCCATTGTGGACAAGGCGCTGGGCGGCAGCTTGCGGCTTTTCATACAGAAGGTGTACGAGGGCAGTTACTTCACCCGCAATGAAGAAGTGGTGCTTTATGCCAATGCGAATCTTCCCAACGGCAGTACGTTGGAGCAGATGAATACCTTGATGAAACGTATGGAAACTTATCTGAGCGGTTTTAAGGAAATCAGGCAGTTCCATACTTCCATCTATAGTCCTCGGCGTGCCGCTATACAGATTTATTTCAGGAAGGAAGCCCGGAACAGCGGTTTTCCCTATACACTGAAAGCCAATATGATAAGCAAGGCACTGGAACTGGGAGGCGGCAGCTGGGGCATCTACGGATTGCAGGACCAGGGGTTCAGTAATGACGTCCGCGAGAGTGCCGGCTCCTACCGCATCAGGATGTACGGCTACAACTACGACGAACTCTATGAGTGGGCGGAGAAGCTGAAGGCCAAGCTGCTGACGCACCGGCGTATCAAGGAAGTGCTCATCAATTCGGAGTTCTCCTGGTGGAAGGATGACTATCAGGAATTCTACTTCAACCTGAACAAGGAGCGCATGGCGCAAGAGGGCATTGACGCGCAAGTGCTTTTCTCTGCGGTGCGCCCCATCTTCGGCAAGAATATGGAGATTGGTTCGGTAGCGACAGAGCAGGGGATGGAGAAAATCAAGCTTTCTTCCCGCCAGTCTGCCGAATATGACATCTGGGCGATGCAGTTCTTTCCCTATGGAGTAGGAAACGGCAAGCATTACAAGCTTTCCGAACTGACTACTGTGGAAAAGGGACAGATGCCGCAGGAGATTGCCAAAGAAAACCAGCAGTACCGCCTCTGCCTGCAATACGAATATATCGGCTCCAATGAGATGGGCAACAGGATACAGAAACGTGACCTGGAGGACTTCAACAAACTGTTGCCGATGGGTTATACAGCCGAGCCGGACAGCAATAGTTGGTCATGGGGCGAGAAGGACAACCGCCAATACCTGCTTCTGCTGGTGGTGATAGCCATCATCTTCTTTACGACCAGCGTTCTGTTCAACTCCCTGAAGCAGCCGCTTGCCATCATCTTTGTGATTCCGGTTTCTTATATCGGGGTATTTCTTACTTTCTATTGGTTCCGGCTGAACTTCGACCAGGGCGGTTTTGCGTCGTTTGTCCTGCTGTGCGGCATCACGGTGAATGCCAGCATCTATGTCCTGAACGAGTACAACAGCATCCGCCGCCGTTTTCCCCGTCTTTCCGCCCTGCGTGCCTATGTCAAGGCGTGGAATGCGAAGGTCGTTCCTATTTTCCTCACGGTAGTTTCTACCATTCTGGGATTTATCCCTTTCATGATAGGTGAGGACAAGGAGGCTTTCTGGTTTCCATTGGCGGCGGGTACCATTGGCGGACTGGTGATGTCCGTCATCGGTATCTTCTTTTTC
>CAUAWO010000079.1:0-8726 GCA_958432865.1 Bacteroides stercoris
TTTGGAGGTTCCTGGCGGATTCGAACCGCCGTACACGGTTTTGCAGACCGCTGACTAAGCCACTCATCCAAGGAACCTTGTCGTTAGCAATCTTTGTTTCTCGATTGCGGTTGCAAAGGTACGACATTTTTTTTAATCTGCAAATATTCTGCTATTTTTTTCTCACTTTTTCTGCATTTTTTTCGCAACCGTACTTTGGCTTGTTCTGCATAGACTTCATGGCGCAGTCCGAACTACAGCATTCACACGGATTGCTATTGTTCTTTATGCGCTTGAAATACTGAAAGATACGTATGCTTATCCATATGGTGCAGAGGCATACAATTGCAATAACTATAATTTGTTGTAATTCCATGCTTGATAAACAAATAATTTTAGGTTTAGGTTTATTAAACGATAAGACTTCCTATTTGAAATACAGTAAATGCAACAAGCCAAGCCAATCCAGTGGTGTATCCTGCTGTGAATATGGCCCATTTCCAACTGCCGGATTCTTGCTTGATTGCTGCGAAAGTGGCAATACAGGGGAAGTAAATCAATACAAACAGCATGTAAGCTAATGCAACCAGTGGAGTAATGGGGATGCGGTTAGAAAGATTCACATTTTCCACATCTCCTTCATTTGTGTATAATACTCCTAGTGTGCTTACTACCAGTTCTTTAGCACCCACACCTGAAATAAGTCCGATTCCTAACTTCCAGTCAAATCCTAGCGGTTTGATAACAGGCTCTATGGCTTTGCCTATTTGTCCGATATATGAATTTTCTTGTTGCTCAGCCACGCTTTCGTAAGCATCATGTTGTGGATAATACCCTAGAAACCAGATAATAATTGAGGCAATCATGATAATGCCTCCCATCTTTTTCAGATATTGTGCTCCTTTTTCCCATGTATGGCGCATGATACTTTTAGAGGTAGGCATACGATAGGGGGGGAGTTCCATCACAAATGGAGAATCTTCTCCTTTCACCAGAAATTTACTGAAAATACGGGCCATTATTACTGCCAATAAAATGCCTGCTGTGTAGATGCAAAGTAACATAAAGCTGGCGCAGTTAGGGAAAAAAGCACCTATCATAACTAAATATATGGGAAGACGAGCACTACAGGACATTAAAGGATTCACCAACATGGTGATTAGTCTGGACTTTCGGTCTTCTATAGTACGTGTTGCCATTATGGCAGGTACATTACAGCCGAATCCCATAATCAGTGGAATAAAGGACTTGCCATGCAGTCCCATCCGGTGCATTATTTTATCCATGATAAATGCAGCGCGTGCCATATACCCCGAATCTTCCAATATAGAAATAAAAAAGTATAATATGAGGATATTCGGCAGGAAAACGATAACACCGCCCACTCCACCGATAATACCATCTATCAGTAAGTCTTTCAAAGGACCTTCAGCCATATTGTTCCGTATCAGGTTGCCCAACTGGTCTACTAGCCATTCAATACCTTGCATAGGGTAGTCACCCAAAACAAAGGTTCCCTCAAACATGATGTAAAGGAACAGGAAAAAAATAGGATATCCCCAAATGCGATGTGTCACAATACTGTCTATCACGCGGGTTGTTTGTTCTTTTTCCAAATGATTGTCGGTGAATGTTTCCTTCAAAGCTCCGGTAATAAAACCATATTTAGCATCCGTAATAGCTTGCTCGCTGTCTTCGTTCATCACTTTACGGATACGTAAGGTTTCCTTGTTGCGTATCGCTATGATTTCTTTGCCATTAGGCAGTGTAGAGATGAAATTTTCTATTTCCTTATCGTTTTCCAGTAATTTGATAGATAGGAAGCGGGTGGAGTATTTATGGCGTATGTCTTCGTTTTGACTGATTGCTTTTTTTACTTCTTCGATACTGCGCTCCAGTTCAGGACCGTGGTTAATGTGAATATGGCGCATATATCCGCGTGGGCGGGCATCTTCCTCTTCTTTGTGGCTTCCGAATTCGTGGTCGGGTACATAGGTTTTGTGCCAGTCTCTCAGATCTTCCAGAATTTCAGAACGTATTTCGCCCTTTTGTGACAGGAAATCCCCGCCTTCGTAAATACCGATGATAACATGGAACAGTTGGTCTATGCCTTCACCCCGCCGGCAGACAGTAGGTATCATAGGCACTCCGATCAATTGGCTTAACTTGATGTAATCCAGTTTGTTGCCGCTGCTTTCCAGTTCGTCATACATATTCAGTGCGATGACCATACGCACATTCATGTCAATCAATTGGGTGGTAAGATAGAAATTACGTTCCAGGTTGGAAGAGTCTGCCACATTGATGATTACATCCGGAGTTTCTTCAATGATATGTTTGCGTACATAAAGTTCTTCCGGAGTATAGGCTGAAAGAGAATAGGTTCCGGGTAAATCTACAATACGGAAATGATAACCTTGGAAGTCGAAAAAACCTTCTTTGGCATCTACTGTCACACCACTGTAGTTTCCTACATGTTCATGGGCGCCGGATGCAATATTGAATAGCGAAGTCTTTCCACAATTAGGATTACCTACTAAGGCTACATTGATTGTACGGCGTTTGCCTTTTGCCAGTGCCACCAGTTCTGATTCGGACACGGGTACATCTTCTGTTATGGAACCATGGTAAGGGTTTTGCATCGTGCGTGCTTCCTGCTCGCTTACCACCTCAATCATATCTGCCTCTTGTCTTCGGAGAGAGATCTCGTAACCTAGTAGTCTGTATTTTATAGGGTCTTTCAAAGGGGCGTTCAAGATTACCTCTACGGTTTTTCCTTTAATAAAACCCATTTCAACGATTCGCTTGCGGAAACCACCGTGACCTAAAACCTTGACTATTACGCCTTTTTCTCCTGTTCTTAATTCGGATAAACGCATCTTGTTTTAAATTTTTCGCAAAGATAAGTTATTACTTAGAAGTATGCAAACTATTTAGATTGTTTTTAAATAAAGAACAGGCACTTTGTTTTTGTCTTGCAGAACCCTTATCTTTGTGTCATGTTTCATTGGAATATTCAGAAGTATATAGAGGAAAAACAACTTTTCACTTTGCATGATAAGGTGTTAGTGGCATTGAGTGGCGGAGCAGATTCGGTAGCTTTGTTGCGTGTCTTGCTTGTTTTAGGGTATCATTGTGAGGCTGCCCATTGTAACTTCCATCTTCGTGGTGAGGAGTCCGATAGAGATGAAAGGTTTGTCAATGAGTTGTGTAAAGGGCTGGGAGTGACTTTGCATGTTACTCATTTTGATACAGTCACTTATGCTTCAAGGCATCATGTTTCTATTGAGATGGCAGCTCGCGAAATGCGCTATGATTGGTTCGAACAACTGCGTAAGGAGAGGGGGATGGCTGTTATTGCCGTAGCCCATCATCGGGACGATAGTGTGGAAACTTTTTTATTGAATTTGATACGTGGCGCGGGAATCAATGGCTTGAAAGGTATCAGTCCGCATAACGGCTGCATTGTACGGCCTTTGTTGGAGGTGAGCCGTCAGGATATTTTGGATTATTTGCGTTGTTTGCGTCAAGGTTATGTTACAGACAGTACCAATCTGCAAGATGAATATATGCGTAATAAAATCCGTCTGAATATTCTTCCGATGTTGCGTGAGCTGAATCCTTCTGTCAGTGAAAGTATAGCTGAAACATCCAGACGTCTGACTGATGTTTCTCTTATATATAATAAGGAAATAGAGGCGGGGAAAGAAAGGGTGATGGAAAAGTCCGGCCATATTCTTATTTCTCGTTTGATGGAAGAGAGTGCTCCGGCGGCTTTGCTGTTTGAGATTCTTCATCCGTTAGGTTTCAATTCCGTTCAGGTAGGAGATGTATTCCGCAGTTTGTCTGCCCAGTCGGGAAAAAGATTCGTTTCTGCCGGATGGGAGGTGCTGCGCGACAGGACGGAGCTGATTATTCGCAGGAGGAAGCCGGCGGATGAGGAAGTGGAGGAAAATGTGCCCCCATTCCGGCTTGCAATGGAAACGCAGGAAATAATGCCGGACTTTGTCATCCCCAGGAATAAGAATACGGCCTGTTTGGATGCGGATAAGGTGGTACTACCTCTCACGGTGCGTAAATGGCGGCAGGGGGATAAGTTTGTTCCTTTCGGAATGAAAGGGAAAAAGAAGGTCAGCGATTATCTGACAGATCGTAAGTTTTCTCTTTTCCAGAAAGAAAATCAGTATGTGGTTTGCTCAGCAGACCGGATTGTATGGCTGGTAGGAGAGCGTAGCGATGACCGTTTCCGGGTGACGGAAGATACGAAACGGGTACTGATTATACGGCAGTGGGAAGATAAGTAGAATTTTTTTCTTTCCTGCTTTTTCATGAATGACAGGGAATGTTTCCTGAAATCTTGTAGCAAAAATCCGCGAATCATGCAACAAGATTTCAGAAATCATGTAGCAAGATTCGCGGATTTCAGATGGAGCTTCCCGGTATTATTTGCAATACTTCTGTATCAGTCCGTCTACCACTTCATCGCCCAGTTCTTTTGCTTTGGCAAAATTTGCACAGGCTTCTTTGTTTTTCTTTAATTGTATCTGGCAGTATCCCAGCATACGATATGCGGCTGCGGCTTTCGGGTCTAAAGAGATAGCCTTTTCCAATGCTTCTATTGCTTCGTTATGTTGCCCTACACGTAGATGCACCGAACCTTTTTCCACCCACATGGCTACATCCTCAGGAGTCATTTCTACTGCTTTATTAATGTCGTTGATAGCTTGCTGATACATTTTACATTGTATTTCCGCCTGTTCGCGTTGCAGATAAAAGGCGGCTGTAACGCGTCCACCGATGGCATCATAAAAAGTATCATAATCTATTACCGCTTCACGGTATTTGCCTGTCTGGGCTTTTATCTCTGCCCGTTCATAGAAATAAGGAGCCGCTTCCGATGTATAAGGCTTGGTGAAACGTGCCACAGCACTATCCATCAAGGCAATAACCTCGTTCATATCTGTTCCTTCAATCAGTTGTTTGGTTTTGGCTGCCGAGTAAAATGTAGCGGCAGAGGCTATGGAAGACTGGTTCACTTTTTCATAAGCGGCGTATGCCTCAGGATATTTTTTCATAGCAAACAGAATGTCTCCCTCCAATTGTGTGTAAATGGGTTGGTTGTCGGCCTGCATGGCATCATGAATAATGGAGAGAGCTTTGTCGTAACTCCAGTCACCGTATGGTTTCTTGTCACCTAAAGAGATGGTGTACGAATAAATTAATTTAGCGATATTATATTGCGTTTCACTCTTGTTGGCTGTCACTTCCAGTGCTTTCTTCAGGTCGGCATCTGCCAAAGCGTTGTGTTCATCATCATTAAATCCCATATAAGTAGTGGCACGGCGTATATATCCGTCCGCGCTGTTGGGATATTGTTCCAGGAAATCGTTTAATGTGGTGATATATTCGTCCTGATTTTGTTGTGAAGATGCCATGAACAGGTACACCAGTGCTTGGTCTTCTGTTTCGGGCAGTCCTTTTTTGATGCCGATTTTATTCAGTGACATGTCGTTCAAAGAAAGGGCGGTGATGCTCAGCGAGGCACCGTATGTAGCTCCGATGGCATAACTTTCCTTGGCTTCATCCGATGCGTTTTTTTGGATTAAACCTAATACTTCTCCATTGGCATTCATAATAGGGCAACTTACTGTTTTTTCGTTGGTTGTCATTGCCAGTGTATAGTAATATGCCTTGTCGCCGATGGTGTCTACTTTGGTGACGGTCCCTGTTTGGCAGGTTGCCGCTTTTTGAGTCGAGTAGGGTAGCAGATAGACTGTTTCACCTACCGATGCCGGCTGTGATGCCGATTTTAATGCTATGGTCTTTTTATCGGTTTCAGTATTAAATTTTACGATGTCATACATGGAGTTGGCTCCCAAGATACGCAATACAGGCAATTCTTTACTGTCCGCATTAATGATTACTGCACGTTCGGCTCCTTCAAACAGGGTATAATCGGATAATGCCGTTCCATTTTCATTGATATAGAATCCATTTCCTGTATTCTTGATTTTGTTATCTTTATCGTATGTAACGATGGAAAAAACGGCTTTTTTAGCTTTGCCGGCCCACTTTGGGGTTGCTTGTGCATAGCTTAGCTGGGCGGCTATGCCGCATGCCAGTATCAAAAGTACTTTCTTCATGATATAGTTAGTTGTTTGTTAACGATGATACGGTATTTATAAAGCGGATGCCGTTTTGTCTTCTGTGAAGCCGCGTTGCTTTACAGCTTCATAAATCAGAATACCTGCGGCAACCGATACGTTCAATGATTCTATTTTACCCATTAACGGTATTTTGATCCATTCATCGCACAGGGAAAGGTGTTCGTAGGGAACACCTGTGTCCTCGGCTCCCATAATGATACATACAGGGTCTTTATAGTTTGCTTTGGTGTAATCATAATCACCTTTTTCCGTGGCTGCTACAATCTTGAATCCGCAGTCTTTCAGATACTTGATGGTATTAGTCAGATTTTGTTCGCGGCATACGGGAAGAGTGTGCAGAGCTCCTGCTGATGTTTTCATTGCGTCGGCATTGACACTGACACTGTTTTTCGAGGGAATAATAATGGCATCTGCACCGGCACATTCGCAGGTACGGGCAATGGCTCCGAAGTTACGTACATCGGTAATTCCATCCAGCATGACGAATAGGGGTGTTTTTCCTTCTTCAAACAAGAAAGGTACCAGATCTTCTGTTTTCTGGTAGGTGACAGAGGAGATGAATGCTACAACTCCCTGATGGTTTTTCCGGGTAATACGGTTAATACGCTCCACGGGTACACGCTGAACAGGGATGAGGGTATTTTTCAAGCAGGTAAACAGTTCTTTGGACAGTTCGCTCTGTATATCTTTCTTCACCAATACTTTATCTATCTCTCTTCCGGCTTGTATGGCTTCAATAACAGCGCGTACACCGAAAATCATTTCATTCTTTTCTAACATATTTAATAAGTGGTTAATGGTTAGTGACAGGTGGTTAGTGGTAATTGGCACTAGCCACTTATCAGCGCCTTTGCATTGTTCAGGGCTGCCTCTGTCAAGGTAGCCCCACTTAGCATATTGGCAATTTCTTTTACTCTTTCTTCATCAGTCAGGCGGCGGATGTGGCTGTTGGTGCCTGTTTCCGTATCTTCCTTATATACTTTATAATGAGTGATGCCGCGTGCTGCAATCTGGGGCAGGTGGGTGATGCTGATGACCTGACGGTTTTGTTTTCCCATCTCCTGCATGATGAGCGCCATTTTCTCGGCGATGGAACCGGAAACTCCGGTGTCTATTTCATCAAAGATGATAGTAGGCAGTTTCACAGCTCCGGCTATCATGGCTTTCAGCGAAAGCATGACACGGGCAATCTCACCACCCGATGCTACGGAAGCTACATTTTGTAATGTTCCATTCTTGTTGGCCGAAAACAGGAATGTCACACTGTCCATCCCTTTACTGTCCGGTTCCTTGCGCGGATTCAGTTCCACCACAAAGCGCACATTGGGCATACCGAGAGGAACCAGCAGGCTTTGCATCTGTCTTTCAATGTGCTTGCCCGATTGGGAACGGAGTTTTGTCAACACAGCAGCTTGCTTTATCACTTTGTCATATAGCGTTTCTTTTTGGGCGGTAAGTTCTGCTATACGGTCATCAAAAGAAGTGATGGCGTTCAGCTTCTCATGATAGTCGGTTTGCACGGCTATCAATTCCTCTATTGTTTGTACGTGATGCTTCTGTTGCAAAGAGTAGATTAAGTTCAGGCGTTCATTTACATAATCCAGACGGGTGGGGTTGAACTCCACTTCCTCCTGTGCGCCTGCTATTTCATGCGACAGATCTTTCAGCTCTATGTAACAACTGTCTAAACGCCCTATCCATTCCTGGGCACGTGTGTACACTCTCGCTATGTTATGCAGGGTTTGCATACATTCTTTGGTAGCGGACAACAGGCTGGCATCTTCCGAAGCCATTATTTGGTCCACTTTGTACAAGCCCGCTTTTATCTCTTCGGCATGATTCAAGGTTTCGGCTTCCTGTTCCAGTTCGGTTTGTTCTCCTTCCTGAAGGTTTGCATCATCCAGCTGTTCCAGTTGGAACCGGATGTAATCTTCATCCTTCCGGCTTTGCTCGGCTTGCGTTATGAAGTCGGCCAGCTGTTTGCATACGTTTCTGTACTCGGTATAAATATCCTTGTATGCTGAAAGTTCGTTGTCATCTTGTGCCAGGATATCCAATACATTCAATTGGAATCCCTCACTGTTGAGCAACAGGTTTTGATGCTGGCTATGTACATCTATCAGTTTCTCGCCCAGTTCCTTCATCTGCGCCAATGAGGCCGGAGTATCGTTTATGAATGCGCGGCTTTTACCTGATGCATATAACTCGCGGCGGATAATACATTCATCCGGATCATATTCCAAATCTCTTTGGGTAAAGAAAGGCTCCATCTGATAGGCGGAGATGTTGAAACGTGCTTCTACAATACATTTATTGGCGCCTTTCTTGATCGCTTTGATATCGGCCCGTTGTCCCAGTAACAAGCCGATAGCGCCTAGAATAATCGATTTACCGGCGCCGGTCTCTCCGGTGATGACAGAGAAGCCGGGGGTGAAACTGATATCCAATGTATCAATCAATGCATAATTCTGTATATAGATAGATTGCAGCATATTCTTGCTCCTTTTTAATAATTTGCTGATTTGTCAATTTGCTAATTTGCTGCGCTGTTGTATTCCGCATGGTAATTAGCGCATTAGC
>CAUAWO010000080.1:0-8525 GCA_958432865.1 Bacteroides stercoris
TATACTTAGTTAATGGTTTCAGCAAGTTTTGCCAGTTCAAGATATTTCTTGTATAGTTTTTCGTAGATGAGGGCTCTTTTCTCATCCGGCCGGTATTCAGCCTCGATGTCCGACCCCATATGCCTTGTCGCCTCATTGATATCCTTGTACACCCCTGCGGCAACTGCCGCGAACATTGCCGCTCCCAAGGCACAGGTCTGTTCCGAGCGGACCACACGGATAGGCATGTCCAGCACGTCCGCCAGCGTCTGCATCACGAAGGGCGCCTTCTTGCTGATACCTCCGATGGCATTGACCGAATCAATGCGCAGCCCCTGGCCCTTCATATGCTCCACAATACGGCGGGAACCGAAGGCGGTGGCTTCCACCAGCGCACGGAATATTTCCGGGGCGCTGGTACCCAGCGTGAGTCCCGCAACGGCACCCTTCACGTTCTGGTCCGCATCGGGGGTACGGCGGCCGTTCATCCAGTCCAGGGCGACAACACCGTCCTCGGAGGGTTCCATGTCCTGGGCCTCACGGGTGAGTTCCACCAGCATGCCGTCCAGAACTTTCTGCCTGGCCTCCCCTCCGGGGATATCTTTCAGTGTCCATGCCAGCATCTTCCTGAACCAGGCGTAGATGTCTCCGAAAGCCGACTGTCCGGCTTCGAAACCGATGAATCCCGGAAGCACCGAACCGTCCACCTGGCCGCAGATTCCCTTGATACAGCGTCCGCCTACCTCGTCTTTGCCGGCAACCATGATGTCGCAGGTGGATGTTCCCATGATACGTGTCAGTATCCCCGGGACGACGGATGCGCCTACGGCTCCCATATGGGCGTCCAACGCCCCCACGGCCACGGCGATTCCTTGGGGAAGTCCAAGCCTGTCTGCCCACTCGGGTGTCAGTTCCCCTGCCTTGGTGTCGCTGGTGTGGGTTTCTGTGAACAGATGGGGGAGCATTTCCTTCAAGGCCGGATTAAGTTCTTCGAGAACTTCGCCGGAAGGAAGACCCCAACTGGCATGCCACATTGCTTTATGTCCAGCAGCACAACGGCTACGAAAGATCTGTTCCGGAATAGTATTACCAGTTACTAATCCGGTCATCCAATCACAATGTTCTACCCAAGCATAAGCAACATCCTTTATAGCGACGTTTGTGTTAATAATATGTAAAACCTTTGACCATACCCATTCTGATGAATAAGTACCACCTTCATAAAGCAAATAATCAAGGTTGCGTTGATTGATCAGTGCGTTGATTTGCTCAGCTTCTCGAACAGCTGTATGATCTTTCCAAAGAATAAACATAGCATCCGGTTCTTCTGCAAATTCAGGGCGCAAAGCTAATGGCATTCCTGCCTTATCGGTTAAAGCAGGAGTACTACCAGTTGTGTCAAAACATAATCCGCAAATAGAAGTAATTTCTTCTTCCTTCAAATCAGATAAAGCTATATGTACAGCCTCTGTCATGGATTCAATATAATCCAATGGATGTTGGCGATAACGATTGTTGTGTGCATCGCAGTAAAGTCCCGCTTTCCAACGGGGGTAAAAACTTACCCCCGTAGCCATTTCACGGCCAGTATATGTATCCACTACCAGTGCACGACAAGAATCCGTACCAAAATCAAGACCGATAACGTATTTCTTGTTTGATTCCATAGTCTAAAGCATTATTTGGTTGTTAACTCTTGTTTTCTTGCAATGAAGAACCCATAATAGGCAATCACTGCAAAAGCAACGGCCGGTACAACATATGCAGCCATAATACTACCCGTCTGGTCGGAGACAATACCCTGAATTTGGGTCAGAACGGCAGCACCGGCAATAGCCATTACCATGAATGAACCTCCAATCTTAGTATCATCCCCCAAACCTGTAAGACCAAAACCATAAATGGTCGGGAACATCAATGACATACAACCAGAAATGCCCATCAGGCAATAGACGCCGAAACTGCCCTTGCCGAACATGGCACCCAAACAACACATTACAGCAAGAAGCGCAAGTCCTATCAAGAGTTTATAAGCTTTCACATATTTCATCATGGCAGTACATACGAATCTCATTACTACAAAGAGAATAAGTGACATGATATAGTAAGTAGCTGCAGCCTGTTCTGCTGTACGTGGCAGCAAATCATTCAATCCAAGCCATTCACAACAATTATAGAATGCGGCAGCTACCGGTTCCACTCCCCGTAATGCATTTACAACAGCATCTGCAGAAGCAGAATCTCCTAAAGAAGCCAATACACCGTCAAAATTCAGCTGTACCATAGCATAACGGATCACGAATGACCATACGGCTATCTGTGCACCAATATTGAAAAATTGTGCTATTACACCCCATACATAATTCTTATTCTTTATAAGACGACGAAGAGTGGCACCAAACTCTATTTTTTCACCTTTTTCACTAAGATTAGGCATTTTGGTAAGCCGAATAGCAAGTAAGAGCACCAACATCACCAGACCAAGTACCACATAAGCAGTAGTAACAGCATTCAATTCCTGCCCCTGGATGGCGGCCAGCTCCTCAGCCGGAAGTTGGGCACGCTCTGTCGCTGTCATTCCATTCAGTTGTGAGAGGATGAAAATCTGACTGATCACCACTCCCGTAATCGCTCCGAACGGATTGAAGGCCTGAGACAGATTCAAACGGCGTGTCGCGGTACTTTCAGGACCGATTGCCAATACATAAGAATTAGTAGACGTCTCCAGAACTGAAAGTCCGGCAAAGAGAACAAAGATTGCCAGCAGATACATAAAGAAGCTGAAATCAACATTCACTCCCGAGCTAAGCATGGCAGGATAGAACAGTAAAGCCCCAAATGCATATAGACCAAGCCCCAGCATCACGCCTGATTTATAAGTGTATTTCTTGATAAACAAGGCACCGGGAACAGCACAACATCCATATCCCAACAAATAGCACACTACCTGTATCCAAGCTGTTTTTGAATCACTCATACTCATGATGCGCTTGAAAGCTGCAAGCATAGTATCTGTCAGATTATTCGGCACAGCCCAGGCAAAGAAAAGAGTAGTGAGCAGAATGAATGGGAAGAGGATTCCTTTCGGTATTATTTTATTTGATTCCATACGAATTCTCCATTATATAGTTACCCTATTGAAACTTTGTTTTTATTACATTCAAATCCGCTCCAAATAAATCTTGCACGATAGGAACCAATTGTTCATCCTTACCTTGTATATGAATCACCTTTTGCGTATGGACCAATGAGGCACCGGGAGCCAGCTCCGCACCGGGAGAAGACGTTTCAATTTCATAGAAAGGTCCCATTATAGAACCGTCTTCTACCGGACCGTCATTATAAGAGTTGATTACATCGCCGGCAAACGGATCTTCCTGAGGTCCCCATTGGCCATTTACGTAGACTGAAGGAGTTTCGGGAAGACTACACCACAGGATTGTGAGTACGCCTTTCGACGAATCATAACTTCCGCAAATATCCGTTGCCCGTGAAGCCGGCAATCCCAGCTTGGAACGATAGAGCCCGTCAATCTTGAAATAGATAATACCATTTTCCTTTATCAGCCTATCCGCCGGTATCTTACCGAAATATTCATCATTCACAATTGTTCCTTCCGCATCTTGCTTATAAGGAATGAATACAGTAGTGGTCGGTGTAGGATTAAAACAGCCGAGCATCCACACAGATACAAGACCACCCTCTTTTGTCCATGCCTTGTCACCTGTATTGGTAATCTTATTCTCACTCTTGTAAGCTACAATTTTCATATCATTTGTAAGCTGGATATTAAAATCGGCAGCAACTTCACCAGCATCCATCAACGATACAGTACGGTCAATATTCATATCAAAAGTAGTACCGGAAGCATTTGTCAAACGAGTATCTTTCACAAAACGGATACTACTGTTGTCTTGCGACTTTATGTCAAAAGCTTCAGTATCAAGTACCGGAGGAACTATCCAATTATCATAAACCTGCTCTTGTCCTTCCTTAAAATAAAGTGAGAACGGACCACCTTCCGGACCAAGCCAGAAGCGTTCCTCACCTCCTACCGGATTAAATTGAGAACTGACTTTGCCTTCATTTATGAAACGATAATTAATCCAGCCGTAACTATCACCTTCATCGCCGGAAGCAGAAGTAGTCATTACACGGCCTTGCCATGCAGGAATAACCATCACTTTAGAATTCCCATCAGCAGATACCAATTCAGTATATTCAATGCCGTGGTCCTTTAAGAACTGGGCATCATAAGCATAACTTCCCATCTTGATTTCTTTTTGTCCGCCGCATGATACAAGTATTGCAGTTGCACCTACCAGCAGAGTGTTTTTCAGTTTGGTTGATTTCAACATAACGCCTGTTTCCTTTATTTATAGAGAGGTCCATAATTCTTGCAAGCTCTATAGTCACTGCCTTCCATATCCTCGCCAAAAGCGGTCCATGCACTGGGACGGAAAATATTTTCCTCAGAAACATTGTGCATGCATACCGGGATACGAAGCATGGAAGCCAGAGTAATCAAGTCAGCACCGATATGACCATAACTGATAGCGCCATGATTAGCCCCCCAGTTATTCATAACAGTATATACATCACGGAAATACCCCTTACCTGTCAGACGTGGAGCGAAGAAAGTGGAAGGCCATGTACGGTCAGTACGTTCATTGATAGCCTTGAAAACATCCTTATCCAAATTTACTGTCCAGCCTTCGGCAATCTGCAATACCGGACCTTGACCTTTTACGAGATTCAAACGGCACATTGTTACCGGCATTTCACCACGAGTCAGGAACTGGGAAGAATAACCACCGCCACGCATATATTCGCGACTGGCCGGATGCCACTTGGTTACAGAAAGACAAGCTTCCACTTCCTCTTCCGTAATTTCCCAGAAAGGCTTCATTACCGGTTTATTGTCACGTGTCTGACAGCCTGTTCCATCAAGCGTACAAGAACCGGAGTTGATCAGGTGAATGAAACCGTTTGCCGCCTTACCTTCCAATTTCTTACCCGTTACCCGTTCTATGGCATTCGGACTCCAATAAGTACGCACATCCGCAAATATCTGTGCAGTATTGGTCAATAGATGATTGAAGAGCATTGAAGTACAATTCAACGTATCATTTTCCGTAGCGAAAGTAAATGCTTCACGGATACCGTTCCAATCGAAAGAAGTATTCAGTATAGCTTCTGAAAAATCACCGTCAGGCTTATAATCCGTCCACTGGCGCTGTCCCTGGAAACCCGCAGCAATCGCATTGTGTCCCATTGACTCTTCCTTGAACCCCATTTCAGCCAATTTGGGATTGCCAATCATCATATCACGGAAAATAAGAGTCATTTTTACCACGTATTCCCAACGGGCATCTTTCTCTTCACGGGAATATACCAGATGTTCCGGATTAAAGTCTGTCCCTTCATTACTCTTGCAATACTTTTCTGTCCATGCCATGGCACGTGCGAACTCTTCATGGTCATAAATGCCCAACTGGACACGACGTTCTATCTCACTGGCATCCACATACTCATTACGCATGCCCAAATACTCTTGGAAGAAATCAGGATTGGGAATAGAGCCTGCAATGCCCATGGATACACTGCCGATTGAAAGATAGGATTTCCCCTTCATTGTAGCCACAGCTATACCTGCACGGGCAAAACGCAACAATTTTTCCTGTACATCTTCCGGTATCTCCATATTGGTCACCTCCTGTACATCACGTCCGTAAATGCCAAAAGTAGGCAATCCCTTCTGTGTATGGCTTGCCAATGCTGAAGCCAGGTAAACCGCACCCGGACGTTCTGTACCATTAAAGCCCCAGATGGCTTTTGGCATTTCTCCGTCCATATCAATAGTTTCGAATCCATAACACCAGCAAGGAGTTACAGAAAGTACAACACCGACTCCACTATTACGGAATTTTTCAGCCGCCATGGCAGCTTCAGCCACTCCACCAATAGTTGTATCTGCAATGACGCACTCTACGGAAGTGCCGTCACTATGACGTAAGACAGAAGAATAAAGCTCGGCCACTTTATGGGCCATGGCCATAGTCATATCCTCCAATGACTCACGGATACCTCCACGACGACCGTCAATAATAGGTCTGATACCAATTTTCGGCTTTCCACCGATTAATCTTGAATTTCTCATGGTTCAACTGATTTTATTGAGATTAATATAAAAATTAACTAAATCGATTAAGCTATCATGTAAAAAAAACAGCTCTCCTAAGGAGCCATTTCAATAAATTCTCCCTCGGCAAGCACAGACTGCACTGTATTACCGTTAATAATGATATCTATCAGTATTTCAAGTGCTTTCTGTACTAAAACATCTATAGGCTGCTGAATATAGGATATAGGGGCATCAAAAAAGTCAAATACCGGATTACCGTCAAAACCCACTAAACCTATTTTACCAATAATTCCCTCTCCCATGTCCTTTATTGTATATAAACAAGCCAATGAAATCATGTTGGTGGCAAAAAGAAAAGCGTCTACACCGCCATCAATCATTTTAGGCAACAAACGGTCTGCGGACTTTCTGGGAGCATCCTGCCTCAAAAAGACCACGTTAGCCAAGTTTCTCTTACCGGCTTCATCCATAGCCTTTTTATAACCACGGATACGCTCTTTCATATGGATAAGGTTGACATCATAAGCCACCATACAAGGAGCGTTATAGCCTGCATTCAAAAGATGTTTGGTTGATATATAGGAAGCATTGAAGTTATTCAACGCCACATAGCTGACATTGATTTCCGGAAAATAGCGGTCGAACAAAACAATAGGGATATTATTGTTCACAAGTGAAGCGATGGATTTCTCAGAATTGTCACAAGGAACAATGATGAGTCCATCTACCCCTTTATTAATAAGGTTACTAACAACACGGGTCATCTTATCCTTATCCTCATCTGAACTTCCAAAAAGTACGGTATATCCCCGTTTGGTTGCCTCATCTTCCAATACACGCGCTAATTGAGAGAAAAATGGGTTGGAAATATCAGAAACCACTAATCCTATTGTTTTTGTTTTGCCACTACGAAGACTTTTGGCCGCAAGATTAGGCTGGTAGTTCATTTCATTGGCAATTTTCAATATGCGTTGGGCAGTTTCTTCTCCCACGCGATACTCTTTCTTTTTCCCATTCAAAACGAACGAAACCAATGCTGTTGAAACGCCTGCAGCTTCAGCAATATCCTTCAGCGATATTTTTTTTAGTGACGACATATATTTGTGTAACGTTTTTGCTATATAATAGTATTATACTTTTAGGTTACCTCTTGAATCAGTAGCACTTATCGTATTCTCACGATGCAAATATAAACATAAAAATTAAATCTGCAAATTATTTTGCTAATTCGTTATAACATTTTTATATTTGCAGTATCAAATCATGCTAAAAACGATATGAACTACCATAAACGACACATAAAAATTAATTTTAAACTTTTAAAATCATGAAAACCAAGATTCTATTTACACTTTTATTCTTTGCATGCAGAATACACTACCTTTATGGACAGACTAACCTACAAATAGCTCCGGAAACTTTAGCAACTCCGGAAAAAAATGGAATATGGTTACAACCTGCTCAAAATACAAAAGCACAACCCATTTGGGGATTTGTAAATGGTATCCGAATAGGAATTGCTCCATTAGGAGGTCCACGTGGGCTAATTCGTATCTATACACCTTATTTAGAACATGATGAATTTGTTGTTACCAATTTCATTGCTTTTGAACCAATTGATAAAGCAAAAAATAATAGGGGGCTCTCAGAATTGGAATGGAGTCAACTTGATAATGTTCGTGGAAAACGTTTTTGGAGTGGGAATACTCCTGAAGCTCCCTCATTCCCAAATCAATATTATCCAGCTCACGGAGTAATAGCAAAGGAAAATGGAGTTGAAACACTTACTGTGTATTTCTTTTGTGAAACTTTTGATAATGGTGCGGATATTTATGTCCGGACTAAATTCACAGAAGGAAAGCCTTATGAGTTTGAATTAACTACGTATACCACGGAAGAATCAGATGAGCTAAATCGTTTTATACTCACAGCTACTATGGGAAACAAAGCAAGACTTAGGACATTACATCTCGCAGATGGTAAAACGAAAGAAGCCGGCCAATTATGGCCGAGCTATAAAGATTCTAATTTCACAGAACATAACCATACTCCAGTGGCAGAAATGATAAAAGATAAAAATGGAGGTGTATGGTTTATAGCGTCACCTGATGAGAAAGACCCTACAAAAGCTGTATATGCTGAAGATACACATACACATTGGAAATATACTGGTAAAAAAGCAACGCAATATTGGTATTGTTCCAATCCAAGTAATGAGTTAGAAGGAGTTGTGAATGGTCGTTATACTTATTGGGCAAGTAAATCTCCGATACCTGGTGGTATCGCTTATGAGAACTTTGAACTGACTGAACCATTTCAGTCTGGTCAAAGCTATATTTTTGGTATCACACCTCTTTCACCGGAAGAATTAATAAACCACATTATGAAATAAGAACGGACT
>CAUAWO010000081.1:0-8337 GCA_958432865.1 Bacteroides stercoris
TTCCACCAGTTCTCCTTCCAGACCCTTTAGCGGACCTTTGACCACCCGTATCAATTCTCCCGGAGCCAATGGCTCGGTACACATCTCCACCGCCTCGTCCGAATAATCCAGCATAAATTTGAACCGTTCCATCTGTTCGTCCGGAATCACCGCCGGAGTATGTTCGCCATGCAGCACCATATACCGGCTGATGGCCGACAACGTGAGCACCTGCGAACGTTCCGCCGCATCTACATGGACAAAAATCATCATGGGGATAACCACCCGTTTTATTTTCTTTTTCCGGTAAGTCCATTGGCGGATTTCTTCTTGTACAGGCAGGAAGTTCTCTATGTTCATTGCGGTCAGCCGTTCGGCCGTCTTCTTTTCGTGGTGAAGGCGGACATACGCCACTAGCCATTTTTTCATATTCGGAGGAAGGAAAAGTAATGTTAGATGTTCTAAAAAATGAAAGAAATGATGCCTCTTGAGCACGCTACGCTGTTACCTGTGTCATTCCCAGGTAAGCTTGTCGTTAAATTCTGATGCAAATATAGACATTTTTTTACGATAACAAGCTATTTGTTCGCAAAAAATGAAAAAATTAACAAGAATGACGTATTTATTTATACTTTTGTGCTTTTTATATTTTAAATGATATTAACATTGTGGAAAAATCAAGATTTATAAGAAAAATAGTGGCAGATTGAGCTTCCTTCAAGAGTTGGAAAAAATCATGGCCGGATATCGCCTGTCCGGTGAAGGCTACACTGATGAGGAAATGAGAGTTCTGAAGCGCATGTGCAAAAGTATGTTGGCTGATATAGACGAGTTTCTGCGGAAAAAGGAGGAAAAGAAGAAGAAAGAACGGAAAGAGAAGAAAAAGAGGAAAGAAAGGAAATAAGGAGCAAAATGTGAAAAGACATTAAAAGGAAGTCTCCCGGTTATTTGTACACTTGTATCATAAATGGGTATTGTAAATCAGTGCTTTACGTTGGGCAAGTGTACAATTTTAACTTTTGATTGTATGGGTTTGCAATATACTTTTGCTTTCATGGTGGAGGGAAATGCCCTCCTTTTGATAATTTAAATTCATACATGAATGGTTTATACCGATTTATGCTCTTTCTATTTCTCGGTGTTCGATGAACATGCCGTGGATATGACATTGAAAGAGTTTGTGAAACTTCTGCGTGGCGAACGCTGGAAGGTGCAAGTAGAAGAGTATCAGCGCCTGAAGGCTTCGGGCAGGGAGACAGAGGCCAAGAAGTTAAAGAGAAAACTGGCCGCGCTGGTGATAGCCGGGCGTTGCGATGGGAGCCATGCCGAAACCAATCTGAAGCAGTGGAGCGGGGACGCCATGCTGGATGTGGATAAATGTAACGGCCGTGTGTCTGAGTTCTTGCAGGTATTGAAGGACACTCCTTGGGTGAAGGCGGCATGGCGCAGCGTTTCGTACGACGGGCTGAAACTGGTGGTGCGTGTGGAAGCGGAGAGTGTGGACGAGTATCGTATGGCATACGCATTGGTGGCATGGCACGTGGCGCAGCTTCTTGCCTTTCCCTGTGACATGAGTTGCAAGAATCCCACCCGTCCTTGCTTTGCATCGTATGATCCGGAGGCTTTTTTTCGTCCGGATACCGAAGTTTTTCCCTGGCGGCGCTTTGTGACGGAGCATCCCGACAGGGTGGGGGAGATTTTGGCGGAGCTGAAAGTGAAGACCCCGGCAGGTGCGTCCGGGCCTCCCGTTGCGGCTTCGGGCATGCTGCACACATTCTTCAACGAGTTCCTGGAGCAGAATCCCTTTGTGGATGGCAAAAAGAATGAGTTTTTGTTGAAGCTGGGACGTATCGCCCGCTATAAAGGAGTGGGCGAGGAAGAGTTGGCACGGCTGAAAACGCTGGCGGTGGAAAGGCTGGCGGGTATGGGGTGTGCCGCCGGGGATATACCTCCGCGCATAGACTCCGGATACCGGTATGCCGACATGAACAAGGGGCCCGAAACACCTGCTTCCAGGGCTCACAAGGCTCAGGGCTCACCTATGCGGTATTCTGAGCCCAATGAGGGGGAGGAAGAGGCTGAGTTAGAGAAACTTGAGGCTGACAAGTTGCGTCGTGAAGTTCCGTGTCTTCCGGATGAACTGTTCGACCGTTTGCCCGACTTTTTGAAGCGTGGTTTGACGCACGTCCGCAACAAGCGCGAGAGGGATATTCTGTTGCTCTCCATGATTACCAACATCAGCGGTTGTCTGCCGGGGGTGAGGATGAATTATGGAGGAATGGTTTATTCCGCCGATCTCTACCTGGTGGCTTTGGCCGGTTCGGGCAGAGGAAAGGGGGTGATGCAACTGGCGGCAATTCTGCCCGCAGCCATTCAGGAGTATTACGATGAATTGAACAGGAAGGATGAGCGTGAGTACCGGCAGAAGCTGCTGAAGTGGAATCTGGAGGAACGGCTTGCCGCTCAGGAAAAGAGGGTTCCCGATTTGGACCAATGCCCGGAGATGCCGGTGGAACGCATCCTGAAGGTGGCTCCCAATATTTCAAAAAGCCAGTTGATACTGGCTTTGGAGGCGGGTGGAGCGGTCGGCTTGGTGATGAATGCCTCCGAGCTGGACATGATAAGTTCTGCCATGCACCAGGAGTATGGAAAACATGATGATGTGATGCGTGCCGCCTCCCAGCACGAGGAGGTGTCTTCTTATTTCAAGACGGATCACCGGCTTGTTGTTGTGAGTGACCCTCATCTGGCATTATGCGCTTCGGGTACTCCCGCCCAGTTGCATAAATTTATTTCTTCGCTGGAGAATGGAATGTACAGCCGTGTGGCTTTCTATGTGGGACAGGCCCACTGGGAGTATAAGTCGGCAAATCCCGGCAAGGCCCGGCTGGATATGCGCGCTTATTTCAAAGGGATGGGCGAGGAGCTGCTGCGTATGTTTATCTTTCTCTCCGGATCGCCTACCGAGGTGGTTTTCACCGAGGAACAATGGAAAGAGCATACGGAGCGTTTCAGAACGTATCTGCGTGAGGTAGTGGCGGAAGATGATGATTCTCCGGGTGCCATTGTGCTGCGCCACGGACTGATGATGTCTCGTATTGCCATGGTGCTGACTGCATTGCGTAAGTGTGAGCCGCAATGGAATACATCGGAGTGGGAGTGTTCGGATGAGGATTTCCATACGGCAATGCAGATAGTGGATGTGTTGCTGGAACACAGTTTGCTGCTTTCCACTTCCATGGATGATACTGCCGGAAGAATCAGGCCGGTAAAGGCTTTTTTCAAACTGCGTCCCGTTTTGAAAAAAATGCCGCGCGAGTTCACCTATTCGGAGCTGATGGCGGCTGCCAATGAAGCCGGGTTGCCTACAGCATCCGTGAAACGTTATTTGTTGCGTTTGGTGTATTATCAAATCGTTGAGAAAGAGGATGGTAAGTATAGAAAGACCGGCAAATCTTGGCTCAGAAAACCGCCTAAGTGAGCCCTGAGCCTTGTGAGCCTTAAATGCAGGTGAAAAAGATCCTGTTGTTTTCAAAAAACAACAGGATCTTTCCGGTAAAACAACAGGGGATTTTAAAAAAACAACAAGGTCTTTCGATGTAGACAACAGGTTCTTTGGGAAGCGTATGTCCTAAGGTTCTCCCAGATGCCTCACTATGATTGCCACTTCATGCTTCAGAAAGCTGTGGCGGAATTTGTTGTAGCCCGCTTCGTTCAATTCTTCCTGTAGCAGCATGTTTCTCCGCATCCAGCGATACAGGGTTTGCAGGGCTGCCGCGGCAGTTCGCCCCGGGCTGTATAGTTCTGCCAGTTCCGCTTTGTCATACGCTCTGATAATGAATGCTTTTTCTTCTTGGTTCATGTTCTTTTATCGTTTTGATTATAGGGTAAAGATACGCAAAATGTCCTTGTTTTCCTACTCTCTCTGTAAGTTATTCTCGACATTTCCCGACAATCTCCTACGCTTCTCTACAAATGTCTACACGGGGCTTCCGGTTCATCGTATCTTTGTAGTGTAATCAAAAGTCAATCATAGCCGGCTTAGTGGTTAACGCTTGATTACCAGTGTGTTTCTTAATTTGCAAGTTTTAATTTTTAATTTGAAAAAGTATGGGAAGAACAGTTTCTTATTCGGTGGTAAAGCGTAATAATCCGCTTGATCAGGATGCAGTGCCTAAGTTTTATGCACAAGCTCAGGCCAATGGCCATGTAGAGATTCGCGAAATGGCGGATCGTATTCAGAAAACCTGTACGGTGACGCGTGCGGATGTAATGGCTGTGCTTGTTGCCTTGGAGGATGTGATTATGGAGGCTCTGGAAGGGGGCGAGATCGTAAGGCTTGCCGATCTGGGCACTTTCCAGATAGGCCTGAGCGGAAGAGGTGCGGAAACGGAGGATGCGTATGATGTGTCGATGATTAGAAAAGCGCGTATCAATTTCCGTCCGGGTATTGCGCTAAGCGGTATTCTGGCAGCACTGAAATATACGAAAGTGGATAAATTGCCGGTGAAAACGAAGGGGGAGCAAAAGCCTGCTTAAGTAGGTGGCGGACAAGTGTTTAATTAAAAAAAACTGTAGAATGAAAGGTAAATCTGTCTGGAGCACTATTTTGAAAGTGGTGATTGCAGTAGCTACGGCTATTGCGGGTGTAGTAGGAATCAGCTCGTGCATAGGGGGATGAGAGTGATTAATCTGATTGTTGTCCACTGTTCCGCCACAAAGGCGGACAGGGACTTTACCGAACAGGATTTGGAGGTGTGCCACCGCAGGCGTGGAATGAACGGACCCGGATATCATTTTTATATCCGCAAGAACGGGGATATAAAAACAACCCGTCCCATAGAGAAAATCGGGGCGCATGCGCGTGGGTATAATGCGCAGAGTATCGGGATATGCTATGAGGGGGGAATCAGTGAGCGGGGCAGGCTGGCGGATACGCGGACGGTGTGGCAGAAACATTCGTTGCGTGTACTGGTCAGGGCGTTGCTGGTGGATTATCCCGGTTGCAAGGTTTGCGGTCATCGGGATTTAAGTCCGGATTTGAACGGAAATGGCGAGATAGAGCCTGAGGAATGGGTGAAACAGTGCCCCTGTTTTGATGTTTCGAAAGAAAAATATAGTAAATAATATTTATATATTAAAACGTAATAAGACTAATTCTCTTTCTAATTGTGTTAATATTTTAACAAATTCAGAAGAGAATTAGTCTTATGGTATTATGTAATTACTTTTGAAATTACTTTTTATTTACATTTTCAGTGTCATATCCATAGCCGTAACCGTATTTTTTACCGTATCCGTAATACTTGCCATACTTGCCGTATCCATAGTAATATCCGTACTTCTTTTTCTTCATGTCCAGTCCGTTGATAAGGGTACATAGGTTGGGCAGTTTTTTCTGTTCGCTCAGTTCGTTGATTAAAGTATAATCTGCCTTGTGGGTGTAGTCTGCCCGGCACACATAGATGCTGGCGTTGGCTACGCGCGAAATCAGCAGGGTATCGGTCACCATGCCGATGGGGGCGGTATCCAGAATGATATAGTCAAAATGCTTTTTCAGTATGTCGATAGCCTGAGACAAAGATTCACGTGCCACCAGTTCGGTCGGGTTGGGAGGAATAGGCCCTCCGGGCAGAATGGACAAGTTGGCATTGATGCGTGAAACTTGTACCAGCGACATCAGGTCGGTATGTTCCGGATTGGCGAGGAACTGGCTGATGCCTTGTTCCCTGTGTGATAAGTTGAAAGCTTTGTTCAGACTCGGCTTGCGGATGTCAAGCCCCACGATCACGATTTTCTTTCCTAATAAAGCCAGACTGACAGCCAGATTGGAAGCGATAAAGGTTTTGCCTTCTCCTGTGGTGGTGGAGGTAACCAATATGACTTTCTCGTCGCTCCTCATCATATAAAGTACATTGGTGCGTACATTACGGAAGGTTTCGGCCATCAGGTCGTTTTGGTTTTCGTGTACTACAATGCTTTCTTCTTTTCCTTTATCTTCCGACAGGGGTACATCGCCCACAATGGGAAGGGAGGTGATTTTTTCCACATCGGCGCGGCCCTCTATCTTGTATTTTAAGAGTTCGATGATATAGATGACAACTACCGGCAGGGCGATTCCCAGAATCAGTGCTACCAGATAAATCATCTTCCCTTTGGGAGATACGGGGATGGCGTCTGCCAGTGCTTCGTCCACCATGCGGGCGTTGTTGGCGGTAGATGCCAGAGTGATGGCGTTTTCTTCACGCTTTTGCAGCAGCATCAGGTAAAGGCCGGCTTTGATTTCCTGCTGGCGCGAGATGCTGACCAGCTGGCGTTCCTGTCCCGGAGCATTGGTGATGCGTCCGGCGTATTTGCCTGCCTGACGTTCCAGATCCGCCTGGGTGATGGCCAAACCTCTTTGTACGCTGTTGATGGTGGTCAGCACATTGCTGCGCATGGCGCGGATGCTGGCATCCAGATTGACTACCACCGGGTTGTTTTCCTGGGAGGAACGGAGCAGGCGCTTGCGTTCCAGCAGCATCTCGTTGTAGCGGTTGATCAGCTCGGCAAGACCGGTATCTGTCAGGCCCACATTGACCGGAAGTACTTCGTAGGCATGATCCGGATTGTTGGCATAGCCGGCCAGGAATTGTACCAGCCGGAGCTGGGTGCTGTTTTCGGCACGTTTCTTTTCGTATTCCGAGTTTTCACTCAATGCCAGTTGGGCGTCGCTTTTCAAGTCGGTGAGCCCGGCATCGCGCTTGAAGGTTTCCAGTTCCTGTTCCGTGGTTCCCAGTTCGCCGTTGATGATTTTGATACGTTCATCAATAAATTCCGCGGTCTTGGTAGCCACTTCGTTTTTGTCATCGTTGGCATCCCGGTTGTAGACTTCCACCAGCTTGTTGATGAAATCCATGCCGCGCTGCGTATGCGTGCTCTTTACAGAGATCTGTGCGATAGTGGTGGATTTGGAAGTAGGCTCTATGCTCAATGCTCCCCGGTAGGCGTTTGCCACACTGCGGGGGGAAGAAACCGTAGCCATGATTTCCTGCGTGCTTTGGACGGTTGCGGAGTCTTTAGGGGTAAAGCTGAACGTGCCCGACGGGGTGGTCAGCAAGGCGGGCAGCTTGTCGAACTGCTTGTTGTATTCCTCTTCTCCTATCCGGAGTTTCACATTCAGCTTGTTGCCCGGCTGCAAGGTCAGGTGAAGACGCGCGGGGGCGGGCAGTTTCTGGGCTTCTTCGGGGGTAATCCATACTTTCACAGGGGAACTTTTGTAAAGTTCGATGTCATGGAAACTGCTCTTCGTGGCATAGCTGATGTAAAGATCCAGTTCTTCCACCACTTTTTTGATAAGCGTGCGCGATTGCAGGATTTCCACTTCATTGTCAAAGTTGTTGATGGAGGAATAGAAGCCCAGGTCTTCCAGGTCGCCCATGCCGCTGCTTGCTTTGCTGTTCTTGTCATTGTCCTTGATGATGACGGATGCCGAGATGTTGTACACCGGCGGGGTGTAACGTAAATAAAGCCAGGCTCCTGCTATGCACAGCAGGGTGCATGCCACGAACCAGGGCCAATGGATGGCGTATTTGAAAAGAATCGCTTTGAAATCGGTCTTTTCTTCTTTTTCTTCCAGATAGAGGTCGTCGTATAAGTCTTCTTTCATAGTTCTGTTTATTTGGTTATGGTTACGATCAGGCTGGCCAGTGCGACCAGAGTTCCTACTACCGAGAACCAGATGGTGGTGCTGTTGCTGATACTTGCGTTCTTGGCTTTGGTCTTATTGGGGGTGACATACACCACATCGTTCTGCTGGAGGTAGTAGTAAGGAGATACGATGATGTCGGCATCGTTCAGGTTCAGCGGAATCACCTGGCGGTTGCCTTGTGCGTCTTCACGGATCAGTTTTACTTTGTTGCGTTGTCCGTATACGGTCATGTCTCCCGCCATGGCGAGCGCTTCCATGATATTTACTTTTTCATTGGTGATGGTGAATGTGCCGGGTTTGGCAACTTCTCCCATCACGGAGATTTTGTAGTTTGCCATGCGTACATTCACAATGGGGTTTTCCTTGATATAGGTTTTCAGTTTTTCCTTTATCATGTTTTCCGCCTGGCTTTTGGTGAGGCCGCCGATGTGTAGTGTGCCCAAGACCGGGAAATCAATGTTCCCGTTATTGTCTACCAGATACTGTTGCAGGGATGGTTGGCTGGTAAGGCTTTTGCTGTTTGCCGTGATGGGGGTGGCTACCGTCAGGTTAAAAGGAATGGCGGCATCGGGGTCACTGGTGTTTACCGTGATGGTCAGCAAATCTTTGGGCATGATGTGTGCATCATACAGGGGTGTTTGGACATTTGCCATGTTCAGGTACTCGGA
>CAUAWO010000082.1:0-8315 GCA_958432865.1 Bacteroides stercoris
TCTTATAAATAATCGGAGCATGGCTTTGAATTGAAGCCTCACAGTAACACTACGGTAGATATAAATTGTGCACGAATGGGAGTTGGAGGGAGATAATTCGTGGGGCTACCTGTATTAGAATCTTATCGGCTAAAATCAGGTATTTATAAATTTAAGTTTGCGATTCAGTTAAAAATAAATACTAAATGAAAGAAATTATACTTTTGTTTTAACGTATTTTTATGATTGAGTTTGGGTACAGGGGCTTTTTACATGCGTCATTTAAATAGATATAATAAAATAAACTTTTGTTGACTATTATAATAGAAATAAAAAGCATGAAAAAAAGTCCGAAACAAAATTGGGAAAGTAATATCAGACGTACTCCCATTATTTTAGGGTTATCGGCAGCATTATGTATGCCGTCTGCATTTTCTTATGCAAATGCAAGTGACCCTGTTGCCGGTGAATTGGTTCAGTCTGTCCAGCAAGGACGTACTGTTACAGGTAAAATCATAGATGACACAGGGGAGCCGTTAATTGGTGTATCCGTACTGGTGAAAGGTACAACGGTGGGTACGATTACCGACTTTGACGGTAATTATTCTTTGGAAGTTCCTTCAGGTAAGCATATTCTCGTCATATCTTATATAGGATATAAAACGCAGGATATAACGGTAGGAAAAAGCAATCAGCTGAACATTAAAATGGAGGCCGATACGCAGGCTTTGGATGAAGTGGTCGTTGTGGGTTATGGCGTGATGAAGAAACGTGACCTTACAGGTTCTATTGCTTCAGTGAAGGCGGCTGATATTGTAAAATCACCGGCATCTAATGCCATGGAAGCATTGCAGGGGCAGGTTCCGGGTTTGGATATTGTACGTAATTCAGGTAAGGCTACTTCGGGTGTAACCATTAATATCCGTGGACAGCGTTCACTGTCCGATGTGAAAGATGAGTTTGGTAACAATGTTGCCAATGCTCCGCTGTTTATCATTGATGGTATGCAGGGAGGTGATTTCTCGGATATTGCTCCGGCTGATATTGAATCTATCGAAGTGCTGAAAGATGCTTCTTCTACGGCAATTTATGGTTCGCAAGGTGCTAATGGGGTAATCATTATCACCACCAAGAAAGGTGCGCAAGGTAAGACCAAATTCTCTTACAACGGTTATTTTGGTGTCAACGGTTGGGCGCAATATCCTGATATGCTGAGTGGTGAAGACTATATGCAGGTGCGTCGTGAAGCAGCTCGTACCGGTGGTCAGTGGAATTCTACCGCCGATGACCAGAAACTTTTCACTGTGGAGGAATGGCAGGCCATTCAGAACGGTGAGTGGACTGACTGGATAGATGAGGTGCTTCATACAGGGCTTGTTCAAAGCCATCAGGTTACAGCTTCGGGCGGTACGGAAAAGACAACCGCGATGTTGTCTGCCGGATATTATCAGGAAAAGGGTTCTTTCAAAAATGATAAAATGGATAAGTACAACTTGCGTATGAACATTGAGCACAAGTTGGGCAAGACCGTGAAAGTAGGAGCGACCACACAGATCACTCATTATGCACAGGATGAGCGTGCCGAGAATGTGTTATGGCGTGCTGCTACTAATGCACCTCTTGGTAAAGCATACGATGAAGACGGTAAAGTGGTGGAATATCCATTAGGAAAGAATGGACAGGTGAGTCCGTTGGTGGATGAGGCATCTGAAGTGGCTGCAAGACATCATGTGCTGAAAACCAATTTGATAGCCAATGGGTATCTGGATTTTACCCCTATTGAAGGATTGACTTTCCGTTCTAATTTAGGAACCAATTATGCTTTTTATCGTAAGCAGGATTTTGAAGGGGCCGGTTCTATTGACCGTTTGGGACAGAATTCAACGTCACTGTCCAAAATCAAATCTTCCGAAAAGAGTTTTGTGAATTGGGATAATATTATCAGTTATAACAAAACCGTCAAAGATCATACTTTTGGTGCCACTGCATTGACTTCGTGGACACAATCCAAATATACATCGGTGAATGCACAAGGTGAAGGCCAGTTGGTTGATTCTTATTTATGGCATAATCTGGGAGCCAATGATAAAAGCTCTTATGTAATCGGATCGGATTATATACAGCATCAGACTTTCTCGTATGCTTTGCGCTTCAACTATAGTTATAAAGGCCGCTATATGTTGACGGTTTCCAATCGTTGGGATGGTGACTCACGTTTGTCTAAAGGCAATAAATGGGCAAGTTTCCCTTCAGTAGCTGCTGCATGGCGCATTAGTGATGAAGCATTCTTGAAGAATGTGGAAGCCCTTAGCAACTTGAAGTTGCGCTTAAGTTGGGGTAAGACAGGTAACTCGGGTATCATGGCTTACGGAACTCAGTCGGGCTTGACTCCGAAAACAAACTCTGCTTTCCAGGATAATGGCTATACCTATTATATATACAATGAATATGTGGGTAATGAGAATGTAGGCTGGGAGATGTCCAATACCTGGGATCTAGGTTTTGATATCGGTTTGTTCAATAACCGTATTTCGGCTGTTGTCGATTTATACCAGACAAAGACTACTGATATCCTGTTGCCCCGTACTTTGCCTACTTCCATGGGTGGTAGTAACGCAACTCCGTTCAAGATGTATCAAAATATCGGTGCAACCATGAACCGTGGTATTGAAGTATCGGTAAATACCGTCAATGTGGATAACAAAAACTTTAAGTGGAACTCCACCCTTACCTTTGCTGCCAATCATGAGGAAATTACCGATTTGATTGATGGTAAGGATATCATTGGCGCCGAATCATCCATTACCAGTAGTTTGCTGATTGGCCGTCCTTTGCGTTCCTATCATTATTTTATCAATCAGGGAATATGGCAGGAAAATGAAGCAGAGGAAGCTGCCAAATATTTTAAAGATGCAAAGAAGACACAGTCTTTTAAGCCGGGTGATATAAAATTGCAGGATTTGGATGGCAACTTTATTATTGATGATAATGACAGGACTTATCTCGGCAGCCAGTCTCCAAAATGGACGGGAGGACTCAATAATAACTTTAGTTATAAGAATTTCGATCTGAATGTATATATTATAGCTCGTTGGGGACAGATGATTGACTATGAACTGGCAGGTGCTTACGATCCTCAGGGAAAAGGAAACTTCCCCGCATATTTGAACTATTGGACACCGGAAAACCCGTCAAATGATTTTCCGCGTCCGGCTCAGACCAATTTCTATAACTATCTGGGATACGAGTCTTTGAATTACATTGACGGTTCTTATTGGAAGATCAAGACTGTATCACTGGGTTATACATTCCCCAAATCGTTGACTTCCAAATTGGGTGTGTCCAAACTTCGTGCATATGTCACTGCCAATAACCTCTTCTCTTTTGCCAAGAATCATTTGATTCAGGATTACGATGCAGAACGCGGAGGATCGGCTAAAGCTCCGTTGCAGCGTCAGTTTATATTTGGTTTGAATCTTGATTTCTAACAGATAAAAAAGAAATAACTATCATGAAATACAATAAGAAATATCTATTTGCAGCATGTGCCGCCCTGTTGTTGGGCATGCAATCATGTGATTTGGAGGAATACAATCCTGCCGGAAGTACCCCGGATAATGTGTACAAAGAACAGGCCGGTTTTGAGGCCCTTGTCAATTCGGCTTATGCTTTTTGGGGCGGTCAGTTTTATGGACGTGAAGATTTTGTGTTATTACTGAACGGTGGTGGCGACCTTTGGATCAATATTGCCAATTGCGGTTATGGCCGTCAGATGTCCAAATATGAAGAATTGACAGCTTCGGTTGGTCAGATTAAGAATACGTGGAATCGTCTGTATGAAATTATAAACGACTGTAATGCCGGTTTGGAACGGATTGACCAAGTGGAATTCAAAGACAAGAAACTGAGAGATATCCGTTTTGGTGAATTAAGTTTCATGCGTGCTTACGCTTATTGGCATTTGGTTGAAATTTACGGTAACGTGGATCTTAGAACCAAAGAAACTTCTGCCGAAAGTCTTTCAATGAACTGTTATCGCAGCAGCTATGAAGATTTGTATGATTTAATGCTGGCCGATGCACAGAATGCGGTGGATAATCTGCCCGTTGATCCTTATCCTGTTAAAGATGTAGGTCGTGCGACCTCAAAAGCGGCTTATGGTTTATTAGCGCGCATCGCACTGACACGGGTTTCCTATTGTGACAGTCAGGCAGACAAAGACAAATATTATAAAATCGCTGAGGATGCGGCTCAATATGTGATTGATAATCAGAATGCGTTGAAAGTATCTTTGTATGATACGCCTGACGAAGTCTTTGATCCGGATAATAATAAAACGAATAAAGAGGCTATGTTCGTTGTGACCCACTCTACCGAGTCCTCATTGAATATGCAGGCTAAAAACCCGAACCGTATGCATATGTATTTCCATGCCAGTTATTCGGCAAGAGCAGGTATGGTGCAGGATTACGAATATGGAAATGATAAGAATGCCAAGTCGGGCAGTATGGCGATGATGCCTACCCGTTATTTGTTGGAATTGTATAATGAGAATATAGATGCCCGTTACAATGCCTGGTTCCGTGAAGAGTATAAACTGAATACACCCAAAGCTTATGCCTGGACTAAGGATCAGTTGGACTATTTTGAAAAACCGTCATCTATGATTGGTCAGGTTATTCAGCCGGGAGAAACAGCGCTGCTTTTCACCAAGAAGAAGATTGCCGACAAACGTAACTTGCCATACGCTGTCGTCGATATCGATGATACCTATGCAGCCGATGGAAGTGTCAGCAAGAGTGCCAACTTTAACATTCACTTCCCGACCTTGCTGAAGTACGAAGATGCGAATTTTGAAAACAAAGGATTGCCTACCAATTCGCAGGTAGGTGCAAATGATGTGATTACCATGCGTTTGCCCGAAATGTATTTCATTGTTGCCGAATGTGAGATCATGAAGTCCGGAGGAAATAAGGAGATAGCTAAAGCACGTATCAATGACATACGCAGACGTGCGGCTGTACCGGGCAAGGAAGCTGAAATGGAGGTAGGAGTGGACAAGATGACGATCGACTTTATTTTGGAAGAAAGAGCACGTGAGTATTGCGGCGAATTTATGCGCTGGTTTGATTTGAAGAGAACCGGAAAATTGGTAGAATATGTGAAAGCTCATAATCCGGATATTCCTTTGATCCAACCGCATCACGCATGGCGTCCTATTCCTCAGATGTTCCTGGACTCCATCTTGAACCCGGATGAATTTGGTCAGAATGAGGGATATAATTAATGAATATGAAAACACTGGTGCTTTTTAAATATAGTGTCCTGTTCCTCTGTCTGTGTGGCGTTCACCTGAATGGTTTTGCCCAGTCCACCCGTGAGGCTATATTGGAAGATATAGCCCGGACGGGAGGAGTGTACTATGCTTATCCTGTAAAGGAAGCTATCGCGACTCCTCCGCCTAAAGGGTATAAACCGTTCTATATCAGTCATTATGCACGACACGGTTCCAGATGGATTCAATCGGAACAGGATTATAAGACAGTGGTTGATATTTTCGAGAAAGCGCATCAAGCCGGAGCTTTGACCGCTTTGGGAGAAGATGTCCGCAAAAGAATGGCGTTGGTGTGGGAAGATGCCGAGGGACATGGGGGAGATTTGACTCCTTTGGGTGTGAGGCAACACCGGGGAATAGCCGAAAGAATGTTTCGGAACTATCCCGAGGTATTCAAGGGATCTCCTGCTCTGTCTGCACGCTCTACCGTGGTGTTGCGATGTGTATTGAGTATGGATGCCTTTTGTGAACGGTTGAAAGAACTCAATCCGGCATTGCAGATCCGGCGCGAAGCTTGTGCCAGGTATATGAAATATATGAATTATCATACGCCGGAAGCCGTGAAGTTTGTTTCTCATCAGGGACCTTGGTATGAGGAATATAGAAAGTTCAAAGAAAGTCATACCCGTCCCGATCGTCTGGTTACTTCCTTATTTAATAGTCCTGACTATATCCGTAAGAATGTGAATCCCGGCGAATTGATGTGGGGACTTTATTGGATTGCTTCAGATTTGCAGAATGTAGAGATAGAGGTGAGTCTTTATGATGTATTTCAGAAAGATGAATTATTTGATCTTTGGCAAGTTTGCAATTATCATAATTATGTATGTGACGGACCTGCGCCTGCCAATGGTGGAATAATGACGGCCAGTGCCCGGTCATTGCTTGAAAATATATTGGATTCGGCCGATGAGGCGATCAGATCCGGGACCCATGCGGCGACATTACGTTTTGGGCACGATGGAAATATCATTCCCTTGGTAGCGTTGCTTCAATTGGGCGATATGTGGAAAGCCGAAACGGATCCCGATAAATTCTATCAGGCATGGTGTAATTTCAAGGTCACTCCGATGGCGGCAAACGTCCAGTTGGTTTTCTTCAGAAAAAAAGCTTCTGACGATATACTGGTGAAGTTCATGCATTGCGAGAAAGAAGTTACCATCCCTGTAGAAACGGATATTGCTCCTTTCTACCATTGGAAAGATGTTGAAACATACTATCGTCATCTTTTGCATAAATTGCCATAAGTCTATAAGATGAAAAACGGTGTAAATCCCTGTAGTATTGTAACGGGATTTATACCGTTTTTTTGAATGAGAAAGAGCAAAGGGAACAGCAGATTATCAAAGAAAAGACTTACTTTTGCAATAACAGAATAAATAAAGAATAAAAGACCATGAGTAAACTGAATATGAAAGAGTGGATAAACGAAATTATCCAAAAGAAAGAGGTGGTGGCTATGCCCATCATGACCCATCCGGGCATAGAGATGATAGGGAAAACGGTGCGCGATGCGGTTACTGACGGACAAGTGCATTACAACGCCATCAAGGCATTGAGTGAGAAATATCCTACAGCCGCCGCAACCGTGATTATGGATTTGACGGTAGAAGCCGAGGCTTTCGGAGCGGAGATTGTCTTCCCCGAAAATGAGGTTCCCAGTGTGGTGGGGCGTCTTCTCAATGATGAGGAAGCTATTGACAAACTGGAAATTCCTGCCTTGAATAAAGGAAGAGTTCCCCAGTACTTGAAAGCGAATATGCTGGCAGCCAAGACCATTACAGACAGACCTGTCTTTGCCGGTTGCATCGGTCCTTACTCATTGGCAGGACGTTTGTATGACATGTCTGAAATCATGATGCTTATTTATATCAATCCGGAAGCGGCCAATTCGCTGTTGAAGAAATGTTCGGATTTCATTCTCCGTTACTGCATGGCATTGAAGGCCACAGGAGTGAATGGGGTAGTGATGGCCGAACCGGCTGCCGGACTCTTGTCTGATGAGGACTGCACGCAATACTCGTCTGTTTTCATTAAGGAGATCGTAGAGAAAGTGCAGGACGATCACTTCACGGTCATTCTGCATAATTGTGGAAATACCGGTCATTGTACCAAGGCAATGGTAGCTACAGGAGCTGCCGCTTATCATTTTGGAAATAAAATAGATATGGTCGAAGCTCTGAAAGAAGTACCTGCCGATGCTCTTGCAATGGGAAATCTTGATCCGGTGAGCTTGTTCAAGGCGGCTACTCCGGAGGTGATGAAGAAAGCCACACTCGACCTGTTGGAGGCTACCCAGTCCTATCCCAACTTCGTGCTCTCCAGCGGATGTGACACACCGCCTCATACGCCATCTGAAAATATTGATGCATTCTTTGCCGCATTAAATGAATTCAATAATGCTTGAAAAAGAACTTTCTTTTGCTGATCTGTCTATCTCATTGTCCGAACTCTATGAGGCAATGGGGTATGCAGATGCTGTGCCCGACGAAGCGGTAGAAAAAGAAGTCCGTGGGGTGCTTGGACGGGTGGAGGCAGTAACTTCTCCCCGTTTTTGTTTTTTCATATCCGGTGGAGAGTTGGATGAATCGAAAGACTCGCTTTCTGTCGGCGATACGTGTTTCAGTATAGGTAAAATAATCACCCGGCAGCTGCGTGGTTCGGAATCCTTCGCTTTCTTTGCCGCGACTGCCGGAACCGGTTTTGAAAGGTTCCAGCATACGTTGCAGCAAGAGGGGGATATGGTAAAGGTTTATATAGCGGATGCCATAGGAAGTGTCATAGCCGAGAAGACTGCGGATTGTATGGAAATTGCGTTGGATGAATACATCCGCGACAGAGGGTGGAGGCATACCAACCGTTTCAGTCCCGGATATTGCGGCTGGCATGTGTCGGAACAAAAGAAATTATTTCCCTTATTCCCTTCGGCGGAACCTTGCGGCATCCGGTTGACAGATTCCAGTTTGATGCTTCCTATAAAATCGGTCAGTGGAGTAATAGG
>CAUAWO010000083.1:0-7991 GCA_958432865.1 Bacteroides stercoris
TCATCAGTCTGTGTATTATGGTATTAGTTTGTTGCCAACACAAAAATAGGATAAAAAAATGATATTCTTTCTTTTGCATCAAATATATTTCCTTTGATGTTTGGTTATAAACCGTTCTGTCTGTCCGCAGAATACAATGAAACCGTTGTTCTCCGCAGATACCCAATCTTTTTATCAGGGTATCTCCCTGTATATCGCGTATCCTTTTGTTTATTCATTTAGTTTTTTAAGAATGAGTCGACTACCTGATTATTTTTCTCCTTAATCCATCTTTTCCTTTATATTAAGCCTTTTTCCCCTAAAGATTAAGTATCTTTGTCCAGATGTGTTCTATCTCCATAGGTTGCGGAGTTGACTCCATAACCTTTGGAGATAACTCCATAGCCTTTGGAGTCAAGTCCAAAGCTTATGGAGATAGAATACAAAAGGAAGAGAACCCTTAACCATAGAGCAGAAAGGGCTTGCGGATACAGATCAAATCTTTTAATGATGGATATAAAATATGATTTCAAGGCCAACCCTTTCAAGGAAAAGGACGGCAAGCCGGTGCTTTATCCGGCGGTAGTGGTGAAGGAAACGATTACTACCGATCACATAGTGAAGGAGTTGTCCAAGCATAGCGCATATTCGGCGGGCTGTGTGGTGGGAGTGCTACAGGAGGTGGCCGATATGGTTGTATCCCATTTGCGGCAAGGAAAAAATGTGCGGCTGGACGGCCTGGGTACGTTTTCTCTTGCCTTGTCCTCGCGTGAGGTGACAGACCGGAAGGAGATACGTGCGGCATCCGTGAGGATAAAGAAGGTGAACTTCCGTCCGGTGCCGGAACTGGTGAAGCGGGTGCGGCAGGAAACAGACATCCTCCGTGCCGAGTTCGGCTTCTTGCCTACGGTGAAAAAGCGTAGCAAGGAGGAGCGTTGGACATTGCTGGAGGCTTATCTGAAAGAATACGGTTCCATTACACGTCTGGCCTATTCGGAATGGCTGGGGGTGGCGCGCACTACGGCGGCCTACGAGCTGAAGGCTTGGTATGAGGAGAAGAGATTGGACAAAGAAGGAAAGCATTCTCATGCGGTGTATGTGCTGCGCAAGCAGGAAGGTATAGCCGAAGTATAGCCCCTTTTTTATCCGTTTGGGAATAAAAAGAGAGGGAAAGTGGTGGTGGCAGCACTTTTTACCCATAAAAAAATGTGCTACCACCACCCGTTGAAACGCCTTGTTCATGGTGGTTCCAGTAGAGTGGGTGGTAGCAGTGGCAGCACATTTATAAAACTCTGGAGAAGGAGGGATTGCTTGTATTTGTACTCAATCTGAACTCGGAACAAGAGACTTACAGCTTGTCATGCAAGGTCCCTGCTGCTTTCAGATAGGCCACGTAGTTCAGATAAAGTTGGAAACGGGCGTCAACTTTCGTTTCGTAAGCCTGTTGCCATAACGCTTGGGCTTCCAAATGGTCGGAGAGTGTTTCCAGACCTACTTCGTACTGGCTTTTGCTGACACGCCTGTTCTCTTCCGCCTGTTGCAGGGAACGGTCGGCAAGTTCGCTTTCCAGCTTTGCTTCGTCCAGATTGTTGGCGGCTTGGGTCAGTTCCAGTAACATTTGCTCGTTCAGGTTTTGCTGTTGAAGGCGAGTCTGTTCCAGTTTGGCTTTGGCTGCACGTACTTTGTTGCTGCGTTCTCCGAAATGGAACAAGGGGATGCTTACATTCAGCAGGACAGAGAAACTGGCATCGTCCAGGAAATTCTTGTTGTTCAGTTCCAAACCATGTACATAGTCGTATGAGCCTTTGATCCCTACTTTGGGAAGCAGTTCACTGCGGTTCAGTTTCACCTGCTGGCGGGCTATCGCCACTTGTTTGTCCAGTATTCCGTATTCCGGACGGCGGGTGATATCCAGTACCTGTACTTCCAGGTCTTTCTCTATCTCCGGGAAATCTCCGGAAACATGAACTTGTGTGGTCAGTGGTTTCCCTATCAGGTGGCAGAGGTTCATGGTAGCCAGGCGGAGAGCATTCTCGGCTTTTCGGATACCTAGCTCGCTTTCATTCAGCTTTACTTGTACTTTCAATACATCATTCTGAGGTTTAAGTCCATGTTTGTAAGCACTCTCTACGTTATTTTTTAATTCCGTCAATACAGCGTGGTATGCATCGGCTACTGTTTTCATCTCCTTTGCTTTTACTACCAGAGCGTATGCCTGATCTGTTTTCTGAATGACTTCTGTTGCGGTCAGATTTTCATTCATTTGTGCCATTTCTTTGCCCAGCAAGGACATTTTGTAGGCGGCACGGATTTTACCGCCCATGTAGAGGGGCTGTTCCATTTGCACACCGCCCATATAGACCCATCCTATTTTATAGTCCAGGTTAATGCCGGGGAAGTAGGCAAAGCCTGCGGGTTGTCCCGGATTGAACTGTCCTGTTCCATCGGGCAGAAAGACGGGCAGGTTGCCTCCGGCTATGCCGTAACTACCGTCGGCATTACTGTAAAGTCCTGTTCCGCTGACGGTGAAGTTGGGGAAGAAGTTCCCTTTGTAACTCTTGGCTGTATAACGGGCACTTTCCGTCTGTTTCACGGAAGCCGCCATTTCCTTGTTGTATTTTAATGCCATTTCGCGGCACTCTTTCAGACTCAGTGTTTCCTGTGCCCATGCGGGGGTGGCAAGATGCCACAGCAGACAGCAGAGGGGGAGTATCATTGTCTTTTTCATTTATTCTCGGTTTTGTATGTCAGTGAAATGAATCAATTGTTTTTTATCTTGAAGAACAAGGCATATAATATAGGGATAAAGAGCAGCGTGATCAGTGTGCTGCACAGCAATCCACCCATGATAGCTGCCGCCAAGGAACCGAACATGGCATCGGACAGCAAGGGAATCATACCCAGAATCGTTGTCAGCGAGGCCATCATGACCGGGCGGAGACGGCTTTGGGAACTGTCTATCAGTGCGGTGATCGGTTCTACTCCTTCATTGATCTGAAGGGTGATTTCATCCATCAGCACAATACCGTTTTTAATCAGCATGCCGATCAATCCCAATGTGCCTACAATAGCCACGAAATTGAAGACTTTTCCTGTGAGCAGCATGACCGCTACCACCCCTACAAATATCATCGGAATACAGCAGAAGATGATGATGGGTTTGCGATAATCTTTGAACAGCATGATGAGGATGGCAATCATCAGAATGATGGCTAACGGGAAATTTTGGAACAGGTACTTCATGGACTGGTCGCTGGCTATTTTTTCTCCTTGCCATACCAGTGAATAACCTTCGGGTAATGGTATGTTTTCTATCTGTTCCGCGATGGCAAGACGTGCTTTTTCCGTTTCAATGCCGGGTGCGGGCGAACATTGTGCCCGCTGGCTTCTCTGCCCGTTGTAACGGGGAACTACCGGATCTTCCCACCGGATATCAATCTCTTTGCTGATTTGTTTCAGCGGTGTACTTCCCATGATGCTTTCCACCAAATCTTCTTTCGAAAGTGTGCCGGCTTTCAGCTTCACCATGGTTTCCTCGTTCAACAGTCCGTTCAGGGAAGGCAGAGACGAGAAGACTTGTGCGTTGCCCAGGTCCTCTATCGGTTCTCCTTTCTCGTCGAGGCATTTCAGGTAGATGTTGTTTTTGTGGATACCTTCGTAGAAAGAGCCGATAGGAATGCCTCCGGTGGCTGTGAGCAGGGAAAGGCTGACATCATTACGGCTCAGGCCGAGGGCACGGGCGGACGGCTGGTCGTATTCGATGGTCAGTACGGGTACTTGAGGTTCCCAGTCGGTGGTGATGAGGCAGACTTCCGGAGTCCTTTCCATGATGGCGCGGGCGCTGTCGGCCAGTTGGTGCAGGATGGCAGGATCGGGACCCAGAAATTGCGCCTCTATGGGATATTTCTTGAACATCAGATTATATCTTTTCAGTTTGATGTATGCGTCCGGATAGGCTTGGGAGAGGTAAGCTTGGATTTCGTCTATATGTTCTACCAAGGTTTCCGGTGAGGTGAAGTCGATAATCAGTTCGCCGTACGAAAGTGAGGGGTTGGCAATGCTCCGTACCAGATTATAGCGTCCGGGCGTACCGCCTATGGAGGTGGTGACGTGGGTTATTTCCTCCCGTCCTTTCAGATAGGTTTCTATTTCTTCCAAATCTCGAACCACACGTGTATAGTTATTCCCTTCCGGAAGTTTGTATTCCATATAAAGCTGGTCGTAAACCATGTCGGGGAAAAAGCCCTGACGCATATATTGGTAGCCGAAAACGGAAAGCAGCAACAGACCGGTCATGGCAAATACAAAACTCCACCGGTGGGCCAGACCGAACCGCAGTGCCGAACGGAGGGTGGCATAGATTTTACCTTTGTATACTCGCTTTCCGGTACTGTCAGTATCTATGGCAGGATGCAGCCGGCGGTCGGCCATCAGTGGTACATGGATCAGTGCCAATATCCAGCTTAGCAACAGGGAAACGGCAAGTACGATGAAAAGGTCGCGCGTGTAGACGCCTGCGGTGTCGGGGGACATGTAGATGGGTAGAAAGGCGATAATGGCTATCAGTGTCGCGCCCAGAAGAGGCATGGCTGTCTGTCTTCCGATGGCGGTCATGGCTTCCATCCGGTTTTTGCCGGCTTTCAAGTCTACCAGTATGCCGTCTATGATGACGATGGCGTTGTCTACCAACATTCCCATTGCCAGTACAAAAGCAGCCAATGATACGCGCTGCATGGTTCCGCCTGCCGAATAAAGGAACAGAAAAGAACCGAATACGGTGATGACCAGGCTGATACCTATGATAAGGCCGCTCTTGAACCCCATTGCTATCATCAGTATCAGTACTACGATGATGACGGATTCTATCAGGTTGATGACAAAGGTTCCCAAAGAGCTGCCTACCCGTTCGGGCTGATAGAAGATTTTGTGGCATTCCACTCCTGCGGGCAGACGTTCGGCTTTGAGTTCTTCCAATTTGCTTTCTACGGCATGGCCTACTTTTATAATGTCCGAACCACTGGAGGCAGCGATGAGTATACCGAGAGCGCGTTCATGGTCATAGAACATTTCATTGCGTGTGGGGTCCTCGTAGGCTTTCTCTATACGGGCGATGTCACTCAGGCGAAGCTGGTCGTCATCGTGTCCTTGAATCAGCATTTTTCCGATATCTTCTACGGTTTTGAATTTGTCGTTTACTGTGACGCGGATACGGTTTTCACCATTTTCATAATATCCTGTATAGGTGGTTTTGTTCTGGCCGTTCAAGGTTGCCAGTACTTCTGCAGGTTTAACACCGAGGTTTGCCATACGGTCTTGCAACAGGGAGATATTGATGCATTCGGAACGTTTGCCGTAGAGTTCCACACGGTCTACCCCTTCCAGTTCGTTCACTTCCCGTTTTACCAGTTCGGCATAGTCGGACAGTTCACGGTCGGACAGTCCGTCACCTGTCAGGGCATAGAACATGCCATATACATTTCCGAAGTCATCTTTGACTATCGGGGTGGTGGCTCCTTCGGGCAACAGGGCGCGGGCGTCGCTTACTTTGCGGCGCAGCATGTCCCAGCATTGTTCCACGTCATCGTCCGGCACGGTGCTCAGCAGTTCTATCTGTATCAGGGACAGGTCGTTGTATGAATAACTTTCTATATTGTCAATGTTGCCCATGGTGCGGATGTTCTTTTCAAGCACATCCGTTACTTCCAGTTCTACCTGGTGCGCGGAAGCACCCGGATAGGTGGTGACCACCATGGCAAGCTTCACTTTTATTTCGGGGTCTTCCAATTTGCTCATCTGATAGCAGGAGTAGGCTCCGCCGAGCAGCAGAACCGCTATCAGGAAATAAATCAGATTCCTGTTCCGGAATGCCCATTTACTGATGTCCATTATAATAATCCTCCTATATTTGTGTTAGTGACCGGTGACAAAGGTTTTACAATTTCTCCATCCTCAATGTGGTGTACGCCCGAGGATACAATCTGCTCTCCCGGTTGCAGTTGTCTGGAAGTGATGAGACTGTGTCCGTTGTTCAACAAGCGCAGTATGGATACTTCCTGTCTGTGTACGGTATTGCTGGATGGATGAAAGACGAACACATACGCTTTGCCTTCTTTTTGCAGGATGGCGCCGGTAGGGACAGAAAGAGTATTCTCCTGCTCTGTACGGCAAAGGATGGTTACCATGGTGTTCATGCCGGGAGAAGGGATAGCCCGTGTGCCGGGTACTACTTGCAGGCGCATGGTGTATAGTTGGTTTGCGTTGGCTTTCGGGGTGACACTGATTAGTTTCAGCGGGTAGGTTTCGCCCGGATAGATATCAAATGTGCAGTGATAATTGTCGAACTGCTCCCGGCGGATATATTCGGCCGCAGGCAGATTTATTTCCACTTCGGGGGTTCCGCCGCTGATCATGGCAATGACGGGCATTCCGGCTCCGATGGTTTCGTGAGCTTCGAACAGGCGTTTCTGGACATACCCGTTGAAAGGAGCATAGAGCCGGGTGTAAGCCAACTGATCTTTATGGTGTTTGTACTTGGCGGTGATTTGCTTGAGCCCGTATACGGCTTTGTCATTGGCGTTGGGGGTGGTTCCGTTGTCTTTGTAAAGAGCCATGACCCTTTCTGCTTCCGCTTTTATTTGCTGGTATTCTGCTTCAGTAGCATCCAGTTGTACTTGATAGTCGGTGGGGTCCAGTTCGGCCAGTAATTGTCCCTCTTGTACACGGGCGCCGTCTTTTACATGTATTTTGCTGATGGTTCCGCTTACCCGGAAGGCAAGGCTGATATCTTGTGCGGCTTTTACCTTTCCCGGAAATTGCAGGAACGTTTGTTTGTCGGCAGAAACAACTGTGTCTATTTTTACTGTCTGATGACCTTTGGCTTCCCGGGCACGTTGTGCGCAGGAACTTAGTAAGATCAAGGAAATACCTGTTAGAATAAGATAAATTCGTTTCATACTACTATGATTTTCGTGCAATTAGTTTTCTGATACAAAGTTATTCCGAAGCAAGAGGATAGAAAAGGTTGATATGAATGATAAATTGTCCGATTTGTATATTTTTGGGTTGTTATGTAGCTGGAAAGTTTACGATTTGTATTTATTTTGCAGTAAATTAAAGAATGTATAGATTGATGGACAGACAACAGATGCCTTTTCTCTTTAGATTTCTTTCGGATAGTGAACTGTATGCCTTTAAAGACGGACAGATTATTTCGACATTTAATAAATGTGGCCTTTTCTTTTGCCGGAAAGGAAATGTGGAGGTTTCACTGGAAGATAAGCATTTTCAGATAAATCCCGGTGATGTGTATATTTACATGGCTTCTACCTTGGTGCATCTGCTTCATAAGAGTGAGGATGCGGAAGGGGTTATGGTTGAAGTGGATTTAGATTATATCATTCCTATCGTCAATAGGGTGATCAATGTGGAAAACCAGCTTTTTATGCGGAAGCATCCTTGTATATCACTTTCGGATAAGCAACGTGCTCATTTGGAGTATCTGTTGGATAATTTGCGGGAGAGGATAGAGGCGGAGGATGTGCAAGAGGTGAATTTGCAGCAACAACGCCTGACTTTGGAACTGATCAAGTCGATGGGGCAGACTTTCTGCTATGAGATATTGAATATGTATTTTGCCAACCAACCCATGCAGCCCTTGCCGCAGAACAAGAAGGATGTGATTTTTCAGAATTTCATGCTGGCTCTTTTCCGTTTGTATAGAAAGGAGCGTGATGTTGCTTATTATGCGAGGATGCAGCATATTACTCCACGTTATTTTTCCACCATCATTAAAGAGAAGTCGGGAAATAGTGCTTTGCAATGGATTGTGCAAATGGTGATTACCGAGGCAAAACAGTTGCTTGAAGGATCGGATCTGAGTATCAAGGAGATTGCAGACCAATTGAATTTCCCTACGCAGTCTTTCTTTGGAAAGTATTTTAAGCAATATGTGGGGATTTCACCTAAAGAATATAGAAAAGGCAAGTTGAGGATTAAGGATGGAATTTGATTTC
>CAUAWO010000084.1:0-7976 GCA_958432865.1 Bacteroides stercoris
CAAGAAAAATAAGATAATATTTTAATTTTAAAAATGATTCTATGAAGAAAGAAAATGCATTTCTTCAGAAGCTGGACAAGATTGGCAACTTGACACAAGTGGTCTGTCTCAGTCTGTTTCTGACAGGAGTTTCTGTTCAGGGAGTATCCGCTGAGACAGGATTTCCTATATCCCAGTCGGTGCAACAGACTAAAACTGTCACCGGACAGGTGGTTGATGAAACTGGTGAACCGGTGATTGGTGCCAGTGTGGTGGTGGAAGGAACTACAAACGGTACCATTACTGATTTTGACGGAAGATTTGCTTTGCAAGTCCCTTCGGGCAAGAAGGTTGTCATTTCATTTGTGGGGTATGTGCCGCAAACGATTGCTCCGAAACAAGGAAAAGACTTTAGAGTGGTGCTGAAGGAAGATTCCAAAATGCTGGACGAAGTGGTTGTAGTCGGTTACGGTACTCAGAAAGCAAAAGATGTGACAGGATCTATCGGGGTTATTACTCCTTCGGAAATTTCAGATTTGCCGGTGTCGAATTTGGGTGCTGCGCTAGCGGGACAGATACCTGGTTTGAGTATCAGTGGTGGTGACAGCCGTCCGGGTGAAGGGGCAACTATGTCTATTCGTCAATCTTTCTCGTATTCTAAAGATGGTGGTAGTACTAATCCGATGGTCATAATCGATGATGTGATTCAGATAGATGCCAACAGCGGTCTTCCGACATTAGAAACTTTCAATGCCCTTGATCCTTCTGAAATTGAAAGTATTTCAGTCCTTCGTGATGCCAGTGCTGCCATTTACGGTTCCCGTGCTTCGCAAGGTGCTATTATTGTAAAGACCAAACGAGGTAAATCAGGAGCTCCCAAAATCAATTATTCAGGTAAATTCGGATTTAATGATGCAGTGGGACATCCTAAAACCTTAAAAGGAGCAGCTTATGGACGTTTTGCCAATTCCTTTAATTTGGCCAATAATAAGATAAGTATGGATCCGGATGGAAACTGGATGAATAAAATTTATAATGAAGCGGAACTGGCCGAGATGGATGGCTTGAATTACAATTGGCTGGATGAAGCCTGGTCCGGCGCTTTTACAATGAACCATTCGGTCAATGTAAGTGGCGGTAGCGAGAAAGCTACTTATTTTGCGGGTGCTTCTTACTATACTCAGGGGGCGAATCTTGGAAAACAGGATTATAATAGATGGAACTTCCGTGCAGGTGTGGATATCAAATTGACTTCCGATTTGAAATTTTCTGCAACCATAGCGGGTAACCAGCAGGAAACCACATCGAGTTTTACCAAAGGTTTAAGCAATTTGAACGGTTATGGGGGAACTAAGCCCGGTGAATCCGGTGATTATTTGGTTCTTGCTCATATGCCGAATTATTTGCCATGGGAGATAACATTGGATGATGGTAATACCTATTATACATCTCCTTTGTTGAATAGTTACTCGAGTGCGGGTAATGCAACATCGGGCAATAAAATGAGTACATGGAATTATTTTGCTATGGAGAATAATGACGGTTCTTATTCCACGAATGATAATTTCAGTTATGATGCCAACTTCTCCGTCACTTATGCCGTTCCGTTTATCAAAGGTCTTTCATTCAAGGGAAGCTATGCGTTGAAGCGTAGTGCCAGTGATAGTGAGCAGGCATTTATGCCATTTACGTTGGCTTATCTGAAAGCAAGCGATGCATTGACACCCGGAAATCGTTTTTATAGCGATCATCCGTCTGTTTCCGATTATCAATTAAAAGAATTTACGGGAAGCACTCGTGTGGTATATTCAGACCAGATGGCTAAAAACGAGCAATTGAACTTCTATGTGAATTATGAAGGAAAGTTTGGCAAGCATAGCATTGCCGCCATGGCTGCAGTGGAAAAAATGCAGGCTTATATGCATTCCAAGCGGATGTTGTTTAATAACCCTGACCCGGATGGTTATTTGGGTACTTCGCCAAGTGCGGGAGCGATGGATACAGGTAATTCTATTACATATAAATACAAACAGGGTTCTTTGTCTTATTTAGGTCGTGTAAGCTATAATTATGCCGATAAGTATTTGTTCCAATTCCTATTCCGTAGCGATGCTTCCACTAAATTTGCTCCGGCCAATTATTGGGGCTTCTTCCCGGGTGTTTCCGTGGGGTGGGTAGCTTCGGAAGAAGAATTTATGAAGAAGTTGCTGCCGTCATGGTTTGAATACATGAAAGTACGTTTCTCATGGGGACGTACCGGTAAAGATAATATCAAAGCATGGGGATGGAAGCAACTCTATTCATTGGATCCTAGTAGAGGATATGGATTCGGTTCTAACGGTGGTATCCTGCAAACGGGTATCAAGCCGGGAGCGACTCCTAATCCTGATGCGCATTGGGATAATACCGATAAATTTAATCTTGGTTTTGATTTGCGTTTCCTCAATAACCGTTTAAGTGCGACTGTGGATGTGTACTATGATATAAACTCTGACATCTTGAATCAGAATATCGGTGGTATCATAGGTACTCCTATTTTTGCAGGAGGTGCTTTGACAGAAGTGAACTTTGGGCGTATTGATGCTTTTGGTAGTGAATTCTCTTTGAATTGGCGCGATAAAATAGATCAGGTGAAATATAATATCGGAGTGAATTTTGGATTTAATGGCAACAGGGTAAGAGAATGGCCCCAGTCTGCTCCGAGTTATATACAGGAAAATTCTGTAAGAGAGGGTGCTTCTACTATATTCCCTACATACGGGTATAAAGTATGGAGAGGTACAAGTTCCGGAGATGGTATTTTACGGAACAGTGATGATATTGAGAATTATTGGAACTATTTATCGGCCAATGCAGAAGCCGCAGGCACTTCTCCGGAATATTTGGGCGTAAAAGATGCCAGTCAGTTAAAACCGGGTATGTTGGCTTATCAGGATTTGGGTGGCGTATTGAATGAGGATGGTACGCAGTCGGGGCCCGACGGACGTATTGCCAAGACCCAGGATTATGCCAAACTGAATAAGAGTGGAAAGACATATGGTTTTACCACCAAACTGGGGGCGGAATGGAAAGGTATCAGCTTTAATATGATGATTGCCACTTCATGGGGTGGTTATCGCCAGATTGACGTCAATAAAATCACAACATCCAGTGGGGATATGCTTTGGACACCGGACTCATTCTGGGAAGATATGTTTGATGAAAGAAATAATACGACGGGGAAATATCCTAATTTAGGTTTAGACAACAGAATATCAGGATCAGTAATTGCACCGTCTGATTTTTGGTCTATCAGTACGTTCCGTTGCTATATCCGTAACTTAAGTATCGGTTATACGCTGCCTAAGGCATGGTTGTCACCTTTAAAGATCCAGTCGGCTAAATTAAGTCTGACAGGTAATAATCTATGGGATTTCTATAACCCGTATCCCGATCATTATCGTAATATGTATTGTGGAACAACTTCATTGTATCCTACATTGAGAACGTGGTCGTTGGGAGTAAATGTATCATTCTAAAATTAAAAAGAATCATTGATATGAAAAAGCGCATATTATATACTGTGTTATTGGCAGCCGGATTGGCATTTAGCAGTTGCAGTGACCAGTTCTTGCAGGATATGAATCCGTATGACAGTTATTCACCGGAAAAGACTTTCGGCATCGAATCTAATTTGGACTTATATATTCAGAATGTGTATTATAACTATTTTTATAAGTCGGGTATGACCCCTCCACAGTCATACGGCTTGTCCGGTAACTGGAATGACTATTCAACTTATACGGAGGAGAAATGGGGTATCGAGAAGAAATTTGACGCTTCCAGAAGTTTGAAAAAAGCTACGGACTGTGAAACTTATTTTGGCAGTAATCTGGCTACGAATATAAAGAATGATCCATATAGCCGTATCCGCAGTTGCAATGAAATTCTGGAAGGAGTTGATAAATATGGTCAGGACTTGTCGGAAGCTGCCATAAAAAAAGCGAAAGGACAGGCTTATTTCTTCCGTGCCATGCAGTTGTTTGATTTGGTACGTGTATACGGAGCTGTTCCTGTGGTAAATAAAGTGCTTATGGCGGCCGACCGTGAGGGAGCTAAAGATTATAATCGTGAAAGTGTGGAAACATGTGTCAACCAGATCTTGAGTGATTTAAAAGAGGCTGCGAATCTGCTTCCCACTCGTAAAGAATGGGGAAGTGACCAGTATGGACGGTTGACCAAGGAAGCTGCATTGGCATACAGAAGCCGCGTGGCGCTGGTATTTGCAAGCCCTATCTTTAATGCAGATTGGAATAATACAGGCAGTAAACGCTGGAAAGATGCGTTGGATATTACTCTAGAAGCACAGGCTTTCTTGAGCAGCGAAGGTTATGGTTTGTATGGCAATTCCGCCAAAGACTGGAATGAAATGTTCTACAAGTTTGACAATCAGGAATGTAAGGAGGTGATTATGGTCAAACTGTTGGCTAGCTCTACCTCTAAAAATGATGAACATAGTGGATGGCAGAAAACAATCCGTTTGAAAACAATGGGTGGCAGTGGTTCCGGTTATCATGTTCCTATGGGTATGTTGGATATTTTCCCGATGGCGGATGGTTCCAAAGCTGTAAATGATGACGGTGAGGCGATAAACGGGTACGACCGTTCTTTATTCTTCAAGAATCGTGATCCGCGTTTCTATTATACGTTTACTTTCTCCGGAGCGAAATGGGGATATGATCAGGATGCAGATGCCGTAGTTTGGAATTATCGTTGGAGTGAAACGAAAGAAGATGGTTCTCAGTTGCATTATTACACGGAAAATGAAGGCAGCAGTCCGGCGATAGTACGTAAAATGTCCGATCCGGCTGAAAATAGTGCAAACACATATCAATGGGATGGCACTGATGTATACGAATATCGTTATGCTGAATTGTTGTTGAACCTTGCAGAATGTTATGCAGCTACGGGGGATATAAGTAATTCAGTGAAAACAATTGGTGAAATTCGTGCCCGTGTAGGTATTCCTGCATCCAATAATTATGGCTTGGGAACGATTACCGATAAGAATGAAGCTATTAAGGCTTGTCTGCGTGAGCGTCAGGTGGAATTAGCTTATGAGGGTAAGCGTTATTGGGATTTATGGCGTTGGATGCTGTATAATGATGATGCAAGTGATAACAATACCACCTGTACTACCTTGGGTATTGAGCCGTTAAATGGTACTGCCCGTGTGGGTAAATATTTACAAGTGAAGGATTATGACGGAAAGGCAGATCCTCTTGTTTCTGTCATTGCTGATTTTGAGCCTGTAGATGTGGATAATGCGGCAGACTTACAAGCCGAAATGAATAGGTTGGGAGAGTTCTGGAGCCAGCATTTTGTTTTACAGGATAGAGAAACTCCGGTAGATAATGTGAATGGTCAGGAAGCAGTAATTTCATGGCAGGAAAACTATTACCTGTCCGGTCTGCCCTCTAATGTATTGAATATGAATCCGTGGTTGGAACAATCAAAAGGATGGTTGGATTATTATGAATCAGAAGGCACATTGGATGCTAGGAAATAATTTAATACGATAGTTTTATATCTGCTAGTTTATTATGACAGATACAAGCATTTTTGAGTACATATCCCCGAAAAGTGCGTCTTGAAAAAGATAATTGTTAAGAAAAAGAGAACGGAATATAAATTCCAACTTACTTATAGCACAGATATAATTTTTTAAGAATAAAGTATGAAAAGAAAAATGTTTTTAGGACTGTGTATGGCTACTTTTATTGCTCCAGTGGCAATGGCCCAGTATCCCCAGTTGACTGAGGAAGCGAAGCAAGCCTACCAGAAAATGATGAGTGAAGAACGTCGCCGCTCTGACGAAGCCTGGGCAAAAGCATTGCCTGTTGTACAGAAAGAAGCGAGAGAAGGTCGTCCGTATATTTCGTGGGCTTCCCGTCCATACGATTTGCCGCAGGCACGAATTCCTGCTTTCCCCGGTGCTGAAGGAGGAGGTATGTACAGTTTCGGCGGTCGTGGCGGTAAGGTGATTACCGTGACTAATTTGAATGACCGTGGTCCCGGTTCTTTCCGTGAGGCTTGTGAGACAGGTGGAGCACGTATCATTGTCTTCAATGTTTCAGGTATTATTAAATTGGAATCTCCCATTATCGTCCGGGCTCCATATGTCACTATTGCAGGACAGACAGCTCCGGGTGACGGGGTATGTATTGCCGGAGAGTCTTTTTGGGTAAATACGCATGATGTAGTGGTACGCCATATGCGTTTCCGCCGCGGCGAAACAAAGGTATGGCATCGTGACGATTCTTTCGGAGGCAACCCGATTGGAAATATCATGATTGACCATTGCTCTTGTACTTGGGGATTGGATGAGAACATTTCTTTCTATCGCCATATGTACGACCCCAGCGAAGGACAATATGAATCAAAAGATCTGAAACTGCCTACCGTAAATGTTACCATACAGAATACTATCTCGGCAAAAGCGCTGGATACTTACAATCATGCATTCGGCAGCACTTTAGGTGGTGAGAATTGTGCATTTATGCGTAACCTGTGGGCAAGTAATTCGGGACGTAATCCTTCCGTCGGTTGGAATGGTGTTTTCAATTTTGTAAACAATGTGGTGTTCAACTGGGTACATCGCTCTTCGGACGGTGGCGATTATACCGCTATGTTCAATATGATAAACAACTATTATAAACCGGGACCGGCCACTCCGAAAGATACTCCTGTGGGGCATCGCATCCTGAAACCCGAAGCGGGACGAAGCAAATTGGATCATAAAGTGTATGGCCGTGTTTATGCTGATGGTAATATTATGGAAGGCTATCCTGCCATTACAGAGGACAACTGGGCAGGTGGTATCCAGATTGAAACTCAGCCGAATACAGATGGATATACGGAGAATATGCGTAGCAACCGTCCTTTTGAAATGCCGTACATCCGCATTACTTCTGCACATGATGCATACGATTTTGTACTGAAAAATGCAGGTGCCAACATTCCTTGCCGTGATATTGTGGATGAACGTATTGTAGAGGAAGTGAGAACAGGCGTTCCTTATTATGATAAGAAGATGGCCAAGGATGCTAACGGTGATTTGACCGGGCTGGCTCCTAAATCAATGGGAGAAGACGGACAGTTTAAATATCGCCGCTTGCCGAAAGATTCTTATAAACAGGGTATCATCACCGATATCCGCCAGATGGGGGGATATCCGGAATACAAAGGCACTCCGTATGTGGATACGGATGGTGACGGTATGCCCGATGAATGGGAAAAGGCAAATGGCTTGAATCCTAATGATCCTTCGGATGCTAATAAGGACTGTACCGGTGACGGCTATACAAATATTGAGAAATATATTAATGGTATCAGCACTAGAAATTGTATTGACTGGTCTGATTTGAGAAACAATTATGATACATTGGCTTCTAAAGGAAAGTTGATGTAATAAACGGAGGAAAGAAGACAGGATATGATACAAAAGTCAGGTATAATGTTTCTGTTGCTCATGGCGGTAGTCATTACCGCCGGAGCAGTGGATTTGGACCGTGAAGGCCGCGATCCGGCTTACGTGGAATCTATTGTGAAACGTTCGCAGAAGATTGTAGATAAACTGGAGTTGACAGATACCGTTGCCGCCCGTGAAGTGACAACTATCATAGCCAACCGTTATTTTAAACTGAATGACATATACGAAACGCGCGATGCCAAAGTGAAGCTGGCAAAAGAAACCCTGACGGGCGATGCGAAACAAGAAGCCGTTAAAGCTGCCGAAGCTGAAAAGGATGCGGCGCTTTACCGTACTCATTTCGCTTTCCCGGCCGATCTTTCGCTCTATTTGGATGCCAAGCAGATAGATGCAGTGAAAGATGGCATGACTTATGGTGTGGTAATGGTAACTTATAAAGCTACGGTTGACATGATTCCTACCTTGAAAGAAGAAGAGAAAGCGCAGATTATGGCATGGCTTGTTGAAGCCCGTGAATTTGCCATGG
>CAUAWO010000085.1:0-7807 GCA_958432865.1 Bacteroides stercoris
TTTGTCAAACCGATATTTGGCGATGGAATACGTATCATTATGAAAAGTTTTGTAACTTTGCATCCGATTTTTAAAAAGGAGATATTGATATGGAATTACCTGATGACCCGATGATGCTTTTCAGCATGGTGAATATGAAACTTCGTGACTGCTATCATTCGCTGGACGAGCTTTGTGATGATATGAATGTAGACAAGGAGCTGTTGGTGAAAAAACTGAAGGCGGCCGGATTTGAGTATAGTAAGGAAAACAACAAGTTTTGGTAGATAGAGGGATCAGCCCGTTCCGGAAGAATGTGTGGAACGGGCTGATTTTTTTATTGAGGTACCTATTGATTATTTTTGTATAAGTCCTGTTTCCGGTATTGCAACAGGGATGTTCCGGTATGCCGCTTGAAGAAACGTCTTAAGGTGGCAAGATTGGCAAACCGGGTTCTTTGAACGATTTCCTGTATGCTGATGGATGGATTCTCCAATAGTGCGTAAATCTCTTGCAGGGTATAATGTATAATCCATTCTTTGGGGGATTTTCCGCTTACCAGGGTCAAGGCTTCAGTCAGGTATTTGGAGGAAACATGCAACTTTTCGGCATAGAACGCCACTTCTTTGTTTTCTTTGTAATGCTTTAACAGCAAATCCAGAAAAAAGTATCCGATTTCTTCTTTATGCAAGGTGGTGACTTTATGTTCTTTTACCGTGCTGTAATAGTCTGCATAAAGTTCCAGAAAAGGTAATTTCAGCAGATTGGTAATAGATTCTTTTGTAAATAAATAAGTTGGCGAAGTGGCTCTGTTGTATAATAACCGGAAATAGATGGAGAACTGTTCCGCTTTCTCTTGGGATAGCGAATAGACGCAGTGGGTCTGGGTGTAGGTATGAAAACCGGTCGGAAAACGTTTGATACTTCCATTGATCACGTCATAAAAAAGGACATTTGAAAAAGTACAATAGTCGATGGTGAAAGTCGGGCTGGATTTTATAAATGAAACCAGGAATCCCGGCATGAAAATAAGAATGTCGTTTGCGCAAATAACATATTTCCGGAGGCCAACCTGGATCTCGGCATTTCCTTCGGTACATATACCCAAAACTCCTGCCGGCATATAAGAGGGGTATTTGCTGAAAGGCACTGTGTGCGCATCCATATAAATACTGAAATCTTGGTCGGACAGTCCTTCTTTGGTATCCTGTGGTTTTGGGTTATTATATAACATACTTTGTATCAAATCTAGCTTCACAAAATTAGAATTTAATGATACATTCCACCGGGAGTAGTGGACATAAGGGAAAATAAAACGGAAAAAAACTACGTGTATTTGATTTTTTTAATATACTGATAGGAAAACAATTTGAGCTTTCCGTAAGTTGTAGGAGAACACGGAAAATTATTCTTTTTTACAGAAAGAAGGGTGAATTCAAAAAGACCGTTTGATTGGTTTTTGAATTCACCCTTTATGAATGGATCGGAGTTATTTTTGCGCCAGTAATTTGGCTATGGCACGGTCGGGTTTCCCGGTTTCTGTCAGGGGAAGTTTGAATACCGGAACAAAACGTTTGGGACGCCAGTAGGGAGGTAATTGATGTGTGCAGGTCTGTTCTATGTCGTCGGGCAGTTGTCCTTCGGCAAGCAGTACAATGATTTCTCCGAATTTTTCGTCGGGGGCGGAGGTGATCAGGAAAGGAACGGACAGGTGTTCTTTCAATGCGGCCTCTACTTGTTCTATCTGCACTTTTACTCCTCCTGTATTGATCGTGTTGTCTTTTCTGCCTAGAATGCGGAATTGGTTCTGTCCGTTTATCTCGGCTATGTCATTGGTCACCAGTTCTTTTTCGCAAATTTCGGGAGCGTATATCACCAAGGTGTTTTCTTTACTCAGACGGATCTGTATGCTCTCGAAAGGGGTGTACCAGTCTGAAGCTTCAGGACCGTTCAGTCTGCGTAGGGCAATGTGTGACAAGGTTTCGGTCATGCCGTAGGTAGACCATACGGCATGGGGGAAATCTTTTAACGCAGCGTTCAGTTGGGAGTCGATAGGACCGCCTCCGATAATGAGGTGTCTGATTTGTTGCAATATCGCTTTCTCTTCGGGAACTTGCAGTGAGTTATAGACTTGCATGGGGATCATGGCGGCAAAGACGGGTGCTTTTGTCAGGTCTTTTAAAGGATGTCCGGAGGGGGTGACAGGCAGCAAGTCCAGTCCCGCTACCAAGGCACGTATTACCACCATTTTTCCGGCAATGTATTGCAAGGGCATACAAAGCAGGGCGGAATCTTCTTTTTGCAGTCCGAGGAAGGAACAGGTGAGGCAGGCGCTTTCCATCATGCGTTCTTTTTCTACATACAGTTCCTTGGGTTTGCCGGTGGAGCCTGAAGTATGTACCGGCAGGGTGTCTGCCGGGTCAAACCATTCGGAAAGAAAGGAGAAAAGTTCCTGCCGGAAACTTCGGTTGTCGGCAGGGATATTCATTCTTACCATTTCAATTTCCCAGTTGGAGTAGGGGATGCTTTCTATCAGAATGGTCTGTTTGTTTCTATTGGTGCAGAATTTTGTCATTGTTTCAGCCAGTTTAGTAAGTCGGGTTCTTGTTCTTCGGGGTGGAACCAAAGGCAGTCTCCTTCGATGTGAAGCGGATAGTCTATATTGTCGGTAAACAGCAAGCCGGTACCTAGTCCTTGGGGGAGGGCGGGCTGCAAGGTGGCACACCATTGTGCGATGGCATTCAGTCCGATATTGGACTCCAGAGCGGAAGTGACCCATGAGCCGATGCCTCTTTCAGCCGCCAGTTCCATCCATTCTTCGGAGCCGCTGATTCCTCCGTGCAGAGAAGGTTTCAGGATAATGTACTGAGGACGGATGGTTTCCAGCAATTCTATTTTCCGGTCGCGCCGGTTGATGCCTATCAGCTCTTCATCCAGTGCAATGGGAAAGGGGGTGGCGGCACAGAGCCGGGCCATTTCATTCCATTGCCCCGCACGGATGGGCTGTTCGATGGAATGGAGCTGGAATTCGGAAAGACGATGTAACTTTTCGAGGGCATCGGCAGGAGAGAAAGCACCGTTGGCATCTACACGCAGTTCGATTTGGGCTGGGGTGAAATGCCGGCGGATGTGCGCCAGCAGCTCCAGTTCCTTTTCAAAGTCGATGGCGCCTATTTTGAGTTTGATGCAGCGGAAGCCTTGCTGCATTTTTTCCCCGATGCGCCGGTACATCTCGTCAAAGTTTCCCATCCAGATGAGTCCGTTGATGGGGATGCCCTCTTTGCCTTTGCTGAACGGGGTGTGCCAGAATTGCAGGCTGCGTGCCCGGAAATGCAGCAGGGCGGTTTCCATACCGAACAGGATGGACGGATAGGGAAGCAAGGCTTCCCGGTCTATTTCCCCGTTCTTTTCCAAGTTCTTGCAGGCAGTGGCCAACACCTCGTCGTATGAGGGGATATCGTCACAACTCAGGGCAGGGAGAGGGGCACATTCACCCACGCCATAGTGGCGGCTGCCGGTGTCGGTGAGGAGGATGTACCATACATCCCGGGTGGTATATACTCCTCTGGAAGTACCTGCCGGTTGCTTGAAGTGTAATTGTTTTTTTATAATTCGGGTTTGGAACATTCTTATTAGTGATTAGTGGTTAATGGGAAGCAAGGAGGACTATTGGGTTGTCCTCCACCGGAAAAATGAACCACTGATTATGGGAACTTCGGATAATCCTGGAACCGTGGCTTGCGTTTTTCCAAAAATGCCTTTCCTCCTTCCTGTGCTTCCTCTGTCATGTAATACAGCATGGTGGCATCTCCGGCAAGTTCTTGTATGCCGGCTTGTCCGTCCAGTTCGGCATTTAGTCCGGCTTTGATCATACGAAGAGCGAGCGGGCTGTGCTCCATCATCTTTTCTGCCCATGCCACGGTTTCGTCTTCCAGGCGGTCGAAAGGAACGACTGTATTGACCAATCCCATTTCCAGTGCTTCCTGTGCGGAGTATTGACGGCAAAGGAACCATATTTCACGGGCTTTCTTCTGCCCTACGATGCGTGCCAGATAGGAAGAGCCGAATCCGGCGTCGAAGCTGCCTACCTTGGGACCTGTCTGTCCGAAAATGGCATTCTCTGAGGCAATGGTCAGATCGCATACCACATGCAGCACATGACCGCCGCCGATGGCGTAACCGTTTACCATGGCGATGACCGGTTTAGGCAGTGACCGGATTTGCTTTTGTACGTCCAGCACATTCAGACGGGGAACTCCATCTGTGCCGATATAGCCGCCATGACCTTTTACGTGCATATCTCCCCCGCTGCAGAAGGCTTTGTCGCCTGCTCCGGTCAGAACCACTACATTGATATCCTGGCACTCGCGGCAGTAATACAGGGCGTCGCTGATTTCCGAAGTGGTGGTGGGGGTGAACGCGTTGCGGTAACGCGGACGGTTGATGGTGATTTTCGCTATTCCGTTGTAAAAGTCAAACAGAATATCCTGATATTCTTTGATGGTTTTCCATTCTCTTGTTTCCATTATTCATTTTTATTTTTAAGTCCGTGATAATATTCTCTTAACAGGGTGGTGTCTTTTTCCTTGTCGGTAAACACCTCCAGCAGCATGGGTTGCATCCGTGTCTCGGGTGAGGTGAATGGCTGCATCGCTTCTTCCAGCTCTTCTTCTCCGGTCACTTTCATGTAAATAAAGCCGCGTTCTTCCGCCCAGCCTTTGGCGGTGGTGTAATGCTCGGCTGTGATAAACTCCCTGGAACGGCTTGATTTGTCCATTCCAGGCAGGGTGTGGAATATTTCTCCTCCTTCGTTATTCAGTAACAGGATGCGGATGTTGGCACCGTAATTTTGATTCCACAGTGCGTTCATGTCATAGAAGAAGCTCAAGTCGCCTATGATGATGAAATTCAGTTTGCTGGAAGCGGCGGCATAACCGATGGCGGTGGACAGGGAGCCTTCTATGCCGTTCACTCCCCGGTTGCAACAGATTTCCACCTGGGGAGGAACTGTAAATAACTGTGCATAGCGCACGGTGGAGCTGTTTGCCAGATGCAGGGCACAGGGTTCGGGCAATGCCCGGATGAGTTTTCCGATAACGGAGATTTCGGAATAAGCAAGGTCCGGCATCGGAATGTTTTTGCAATAGTTTTCCCACATCAGCGGATAATGGGTAGGTTTGTTGTCCAGCAGGAAAGCTATTTTTTCCAAGAACTCAAACGGATCCATCTCGATGACGGTGGTCAGGCAACCGTATAAATCGGCTATCTTCCCGTCGGCGGCAACATGCCAGTGTTCGCGCGGGGGATGATTGCGCAGGTATTTCTTCAATTGTTTGGATACGATGTGTCCGCCGTAGGTAATCAGTATTTCGGGGGCCATGTCTTCCTGGCGTTCCGGTGTCATGGAATAAACGGCGGCGTCGAAATTCTTGATAGGAATGCCGGGGATGGTCTGGTTGCCCAGATGTTCCGTCAGCCAGGCGAAATGTTTATAAAGCGGTTTCACATATTTTTTCTCGAACAGGTAAATCAGATTCATCTGGCCTACCACGACCATGCGCTTGTTGTACTTGTTCAGCCGTTCGATCAGTTCCTTATAGTCACGGTCGTACACGCTCAGTCCCTGATAACGGGTGATGACACGTACTTCGGGAAGTGTTTTGGCGGTGAAGCGGTAAATGGGTTCGGAAATGGGTACATTGATATGTACAGGCCCTTTGCCGTGGTGGGTGGTTTCCAGTATGGCTTCGTTGATAAGGCGGTTGCAAAACCATTCGTCTTCCTCAGTATGTACTTCGGGCAGGTTGACAGACATCTTGACTAACGTTCCGAACACATGGGGCTGGGGCAGGGTTTGTCCGTCCATTTGTCCTATCCAGGCAGCGGGGCGGTCGGCGGAAATGACAATCAGAGGTACTTGTTGGTAAAAGGCTTCGGCTACGGCAGGGTGCAGGTTCAGCAGGGCCGAACCGGAAGTGCAGCATACTGCGGCAGGGCCTCCCCCTTGTAAAGATAGGCCGATGGCAAAAAAACCGGCACTGCGTTCATCGGTTACAGAATAACAAGTGAAGTCCTCTATATTGGCCAGAGTATGTACGATGGCAGCATTACGGCTGCCGGGACAAAGCACTATTTTCCGCACACCGTGCGCTTTGAGAAGTGCCACCAACTGAAGTATGTTCTTTTTGTCTGAATACATTATTCTTCTACTTTAATTGTTTCCATTTATTTACTTATAAAGTCAGGATGAAGGATGCTCCGCATCGTATTCATCTTGTCTCCCGTTTCCATCCATTCCGATTCTACTTCCGAGGAAGCCAGTATTCCTCCTCCTGCATACAGGATGGCTTCACCCGGCTTTATTTCCATGCAGCGCAGATTGACGTAGATATCGGTATGCCCCTCTGTGTCCAGCCAGCCGGTGAATCCGGAATAATAACTGCGGTCGTACCCTTCATTGTCCGGAATAAACCGGAAAGCCTCCTCTTTGGGCAGGCCGCAGACGGCGGGAGTGGGATGGAGTTCTTGCAATAAATCGCCTATATGGTCTGTATTTTTCAACAAGAAATAAAAATCGGTCTTGAGGTGTACCAATTGTCCGGCACGGGCGGTATAAGGACCTTTTTCCGTCATCTTGTTGCCGAATCTTTTGGCGATCCGGCGGATGTAATCAGCCACATAGCCCTGCTCTTCCCGGTTCTTCTTGTCCCAGTCTGTCGGCATCACTTCGTTCTGCATCGGCATGGTACCGGCCAGGGCCACGGTGTGCCATTCTTTGCCGTGTCCGCTTAATAAGATTTCCGGTGTGCTGCCCAGCCAGGTTCCGGAAGCAGGGGTGTGGCATAGGTAAATCATCATGCGCGGATAGTTGTTGCAGGCCCGGACAAAAGCGCCGAGTGGTGAAAAATCATCTCCGATATGTCTGGCGGAAGAACGTGACAGAACCAGTTTCTGGAACCGCTTCTCTTGTAAGGGAGTGATGAAACGCCCGAATGCGCGGGTATATTGTTCTTTATCCGTTTCTTCGGAAACAAAAGGGGAGAGTTCACTCTGCCGGCTTTTGCAGGTGAGCAGGGCATCCGCACATTCCAGTGAAGACAGTGCTTCGCTGATTTCGCTCCAGTCGTATGCGGTGACATCCGGACGGATAAGTACCAAGGGATGTTCCTCCGATATCCGGAAAGGAGCCATGACAAATCCTTTCTTTCCATTCAGTTCCTGAATGTCCGCTAATTGTTCCACATCGCCCGAGGTTTGCAATACCAGGTAGCATTCGTCTGTCCAAGGTAACCGGTAGAGGGCGAAACCGAGGCGGCTGTGTGTCAGGCAATCCAATAATTTTTGCGTATGTATATCTGGTAGATTCATTTCTTTTTCAGTATGAAATTAACGACACGAACAGTAGAAACCAGTTGTCCTTGTGGAGTGGTGATATCTATATTCCATATATGCGAGGATCTGCCGCGGTGAATCAGTTTGCCGGTGGCGAATACTTTGCCTCCGACGGGCACGGCCGACAGATGATTTCCACTTACTTGTACTCCGCAGGCATATTCGTCTTCCCGGCATAGCGACGTAGAGCCATGCCCTGCCACAATCTCGGCCAGAGCCAGTGACGCGCCGCCGTTCAACATACCAAAGGGTTGTGAAGTACGATGGTCTACAGGCATTTCGGCATGTACCGCATCCTCGGTGGAGGGTAGAAACCGGATACCCAGATGTTCCGCCATCGAATTCGAATAATCAGGTTTGCAGGTTGTTTCTTCCATCATTTGTATGTCTGTTCTTTTCTATAGGGCTACAAAAATACATAAATTTTAGATGAAAA
>CAUAWO010000086.1:0-7792 GCA_958432865.1 Bacteroides stercoris
TATACTTGTGAAGTATTTCTCTTTCTTTGCTTTTAGGGTATTATATCGTATCATACCCATATCACATCATATATCTGGCAAGCATTTCCTCTTATGTTTTTCTGTTCTTATTCTCTGAAAAAATGCTCTGTCTCTTATGTGAGGAGAAGTTTTATTTATATCTCTTTAAACAGGTTTTGAAATTTCCCTTTCCTTTCCCGTACCGAATGAGTATCCCATAGGAATGCCGGAACTTATATCTTATCATATCCGTACTACAGCGTATTTCGGGCACTGAGCTAACCCTTTACTTCACTCTATTCCTGTAATAAAGAAGATTTGCTATACAGGCGTAAGAGCAGGCTAAGCTGTGTCCCTGCTTTTAGGGGATTTATGCTCTTTTGCCTGAAATTACTGGTTTCGCATTATATTCCAACTGTATCCTATAGCCTTTTTGATAAGCATGTTTTCATGTCTTTCCGTTTTTATGCCTGAAAGAATCCTTTGTATTCTCTGTTGTGAAAAGTAATATTTCACTCTCTGTGTACTGTTACGCTTTCTTTTATACCATATAAATCAGTCTTATCGGTGACCGAAACAGGGTGAAATGAATATAAAAAGTGAATATTTTGTTCTAATTACTACATAATGAGGATAATTATTTGTATCTTTGTCGCCCGAATAAATAAAAGAAGCTTTGGGAAAGTTTGATAAATACAAAATCGATTTGAAAGGTATGCAGGCAGATTCATGCAAATATGAATTTGTATTGGATAACCTTTTCTTCGCTAATATTGACGGTCCGGAAGTGCAGAAGGGCAAAGTCAATGTTGTTTTGGTTGTAAAGAAAACATCTCGTGCTTTCGAATTGAATTTTCAGACAGACGGAATGGTGTGGGTTCCATGCGATCGCTGTTTGGATGACATGGAACAGCCGGTAAGTTCTACAGATAAGTTGCTGGTGAAGTTCGGACATGAATATGCCGAAGAGGGTGATAATCTGATTGTCATTCCTGAAGAAGAAGGAGAAATCAATGTGGCGTGGTTCATGTATGAGTTTATAGCCTTGGCAATCCCGATGAAGCATGTACACGCTCCGGGCAAATGCAACAAGGCAATGAGTAGTAAATTGAGCAAGCATTTGCGTACTACCCCGGATGATGAGATGGATGAAGATTCTTTTGTTCCGGAGGACAGCGATGAACTTGCAAATGATGATACGGAAACAGCGGTAGACCCGCGTTGGGACGAATTAAAAAAAATATTAGATAACAATTAAAGATTAAAGAAAATGGCACATCCTAAGAGAAGACAGTCAAAAACAAGAACTGCAAAGAGAAGAACTCATGATAAAGCAGTAGCTCCTACACTGGCTATTTGTCCGAATTGCGGTGAATGGCATGTATATCACACTGTATGTGGTGCATGTGGCTACTATCGTGGTAAGCTGGCAGTAGAGAAAGAAGCTGCTGTTTAATTGGGCAGTTTGACTAAACTTATACTTGAATATCGGGCGTCTGAAAAGATTTGTAGCATTCAATGAACAAACCTTTTTAGACTGCCGTTGTTTAAGTATCTTTATAAGTAAACAAGATTAATGGAAAAAATAAATGCAGTAATTACAGGAGTCGGCGGTTATGTGCCTGATTATATCTTGACAAATGACGAGATATCCAAAATGGTAGATACCAATGATGAATGGATTATGACCCGTATCGGAGTTAAGGAAAGACACATCCTGAATGAAGAGGGTTTGGGCACATCATACATGGCACGCAAGGCTGCAAAGCAATTAATGCAGCGTACCGGTTCCAATCCGGATGACATCGACCTGGTGATTGTCGCTACTTCCACTCCGGACTATCAATTCCCCTCTATTGCATCTATCTTGTGCGACAAGCTTGGATTGAAAAATGCCTTTGCATTTGATATGTCTGCCGCTTGTTGCGGTTTCCTTTATATGATGGAGACGGCTGCGAACTTTATTCGTTCGGGTAGATACAAGAAAGTTATTATTGTAGGTGCAGACAAGATGTCGTCAATCGTGAACTATACAGACCGTGCTACCTGTCCGATTTTCGGTGACGGTGCGGCTGCCTTTATGATGGAACCAACAACAGAAGAATTGGGCGTTATGGATGCTATGCTTAGAACAGACGGAAAGGGATTGCCTTTCCTGCATCTGAAAGCTGGCGGTTCTGTTTGTCCTCCTTCTTATTTCACGATAGACAATCACATGCATTACCTTTATCAGGAGGGTCGCACGGTATTTAAATATGCAGTATCCAACATGTCGGATATAAGCGCTGCGATTGCAGAAAAAAATAATCTGACAAAAGATACGATTGACTGGGTGATTCCCCATCAGGCTAATCTGCGCATTATCGATGCTGTGGCGCACCGCTTGGAAGTTCCTCATGAGAAAGTGCTGATAAATATCGACCGCTACGGTAATACGAGCGCAGGTACGCTTCCGCTTTGTATCTGGGACTTTGAAGAGAAGCTGAAGAAAGGAGATAACCTTATCTTTACGGCATTCGGAGCAGGATTTACCTGGGGAGCTGTTTACGTGAAATGGGGTTATGACGGTAAGAAACAGTAATGTAACCGTTACAAACAAAATATGATAAAAAGACGCATCCTATTTCGATTCGATGCGTTTTTTTGTCTCAATTCAAATACGTGAGGATTATGCATAAAGCAGGTTTTGTCAATATTGTGGGAAATCCCAATGTAGGTAAGTCTACATTGATGAATGCACTGGTAGGTGAGCGTATTTCAATCGCCACTTTCAAAGCGCAGACCACCCGTCATCGGATTATGGGTATATATAATACGGATGATATGCAGATTGTATTTTCGGATACGCCGGGCGTACTGAAACCTACTTATAAATTGCAAGAGTCTATGCTGAACTTCTCCACTTCGGCATTGACAGATGCAGATGTGTTGCTGTATGTGACGGATGTGGTCGAGACACCTGACAAGCATAATGATTTTGTGGAGAAAGTAAGCCGCATGGAAGTACCTGTATTGTTGCTCGTCAATAAAATTGATTTGAGCAATCAGGAAAAGCTGGTGGAACTGGTGGAGGCATGGAAAGAATTGTTGCCGAACGCAGAGATTATTCCTATTTCGGCTGCCACCAAGTTCAATGTGGATTACGTGATGAAGCGGATAAAGGAGCTGTTGCCGGATTCTCCCCCTTATTTCGATAAGGATCAGTGGACGGACAAACCGGCCCGTTTTTTTGTAAACGAGATTATCCGCGAAAAGATACTGTTATATTATGACAAGGAGATACCCTATTCGGTAGAGGTTGTTGTAGAGCAATTCAAGGAAGAAGAAAAGAAGATACATATCAATGCTGTGATATACGTTGAACGTGATTCGCAGAAAGGTATTATCATCGGTAAGCAGGGGAAGGCCCTGAAAAAAGTGGCCACCGAGGCTCGCCGTGATTTGGAGAGATTCTTCGGGAAAACAATATTCCTGGAGACATTTGTGAAGGTTGACAAGGATTGGCGCAGTTCGGACAAGGAACTGCGTAACTTCGGTTATCAGCTGGACTAATATTCATACGACTGTGACAGTCGCAAAAAACAAAGAGTGTAACCTATGGGAAATTTAGTTGCAATCGTAGGACGTCCCAATGTGGGAAAGTCTACATTATTTAATCGCCTGACCAAAACAAGACAGGCTATTGTTAACGAAGAGGCAGGAACAACACGTGACCGCCAATATGGAAAGTCCGAATGGCTGGGGCGCGAATTTTCGGTTGTAGACACCGGTGGCTGGGTTGTGAACTCAGATGATATTTTTGAAGAGGAAATACGCAAGCAGGTGTTAATGGCTGTGGACGAAGCGGATGTTATTCTGTTCGTAGTGGATGTGATGAACGGAGTGACGGATTTGGATTTGCAGGTAGCTTCCATTTTGCGCCGTACCAAAAAGCCGGTTTTATTGGTTGCGAACAAGACCGATAATAATGAGTTGCAATATAATGCTCCCGAATTTTATAGTCTGGGTTTGGGTGATCCATACTGTATTTCGGCAGTGACCGGTAGCGGTACGGGCGATTTGATGGACCTTATCGTTGAGAATTTCAAGAAAGAGTCTGATGAAATTCTGGATGAGGATATTCCCCGTTTTGCGGTAGTGGGACGTCCGAATGCCGGAAAGTCATCCATCGTTAATGCTTTCATCGGTGAGGACCGCAATATCGTGACGGAAATAGCGGGAACGACCCGTGACTCAATCTATACCCGTTACAATAAGTTTGGTTTTGATTTCTATTTGGTAGATACGGCAGGTATTCGCAAGAAGAACAAGGTGAACGAAGATTTGGAATATTATTCGGTTATCCGCTCTATCCGTTCTATCGAAAATTCGGATGTCTGCATTTTGATGCTGGATGCTACACGCGGTATCGAGAGTCAGGATTTGAATATCTTCTCACTTATCCAGAAAAACTCCAAAGGGCTGGTAGTAGTTGTGAACAAGTGGGATTTGGTGGAAGATAAAACGGTGAAAGTAATGAAGACTTTTGAGAATGCAATCCGCAACCGTTTTGCTCCTTTTGTCGATTTTCCGATAATTTTTGCTTCGGCATTGACCAAACAACGTATCCTGAAGGTATTGGAAGAAGCCCGTACTGTATATGAGAACCGTATGATACGCATACCGACTGTCCGCTTGAATGAAGAGATGTTGCCGCTTATCGAGGCTTATCCGCCCCCTGCCATCAAAGGTAAGTATATCAAAATAAAATACATTACGCAGTTGCCGAATACGCAAATTCCTTCTTTCGTTTATTTTGCCAATTTGCCGCAATATGTAAAGGAACCATATAGACGTTTCCTTGAAAATAAAATGCGTGAGAAATGGAATCTGACGGGGACACCGATAAATGTATATATACGGCAGAAGTAAAAACAAGCCTGTATATATTGGATAAAAAAGTTAAAAGACTGGTTCATATTGACTCAGTCTTTTTTTTGCTTTTTTTATTAGATTGTTTTACCTAATTTTGTAGCTGTAATTGAGATTGCTGCTACCTTTGGTTGCTGCAATAAAAATATATCGTGATGATATACATCAATTCTATTAACTGGTTTTATGAGGATAGGTGTCCGGGGCGGTGGTCCCGGACACTTTTTTTAGGAATACAGTTGTTCTTACAGCCTTAGCCTTCTATGTTTTGTATTTCAACCTCTTTCACTTTACGGAAGAGATCGGAAGCAAAAATGAAATTATTCAAACGCTCATTGGTAGATGTAAAAATATCGTTTTTGCTGCCTTCCCATTCTTTGTGCCCTTCATAAATGTAGATAATTTTTTCTCCGATACCCATTACAGAGTTCATGTCATGGGTATTGATGAGGGTGGTCATATTGTACTCACGGGTAATGTCCTGTATCAGTTCATCAATGACGAGCGACGTCTTGGGGTCCAAGCCGGAATTGGGTTCATCGCAGAACAGATATTGAGGATTCAAGGCAATGGCGCGTGCGATGGCAACTCGTTTTTGCATACCGCCACTGATTTCACCGGGGAATTTATCTTTCGCTTCAATAAGGTTTACGCGCTCCAGGCAAAACATGGCACGGCGCGTGCGGTCGCGCAAGGTATCCGAGCTGAACATGTTGAGGGGGAACATAACGTTGTCCAGCACCGTCATCGAGTCGAACAGGGCGGCGCTTTGGAATATCATCCCCATTTCGCGGCGCAGGGCTTTCTTCTCTTTCTTTCCCATGGTAAGGAAATTGCGGTGGTCGTATAATAATTCACCTTTTTCGGGTGTCAGCAGGCCTACGATACATTTCATCAGTACGGTTTTTCCAGAACCGCTCTGGCCAATAATAAGATTGGTCTTTCCGTTTTCGAATGTGGCATTGATATCCGTCAGTACCTCTTTCTCTTCAAATGACTTGCAAAGTCCTTTCAGTTCAATCATTCTTACTTAGTTTTGAATTTAGAATCAACTTGTCAGCCCATTAGCAACTGGGTCAGTATGAGATCGGCAAACAGAATCAGTACACTGCTGCATACCACTGAATCCGTAGATGCTTTACCTACTTCGATAGACCCTCCTTCGACCGAATAACCGAAGAATGCCGATACGCTGGCAATGATAAAGGCAAAAAACAGAGACTTGATGATGCCGCACCAGATAAACCATTCTACAAACATGTATTGCAGACCGTATTCCAAATCTACGGCCGACATGATACCGCCGAACCAGCATGTACAAAAAGCACCGATGATGCCGGCGAATATACTGAACGTTACCATAAGAGGAATAGTTGACACCATTGCCGCTATCTTAGGTAATATCAGGTAATTGGCAGAATTGACACCCATAATCTCAAGAGCGTCTATTTGCTGGGTAACCCGCATCGTTCCAAGTTCGGAAGCGATGTTCGAGCCTACTTTGCCTGCCAATATCAGACACATGATGGAGGACGAGAACTCCAGCAACATAATTTCGCGGGTGACATATCCCACCGTCCAGCGTGGCATGAAAGGGCTTTCTATGTTCAGCTTGATTTGTATGGTAATAACGGCTCCGATAAAAAATGATATTAGCAATACGATGCCGATGGAGTTTACGCCCAGTTGTTCTATCTCATTGATGTATTGGCGGAAGAACATACGCATGCGTTCCGGACGGGCAAAAACACGACCCATTAATATGATGTATCTTCCTACTGTTCTAAGTGCTTTAATCATGACTCGTAAGTATTTGTCTGCAAATGTACACTATTTCAGCTTATTTTTGCTACATTTGCGCCAGTTTCACCACAGATTACGCCGAATGGCACAGTATTTTTGCTGAAACCAGGATGAAGACGATTGTAATCTGGGGGAGAAACGGCAGTATTGAGGACTGATAGTAATCTGTATATATAATTGTGGTGACATAGCGTTATGGAAGAAGAAAGCAAAATGGTGCTCCGGACAGAGGATTTGGTGAAGAAGTACGGAAAGCGTACAGTAGTCAGCCATGTCTCTATCAACGTAAAGCAGGGAGAAATTGTGGGATTGCTGGGGCCGAACGGTGCCGGTAAGACTACTTCGTTCTATATGACCGTAGGATTGATAACTCCCAATGAAGGACGCATCTTTTTGGATGATTTGGATATAACAAAATACCCTGTATACAAACGGGCGCAGACTGGTATCGGTTATTTGGCGCAGGAAGCATCGGTGTTTCGCCAGATGAGTGTGGAAGATAATATTGCGGCTGTGTTGGAAATGACGGACAAGCCTTTGGACTATCAGAAAGATAAGTTGGAAAGTCTGATTGCAGAGTTCCGTTTGCAAAAGGTCCGTAAGAATAAAGGCAACCAGTTGTCCGGTGGCGAGCGCCGTCGTACGGAGATTGCCCGTTGCTTGGCCATCGACCCGAAGTTCATTATGCTGGACGAGCCGTTTGCTGGAGTAGACCCTATTGCGGTGGAAGATATTCAGCAGATTGTCTGGAAGTTGAAAGACCGGAATATCGGTATTCTGATAACCGACCACAATGTGCAGGAAACTTTGAGCATCACCGACCGTGCTTATCTGCTGTTTGAAGGAAAAATCCTGTTTCAAGGTACGCCCGAAGAGCTTGCCGAGAATAAGATTGTACGCGAAAAGTATTTGAGTAACAGTTTTGTGCTTCGCCGCAAGGACTTTATGGTGTAGAGCCGGTTTTTGCAGCAGCATATAACAACAAGCCTATAACAATAAAGAAAGACCGTCCGAGACGGTCTTTCTTATTTTCTCCTTTAATCTATATGATTAGTATTTCGGAGGTCTTGCTTCTTTT
>CAUAWO010000087.1:0-7581 GCA_958432865.1 Bacteroides stercoris
GCTCCAACAAATCGGAGAGAACCTTGAAAACAATAAATGATATTCTTCTATTATTTAGTAAGTAAATCAAGATGTTTCTTTCATCGACAAAAATATGAAAGTATGCAATGTGTGTGCAACTTAAAAAGCCAATATGTATAAATGATTAGTTTTTCAGTGCTTTTTTATTTTTCTTCACTTTCCAATTCTTTTATCTCTTTATTGAGGAATACGGATAGGATGGTTCTTAAAACAACAATACCTCCCAATAGGGCCAATTCATTCAAAGTGGGCTCCAATACTGTTTTCAAAATATCCGAAGCTATCAGAAATTCTAAGCCAAGAAGCAGATAAGTTCCGAATGTAGCTCTTAATTTTCGTATATTGGTAATGGAATACCCTCCGGTAAAACGTCGTATTTCATTCTTCAAAAAAGAGATGATACCTATCAACGCTCCGTATGTGACAATCAAAAGGCTTGTCACACTTATAACAGCTGCTAATAAATCCAAGAAATGAGTAAGCATATTTATTTGTCTTTATGAATAGAACAAATAAATAAGCGATATGTTCTTACATCATGATAACTCTATCTTGACAATTCCTCCATAAGGAGTGAGTGCGCCAAACGCCTCTTCGGGTTTAATGATACCTGCATAAATCTGTGCGTTCAGTAAAATGCCGCCATGAGCAAAGATCGCGACTTGTTCATACGGCTTTTGGCGAAGTTCGTCTAGAAAATCGGCAACACGCCGGTATTGATCTTCAAAGGACTCTCCATTGGTCGCTTTTACATGCAGATAATCTGCATACCATCTTTCCAGATTAGCGTCGGCAATTTCATCGAACCGATGCATTTCCCAATCTCCGAAATTTAGTTCCTTTAGGCGGTCGTCCCGTTCTGCATCCGGGTAGCCGCAAAAGGTAGCCAGGCGTACACAACGGGTTAACGGGCTGGTATAAACCTTATCAAAAGATAAGCCTTGTAAATGGGCTGCCGTTTGAGTTGCCTCCATTTCAAAAGTCGGCTTTAAGGGTACATCCGTCTGTCCGTAACAAACGCCTTGCGGAACATCAACAGCAGTATGACGCATGAAGTATATTACCATAGATTTGTATAGATTAAGTTTATAGTCAGATAAAAAGAAAACTCACATAATAGGAAAGTCGCTCCGCAACAATCACCGGTATATCCTTGCAGGCGTCTGCGCATGAGTGACATTAAAAGGATGAACATCATAGCAGGAGCGATGGCTGCCCACCAGTATCCTTTATCCAGTAATAAAAGCATAGGTAGGGCTCCGGCCATAAAAGCGGATAATAAAACATCTGGGCTCATACGGTTATATATGACTTTTGCTTTCGATTCTTCTTCTTTACGGGCGTATGGAAGCGTGTTGATGATTTGTGCGGCACAAAACTTGCTCCAGGCATCTCCGCTTAATATGGCCGCACATGCCAAGGGTACAGAAAGTGTGGTGAGTATATTCCACATCAATCCATAATAGAATAATAATCCGAGCACTCCGTATGTGCCGATATGTGAATCCTTCATGATGGACAGAATCTTGTCACGTGATGTACCGCCCCCGAAGCCATCGCAGAAGTCTGCCAATCCATCTTCGTGTAAAGCACCTGTTACTAATAACCGGGCAGCCAACGCCATGAGCACAGCTATTTGTACAGGCAGAAATTCTGCTGTGATCCATAGAGTGCCTGCCATGATACCTCCTGTCAGCCATCCAACAAAGGGCCAGTAGTCCACTACTCGTTTAAAGTAAACAGGTGGTACGTCAGCTATTTTCCAAAACGGAAGGCGTGTGAAAAAAATGAGGGAGGCAAGCAGTTTCATGGTTAAAAATATTTAGTGATGGAGGCATGGGCGAAATTGTCCATCTCATTCATCATGTTTACAGAGGAAACAACGATGGGATAAGCGCATATCGCTCCTGTTCCTTCTCCCAAGCGCAGACCTAAATTTAATAAAGGGCGTACTTTCATGGCGTCCAATACTAGTTTATGACCGGTTTCATCTCCCTGATGTCCGAATATGGCATACGACAAAACTTCCGGATGAAGTTTTGAGGCGGCCAGTATGCAGTTGGTCATGATGAAGCCGTCTACCAGAATAATCATTCTTAATTCTGCCGCCCGGAGCATGCCGCCTATTGCCATAACCATTTCATATCCTCCGAACCAGGCGATGATATCTTTTGCAGAACCGTCACCGGCATAATGGTCAACCGATTGTTTCAATACATTGTATTTATGGCGGATGCCTTCTGAATCCAGTCCGCTTCCCGCACCTACACATTGCTCTAATGAAATACCTGTCAGCAAATGCATCCAGACAGAGGAAGGGGAGGTGTTGCCAATACCCATTTCGCCAAAACTGACCACATTGCAGCCGTCAGCATGAATCATATCCGTTATCTTTGCTCCACGTTCCAGGCATAATTCCATTTCTTCCATACTCATTGCAGGACCTTTTAGAAAACTGTGCGTGCCACGTCCTACGCTACAGTTGATAATGCCTTTCTCGTAAGGAAGATCGTAATCGACTCCTGAGTCTACTAATACAAGCTTAAAACCATGTTGGCGGCATAAAAAATTAACTCCGGCACCTCCATGTAAAAAATTACTTAGTTGTTGCCAAGTGATTTCTTTGGGAGACTTGCTTACCCCTTCTTCTACTATACCATGATCGGCTGCAAAAAGTACGTTGTGCGGATGGCTTAATGTAGGGGAGAGGGTTTGTTGGATTAATCCGATTTGCAATGCAAGGTCTTCCAGAACGCCCAATGAACCTTTGGGCTTTGTCAAATTGTTGATTTTGTCTATCAATGCCTCCCGAAGACCTTCATCGGGATACTCAATATGAAAGTTTTTCATTGTATTTATTATTTTATAGGAACAGGAATTCCCGATACCATCAAATATACTTGGTCTGCTTTTGAAGCTATATATTGATTCATCCAGCCCTGTAAATCTGTAAAGCGGCGTTGGATGGCGTTTTCGGATACTGCTCCGGAACCTATTTCATTGGTTACGAAAATAAAAGTGGCATCTTGCCGGATAAAATTATCAAACTCCTGTTTGACAGCCTGCAATGCAGCCTCTACATCCGCATCCAAATCAAAGAAAAAGTTGGTACACCATAAGGTGACACAGTCAATCAATACTACATTATCCTTTACTTGATGGCGGCTCAGTTCTTTTTCTTCTTCTATATTCGTCCATTCCGGTCCGCGCCTTTCTTGATGTTTGATAACGCGTTGGCGGAATTCTTCATCCCAAATACGGGAAGTAGCTATATAAACGGGAGTGGGTGATAAGCTTAATGCCAATTTCTCCGCGTATGAACTTTTTCCCGAACGTTGGCCTCCTGTGATTAAGATAATACGTCTCATTGTCTTACTTCTCGGTGGCACGCAGAATCAACGTAGTCGCACCTAATGTGATGATAGCGCCTTCCTCGATCCGTATCCGGTCCTTGTTCCCCAAAATCTCGTTCATCAGAAATGTTCCTGTAATGCTGTCATTATCACGCAGGGTATAAATGACTTCCCCTTGTTTGTTGCGTTTCACATTAATGATACAATGCCTTCTGTCCATGCTCGGATCTGATGTTTCGATGGGAATGTCCACTTCAGTGCCTTTGCTTCTGCGTCCTATCAGGTTGTCACCTTCCATCAGGGGTAATACTTGTTTGTATCCGAATACATTTTCTACTACCACGATACTTCCAAAATCCTCTTTATTGGCTTGTTCGTCCAATATTTCTTCTTTACGGGTTGCTTTCAGTTTGGATTTTCCGATACGGATACTGAATTGTTTTTTACAATGGTCGCATACAAAGACCAACGACTGGCCTTCTGTATATTTGGTTTCATCAAAAGTTATATAGTTGTCACATTTGGGACACAAAACTCTTTTCATAAAAAATAATCTTGTTTATTTGGAACTCAATATCCATGCATTCTTGAATGCATCATTTTGTTTCAGTTCATTTAATTTTTTATAAGCAGCGGCTTTATCTGCAAAGTTGCACAAAGACAGGCGATAACGTCCGTTACCTTCTATGATTGTTACATCCTTGTATCCTTTTTGCTTGTACTCATTAAGTACTTGCTGTGCGTCATTGGCTGTCGGTAAACTGGATACGATGATATAATACTTATTTTTTTTACTGCTCGAAGGTGTTGCTGTTTCTTTCTTCTCAAGGGCAGGTTTACTTACAGTAACAGGCTTGGCAACTGGCTGTTCTGTGCTGTTCAATTTTGCTGCAACAGTATTCTTGGGCACTGCTTCTTGTGCTTTTCCTACCTTTTCTACTTTTACAGTTACAGGTTTCAACGTGTTTTGATTATTTTTGATATTCGTCTTCTTGGGTTGCTGCGGTCTGGAAGGAACGGTTACCAAGGTCGTTGCCAAAGATTGGGAACGAATGGCGTCAAACAGACCATCCGTACCTAAAGAAGCATAATTACCTTTGTCCACATATGTGTTCTCTACCGGAACAGACAAGAAGAAAAATAAGACTACAGCTATAGCCACAGCTACTGCATTTCCTATCCACTGACGTTTGAAACGTACAGTTCTCTTCCTTTTTTCTTGTCGGGGAAGTAATTCTCTGGTTGCTGCAGATGTTGTTGAAGTAAGATATTCTAATCTGTTGATGGAAAACGAACTAAGCCCGTATAGGGTAGGTGATAATGCACCGTCCTCATTGGGATGGAACTCGTATGTGCTATGAATATTATAATGTAAGACCCCTATGCCATGCATTTCTGCACATCCATTTTGGTATAGTTGTTCTTTCAATCCGGCTACCTCTTCTTCTATCATGCGTGTGGCATCAGGAAAATCGGTGTGATGGGCTTGCATATACGATTGAACTAATAAACCATCGTTTATAGTCAATTGGGGATTGAAACCAATAGTACGTACAGGGGGAAGATAAAGATTTTCTTCCTTGATATACCGTGCCGGTTGATAGTGCGCTATAAAACCGCCAAAGTCTGGAATAATCACACAGTCATTTTCCAGTAACAGAATTTCTATATGTCTAGCCAATTCAATCATATCGCAAAATTAGCATTTTTATTCCGTTTCAGCGCAACTTTTATGGAAGAAAATAACAACTCACTCATAATTTATTGTAATTTTGCAGCGAAAAAGTTAGACTAACGAATTAAATAAAATGAATATAGCGATTGTAGGAACCGGGTATGTAGGACTTGTTACCGGAACATGTTTTGCCGAAACTGGCGTAGACGTAACTTGTGTAGATGTAAATGCGGATAAGATTGCTAATCTGCAACAGGGTATTATTCCTATTTATGAACCGGGATTGGAAGATATGGTCTTGCGTAATGTAAAGGCTGGACGTCTTCATTTCACCACCTCTTTAGAGAGTTGTCTGGACAATGTGGATATTGTGTTCAGTGCTGTGGGCACTCCTCCCGATGAAGACGGAAGTGCCGATTTGCGTTATGTGCTTGAAGTTGCCAAGACGATTGGTGCTAATATGAAGAAATACACCTTGGTCGTGACCAAGAGTACGGTGCCCGTGGGTACGGCCCGGAAAGTAAAAGCGGCTATCCGGGAGGAATTGGAGAAAAGAGGGGAGTCGATAGATTTCGATGTGGCTTCTAATCCGGAATTCTTGAAAGAAGGTAATGCTATCGATGACTTTATGAGTCCGGACCGTGTGGTAGTGGGCGTAGAGTCGGAAAGGGCTAAAAAACTGATGACCAAGCTTTATAAACCTTTCATGCTGGTTAACTTCCGCGTTATCTTCATGGATATTCCTTCTGCCGAGATGACCAAGTATGCGGCAAACTCCATGTTGGCCACCCGTATCAGCTTTATGAACGATATTGCCAACTTGTGCGAACTGGTGGGAGCTGATGTAAATATGGTACGTGACGGAATAGGTTCCGACAGTCGTATCGGGCGTAAGTTCTTGTATCCGGGATGCGGTTATGGTGGATCTTGTTTCCCGAAAGATGTGAAGGCGTTGATTAAGACTGCCGAGCAGAATGGTTATTCCATGCAGGTGTTGAAAGCGGTGGAAGATGTGAACGAGAATCAGAAAGGCATTTTGTTCGAGAAACTGGTAAAAGTATTCAATGGAGATTTGAAAGGCAAAACAGTGGCTTTGTGGGGACTTGCATTCAAGCCCGGTACGGACGATATGCGTGAGGCTCCGGCTTTGGTACTTATTGAGAAATTGAAACAGTCGGGTTGCAATGTCCGCGCATACGATCCTGCTGCTATGGATGAGTCCCGCCGCCGGATAGGAGAGTCGGTTTATTATGCGCACGATATGTATGATGCGGCTCTTGATGCGGATGCGTTGATTCTGGTAACCGAGTGGAAAGAGTTCCGTCTTCCTACCTGGGGAGTAATCAAGAAGGCGATGAAGCAGCCTGTAGTGCTTGACGGACGAAATATTTATGATGGTGACGAACTACAGGAAATGGGGTTTGTTTATCATTGCATCGGTCGATAAATAAAAAAATAGAGAGAATAACCATGTACAAACGTTTTTCGATAATAATGTTGGCTGTTGCGCTGTCTTCTTGTGGAACTCCGCAACAAAAAGCATCCGCTCTGGAAGAAAACAAGGAGGCAAAATCTTTGTTGGAAGGTATATGGTTGGACGATAATACGGAAACGGCATTACTGAGGGTGAAAGGCGATACCCTGTTTTATGCAGATGCCGCTACGGCTCCCGTTGCTTTTAAAATTATAGGCGATTCGTTGATTACGTATGGTGCACGGACTAATGGTTATAAGATTGAGAAGCAGGGGGAGCATATTTTTTGGTTTCATTCGGCTGTGGGAGATGTGATACGCCTGCATAAGTCTGATGCGGAGAATGATTTTCTGGCATTTATCCATACTCGGGAAATCCCTGTTTATAACGAAGTTATTAAGAAAGATTCGGTGGTGACATACGATAATGTCCGTTATCGCGGATATGTGTACATTAACCCGTCAAAGATTAAAGTAATGCGTCCGGGGGTTTCGGAGGAAGGACTTGGGGTGGATAATGTATATTATGACAATATCATACACATTTGCGTGTATGAAGGCAGGAAGAGTCTTTATGCCAAAGATATCACCAAGCAGATGTTCAAGGGGGTGGTTCCGGATGATTTCTTGCAATGGGCTATATTGTCGGATATGGATTTTATGGGGGTCGATTCGAAAGGGTATCATTATCAGGCCACGGTGTGCATACCTGACGGCGCGTCTTGTTATATGGTCAATATTACTGCCGGCAAGGATGGAGGACTTGCATTCGAGTTGGTAAGGTAGTCGTGGCTATGTCATTTTTTTATTTCGCGATTACTATTTGGTCGCTATCATGCTCTATAGAGAATACCCTGAAAAATCCTTCAAAAGCTTCAGCCTGCTCGCAAATGCCCTGCCCATCGGTATTCCGGCTGAAGGATTGGGCTTGGGAATTCTTCAGCCGGAGATTGGAATCCTTCAGCCGGATTGGTATTCTTCCGATTCTTGGGGAATTGGTTTTCCTGAAGGATATTTTCCGGCTGAAACATTTCACAATGCATATCCTTCAGCCGGAAT
>CAUAWO010000088.1:0-7560 GCA_958432865.1 Bacteroides stercoris
GCGGTGCGTACGGGACTCGAACCCGTGACCCCATGCGTGACAGGCATGTATTCTAACCAACTGAACTAACGCACCAATAATTTTGATAGTCTCTCTTCCGACGCTTTCTCTCTCGATTGCGGGTGCAAAGGTACGCATTATTTTTAAATCTGCAAGCGTTTTGGCAAAAACCATAAAAAAAATATTTTCCAACTCCCTTCACCTCCCCACCCTAAAAATTACGATATTGTTATTATTTTAATCTTTTCAACAAACTTCTTGTTATAAAATTTAGCTTATTGGCAATAATTCGCTATTTTTGTGCACTCAATAGATTAAAATCGAAAATTAGGGAAAAAGATGAATACAACTGCAAAATTATTGTTGCACTGCCCAGACCAACCAGGCATTTTGGCAGAAGTCACAAACTTTATTACAATTAACAAAGGTAATATTGTCTACTTAGACCAATATGTGGACCATGTAGAAAATATATTTTTCATGCGTATAGAATGGGAAATAAAGGATTTCTTTATTCCTAAAAATAAAATAGAAGATTATTTTGAAACCTTGTATGCCCAAAAATATGAAATGAAATTCCGTCTTTATTTCTCGGATGTAAAACCCAAAATGGCCATATTTGTTTCCAAACTGTCCCATTGCCTGTTCGATATGCTGGCACGCTACACGGCCGGAGAATGGAATGTGGAAATTCCGCTGATTATAAGTAACCATCCCGACCTTCAGCATGTGGCAGAACGTTTCGGTATACCGTTCTATCTCTTCCCTATTACTAAAGAGAACAAAATGGAACAGGAAAAAGCAGAAATGGAGCTGTTGGAAAAACATAACATCAATTTCATTGTACTGGCACGCTATATGCAAGTGATTTCCGAACAAATGATTGAAGCATATCCCAACCGCATCATCAACATACACCACTCTTTCCTCCCTGCGTTCGTTGGTGCAAAACCTTATCATGCAGCGTTTGAACGAGGAGTAAAAATCATTGGTGCGACCAGCCATTATGTTACCTCCGAACTGGATGCCGGTCCTATCATTGAGCAAGATGTAGTACGCATCACACACAAGGACACTGTGCAGGATTTAGTAAGTAAAGGTAAAGATTTGGAAAAAATAGTCCTTTCTCGTGCTGTTCAGAAACATATTGAACGAAAAGTATTGGCTTATAAAAATAAAACAGTTATCTTTAGCTGATGAAAATTGCTGTCGTAAAATATAATGCAGGAAACATCTACTCCGTAGACTATGCACTGAAGCGCCTTGGAGTAGAAGCAACCATCACTTCCGATAAGGAAGTATTGATGAGTGCCGACAAAGTTATCTTCCCCGGTGTGGGCGAAGCCGAAACAACCATGAGCCATCTCCGGAAAAACCGGTTGGATGAAGTTATTAAAAACTTAAAACAACCTGTACTAGGTATCTGCCTGGGAATGCAGCTGATGTGCCGGCACTCCGAAGAAGGAAATGCTGACTGCTTGGGCATCTTTGATACTGATGTAAAGTTGTTCAGCCCCACCCGGCATGAAGACAAAGTACCCCATATGGGATGGAACACCCTGACTCATGTACGCAGCGACCTGTTCAAAGGATTCACCAAAGAAGAATTTGTATACTTCGTACATAGCTTCTATGTGCCTCTGAACGAGTTTACGGCAGCACAAACAGATTATATCCTCCCCTACAGTTCGGCCTTGCACAAAGATAATTTCTATGCGACACAGTTCCATCCCGAAAAGAGCGGAGCCGTGGGCGAACGAATCCTGAGGAACTTTTTAGAATTGTGAACCATTACATTATATATAACAATGTATAAGAAGAAATAGATATGATAGAGTTAATTCCTGCCATCGACATTATTGATGGCAAATGCGTCCGTCTTTCTCAAGGAGATTATAACACACAGAAAGTATATAACGAAAACCCGGTTGAGGTTGCCAAAGAATTTGAAGCCCATGGGATTCATCGTCTGCACATTGTCGATCTGGATGGAGCAGTTTCACGCCATGTTGTGAATTACCGTGTACTGGACCAAATCGCCAGCCGCACTTCTCTGGTCATTGATTTTGGAGGAGGGATAAAAACAGACGAGGACCTAGTCATCGCTTTCGACAATGGCGCACAAATGGTAACCCTGGGCAGCGTAGCCGTGAAAAATCCCGGGCTTTTCAAAAAATGGCTGGAACAATACGGAAACGAGAAAATCATTCTGGGAGCTGATGTAAAGGAGAATAAAATTTCTGTCAATGGCTGGAAAGAGGAAAGTCAGCAGCAGTTGATCCCTTTTTTGAAAGATTATACTAAAGAAGGAGTTTTCAAGGTGTTATGTACCGACATCAGCCGTGACGGAATGTTGCAAGGGCCTTCCGTGGAACTATACCAGCAAATCCTGAAGGAGTTCCCGAATATGCATCTGATAGCCAGCGGAGGAGTAAGCTGTATACAGGACATTATCGACCTGGAAATAGCCAAAGTTCCGGCTGTTGTTTTCGGCAAGGCATTATACGAGGGAAAAATTACATTGAAAGACTTAAACCGTTTCATGTAAGAGCAAATCATGTTAGCAAAAAGAATCATACCTTGCCTGGACATCAAAGACGGGCAGACCGTAAAAGGAACCAATTTCGTAAACTTACGTCAAGCAGGTGATCCGGTAGAACTGGGGCGTACCTACAGTGAACAGGGAGCTGACGAACTGGTCTTTCTCGATATCACTGCCAGCCATGAAGGGCGCAAAACCTTTACCGATTTGGTAAAACGGGTAGCGGCCAATATCAATATCCCCTTTACTGTAGGAGGAGGTATAAACGAACTGAGCGACGTAGACCGGCTATTGAATGCAGGAGCTGACAAAGTTTCTATCAATTCATCAGCCATCCGCAATCCGGATTTGGTAGACAAGATTGCCAAACATTTCGGTTCACAGGTCTGTGTGGTAGCCATTGACGCCAAGCAGACTGAAACCGGGTGGAAATGCTATCTGAACGGCGGCCGGATTGAAACCGACAAGTACCTGTTTGACTGGGCTAAAGAGGTGAACAACCGCGGGGCAGGAGAAATTCTTTTCACGAGCATGAACCATGACGGAGTGAAAAACGGATATGCCAACGAAGCCCTCTCCACCTTGGCCGATTTACTGACAATTCCCGTCATCGCATCTGGAGGCGCCGGATGCATGGAACATTTCCGCGATACATTTGCAAAAGGGAAAGCAGATGCTGCATTAGCAGCCAGCGTTTTTCATTTCGGAGAAATTAAAATTCCCGAATTAAAACAGTATCTTTGCGAGCAAGGAATTAATGTGAGGTTATAACTCTGTTTTTAATTGCATCTAAATCTGTTTCCACTACCATCCCAAACAGGATGAAAGACTGGCAAACGACCTTCAGATCCTCATTCCACTCTGAATGACGATGCTGATGAAATTTTAAACAAGTTCTATACAACACCGATAATATAACAATAAAATATAGAAAAATGGATTTGAATTTCGAAAAAATGAACGGGTTGATCCCCGCCATCATACAAGACAACAGCACCAGCAAAGTACTGATGTTAGGGTTTATGAATGAAGAAGCATACCGAAAGACAGTGGAAACCGGTAAAGTAACCTTCTTCAGCCGTACCAAGAACCGTCTGTGGACAAAAGGTGAAGAAAGCGGGAATTTCCTGAATGTTGTTTCTATAAAAGAAGACTGTGACAAGGATACCCTGCTGATCAAAGTAAATCCGGCAGGTCCTGTATGTCACACCGGAACAGATACTTGCTGGGGAGAAGAAAACAAAGAAGACATCATGTTCCTAAAGGAATTACAAGATTTCATTGACAAACGTCATGAGGAAATGCCCGCAGGCTCTTACACCACCAGCCTGTTCGAATCCGGTATCAACAAAATGGCACAGAAAGTAGGTGAAGAAGCCGTGGAAACGGTTATCGAAGCTTGTAACGGAACCGACGAACGCCTTATCTACGAAGGAGCCGATCTGATATACCACATGATTGTACTGCTCACCTCAAAAGGCTATCGCATCGAGGACCTTGCCCGTGAATTGAAAGAACGTCATAGCGCTACGTGGAAAAAACACTAAAATGATGGACGAAGCTCTCATTCGATATAAAAACGTATATATCAACCAACAAGAATTAGGCGTATTGGAAGATGTAAACCTGGAACTGAACAAGGGTGAATTTGTTTACCTCATTGGAAAAGTCGGTTCCGGAAAAACCTCATTACTGAAAACAATTTACGGTGAGCTGGATATACAGTCAGGAGAAGCTGAGGTGTTAGGCTACAACATGACTAACATCAAGCGGAAGCATATTCCCGAACTGCGCCGCCGTTTAGGCATTGTCTTTCAAGATTTTCAGTTACTGACAGACCGCACCGTACACGCAAACCTCAGTTTTGTATTGCGCGCCACCGGATGGACAAACAAAGCAACCATCAAAGCACGCATTGAAGAAGTACTGGACCAAGTGGGAATGACCGGTAAAGGATACAAAATGCCCAACGAACTATCGGGTGGCGAACAACAACGCATTGTTATTGCCCGTGCCATCCTAAACCGGCCGGACATTATTCTGGCCGATGAGCCGACGGGTAACCTGGACACGGAAACAGGGCGCAAAATTGTAGAACTTCTGAAATCCATTTGTGCTACAGGCTCCGCCATCATGATGACCACCCATAATCTGCATCTCCTGTCGGAATATCCGGGAGTTGTCTACCGCTTTGAGAATCATCATATCAAAGAAGTGACTCACGAATACAGCCGGATGGAAAGAAGTCAAAATGAGACCGAAAAAGGAGAAAAAACGACAGTTACACCCCAAGAAACGGCAGAATAAGTAGATGAATGATAAATATCATCACTAAAATGCTGATTTTTGCAGTCTTATTTGTATATTTGCACGCTAATTATCAATATAGGAACAATTAAAATACGAAACGAAAAATGAAAGTTTTAAAGTTTGGAGGTACTTCGGTAGGTTCTGCACAAAGAATGAAAGAAGTAGCCAAATTAATTACCGACGGTGAACAGAAGATTGTTGTACTTTCAGCCATGTCTGGAACAACAAACACGTTGGTTGAAATTTCGGATTATCTGTATAAGAAAAATCCCGAAGGTGCGAATGAAATCATTAACAGACTGGAGGCTAAATATAAACAGCATGTTAATGAACTTTATTCTACTGACGAGTATAAGCAGAAAACACAGGAATTTATAAAAGCACAGTTCGATTATATTCGTTCGTATACAAAAGATATTTTCACACTGTTCGAAGAAAAAGTAATCCTGGCACAAGGCGAATTGATCTCCACCAACATGGTTACCAACTATTTGCAGGAACAAGGGGTCAACGCCATCTTACTTCCGGCATTGGAATTCATGCGCACGGACAAGAACTCGGAGCCCGATCCTGTATATATCAAAGAAAAACTGGCCGCACAGCTGGAAATACATCCGGATGCTGAAATTTATATCACACAAGGTTTTATCTGCCGTAACGCCTATGGCGAGATAGATAATCTGCAACGTGGCGGAAGCGACTATACCGCATCACTGATCGGTGCCGCTGTAAACGCCTCCGAAATCCAGATATGGACAGATATTGACGGTATGCACGATAATGACCCGCGCATCGTAGACAAGACTTCTCCTGTACGTCACCTGCACTTCGAAGAAGCTGCCGAGTTGGCCTACTTTGGTGCGAAGATTCTGCACCCTACTTGCGTACAGCCTGCCAAATATGCCAATATTCCCGTCCGTCTGCTTAATACAATGGAACCTACAGCCCCGGGGACTTTGATTTCCAATGATACGGAAAAAGGCAAAATCAAGGCAGTTGCAGCCAAAGACAACATCACTGCCATCAAGATCAAATCAAGCCGTATGTTACTGGCCCACGGCTTCTTGCGCAAAGTATTCGAAATCTTCGAAAGCTATCAGACCTCTATCGACATGATCTGTACTTCAGAGGTCGGTGTTTCCGTATCCATTGATAACACCAAACATCTGAATGAAATTCTGGACGACTTGAAGAAATATGGTACAGTAACCGTAGATCAGGATATGTGTATCATCTGTGTAGTCGGTGACCTGGAATGGGAAAACGTAGGCTTTGAAGCCAAAGCGTTGGACGCCATGCGCGACATACCGGTACGTATGATTTCATTCGGCGGTAGCAACTACAATATTTCTTTCCTGATTCGTGAAGAAGACAAGAAGAAAGCATTGCAGTCATTAAGCGATCATTTATTCAACAATAAATAATTTCTACTGTAGGGGCGGATTGAATCCGCCCGAATACATCCCACTCTACAAAGTTGGTGTTTTCGGGCGAATTTAATTCGCCCTTGCTCATAAAAACAAAATACAATATGAAAGGAACATTCCCCGTAAACAAGTTCAGAGAGTTGGAAACTCCCTTCTACTATTACGATGTCAATGTGCTGCGAGAAACCTTGTCATGCATCAACAAAGAAGCAGGCAAATACAATAATTTCTGCGTGCATTACGCCGTGAAGGCCAATGCTAACCACAAAGTCCTGACAATTATCCGCGAAAGCGGTCTGGGAGCCGACTGTGTAAGTGGCGGAGAAATCCGCGCAGCCATTAAGGCCGGATTCCCGACAAACAAAATAGTCTATGCTGGCGTAGGCAAGACAGACTGGGAAATTAATCTGGGTCTGGATTATGATATTTTCTGCTTCAACGTAGAGTCTGTACCCGAACTGGAAATCATTAACGAACTGGCTGCCGCCAAAGGCAAAACAGCCCGTGTAGCTTTCCGTATCAATCCGAATGTAGGTGCGCATACCCATGCAAATATCACCACCGGACTAGCAGAAAACAAATTCGGGATCAGCATGGAAGATATGGACAAAGTGATTGATATGGCCGGAACATTGCCTCATGTAAAATTTGTAGGCTTACATTTCCACATCGGTTCTCAGATTCTGGATATGGGTGATTTTGTAGCCTTGTGCAACCGTGTAAACGAACTACAGGAAAAACTCTATGCCCGCCAAATCATAGTAGAACATATCAATGTAGGCGGCGGCTTAGGAATTGATTATGCACACCCCAACCGTCAAGCCATCCCCAACTTCACGGAATACTTTGCCACTTATCACAAGCATCTGAAACTGCGCCCCCAGCAGACTTTACATTTCGAACTGGGACGTGCCGTAGTAGGACAGTGCGGCAGCCTTATCAGCAAAGTGATTTATGTAAAGCAAGGAACCAACAAACAGTTTGCCATATTAGATGCCGGCATGACCGACTTGATTCGTCCTGCCCTTTATCAGGCATACCACAAAATAGAAAATATCACTTCGGAAGAACCTATGGAAACTTACGATGTGGTAGGCCCCATCTGCGAATCATCCGATGTATTCGGCAAGGCTATTGATTTGAACAAAGCACACCGTGGCGACCTTTTCGCTCTCCGTTCAGCAGGAGCATATGGTGAAATTATGGCATCGGCTTACAATTGTCGTGCATTGCCCAAAGGATATACCTCAGAAGAGTTAGTATAAACCAACTCCAACTGCC
>CAUAWO010000089.1:0-6961 GCA_958432865.1 Bacteroides stercoris
ATTTCTTTTTCGATTTGCCGATATACTGCGGTTTGATATGCGCTTTACTATGCCGTTGGTATCATTTTCAAAAGGCCATGTCATAGCCTGCCACCTCCTTACTCCACAATCTTTCCGTCCTCAATGCGGACAATCCGATCTGCAAGGCGGGCAATGTCGTCATTGTGCGTAATCATCACAACAGTTTGCCGGAACTCTGCACTGGTGCGCTTGATAAGCCCCAGCACCTCGGCGCTGGTCTTGCTGTCAAGGTTGCCGGTCGGCTCGTCGGCCAGCACAATAGCCGGTTTGGTAATCAAGGCGCGGGCGATAGCCACACGCTGCTGCTGTCCGCCGGAAAGATTGTTCGGCATATTTTTCAGTTTATCTTCCAGCCCCAGCAGGTGAACGATCTCGTCCAAAAACTTCTGATCCACCGTGTCCCCGTCCAGCTCCACCGGCAGGACGATGTTCTCATACACATTCAGGATGGGAACAAGGTTATAGTTCTGGAAGATAAAGCCGATGTTGCGGCGGCGAAAGATGGTAAGCTGTTCGTCGTTCATCTTCGACAGTTCTTTGTCCCGGACAATCACATTGCCGGAAGTAGGGGTGTCCAGCCCGCCCATCATGTGAAGCAGGGTAGACTTGCCGCTGCCGGAGGTTCCCACAACGGCCACAAATTCGCCGTCATTTACGGAGAAGTTCACGCCGTCAAGGGCGCGGGTGATGTTCGGCTCTGTGCCGTAATACTTTTTCAGGTCGATAGTCTGTAAAATGCTCATAAAATTCAATCCTTTCTTTGTTTGTTGTAAATGCGGAACGCTGCTGCGCCGGTGGCCGCCAACTGTACCAGAATCAGCACCGCGAACAGGCCGAAGCTCTCATAGTAGAACAGTTCATCCCAAAACAGGAGAACATCACAGAGAGTAGTCAAGGCAACCGACCAGCGGATGTGCCGGGCCAGCCATTGCCGGAACACCAGCACAAGGGCAATGGGCGGGACGATCAGCAGCGCCAGATTCAAAATCAATGTCGGGGTCAGTTCCATTGCGTCGCCTCCTCACTTTTGTTGATAAGGGTATTGTAAAACCCAAATGTCCGCGAAATGTTACAGCGGCCAAAAAATTTCATTGAAAATCGGGGTGAAATGTTACAACGCTCGGACATTTCAAAAAAATTCACGGCGGACAGCCGGAAATGGTCGTCCGCCGAATCATACTACACAATCTTTTAGATAGATTGATTGTGAAATAATTTCAATCCAATCACCACATCTATCATAAGTTCCACAATGAGAATTATACTAATGGCAACATTAAAATTACATAGGTTATATAATCCGATATAGATTTCACAAGTAAGAAATACAACTTGCAGACACAAATTTAAGTATGTCACTAAATGCTCGTTAGTTCTATTCCACAATCTAAACAGGAACATTGTAAAAATAGGTTTTCCCGTAAAAGCAAAAAGCACTGACAATACCGGCACCAAAAATACATAGTAAGAATCTACTGCATTGCTGGGGGATGTACCTACCCATTGAATTGCTATTTTATCAGGAACAACGAAAAATAAAACAATAGATAAAATAACATTGATTATTAAGATGATTGTTGTTGCTTTGCAAAAATTGATTTTTTTCATGGTGTTTTCTCCTGTTATAAGTGTGCTTTATTTAGTCGGCAACATAATGGAAAATTCCGAACCCTTGCCCGGCTCCGAAACCACTTTGATATAGCCGCCCTGCCGCGTTACGATCTCGCGGGCCAGATACAGGCCAATGCCCACGCCCTGCTGTTCGTGTACTTCTTCCTCACGATAGAAGCGCCGGAAGATGGCAGCCTGATTGCTTTCGGAAATGCCCTTGCCGGTGTCGGTCACTTTGATCTCCACATACATTTCCCACAGCACCACCGACACAGCGATTTTCCCGCCTGCCGGGGTGTACTTCACCGCATTGTCCAGCAGGTTAAAGAGGGCTTCGGATGTCCACTTGCTGTCATGGAAAACGGTCAAATCCTCCGGGCAGTCCACGGACACGACGATTTCCTTTTTCTCTGCTGCATACACAATTCCACTCATGGCCTGCGCCACGGTATCAAAGAGGCGGCCCGGTTTCTTATCCAACTGGATCACGCCCGTTTCCAGACGGGAGGTTTTCACAAGGGCCTGAAAGAGAAAGTCCAGCTTATCCGTCTGGCTGCGGATTCCCCGGATAAAGTCGGTGCGCTCCGCCTCGGTCATGGGCTTTTCCAGCAGGGTGTCCGTCGCCATTTTCAGATTGCTTACCGGCGTTTTCACCTGATGGGAAATATCCGATACAAGGGTCTGTAACTCCTGCCGTTCCTCGTCCACCCGGCGGCGGTTCTCCTGCATGATCTGGTAAAGCCTTGCCAGCCGGTGTCCGATTCTGGCAAGCTGGGTTTCGCTGTCCTCTGGCCGCTGGGGCGCTTCATTCCCGGCGATCATGTGGTCTAAGGTCTGGCACAGGTCAGCGGTAAACTGCGACAGCCGCTTTCCAAACGCCTGCGTCAGTACAAAAATCCCCACAAGGGCGCACAGCAGCAGCGCCCCGCCTGTCAGCAGCACCGCAATCTGTTTTGTCACAAGAAACAGGGCTATGGTGATCCCGGACATGGAGAGGACAAGCCCCATTGCCACCCGGCCAAACAGCCGCTTTACCGAGAGGTTTTGAAACTTCATTTTGCCTCGCCTCCCGTCCATTGATAGCCCATGCCGTAAACGGTCTTGATGTAGGGCGCGCCGCCGTCGGATTCAATCTTGCTGCGAATCCGGCTGATGGAGGTTGTCAGGGTGTGTTCGTCCACAAACCTCTCGTCTATATCCCACAGCTTTTCCAAAAGCTGCCCACGGGTCAGCACTTGCCGGGGATTTTTGCGGAACAGGTTCAGCATTTTGTACTCCATCGGGGATAGGGTCAGGGGCTTGCCGTTTAGGGAAGCCGTCTGCTCCGAGAAGTCCAGAAACAGCCGCCCGTCGTCGTAAATGTCCTTGGCCGGTTTGTGGTGTTCCAGCATGGCGAACATGGCTTTGATTTTCCGCTGCAAGGCCCCGATCACAAAGGGCTTTGTGATGTAGTCCACCGCGCCCACCTCATAGCCCCGTATCTGGTCGCTCTCCTGATCGTTGGCGGTCAGGAATATTACGATGGTGTCCGGGTGCTGGGGCTTTATCAGCTTGCACAGCTCAAAACCGTTCCCGTCCGGCAGGTTGATGTCCAGCAGCACTAAATCAAATTCCCGCTGGCGGATGGCGTCGGCTGCGGTTCTGGCATTTAGGGCAGAAGTCACGCCGTAGCCGTCTGCGGTCAGGTTATAGGCCAACATCTTATTCAAAAAACTGTCGTCCTCGACAATTAAAATCTGCTTCATATCCTCACTTCCTTTGCTTTTTGCAGATAGTATAACAGGCAAATGTCCTTTGTTGCAGAAAACACAATTTTCTGATAAAGGAAAATTTACTCCATTGTTTTAATGCGCTCGATCACAGGATGTCTTTTGCTATATCGTACAGAGAAAACGGAGTAAGCGGCCAGTATGAAGAAAAGCGCTACAAAACATATGCTTATTTCTAAAACTGGAAAATGATAAGTCAATGTCCCGAATGTCCCAACCTGATTGAAAACTTTGCAAAGTACAAATCCTGTTAAAGTTCCAATCGTTAAAGTTAAAATAGCCGTACCAGAAACATAATAGAAACATTCTGTTTGCAGCATTTTGGAGAATTGCTTACTGCTCAATCCCACAGACTGTAAAATACCAAATTCCTGCTGTCTTGATATAATGTTTGTCATTAGCGTGTTGATAAGGCTGATTAGTCCAAAAACAGCAATGAAAAATACCAATCCGTATAACGGCATTTTTATGTTATCCATTTCCTCTTGCAGATAAGTAATAATATCGCTGATACTGAAAACTTCTATACCTCCACGATTTTCCGCCAACTGGAAAATCTTATTCTCAACTTCTGTAAGCTGATCTCTTTCCACATCTACAATGCAGGTTATGTTGAAGTTGGAAACATTTTCTTTCATCATAGGTAAGAGTTCCTGCGGAAAATAGAAAGAAGCTGAATCCCCACCGAGATTAGGAGCTTTCCCAATCCCCATTACAGTAAATTCTTCCCATTGTCCATCCGCTGTTTCCACTTTGACTATATCGCCAATTTGAGGAGTGTAATTATAATAGTCGCTTAACAGCTTGGCGGAATTATCTACAATAACTCCTTTTCCGTTGATAAGTTTCTGGCGGTCTGCGGTTCCCTCAATTAGTCCTTGTGAAAAGGCCTCGTACTGATTTTCGGGGATTCCAATTTGGGTAAAGAAATGGCTGTTACCATCCTTGAAAGGAGTGGGAAATTCCATATTTGAAACACAGCCCTGTATAAATTCAATATTCTTTACGCCATCCATATCTGAAATCGTTTCTTCCAAAACTTCATCCAATGGATTTTTCGTTTGAAGTGCATTGATCCCGGCGGGGCGATCTTCCGCATTTGTGTTGGCGGGATCAAGGGAAAGTACAATGTCGCCATTTGCAAATTGCTGTTTTGCCATGCTTTCTACATCAGTTGAATTAAGGTAGGTGGCGGCACACATCAGTAAAACTCCGGCAAATCCCAAAGACAATACGGTTAGTATAGCTTTTTTCTTGTTCCGGGCAAAGCTCATTCGGGCAAGCGAAGATGGCGTAATTTTTCGATGTTCGATCCGCGTTTTTTCTGTCGCCGGTGTATCAGTCGTATTGATTCGCAGCGCCTCAATAGGCGATACCATAGAGGCTTTCTTTACAGGGGTATGGACAGCAATTTTCAAGGCAATTTCTGTAACAAGGGCAATCACAACGGCACATTCCAGTGTAGTCATCCAATGCCAGCCGTCCGGGACGAAACAATAGCCCAAAACACTTCCCAATACAACACCGATAGGAATTGCAGCACAGGATAACAAAAAACTTTCTTTTCGCACGATACGCTTGATCTGAACCGATGTAGCCCCCAGCACACGCAGTCTGCCATATTCATGTGTTTTCCCGATAACAGAAATGTAGAACAGGCTGTAAATAACCAAAGAACAGGCCAGTACAATTAAACTGCTTGCTCCGATAATCACCAATAGCTCCAGCGTGGATTTTTCTTCTGCCAATCCAAAGTAGGTAGAGCTATACATAACATACTGTTCAGGTACACCGCTTTGTTCCGCAATTTCGTTTATCAGCAGTTTCAAAGTTTCGCTGTCCATATTTTCGGTATTTTTCACGCGAACCAAAAGATCGTAACAGTTTGCTTTTTCATACCGGCTATATAAGCCATCCGATACAATGACTTGATAAATACGGGACGCATTACTGCTTTGAATAATGCCGCAAACATGATATGTCTGATTTTTTCCAAAAGGCATATCCAGTGTAACGGTTTGATCCAGTTGAACCGGCAACCCTAAATGCTCCAAATAGGACTGTTCCACAATGATTTCATTTTCTGCCTCCGGCATTTTTCCCAGCAAGTCAGTAACGCCTTTTAGTTCAAGTGCATTTTGATCTCTGTAATACACATCCAAAGTATAGTCATTGATACGGCTCGTTCCCATTGCAGCCTCTTTGCCGACTGCTTCAATCTGGTTGTTATGTTCCAGTTTTTCAAAGACGGTACTGGTACTGTTAATAAAGCTGCCCTGATAGCGTCCTTGCAGATAAAGCCTATTTTCACGGTCTGTTCCGAGATTATATAGTGCTAATACCATCATCAAACTAACTGCAAAAGCAATCGTTATGATAATAAACGCATTGCGTCTTTTATCCGCTTTCATGCTTCGGTCTGCTAATTTTTTTACAATGGCGCTGGTGTCATTCTCAAAAGGCCATGTCATAGTTGTATCACCTCCATATTTGATAAGGCCATTGTAAACCCCAAATGTCCGCGAAATGTTACAGCGGACAAAAAATTTTATTTTTTTGCATTTCTCTGTTATAGCAGTTCAAAATAATAACTCTATTATAGGCAGTTATCAAAGGTTTATCAATGCGGCAACTGTAAACAGATTCTCTGCCAAAGACTCTTAAAACTACTGGCAAGCAATGCAATCTTACGTAAGATTGCGTATTTAGCAGAAATCCCGTTTCCGGAATTCCTGCTAATGCTTGTTGGTGACATATCCCCAAACCCCTGAGATCATTGCCGGTGGCAATGGCTGCGCGTTCCGTTGGAACGCTGAAAACCAAAAGCAGACAAATCTTATTGACGGGATTTTTCTGTGCTGCGCTGCGGTTGTGGTGGGGAAGAAATCTCTAATAGATATTCCACATTGGCCCGAACATTATGAAGTTCTTTCATATCATTTTTGGCCTGCTTATAGGCAGAATAGGCTTTCCGTTTTTGTTCCAGAAGATCGGTGTATTCCTCTCGGAGAGATTTGACAGAGGGGAGCTTTTTGATTCCCAGTTCGTCAAAATGATTCTTCGCTGTCTGGTGCAGTAAGATTTCCGCCTCATGTGCAACACGGAATTAAAAGGCTGAGCGCCAGCGGAAAAGATACCTCCTGTCTACGCATTTAGGGCGTTAAAAGTCCACGGAAATCAAGGGTTTTTCCGCATGGCAGGCAGGTGGATAAAGTTATCCTGTTCCCCGCAAAACGGGGTTCTAAATGCGGGAAAAATGACAAAAAAGAAGCGCCAGATGCAGAGGCTTTGATACCTCTGCGCCCGGCGCTTTTTCAGCCTATTAGCTGATCTACATAGGTAATTAGAGGGTGCAGATGTTTCAGGCGAAACATCTCAAATAACTTATCTGGATTTACCCATTGAACATCCACAACTTCTGTTTCCTGTAAACGCATTTCTTCAATCTTTATATCCTTATGAAATAGCCAAACATCGTAAAAATCCTGCACATTTTCCCGTCTGCTCTGATAAATCAATTTTTCACTTCCGGGAGTAAGCAGTATTCCTAATTCTTCTTT
>CAUAWO010000090.1:0-6914 GCA_958432865.1 Bacteroides stercoris
TTTGACCTGTTATTTTTTCCATAACGGTATCTACATGCCGAAACGCCTTTTTTTTCCTTCAGATCTTTCAGCCACTCCGCAAACACCCTGCCTGTCGGCATTCCGGCTGAAGGATATGCATTGTGAAATGTTTCAGCCGGAAAATATCCTTCAGGAAAAACGATTCCCTAAGAATCGGAGGAAGATCAGTTCGGCTGAAACATTCCACCCCCAGCTGAAGGATTCCTGAACCCAATCCTTCAGCCGGAATGCCCACGGGTAGGGCGTTTGCGAGCAGGCTGAAGCTTTTGAAGGATTTTTCAGGGTATTCCCTATAGAGCATGACGGATGACCATATTCCATTGAAAAAAGTAAGATATCTTCGTAAGCAAAGTAACACCACTTACTTGGTCCACGAAGTCCGCATACTTTTCTTTACAACAAAACAGACCTCACAGCCATCTCATGCCAATGACGATAATCCCCCATCGGCAAAACATGCTCCGACCACACTTTCCGGTAAATTCCATCGTGCAAAATGATGTACTCACCCAAACAGCCCTCCGCCTCATCGGCAGGAACAGAAACCATCACCACATATTCCACACAATCCGGGACACGAAACAAAGTCAGCTCACTTTTAGAAAACAAACCGCTCAACCTACAGGCGGAACGCTCGAAAGCCACCCAATACGCGCCAATGTCATACAGATGAATGAATTTATCATTATTCTTTTCCCTGGCTAAAATTTCCTTATACTGATTCTGAATCAGCTGCTGGAGCCGGATGCCTGACGGCATGAATGTGGTTCTACACATTATTATACATAAGATTTATATTATCAGATCATTTACTTCCCCATTAATCAAGGGATAACAATATTTAACGTAGCAAATGAAGTCATCTCTTCTTCGGCTCTTCTATCACTTCTATCAAGTCCGGCGAAAGCGTCGCCATGGCCATGGCTATCACCCCTTGCAGACTGATAACCACACGACGGTCTCTCGCACCTTTCACCTTTACAAACACCCCCTCGTAGCCCTCGAAGTCACCACCCGTAATACGGACTTTCGTACCTTTACGCAGGTTCACCTCATCGGGACTGAAGAAGATAAGATGCTCGTCATACGTTCCAGCCACAGCGATAAACTGCCTCATCTGATCATCGGGCACAATGATTTTCTGCCCGTTGCGGATATCAATCATATATTGAAAATACGGAAGTTTGAACTTCACCTTCTGAAGTTCGGACTGGACGGAATGAACAAATATCAGATCACTGATAACGGGAACCAGCTCACGCCTCTTGCGCCCGTTCCTTATACGAACTTCGTAACGCATGGGAATGAAATTGTTGATTCCTTCTTTATCCAACAAAGCCTTGATCTGCATCCCCCGGCGATAAGTGGCACGCATGGCAAACCATTGCATTTTTTCACTTGAAAGCATAGTTATGGAGCTTTGAAGTACAGATATATATCTGCATTTCAATCAATTACGAGAAGTTTCGTAAAGTACAAGAGGAATCGGCCTCTTGTGATTAAGCTGACCGGAGAAAAGCTATTTCAACAAATGGAGGATGGGAATCCGCACGATGTAGATGCAGCCTGTCGGGTCAACCGATGACCTTCCGCAGATTCCCGAACCGGACGGTTCTTATGTGTTAAATCAGAATTTATAATACCTATATATAAAAAAAGCGCGGGAATCTGTACCTGTTACTCGTCCCGCCCTACAAGGCCTTCGCATTGCCCAATCCAGTCTGAACGAGCAACGCAGAAGCCCACGCCGATATGTATAATGACACTTGAATGCACCTTTGACCGGCAAAGGCGCACCAAGGATATAAACATACCCCGCAGACACCTACTGTTGCTTTGTTTTGGCTGGATTTTAGAATTTGCGAAGTTCTGTAGAGCCAAGAACAAAACGTCAAGTAAACGTCTTTTCTATATATGTATATTTCCCACCTCCCTAACTTCCTTGCGGAAGTACCGGCGTGGAAAACGTGGCAAAGATAGCAATTTAATAAATAGGACGAAAATATATTCCGCTATTTTTAGTGATGTTTCTTTATTACTCAAAAAACAAACAAGAAACAGATTATCGGTATACTTACCTTGATGCAAATTCTTCCGGACGCATCATCGCCCAGATGGTAAGATATAAGATACAGCAAACAAGGCTACCTGGTACTCGGTACACGCCTACCCTGTCTGCATCACATGCTTGCCCGGTTCTTGGTATGAACTTGGCTTGTTCACCGCATCTCCCTGACGGATGCAAAAACGTCACGCAGCAACATAGCCGTATTTGTTTATTCTAGCCATATCTTCCTTATATTTAATTATCTTTCTGTTGAAACTATGATTGTGGAAAAATTAACATAAAAAAGGCGTGAAACCAAATGGAATCACACCTAAACTATTATTAAGAGATTAATCAAACGGCAAGTAATTCTTTTCCCAAAAGATGGAGAGCCTCTTTAATCTGCATCTTCCTTATATCACTCGGCTTTTTAATACCATAGATATACTTGGAAAGAAGACTCTTGTTTATTCCCATACTACGTGCAACCTCTGACACATTTAGTTGAGGGAAACGTTTAAATATCATTGCTATCTCATTTTCATAATCCGGCTCCGCTGTATCGAAAAAACTGGATATATGAATATCCTCATCCAATGATTCCCAACGAACATCGTCACCAAACTTTCCTATCTTGAAATCAAGGCGCTCTCTGTCACTTGCATCCTTCAGCAAAGGGAATGCCTCTAAGGGACGGCTGAAAGTTTCTCCACCATCCGTTTTCATATAAATGCGGTTAGCATCAAACCAAATGTCTTTTATTGTATCCATAACTTTCAGTTTTAATAATCATTCTCCATGATATTTTTAATTTTACTAATACAATATAGGGATAAATATTTATCCCCACAAATAAATAAGCAAAAAAATAGCGACAACTCTTTTCGAACCACCGTTCCATAACCTATGATGTACAAAGGAACTGATTTCCCTCCTGTTTTCCTAACAATCATCATCCGGCACACGGGTTCTTGCGTGTCAGAGCAGAGCTGCCATTTAATTGGAAAGATAATAATTATCTAAAGAATATATTTGTAGTTAAAAAGTTTCCTACACAAGAAACTTTATCTATTTTTGTGGTATGAATACGAATTTGCAAAAAATAGGAGAACTTTTGGCCCAATGCCGAAAAAACAAAGGATTGACACAAGAAGAAGTCGGGGTGATGATTGGCGTCCAAAAAGCAATGGTTTCCAAAGTGGAAAACGGTCTGTGTGTTAATTTTGGCACTGTCAACCGCATAGCGGAGGCGTTGGGTGTCGAACCGATAGTGGCGCTCAAGTCCAAAAAGAAAGCGGACAAGAACCTAATCGATTATGTGATGACGGTCATTGTCGAATTTGCGCGCCGTCACGATTTGACAATCCGGGAGGCAAGCAATTATATCAGACGTTTCAAAGGCATTGATTTTCTCACCGAATTTTACGATGTGGAACACACGCTTTCTTTTAACGACTGTGTGGATGACCTGACCATCGTCTGCCAAAACAATGGAGGAACATTGCGATGATACTTTACCACGGTTCAAATACGGCAATCGACGGCATCGACCTCAACAGATGCCGCCCCTATAAGGATTTCGGCAGAGGATTTTACCTGACCGACATTAGGGAACAGGCCCAAAGGATGGCCGCAAGAACAGCGCGGATGTTCAGCGGAAACCCCACTCTGACTATGTTTGAGTTTGACCTCGAAGAAGCGCAGTCGAGCGAATTGAAAGTCAAGGTTTTCAAGGAGCCAGACTGGGAATGGGCACGTTTTGTCATGTCGAACCGCGATATAAACACTACTCAGCCTTGCCACGATTACGATATCGTAATTGGCCCTGTTGCCGATGATACCATTGCGCGCTTGCTACGTTTATACACCGAGAATTTTATTAACGAAGAACAACTATTGCACGAACTGACATTTTCGAAAGTGACTTCACAATATTTCTTTCACTCAGAGGCAGCGATTAAAATGCTGAAACGACTATGAACACGAATACCGCAAAATTCCTCTTTGAAGGAATATCCGCCGATGTAGTCCGTTACTTGGTGGAACGTAATGATATGGATTTGCAGGAAGCCATCTCCACATTCCACAATTCGGAGACATTCGTCAAACTGGAAGACTTCTCCACCGGCCTGTATATCGAAAGCCCGGCATACGTCTATGACCTGCTGATGTCGGAACTGAAAAACGGAAAGCTGGTGCAATAACAATAGGGCATTATTTATCTTCTGGTCATTTTATTCTTCAATCCATTCTACAATTTCCTGTGAAAGCGGACTGGTAGTAGAGCCGATTGAGGCAACCCATCTACCATTTTCATCAATCAGAAACTTATGAAAGTTCCACCCTATCTTAGCATCCGAAACCCCGTTTTCACTTTTATGCGTAAGCCATTGATAGAGGGGAGCTATATCTTTCCCTTTTACAGATATTTTAGCCATCATAGGAAAAGTCACTCCATAATTCAACGTACAAAACTCCTTGATTTCTTCATTCGTTCCGGGTTCCTGATGCAGGAAATTATTGGCAGGGAATCCGATAACGACAAAATCATCTTTTCCATATTTTTCATACAACTCCTCCAACTTGGCGTACTGGGGAGTGAAACCGCATTTAGATGCCACATTGACTACCAATACTTTCTTACCCTTGAACGTGGAAAGTGGCAAGTCCTTCCCGTCAATAGTCTTGACCGTAAAGTCATAAAAACTTTTTTGCTGTGCACCAGCTACCGATGTAATCATGGTTACAATTATGCTTAATATAAATGTTTTCATTTGAAATGCTATTTTATAATAGAACAATTCATGAAATTGAAAAGTTTTCTCTGAAAGAAAAGATTGGCGGATACCTATCGGACAGCTTCCTCCATGTTACCAAAAAGAAAGAACCTTTGTTTTTTGGAGAAGCAGGGAAAAGAAAGTATCTTTGTATGCTATACATATCTCTTTTACCAGAGTTTATTCATAAAAAAAATAATATAACTAATGGAATATGCACCTTCAAACAGGAAACGATTGCCATACGGTATGATGAACTTTGCAGACATCCGTTTCGACAATTATTATTATGTGGACAAAACCGCCTTCATCCCACTGATAGAACAGTCGGACCGGTTTTTCTTCTTCATCCGTCCCCGGCGATTTGGCAAAAGTCTGACCTTGAGCATGCTGCAACATTATTATGATGTACGCACCCGCGATAAGTTTGACGCCCTGTTCGGAGACCTCTACATAGGAAAGCACCCCACGCCGGACCGCAACACCTATCTGGTGCTGAAACTCAATTTTTCCGGTATCAGCGGGGAATTGCACAACTACCGTCAAGGGCTGGACGCACATTGCCAGACCATGTTCGACTATTTCTGCGATATCTATGCCGACTATCTCCCACAAGGTATCAAGGAGAAGCTGGATGAAAAATCAGGAGCGGTAGAACAATTGGAATATCTGTTTACGGAGTGCAACAAGACTGAGCAGAAAATTTATCTTTTTATCGATGAGTATGACCACTTTACCAATGCCATTCTCTCCGATGCCGAAAGCCTGCACCGATACACTGAAGAAACACACAAAGAGGGTTACCTGCGCGCATTCTTCAACAAAGTGAAAGCCGGAACTGATTCCTGCATCAAGCGTTGCTTCATTACCGGAGTAAGCCCCGTAACCATGGATGATCTCACCAGCGGATTCAATATAGGTACCAATTACTCCCTCTCACCGGAGTTCAACGAAATGACAGGGTTCACGGAAAAGGAAGTGCGTGAGATGCTGACGTATTATTCCACAAACAGTCCGTTCAACCATACCGTCGGTCAACTGATAGATATCATGAAGCCGTGGTATGACAACTACTGCTTCGCACCGGAATGCTACGGAGAAACAACCCTGTACAATTCCAACATGGTTCTCTATTTTGTCAAGAACTATATTCTGCGAGGCAAAGCGCCACAGAAAATGATAGAAAGCAACATACGCATAGACTACGAAAAACTCCGGATGCTGATTCGCAAGGACAAGGAGTTTGCTCATGATGCATCCATCATACAAACCCTGGTAAGTCAAGGATATATCACCGGAGAACTGAAGGATAGCTTTCCGGCTGCGAATATTGTCGATCCGGACAATTTCATAAGTCTGCTCTATTATTTCGGTATGCTTACCATCAGCGGAATGCATAAAGGAAAAAACAAACTCACCATTCCCAATCAGGTAGTGGAAGAGCAACTATACACCTATTTGCTGAATACATACAATGAGGCCGACCTTAGTTTCAGCAGTTATGAGAAAGACGAACTGGCCTCGGCTTTGGCATACGATGGTAACTGGCAGGCCTACTTCGGTTACATAGCCGACTGTCTGAAACGTTACGCTTCACAACGTGACAAACAGAAAGGAGAGTTTTTCGTACATGGATTCACACTGGCCATGACAGCGCAAAACCGCTTCTACCGCCCTATTTCTGAAGCGGATACACAAGAAGGATACGCTGATCTTTTCCTGTGTCCTTTGCTGGAAATCTATCCGGACATGAAGCACAGTTATATCATAGAGTTGAAATATGCCAAATACAAAGATTCTGAAAGTCGTGTGGAAGAACTGAGGCTGGAAGGGATCGCTCAGGCAAATCGTTATGCTGATTCCGACCGGGTGAAGAATGCTGTGGGCACCACACAGCTACACAAAATAGTAGTGGTCTATAAAGGAATGGAAATGAGAGTGTGTGAAGAGATAGTACCTTTGCATGAAACGTACAACTAAAGATATCTTTAAAGAAAAAAGAAGCTACAACGACTTATGAGCAAACAAGGAACCATCATTGTGGTAGATGATAACAAAGGAGTGCTGTC
>CAUAWO010000091.1:0-6763 GCA_958432865.1 Bacteroides stercoris
TCTTATTTTCTCCTTTAATCTATATGATTAGTATTTCGGAGGTCTTGCTTCTTTTACCACCATCTGGCGACCGAAGAATTCGGCGCCGTCCAGTTCGGAGATAGCTTTGGCGGCAGCTGCGCTGTCTTCCATTTCTACGAATGCAATGCCTCTGAAACGTCCGGTTGCGCGGTCCATGATAAATTTAACAGAAGATACTGTGCCGTAGTCCTCCATAACCTTTTGCAGGTCATCTTCCTTAACTCGGTAGTTAAGGTTTCCAACATAAATGTTCATAACGAAAAATGTAAATAATATAAAAATGAATAAAACTCTCTTAGAAAGACAGCCGAATAATAAAAGGATTGCAACGACAGAGAGTTTACAAAAACGTTTTTTCAACGGAAGTAAAAACCATGTAATGGAAATCGAGAAACTAATATGCCATCATTCTGCGACAAAGGAACACATTAATTTCGGATATACAATACTTTTTCTTAATTATTTTTATTTCTCTTGCCATAAGGCGGAAAGAATGCCCCGCTCATCTATATATTTCTTTGATTTTAATGGATTTGTTGTATTTGCCTGCCGGCAATATGTTTTTCTGATACGGGCTTATTCCCTTGTTCAGGGGTGTCCGCTGATTTATGACATGTGTACCAAATAATTTCTTCCTTTGGTACACGTTGTACCTTACTAAGGTACGACAGCTACCACAGTGTGGTATTCCTGCTATCAAGCGGTGGTATTGGGAAGATTGCCCGGAGGTACTGCATTAAAGAAACGGGATGGAAAAGTTTTGGCGGTAGGGGAGGCAAAGGAAATAATTGCTTGTGTTTTTTGATAATTAAAAGATTAACGTTAATTTTGCACGCTCAAATTGGAGAATGAAATAAAGTATAAATCAAATAAATAATTGTCAGAATGAACGTTTCATTGCAAAACATTGACAAAGTAAGCGCACTGCTTACTGTAAAGCTTGAGAAAGCAGACTATCAGGAAAAGGTAGACAAATCATTGAAGAACTTCCGTCAGAAAGCTCAAATCCCCGGTTTCCGTAAAGGCATGGTTCCGATGAGCCTGGTGAAGAAAATGTATGGTAAGTCGGTATTGGCTGAAGAGGTTAATAAGCTTCTTTCTGATTCTGTATATAAGTATATCCAAGATAATAAGGTGAATATTTTGGGCGAGCCTCTGCCTAATGAAGACAAGCAGAAAGCTATCGACTTCGATACAATGGAAGAATTTGAATTCCTGTTCGACATTGCTTTGGCTCCGGAATTCAAAGCTGAGGTTGCTGCAGACGATAAAGTAGATTACTATACGATCGATGTAACCGAAGAAATGGTTGACAACCAGGTGAAGGCTTATACGCAGCGTAACGGTAAGTACGAAAAGGTAGACGCCTATGCCGACAACGATATGTTGAAGGGTCTGCTCGCCGAACTGGATGCAGAAGGCAACACCAAAGAAGGTGGTATTCAGGTGGAAGGTGCCGTTATGATGCCGGCATATATGAAGAACGACGACCAGAAAGCCATCTTTGCCAATGCAAAGGTAAACGATGTACTCGTATTCAATCCTTATACAGCATGGGATGGCAATGCAGCCGAACTTTCTTCGCTGCTGAAAGTAGACAAAGAAGCTGCTGCCGAAATGAAATCCAACTTCAGCTTCCAGGTAGAGGAAATTACCCGTTTCGTGGCAGGTGAGCTGAATCAGGAGATTTTCGATCAGGTATTTGGCGAAGGCGTTGTCAAGACCGAAGAAGAATTCCGTGCCAAAGTGAAAGAGGTTATCGCCAACCAGTTTGTAGCTGACAGCGATTATAAATTCCTGTTGGATGTTCGTAAGATGCTGATGGAAAAAGTCGGTAAATTGGAATTCCCGGATGCGTTGCTCAAGCGTATCATGCGTCTGAACAACCAGGACAAGGACGAAAAATTCGTAGAAGACAATTACGACAAGAGCATCGAAGAACTGACTTGGCATCTGATTAAAGAGCAACTGGTGAAAGCCAACGATATTAAAGTTGAACAGGATGACATCCTCAATATGGCAAAGGAAACTACCCGTGCACAGTTTGCACAGTACGGTATGCTGAGCGTGCCCGAAGAAATCCTCGACAACTATGCAAAAGAAATGTTGAAGAAGAAAGAAAGCATCGAAGGCCTGGTGAACCGCGTTGTTGAAACGAAACTGGCTTCAGCCTTGAAAACGCAGGTAACGTTGGAGAACAAGAACATCTCGGCTGCGGATTTCAACAAGATGTTTGAATAAGATTTTGGCGGGAAGCCGCTGATTTTTATAAAGAAACACAGAGTTTGACAAACTATAACTCTGTGTTTTTTTGTGTCTCTGTGTTCTTTTTCGTTTCTTTGCATTCACATTAAAAAATTAAAAAGAGAAAGACAATGGATGATTTTAGAAAATACGCTACCAAGCATTTGGGAATGAACAGCTTGGTGCTGGATGATGTGATTAAATCACAAGCCGGGTATTTAAATCCCTATATCCTGGAAGAGCGTCAGTTGAATGTAACTCAATTGGACGTATTCTCCCGCCTGATGATGGACCGCATCATTTTCCTCGGTACGCAGATAGACGACTATACCGCCAATACCCTGCAGGCTCAATTGCTGTATCTGGATTCTGTAGACCCGGGCAAGGACATCTCTATCTATATCAACTCGCCGGGCGGTTCGGTATATGCCGGACTGGGCATTTACGACACCATGCAGTTCATTAGCAGCGATGTAGCCACCATCTGCACCGGTATGGCTGCCAGTATGGCGGCAGTGTTGTTGGTGGCCGGAGCAGAAGGCAAGCGTTCTGCACTGACGCACTCGCGCGTAATGATTCACCAGCCGATGGGCGGCGCACAAGGACAAGCCTCGGACATTGAAATCACGGCACGTGAAATCCAAAAATTGAAGAAAGAACTTTATACTATCATAGCCGACCATTCGCATACATCTTTTGATAAGGTGTGGGCCGACTCCGACCGCGACTATTGGATGACGGCGCAGGAAGCCAAAGAGTATGGTATGATAGACCAAGTCTATACAAAGAAATAAATATGGCAGACTCTAAACGAAACAAGAACAGATGCAGTTTCTGCGGACGCTCGGAAGATGAGGTCGGCTTCCTTATAACGGGGATGAACGGCTACATCTGCGATAGTTGTGCTGTCCAGGCCTATGAGATTACTCAAGAGGCTTTGGATGCCAAAAAAGGCGATGGCGCTACGAAACTGAATCTGAAAGAACTTCCTAAACCTGTAGAAATTAAGAATTTTCTCGATCAGTATGTTATCGGGCAGGATGATGCGAAACGTTTCCTGTCGGTATCTGTGTACAATCATTATAAGCGCCTGCTGCAGAAAGCGGGGGATGATGATGTGGAGATTGAAAAGTCCAATATCATCATGGTGGGCAGTACCGGAACCGGTAAGACTTTGCTTGCCCGTACCATTGCCAAATTGTTGCATGTACCTTTTACTATCGTGGATGCAACCGTGCTGACGGAAGCCGGTTACGTAGGCGAGGACATTGAAAGTATCCTTACCCGTCTGTTGCAGGTGGCGGACTATAACGTGGCGCAAGCGGAGCAAGGCATTGTGTTTATAGATGAAATAGACAAGATAGCCCGTAAAAGCGACAATCCTTCCATTACCCGTGATGTAAGCGGTGAGGGCGTGCAACAGGGATTGTTGAAGCTGCTGGAAGGCTCGGTCGTGAATGTTCCGCCTCAGGGAGGACGTAAGCATCCCGACCAGAAGATGATTCCGGTGAACACCAAGAATATATTGTTTATTTGCGGCGGTGCATTCGACGGCATCGAGAAGAAAATAGCGCAACGCCTCAATACCAATGTCGTGGGTTATGGGGCGGTGCGCAATACGGCGGCCATCGACAAGAATAATATGATGCAGTACATTGCTCCACAGGATTTGAAATCGTTTGGTCTGATTCCCGAAATCATCGGTCGTCTGCCGGTATTGACCTATTTGAATCCTTTGGACCGTACGGCATTGCGTGCCATTCTGACGGAACCGAAAAATTCCATAATCAAGCAATACGTCAAGTTGTTTGAAATGGATGGTGTGAAGTTGACTTTTGAAGATGCGGTGTTTGAGTATATTGTAGACAAAGCTATTGAATACAAGCTGGGAGCTCGCGGTTTGCGTTCCATCGTAGAAACCATTATGATGGATGCGATGTTTGAAATCCCTTCCGAACACAAAGATGGTTTTACAGTAACTTTGGACTATGCCCGTGCCCAGTTGGAAAAAGCGAATATGGCAAGACTTCAAAATGCTTAAAATCAAAAGGTAATACAAATAAAGCAGACTTTTTTGTGTTTTATTGAAAAATATTCGGCGGATTATGCTTGAAATTTAAGAAGTTGTTTATAACTTTGTTAGAGTTCTTGAAAATAAGAAACGTCATGTAGCGGCGTTATTAATAGCTTAACTCAATAAACAACCTAATGAATCATGGCAGGGAAGAAGATTAATTTGACAGACCAGCTGAAGAACTACTTCGGGTTCGACACTTTTAAAGGAAATCAGGAAGCAATCATACAGAATCTGTTGGCGGGTAACGATACTTTCGTGTTGATGCCCACCGGCGGTGGAAAGTCTTTGTGCTATCAGTTACCCTCTTTGTTGATGGACGGCACGGCCATTGTGATTTCTCCTCTGATTGCCCTGATGAAGAATCAGGTCGATGCGATGCGTAATTTCAGCGAGGAGGATGGAATAGCTCATTTCATCAATTCTTCCCTAAACAAGAGTGCGATAGACCAGGTGAAGTCCGATATCCTTGCCGGGCGGACGAAACTGCTGTATGTAGCTCCGGAGTCTTTGACAAAAGAAGAGAACGTGGAGTTCCTGAAAACGGTTAAGATTTCTTTCTATGCCGTAGATGAGGCCCATTGTATTTCTGAATGGGGACATGACTTCCGACCAGAATATCGCCGTATCCGTCCTATTATCAATGAAATCGGGAAAGCTCCGCTCATTGCATTGACTGCAACCGCCACACCGAAGGTGCAGCACGATATCCAAAAGAATCTGGGTATGGTGGAAGCACAGGTGTTCAAGTCGTCTTTCAATCGTCCGAACCTTTATTATGAGGTACGTCCCAAGACTGCAAACGTAGATAAGGATATTATCAAGTTCATCAAGAATAATCCGGAAAAGTCGGGTATCATCTATTGCCTGAGCCGGAAGAAAGTAGAGGAACTTGCCGAGATACTTCAGGCAAACGGGATTAATGCCCGTGCCTATCATGCCGGAATGGATTCGGCCACACGAACACAGAATCAGGATGATTTCCTTATGGAAAAAATCGATGTGATCGTGGCCACGATTGCTTTCGGTATGGGGATTGACAAACCGGATGTGCGTTATGTGATTCACTATGATATTCCGAAAAGCCTGGAGGGGTATTATCAGGAAACCGGACGTGCCGGAAGAGATGGAGGCGAAGGACAGTGTATTACTTTTTATACCAATAAAGACCTGCAGAAACTGGAAAAGTTTATGCAAGGCAAGCCTGTTGCAGAGCAGGAAATAGGCAAGCAGCTTCTGCTGGAAACCGCTGCGTATGCCGAATCGTCCGTTTGCCGCCGAAAAACGTTGCTACACTATTTCGGTGAGGAATATACGGAAGAAAATTGTGGAAATTGTGACAACTGTTTAAATCCGAAAAAACAAGTGGAAGCTCAGGAATTATTGTGCACCGTAATAGAAACTGTTCTTGCGGTAAAAGAAAATTTTAAAGCAGACTATATTATAGATATTATACAGGGAAAAGAAACTTCGGAAGTGCAGGCGCATCTGCATGAAGATTTGGAAGTGTTCGGTTCCGGTATGGGAGAAGAAGACAAAACTTGGAATGCTGTTATCCGCCAGGCATTGATTGCCGGTTATTTGACCAAAGAAGTCGAAAACTACGGCTTGTTGAAAGTAACGGATGCAGGTAAGAAATTCTTGAAGCATCCTAAATCCTTTAAGATTACGGAAGATAATGATTTCGAGGAAGTGGAGGAAGAAGCACCGGCACGCGGCGGTGGCGCCTGTGCGGTAGACCCGGCTCTCTATTCCATGTTGAAAGACTTGCGTAAGAAGCTCTCCAAGAAGTTGGAAGTACCGCCTTATGTTATATTCCAGGACCCTTCTTTGGAAGCAATGGCAACTATTTATCCGATAACTTTGGATGAGTTGCAGAATATTCCGGGGGTAGGAGCCGGCAAGGCGAAGCGTTATGGTGAAGAGTTTTGTAAGTTGATTAAACGCCATTGTGAGGAAAACGAGATAGAACGTCCGGAAGATTTGCGTGTACGTACCGTGGCCAACAAGTCTAAGATGAAGGTCGCTATCATTCAGGCTATTGACCGCAAGGTGGCTTTGGACGATATCGCCATGTCAAAAGGTATTGAGTTTGAGGAGTTGCTGGATGAGATAGAAGCTATTGTCTACTCCGGTACGAAACTGAATATCGACTACTTCCTGGAAGATATTATGGATGAAGACCATCTGTTGGATATATACGACTATTTCAAAGAATCTACTACGGATAATATCGATGATGCTCTGGATGAGCTGGGAGATGATTTTACAGAAGAAGAAGTACGTTTGGTACGTATTAAGTTCATCTCCGAAATGGCAAATTAATCCTCGGGCTGCGATAAAAAAAAGAAAAAAATATTGCGTGTAAATATACGGAATGGAATAAAAACCGTATATTTGCACGCAATAAATTTTAAACGCATA
>CAUAWO010000092.1:0-6713 GCA_958432865.1 Bacteroides stercoris
CCGGCATTAAGGCAAACCGATAGAATACTTTTCGGTATTTATCATACATCAAGTGAGAATAGTGTGGTAATTTCCCTTGTATTTGTATATTCTTAAACAAATCTATTTGTCCGTCTTGCAAATGTGGATATGCATGGGCTAAGTAACGGCTTTTGGCATTGTATGAGATTTTATGCTTAAAATCAGAGGAAACCATAATGCTATCATATTGTCCTAATGAAATGACCACATCCTTACCTGTATATGTATAACAGATTTCAGGGTCATATAATTTGACATTTTTAAAATCTTCGTCCTTGTTGAAAATCAAAGGGTAGCGAAGTTCACTCCATCCTGTCTTACCTGTATTAAGGTTAGCGAATGCAAACATTGGGATTTTGTTCCAATCGCTTTTCTTTCGAGGATGTTTTAAGAATGATTGGCTGAAATACAAAATAGAATCTTTTATTATAGCAGGTTTATAAGAGTAACTTGAAAAACTTATGTGATCAAACTCTTGAAAATTCACTCCTTTTTCCCAAAAGTCAAATTTCTTTTCTATTTCTCCTTTGTCATTGACTAGTGAAAATGTTCCGTTCCAACTGGTAATTATGAAATGATTTAGGTTCAGTGGATGGCAACCGCTCAGTACATTCATTCCGTTTGGACCTTCTTTTTGTAACAATATGGTTTTTATTAATTTTTGATTCTTAATATCATAAATATTAATTTTTTGCGAGTACTCTGCATCTAAAAAGGATAGATATTCGTGCCCATTTTCTTCAAATTGGAATATGGATTTACTTGCATAGTATGTATGTTCGTCTATAGGAAAACAAATGGAGTCTTCGGCTACTAAATCTGTATTTTTTATGGATTGTGATGGTGAATTACATGCTGTTTCAATGAGTAGAAAGAGGACAAATAGGATATTCCAAGTATTTTTCATAATTCATATTAGTTAATAGATGATAGAAGGGCTATTAATAATCCTTTTTCTAAATCTGAGAATATATATTATAATATAGGAATATTAAGAGCCCTTCAAAAGTTATTTAGATAATTGTCTTGCTCATTCAGGGTGTCCTGGTTGTGTTGTAAATCCTTCACAATTATTATGTGCTTCAGCTGCACAATTATTATGTGAAAATTTTACACATCCGGAACCTCCGAAATACCAGGAACCGTCTCCTTCACCGGGAGGTCCGTAATCACTGCGAGCATTTCCGTTTTCTGTGTTGCTCGGAAGAGGTGTATCAAACTTTAATTCTTGTCGGGAAGAATAGATCTCTACGCTAGTCAAACAAAGAATGACTAGGGCTAAAAAAGTGATTTGTTTTTCATAAGATCTGCTTTTAAAGGTTAGTATATAGTTAACTTCACAAATGTACATTAAAATTTTATTATATCAAATATATTTTGATAGCCTGTTTAAAAATCTCTGAAATATTTTTCTTATGAGGTTTTCATATCAGTCGGATAGTTTTTTCTTTGAAGTGACTAAACTTAAAAAAGATATATCAGACTGATTTAACAGAAACAAAGAACCGAAATTGATTTCCGAGGATTATAAGGAGGCGATTTGCAGGTACGAGGAAAAAACATTGGAGGAACTTTCAAAAGAACGGAAATAGTTATTGATTTTCTGTGTTATTGATGTTTTATCAACTATATGCATAATGAATAAAGGTGTATCTCACGACACACCTTTATTTTTCTATGTTAAAACATCTGTCCTGAAAACTAAACAGGAGGATTTGGCTTATTTTTTCCCGTATCCCGGAGTTTGAGTTAATAACGGATTCACATTCAAAGTACCGATATTAACCGGCCAAAGCATTTTATATGCTTCTTCTGTACCGAGAATAGGATTTGTGCCCGGATAGTTGGCATTGGCAGAAAAGACCAAAGAACGTCCGGATGCATCGTGCATACGCAATACGTCAAACCAGCGCTTGCCTTCACTGACAAACTCTTTGTCCCGTTCCTGCAAAATGGCTAGTTCATTTTCCGCATAGCTGCCTTCCGTGTATTTGTTTTCTTCAAAGGTGTCTCCGTATGCACGTTTGCGTACTTCGTTGATATACGAAGCGCAAGGGTTGTTCAATCCGTTTTCAATTTCCGCCATCATCAGTAACGCATCGGCATAGCGGTAAACGGGGATGTCCGAAATATAGATGCGGTTGTCATTGGAATTGATTGTACCTATACGTTTTTTCATTACGCATCCGAATTCGCTGAGCGTGCCATTATCATTTTTCATGTAATACTCCATGAATGTGGCATCACGGCGGCTGTCTCCTTCTTTGAACGTTTTCCAGAAATCTTCAGTGTACTCGTCACGGAATACTCCACCGGTACCTTTCAAGTTTAAGGTATCTTTTTCAATCACCTTACCGTTACGACCATATGCTTGCCCCAGAAATACAGCATCCTGATAAAGGAATCTGCCTCCGTCATTGCTGGCCTCACCTTCTATAAACGGCATGGCGAAAATAATTTCAGTGTTCTTTTTATTGTCGCATGAGAAGATGGAGGCAAAGTTGTCCATTAATTCAAAATGTCCTATGATCCCGGATAAGGCAGTCTTGGCAGTCTGTAAATCGGTTGCCCCGGTTGCTGTGAATCCGGTGATGGATACTTTCGCTGCCCACATATAGATTTCTGCTTTAAGCATCAAAGTGGCATAGCGTGACCAGTCGTATGCATCAAAAGAGGTGTTATTTCCGAAATAGTTTTCGGATTTATTAATATCCGCTTTGATAAACTCCATGGTGGCTTCGGGTGTGGCGCGCTCCACATAGAATTTGTCTGCCGATGGTTTGCCGTCCAGTATATCTACTTTGGTGATGAGAGGTACTCCCCCGAAAGTTCTGTATAGCATGAAGTAATACAGGGCTCTCATGCCATACGCTTGTCCCAAGTACCGGCTCCGGGTTGCATCATCCAGAAACGTACACCCATTTTCTACTTCTTGGATAAAATGGTTTACTTGCATGATGGGAGAGTATAGCCCGTTCCAATTGGATATGCCGGGAATATCTTCCGAGATATTCTGTGACCGGATATCGGCATAGTTCAAGCTGGTGTTCAGCGAGGAGGTGCCCACACGTTGTGTGCCGCCGCGGAGTTCGCCCAAGGTGTAGAACATGTCATAGTAACTTCTTAATTGGGCGTGCAGACCCAACATGAATGCTTTGGGCTGGGAAGCTTCTTTCCAGAAATTTCCGGCTCCATAATAATCTTCCGGTGCCAGATCCAGTGCGTCACAGGACGGTTGGAGAATGGTCATCACACATATTGAAAGGATATAGAATATTTTTTTCATAATCTGTTAGAGTTTATAAGTTTAGAAAGAAACGTTTACGCCGAGAATGACAGTGCGGGGCAATGGGTATCCACCATTGTTGTCTGTCTTTTCCGGAGAGAATAAATGTTTGGCTTCTGTCAGGTAACCCAGGTTCTGACCGGTTACCGAGAGCATGACTGAGCCTAGTCCTGCTTTGCGCACCCAGTTGCTTGGCAGATTATATGACAAGGCTATTTCACGGAAAGACAGATAGTTACCGTTGTAGGCAAACATGGAGGATTGACGGCAGTAATTGCGCTTGCCCAACTGGTCGGCCCATACATAAGTAGGATATTGTGCACCGGGATTTTCGGGTGACCAGGTGTCGTGGGTTTCCGCAATGGTGTTATAAGTACCTTGTGCGCAAGACATGATCCACATGGTTTTCCAGTCTACCGCTTTGAAACCAAGCGCATAGTCAAAACGTGCTGATAAAGTAAGGTCTTTCCAGGTGACTGAAGTATTGATACCTCCTGTCCATTTGGGTACAGTGTTGCCCACTTTCACCATGTCGTAATTGTCGATGATGCCGTCACCGTTTACATCCTTCCATTTCACATCACCCGGCTGGATGCGGAGAGAATTCGCTTTCTGATTGGCTGTCAGTTTGTTATATCCTTCCTCACCTCCGTAAAGGGGACGGTTGCTTGAGCCGTTGTTACCACTTGACAAGTCGATCAGTCCTCCTGGTATTTCATCTTCGGAACGATAGATTCCTTCGGCTACGAACATGTACAAATCACCTGGGCGTTGTCCTTCCTGATAACCGCCTACCCATGCTTTTTCATAGCTTCCGTCCTCCAGCTGGCGTCCGGTATATACTTGAAATGCATTTTGACGGTTTCTTTCCAGACCGTTGTCGGGCAATGCCACTACTTTGTTTTTATTTAATGCGCCGTTCCAGTTCAGATTCCATTTCCAGTCTTTGGAGTCGATAACTTTGAATGCCAGTTCGAATTCAAAGCCTTGGTTCTGGAACTTACCGTTGTTGGAGGTAAAGGAAGAAACACCCGAAGTAGACGGGATGGTGATGTTGGCATACTTGTCACTGGTCAGTCGGTTGTAGTAAGTCAAATTGGCATTGATGCGGTTGGCCAGAAAGCCTAGATCCAGACCGATTTCGAAAGTTCTTGACTTCTCCCATTTCAAGTAGGGATTAGGAAGGTTGTTTAACAGGAAGTAAGCGTTGCCGTTGTATTTGCTGCCTGCATAAGCACCTTGTACTGTGTAGTTTCCTACAAAATCTTTGTTTACATTACCATTCAGACCGAAGCTGGCACGCAATTTACCGAATGAGATGATATCGGCCCATTCACTGGCAAATTTTTCTTTGGAGAACACCCATCCGGTAGATACTCCGGGGAAGACACCCCAGCGGTTGTCTTTGGCCAGTTTGGAGTAGCCGTCCCGTCTTAGAACAAAGGACAGCAAGTATTTTGACTGGTAGTCATAATTTACACGACCGAAGAATGACATGATACGCTGGCGGCTGTGTGAGGAGTCTATGCTGCGTTTGCCTTTGTCATCACTGGTATATTCCAAATCGCCGAAAGCGTCACTGGGAGCTCCCGATCCTGAGGCACTGAAACCTTTATAATATGAGTCGTAGTACTCGAAGCCGGCCATGGCATCCAGATAGTGGTCTTTGTTTATTTGATAGTTGTAGTTTAACACTGCATTATAAGTTTGGTCCAATGTGCGTCCGTAGGAAGCCGAGGTGCTGTGTGAGGTTACCCAGTTTCCGGGAGAAGATAAATAATCTTTGTTGAAAGCTTCATATTTTTCTTCTGAATAGAACCAGATGGCGTTCACTTTTAATGAGAGTCCTTTCATGATATCTGCGGTAAAAGATTGGTTCATGGTGAACTTGTCTGTATTGTTGTCACGGACAAACTTGTCAAAATTGATTTGTTGGTTTCCGTCGCTTGAATTGGGTCCCAAAAGCATTTCACCGTCAGCATTATATCCACGGAAAGTGGGAGGTAATGATAAAACGCGTGAGAAGTAGTTGGCTTCTGCGCTTTGGGTAGGAGGAAGATCGTTCCAGGTTGCATCTGCAAAGTTGAAGCTGGAGTTGGAGGTTAACCATGGTTTCAGCTTGTAATCGGCATTGAATGTGAAAGTGATACGTTGGTACTTGTTTCCTACGGCTGTACCTTCACTATGGTTGTATCCCAAACCTGCATAGTAGTTTCCCTTTTCATTTCCTCCGCTTACACTCAGGTTGTAGTCTTGTGAGAAAGATGGGGAATTGATATTGAAATCCGCTATATCTGTATTCTTGAAAATCAGTTGGTCTCCATAAATAGGATCAGTCATGGTTTCCCATCCTTGGTTGAGCAGGAAAGCCAGATCGTCCGAATATTTCATGGTACTCCATATAGCCTGGCTGTTTTCGTTTCCATTCAGCGGGATTGTCTTGTCATCATCTGCCCAATATTTGTTGCCTGTTCCATAAGGAGTGGCACCGGTCAGACCGGTCAGTGAAGACCATCCTTGTACGGCCGATCCGTCCGGATGTTTCATGTCTCCCGTGTAAGCATTCATGTAACCAGTGCGCATCCAGTAAATGTAATCACGCGCATTCATAAAGTTATAAGAGTTGTGGAAGTAGTTCCAGCCTAGTTTGGCCGAAAGCTCTACACGTGTACTTCCCTCTTTGCCTCGTTTGGTAGTGACTAGTACTACACCGTCATTGGCTCGGGCGCCATAGATGGCGGTGGCTCCGGCATCTTTTAATACTTCCATGGATTCAATATCGGCCGGGTTGATGTCACTTAAAGAACCGCGTACTTGGCCGTCTACCAGGATTAAAGGTGAACCTGAACCGTCAAAATTAGTACCTCCTCGAAGTACCAAGGTAGGAGCTGCTCCCGGATTACCGGAAGTCTGGCTGACGGACAGACCTGCCACGGCTCCTGATAAGGCTTGTGCCGGATTGGAATAAAGTCCTTGTTTTAATGTTTCTTCTTTTACCTTGGAAATGGAGTTGGTTACTTTTGTGCGCAACTGTTTGCCGCCATATCCGGTTACAACAACTTCTTGGAGCATTTCTGAGTCTTCTTTCAATGCTATTTTAAAAGTTGACTTTCCCTTTACGCTTAAAGTTTGTGTCTGATAACCGACAAATGATACTCTGATACTGCCATCGTTGGCTACGGAAAGTGTAAAATTACCATCTAAGTCGGTAACTGTACCATTCGTGGTGCCTGTTTCTACAATACTGGCGCCAATAACCGCTTCACCTGTGGCGTCTGTGACCACACCCGTGATTGTTTTCTTTTGTGCCATGGCTCCTATGGAGCATAACAGGCAAAAAAGCATGAATAAGGTTTTCTTCATAGATTTGTTTTTAAAGTTACTGTTTGAAGTTCTACCAGAACTA
>CAUAWO010000093.1:0-6690 GCA_958432865.1 Bacteroides stercoris
TAGAAGAATTAAAAAAACAACTAAATAAATAAACCCCATGTTGAAACAGAAGACATTAAAAGGCAGTTTTTCTTTAAATGGAAAAGGCCTTCACACCGGAGTAAACTTGACGGTGACATTCAATCCTGCACCGGACAACCACGGGTATAAAATCCAACGAATTGATCTTGAAGGACAACCAATAATTGATGCCGTAGCAGAAAACGTAGGTGATACTACCCGCGGCACTGTGCTGATGAAAAACGGAATAAAAGTAAGTACAGTAGAACATGCTTTGGCAGCTCTTTATGCAGCTGGTATAGACAACTGCCTGATTCAGGTAAGCGGTCCCGAATTCCCTATTCTGGACGGCAGTGCCAAAGCGTATGTAGAAAATATACAGCGTGTAGGAATCGAAGAACAGAATGCTGTCAAGGATTACTATATCATAAAATCAAAAATCGAATTCAGGGACGAGGAAACCGGATCTTCCATCATTGTTCTTCCGGACGAAAATTTCAGTGTGAATGCACTGATCTCTTATCAGTCTAAAATACTGTCCAATCAGTTCGCCACACTGGAAGACATGGCTAAATTCCCCACCGAGGTAGCTTCCGCGCGTACCTTTGTATTCGTCCGCGAAATAGAACCATTGCTGGGTGCCGGACTGATTAAGGGAGGCGATCTGGACAACGCCATCGTAATCTACGAAAAAGAGATGAGCCAGGAAAACTACGACAAGCTGGCAGACGTCATGGGGGTTCCCCACATGGACGCCACCAAACTGGGCTACATCAACCATGTTCCCTTGGTATGGGACAACGAACCGGCCCGCCACAAACTGCTGGATATCATCGGCGACCTGGCACTGATAGGCAAACCCATCAAGGGACGTATCATCGCCACCCGTCCGGGGCACACCATCAACAACAAGTTTGCCCGCCAGATACGCAAAGAAATCAAACTTCACGAAATACAGGCTCCGTCCTATAACTGCAACGAAGCTCCCATCATGGATGTCAACCGCATCCGCGAACTGCTTCCGCACCGTTATCCTTTCCAGCTAGTGGACAAAGTCGTTGCCATTGGCGCCAACCACATTGTCGGTGTGAAAAACGTAACCGCCAACGAACCCTTCTTCCAGGGACACTTCCCACAGGAACCTGTCATGCCGGGTGTGCTTCAAGTAGAAGCCATGGCACAATGCGGTGGTCTGCTTGTTCTTAATTCAGTGGACGAACCCGAAAGATACTCCACCTACTTCATGAAAATAGACGGTGTGAAATTCCGCCAGAAAGTAGTGCCGGGAGACACTTTATTGTTCCGTGTTGAATTGTTGGCTCCTATCCGCCGGGGCATCTCCACAATGAAAGGATATGTGTTTGTAGGCGAGAAAGTAGTCTGCGAAGCCGAGTTTATGGCACAAATAGTAAAAAATAAATAACCACTAAAAAAACAACATGATTAGTCCATTAGCATATATACATCCCGAAGCAAAAATTGGTGAGAATGTAGAAATCGGTCCTTTTGTGTTTATCGACAAGAATGTAGTTATCGGTGATAACAACACAATCATGCCTAACGCCAATATACTGTATGGCTCACGCATAGGGAACGGCAACACCATTTTTCCGGGAGCTGTTATAGGCGCTATTCCCCAGGATTTGAAATTCCGCGGTGAAGAAACGACTGCCGAAATAGGTGATAACAACACCATTCGCGAGAATGTAACCATCAATCGTGGTACAGCGGCTAAAGGCAAAACCATAGTGGGCAGTAACAACCTGTTGATGGAAGGAGTACACGTAGCACATGATGCCATCATAGGCAGCGGTTGCATCATAGGCAATGCCACCAAGATGGCAGGTGAAATTATCATTGATGATAACGCCATTATCAGCGGCGCCGTATTGATGCACCAATTCTGCCGGGTAGGCGGTTATGTAATGGTACAGGGCGGTTCACGTTTCAGCAAGGACATTCCTCCTTATATTATAGCAGGGCGCGAACCCATTGCCTACGCAGGAATCAATATCGTAGGACTCCGCCGCCGCGGATTCTCTAATGAACTAATAGAGAATATACACAACACCTATCGCATTATTTATCAAAATGGCATGAACGTTACCGATGCCTTGGAACAAGTACGCAAAGAAATACCTATGAGCAAAGAAATAGAATATATTATTTCTTTCATAGAAAATTCTCAAAGAGGTATCATCAGATAACAAAGTTTTTTATAACTTTACTGCACGAAAAAAAAGTTATATAGTATATACAGTATAAATATATGATTTACAGATTTACACTAATCTCTGATGAAGTCGATGATTTTATAAGAGAAATAAAGATAGACTCGGAAGCAACTTTCTTTGATTTGCACGAAGCAATATTGAAAGCGGCAGGATATAAAGATGACCAGATGACCTCTTTCTTCATTTGTGATGACGACTGGGAGAAAGACCAGGAAATCACACTGGAAGATATGGGAAGCAGTTCGGAAGAAGACAGCTACATCATGAGAGAAACCCGCTTGAGTGATTTGGTGGAAGACGAAAAGCAAAAATTGCTGTATGTATTCGACCCGTTGGCAGAACGAGTGTTTTTCATTGAACTGTCGGAAATCATCACCGGCAAAGACCTTGACAAAGCAGTGTGTTCGCGCAAAGCCGGAGAAGCCCCGAAACAAACCGTCGACTTTGACGAAATGATGGCAAAAAGCAATAGCGGAAATCTGGATATAGACGAGAATTTCTACGGCGACCAGGACTTCGATATGGAAGACTTTGATCCCGAAGGATTTGATATGGGCGGTGCCTCCTCACCGGACCCTTATGAGCAAGAAAACTATTAATCTTAACGGGGGCGGACGTTACACGTCCGCCCCTCTCTTTTTATAAACACCATGCCTGACACCCTTATCGTCCTTATCGGCCCTACCGGTGTAGGAAAGACCGAACTAAGCCTTTCCATTGCCGAACACTTCCGGACTTCCATTGTTTCGGCAGACTCACGCCAATTGTATGCAGACCTGAAGATAGGAACTGCCGCCCCTACCCCCGAGCAATTGGCGCGTGTTCCTCATTATTTTGTCGGAACATTACAGCTAACAGATTATTACAGCGCCGCACAATACGAAGCAGACGTACTGGCACAACTGGAAATCCTATACCAAAACCATGACACTGTAATACTGACCGGAGGTTCCATGATGTATATAGATGCCATTTGCAAAGGCATAGATGATATCCCCACTGTAGACAATGAAACACGCCAGCTGATGCTACGACGTTACGAACAGGAAGGGCTGGACACTCTGTGCGCCGAACTAAGGCTGCTGGACCCCGAGTATTACAAAATAGTGGATTTGAAAAATCCCAAACGGGTAATACATGCATTGGAAATATGCTACATGACCGGAAAAACTTATACTTCTTTCCGTACCCGTACTCACAAGGAACGCCCTTTCCGCATCATCAAAATAGGATTAACCCGCGACCGCGAAGAATTGTATGACCGCATCAACCGCCGCGTGGACATCATGATGCAGGACGGCTTGCTGGAAGAAGCCCGGCAGGTATATCCTTTCCGGCATCTGAACTCGCTCAATACCGTAGGATACAAAGAAATGTTCAAGTATCTGGACGGAGAATGGACATTGGAATTCGCTATCGGGAAAATCAAGCAAAATTCCCGCATTTACTCTCGTAAACAGATGACCTGGTTCAAACGGGACAAAGACATCGTGTGGTTCCATCCCGACCAACAAACAGAAATTATGCAATATATTCATTCAGTTAACCACTAATTACAATCATGAAAAAATTACTAACCTTCATCATGGCTTGTGTCATAAGCCTGGGTGCAACAGCCCAAATCTCGGAAAAAGCATTTGAGAAATGGCATCAGAACAAGTATTCCATGTTCATCCACTTCGGTCTTTATTCCGAACTGGGAGGCGTATGGGAAGGCAACCCCGTCACCCGAGGATACAGTGAACAAATCCAATCGTTTGCGGGAATCTTCAGTGACTGGTATGGAGATACCGCCCTGCGCTTCAATCCCACCCTGTTTGATGCAGACGCTATCGTGTCACTGGCCAAAGAAGCCGGTATGCGCTCCATCATCATTACCACCAAGCATCACGACGGTTTCTGTATGTTCCGTACAGCCACCACCGACTATAATTCATACGATGCCACCCCCGGCAAGCGCGACTTCATAAAAGAGATGGCGGAAGCTTGCAAACGTGGCGGAATCAACTTCGGCATCTATTTCTCACTGATAGACTGGCATTTTCCACAAGCCTATCCTATCTCCAGCCATAACTGTGATTTCATCACCCCACAGCATCATGAATTCACCAAAGCCCAAGTTACCGAACTGTTGACCAACTACGGTCCCATCTCCGAACTATGGTTTGACATGGGTTCCAACACTCCTGAACAAAGCAAGGAACTGTATCAACTGGTGCACAGATTGCAACCAGACTGTATGGTAAGCGGCCGGTTGGGCAACGATCAGTATGACTTCAGTGTCATGGCAGACAACACATACCCCGAAGGCTCCTTGCAGACCGCATGGCAAACAGCAGCTTCCATGTTCGATGAAACCTGGAGCTACCGTTCCTGGCAGAAAAGGGGGGACGTTCACACCAAAGCGATGGAAAAACTACGCAGCCTGATCAATGTAGTTTCCCATGGCGGAAACTTCCTGCTGAACATCGGTCCCAAAGGTGACGGTTCCGTAGTACCCTTTGAAAGAGAGGTGCTGAAAGAAATCGGTATCTGGTTGAAGAAAAACGGTGAAGCCATTTATGGCACAGAAGCCTCTCCTTTCCGTGAGCAATTCGAATGGGGAACCATTACCCGCAAAGGCAATAACCTCTACCTCATCTTATCAGGCAACCGCCCTGCCGATGGTAAAATCACTTTGAACGTGCCGGGATGCAAACTGCAAAAAGCAGACATTAAAGCTATTCAGAAAGGACAGGAGATGATCTTCACACTGCCCGCCGACGCATACGGAAAAGACATCCAAGTGATTTGCGCCACGTTCGACCAACCGGTGAAACCGCAACCTATGGCTGCACAGCGCACTCCCAATTATAGTTATTCCTGTTTCGATTATTACAGCAACTACCGCAGTACGGTGAGCTATCAATGGAACATCAACAAATCCAACCTCAACGCATTGGAATTTACCTATACTCCGCAGGAGAACGGTAAGGAATTACTGGTTGAAGTAGATGGAATACCTTACACAGTAACCCTTGACGCAGGCAAGGCACAGGCATTAAACCTGCCTTCCAAGACCGTATGGGGTCAGCGTTACTTCTGCGGACCGGGCAGCGGATTGTTCGATGCTCCTGCCACCATCCATACTGATCCGGACAAAGCACCGGTAAGAAAAGGACAATGGAAAGAAGTGAATGAGGAAAAAGCCATGTTCCCCAGCAATATTCTGGAAAGTTACTTCCTGATGCAGCAGGTAGAATCGCCCAAAGCACAAGATATTCTAGTAGATGTAGGTGCCGGAAACGGTATCGAAATCTATCTGAACGGCAAGTCGGTAATGAAACACCTCAACCCTTACCGCTGCAAGTTCCGCGAGGAAAAGGTGCTGCTACCGCTTCAAAAAGGCAGTAACCAAATTGTGGTAAGAATATACAACCGCTTTGAAAAAGAAACAGGCTATCTGCTGCGCCCATCAGCGGAACAGGTTATCTACAAGCAGAAATTCACTTTGCCGCAAGTGGCAAAAGGAAAAGTTCATACTGTTGTTGTAAAACAGAATAATCTGCCATCCATCCATAAGGACACAGAATTATCCAATCTGAAGGTAGAGGCAAAATAAAACTTTTCAATAAATAAAAAATGAAATACCTCTCCCCGGATGTTTCTGTCATGAAATGTCCGGGGAAAGTTTTATATAAAGAAAACATCATTCTAGAATTTACCAATAGTACTGACAGGCCTCATGCATGAAGATCATAATATTCATAAAGTACCCTTCATACAGTCTGTTCCGATATTATGCTTTCCTCCTGTCTGCCTGATAATTCAGAATTACCCCCAGTACTATCAGTACAGAAAGTACAATCCATGCAACATTCAAAAAGATTCCTTTCCATTCCTGCCGGGTAATGAACTGTGAATACAAAGGTCGTATAATCGGAGCTTGAGGATGGTGGAGTTTACAGCGGGACCGATCAATGGCTTTCTGATAATCATCTAAATCAAAAATACAACGCTCATAACATACAACGGCTTGTCCTTTCTCATGCCTCACCGGAATAACCCATGCCTTAACTTCCCGCTCCTCATACTTATGACGGGGCAATGAATCGGTAAATGCAGGAGCTACAGAGAAATGATATTGCTTCTGTTCCTTACGATAGCGGTGTCTGCCCATACTTCGTGTCACCTCACGAGTGACAGTCACACTGCTCCTTCGGGCATAATCCACCTCCAGAGTATCGAAAGTAAAATACAGAGCATTATTCTCCAAATTATATAAATCGGTAACAGCATGATAACGCACCACTTCATCTGCCGAATGAAAAAGCCAGTTCTGTAAAGGAATATTAAAGGCCATACTTGCAGCTGCCATCAATATAAGAAAAGGAATTTTCCATCTTGAAGCAACGATAAAAGCCCCTCCGGCGAGAGTGAGTAACGGAGGTAAAGCATACGTCGTAATTTGTAACCA
>CAUAWO010000094.1:0-6654 GCA_958432865.1 Bacteroides stercoris
CTTCCCAAATTTCCACATATTTTTGAGACGTATTTCTGACGTGGAGAATTTGCGGGGCTTGTTTTTTGTCACACCGTGCAGACAGTTGACAAGGGTTTACAACCGTTTACGACAAGCGACAATAACCGCCCCGATATGCGGAAACAGTCACACTGTGTAGAAAAGCGACAATGGTTGACTTCCGTTCACATCCGTTTACCATTTCAGAGATATAGGATTGAAGAAATGAACCATTAAACGATAAAACGGTATGAAAGCAACCAGAAAATGCAGTTTTTGCGGCAAGTCCTTTGTAACCCGAAGCGGTATGCAAAGATATTGCAGTGAGGCTTGTCAGGCAGAAGCCAAACGAGCCAGAGTGATGCAGAAGAACAACCTCTTCAAAGTCGCCCAACCCTTGATGGAGATACAGCATCAGGAGTATCTCACCTTTTCCAAAGCAGCCATCCTCATGGGCTGTTCCCGACAGTACATTTACAAACTTGTAGCCATCGGCAAGCTGAAAGCCTCACGCATCAGCAACCGCATGGCATTCATCCGCAGAGCCGACATCGAGCAGATGTTGGAGGGCAATCCCTATCACCGCATCCTGCCCGGCAACACCTCCACACCAAGGAAATCATCTTCATCTTCCTTACCTGCCAAAAGAGAAAAAAGGGAAAAGGAAAGCGAAGAAGTGTTGGACTTCTATTCGGGCGAGGAGGTGATGTCCCTTTTTAAGGTAAAGCAGTCATGGCTTTACACTTCCGCCAAGCGTAACCATATCCCCATCTGCCGTATCGCAGGAAAGAACTATTACAGCAAGAAGCATATTGACGAGTTTTTCGGTGTGGCAGTTGATATTAGCGAAATTACCGACTGGCTACTGACCGAGGAGGTGGAGGAACTGTTCGGCATGAAGCCGACCGCACTCCGTGCCTACACCTATCGCCATAAGATACCCACTAAAAGAGAGTACGGGCGTACCTATTACTCCAAATCACATTTGAACGAACTCCGCAGAACTGACCTTGTGAACGATGAACGCTACTATACCGTTGAGCAGGTGCAGCAAATCTATGGTCTTTCGTCAGCCAACATCTGCCATATCGTCAAGGTGAAGCACATCGAAAAGATAAAGGTGGGTGTGAAAAACCTGCTTTTGCGCTCAGATGTGGAGCGTGTCATGGCTGAAAGGAACAAATAACCGTGAAAAATCGGGATTATCGAAAATTATTTCAAAATGATGTATCGTGGAGGTATTCACGGATATTTCACGTTGTTCCTTTGCCATCGGAAACATGGATACAACTCCAAAATGTATACAACCAATTAAAACATAATTATTATGAGTAAATGCAAAACAGTTACCTTGCGTAAGCGCAAGATTAAGAACGGGACACAGTATTCACTATGCCTTGACTACTATCCCGGCTACCGTGACAATGTCACCATGAGAGTGATTACACGTGAAGCCTTAGGAATTTACATCTTCGCCAAACCTGCAAACCAGCAGGAACGGGACTTCAACGCACGCATGATGAAGAAAGCGGTCATCCTGCGCAACCAGCGCTACGAAGCCATTTTCAATGAAAACAACGGCTTTTTTGACAAGACCAAGATGAAGGGCGATTTCCTTGCCTATTTCAAAGGACTGGCTGACCGCAAGAATATCAAGTGGCAGCACGTATACAAGCATTTCCAGCGGTTCGTGAACGGCAAATGCACCTTTGAGGAGGTGGATGTGGATTTGTGCCGCAAGTTCATGGAATACCTGCTTGATGCACCCCAATCCATCCACACCAACCAAAAGCTGCACATCAACTCCGCAGCAGGCTATTGGTCAACTTTCCGTGCCGTGCTGCACACCGCTTACCGTGACAGGAAGATAAAGGAGAACCCAAACGGCTTCTTAGACCGCATCGAGTGCATTCCCACCATCAGGGAGCATTTGAGCCAAGAGGAACTGATACGGCTTGCCGAAACACCCTGTGAGGAGGAGGTCTTGAAAAAAGCTTTTCTTTTCGCCTGTCTTACGGGACTGAGAAAGAGCGACATCAGACAGCTCACGTGGCAGCAGATACAACCATACACCAACGGCAGGATGTTCGTTACCACCCGTATGCAGAAAACCAAAGAAATAGTGCATAACCCCATCAGTGATGAAGCCTATGGACTGCTGGGAGAACGGGGCGAGGGACTTATCTTTGAGGATTTCAAGGACAAGATGCTGCAAGGACCACTCCAACGGTGGCTCACGGCAGCAGGGATAACCAAGAAAATCACCTTTCACTGTACCCGCCACAGCTTCGGAAGCCTGCACGTGGAAATGGGAACGGACATGGCTGTCATCCAAGCCTATCTCGGACATAAGAACATTACCACCACACAAATCTATTCCAAGATAGCAGCGCAGCAGATGTGTCAGGTGGTGGACAAGATAACCTTGAAGCGCAAGGAGGCATAAATGTCTCACATTGACAGGTATTCAGAGGGGCGGTTATGGCTACAAGGCTATAATCGCCCCTCTATGTTTTTGGCTTGATGCCACCATTTATAAGCCCCTCAGAGTATGAAACAGAGTATGATATGATGACATTTCGTGAAATACATTGAAAAAGACCGTTCTAACCGCAAATAACGGGCAGTAATTGGGAAAAATAGCATTAACTTTGCACAAAATAATACAGGAACATTCAATCTCTCAACGAAATATGGAATCATCAATCAAGGACAAATACATCATCTTGGGCTTTGTCGGCTTCGCCATCGTCCTAATATCTTCCATTGCCACGCTGGTAATAGCGGACAGCTTCAACCAAGACAACTTTGTCAGGTGGATAGTATTCGTATGCTGTAACCTGTTGGGATGGTTGCTCTATCTCTCCTTTCAGACACTTATCTTTGATACATACGAAATCTACAAAATCAAGTTCGGCAAGAAAGAAACGATTGCCGAAGCCATAGAGGTGCAGGAAGAACTGTCACAAAATACACTTGAAGAAGCCACATCTGTGCCTGGACCTACATCAGTCCCTGAGCCTGTACCCGAATCATCCCCGACAAAAGAAGAGACACTTATCCAAACACAACCGATAGAGCTTACTATCGCCCCGGATCTTCACGAAAAGAACCGTGCCAATTACGCAAGCAGAGAGCAACGGGAAAAGGAAGAGCGCATCCGCATGGTCATGGAGTATTGCCATTATTACCTGCCTCGCATTGCCGACCAAGAAACCGTGAACCACATCTGTACTGAGGTGGACAAATGGATGAATCTTAACACTTATACCCCGAAGCCCATACAAAGACCGTTTACCAAAGACATCAACAACATTCCACTCCGTCACTTCGTATGGAATATCTCTGAGCGTTTCCTGTACAAGAGATACTACAATGGGGATAACCGTGCCAAGTTCATCAAAGCCCTTTTCCCGAAATCGTTTGCTGATACAGACTTATCAACCATCAAGAATTTCAAGGTAGAGCCGTTAAAGACGGAAATTCCCATTGATGAACCCGAAAACGGCAAACTTGATTTCCACTATCCCGAGGATTATGTGCGGAATTAGGATAATCACGACACCAACGACAACCATCCGGTAACTCATAACCGCCTGTTTTACATCGTTTCCCGAGTAATTTTACCCGTCATTTATGGCTGGGCTTAATTATTCGGGAATTATTTTGCAATGACGTGTCGTGGAGATATTCACGGATATATCATTTCAGTCCTTTGCGCCAAGTCTTACAAAAGAGACGAGTACGCGAATGGAAAAATCAATTCTTACCTTCAACGACCTCCCCGAGGTTGTCGCTCAGCTTCGAGACGAAGTGATGAGCCTGAAAAGCCTGCTCGCCGAGCAGCGCAGTGTGAACAATGCCAAAACGGTGGACACCCACGTGCCCATGTCTGTGGACGAGGCAGCAGAGTATTTAGGTATCCCTAAGGGTACGCTCTACATGAAACTGTCAGAAGGGACAATCCCTGCCACCAAGCCCGGCAAACGCTATTGCCTTTACCGTGACGAACTGGACAAGTGGCTGGAAACCGCCCGAAAGAATCCCATACCGTTGTCAGACGAGGAACTGAACAAGTCCTTATCCTCTTCCCACCGTCGCAAGCCCAACCCACGTAACTGGTGAATGATATGGAAGAGGATAAGAACTATATCAACCTGATACGTGGCGACCTCACAAAAGCATCCCAAGCGCATAACGGTATGCCCGACAGTGTAGGCATGATGAATATCAAGACGGCAAACCAAACCATTCTTGAAGCATCGTTATTGCCTACGCCCCGTGCGCTGTGGGACAGCTTTTGGTACGAGGGGGAACTCTCCTGCTTGTTTGCCGATTCCAACGTGGGCAAGTCCATCCTTGCCGTGCAGATAGCCGACCGCATCGCCCGAACCGACAATGTGCTGTATCTGGACTTTGAACTGTCCGAAAAGCAGTTCCAGCTCCGCTATACCAACGAGCATGGAGAGCTCTACACCTTTCCCGACAAACTCTATCGGGTGTCTATTGACTGCAACCAGCTTTTGGATGCCAACTTTGAGGAAGCTATCATAGGCGGCATTGAACAGATGGCTGTGCAGACCGACTGCAAGATTTTCATCATTGACAATCTTACCTACCTGTGTTGCGCCATGGAGAAAGGCGATGCCGCAGGACGGCTGATGATTCAGCTGAACAATCTCAAAAAGAGATATGCGCTCTCTATCCTTGTCCTAGCACATACGCCCAAACGCTCTTTGGATTGTCCCATCACATCCAACGACCTTGCCGGAAGCAAACGGCTCTACAATTTCTTTGACAGCGTGTTCACCATTGGAAAAAGTGCCCAAGACGGAGGGCTTCGCTATGTGAAGCAGCTTAAAGTGCGCTATGGCACGTTCTCTCATGATGCGGATAATGTAATCGTTTACGAGATTGACAAGGTGGATGCTTTCTTGCAGTTCGTGTTCAGGGGCTATTCCACGGAAAAGGAACACTTGAAAAAATTGGGCGACAATGAATCAAGCCAAAGGGATTGCCAAATTCTGCAACTCTCCCAATCGGGCAAGTCCGTCAGGGAGATAGCCTCACAGGTGAATTGTGGCAAGTCCACCGTAAACCGTATCATCCAGCGCAGCAAAGAGAGTAAAAACGCAGGTGTCCCAAGTGTCCCACTGTCCCAACCCTTAGAGTGTGGGACAATGGGACAGGATGGGACAGCCGACAATCAACCATCAAAAACGGACTAAGCTATGGGCAATTATTCATTACAGAAGTATAAAGGAACGGCAACACGGCATACCTGCCCCAAATGCGGAGACAGGCATTCTTTCGTCTATTACGTGGACGAAAATAATGTGCCGTTGCATCCATCGGTCGGCAGATGTAACCACGAAAGCGGTTGTGGGTATCACTACACTCCGAAAGAGTATTTTCAAGAGCATCCTGAACACAGAACTACCAATGATTTCTCTTTTGACAGGCAAAGAGCAGAGCAGAAGAAAGTGAAGCAGCAAAGTAAGCCGACAGCCATCGGCTATATTCCCCCTCACTATGTGGAGAAGTCGCAAAGCGAGCGTAGCAATTTCTTCCGTTTCCTCTTCACACTCCTTACTTCCTACTATGGCGACAAGGCGAAAGAGGTGTTGAAGCGGTTGTTGGAGGAATACCGTTTGGGGGCTACCCGTGACGGCTCTGTTATCTTTTGGCAGATAGACAGGACGGGCAAGGTACGCACGGGAAAGGTGATGCAGTACAATCCCGAAGACGGACACCGTATCAAGGGAGGACAGACATCGGCAGTGAACTGGATACACAGCATATTGAAAAAGCAGCGTGTGTTGGCAGAGGATTGGCAACTATCCCAATGCCTTTTCGGGGAACACTTGTTGAAAACGCATCCCGACAAGGTGGTGGTCTTGGTGGAATCCGAGAAGAGTGCCGTTATCGGTTCTGCTATCTTCCCCGATTATGTATGGCTGGCTACGGGTGGTAAGAGTCAGATGAGAGAAGAGAAACTCCGTGTACTGTCAGGGCGAACCGTGCTTCTCTTTCCCGATGCCGATGCTTATGCCGAGTGGAAACAGCGAGCCGAGAGCATGTACTTTTGTAAGGTGGTGGTTTCGGACATCATCGAAAGGAATGCCACCCCGAAACAAAAAGAAGCCCATATCGACATAGCCGATTGGATTATCTTTCAGATACGGGAGGGCAAGGTGATGAGTACAGCCAACCACTTGGTCGAGGCTGAGAGAATCCTCCAGCGGATGATAGAGAAGAATCCCGTCCTGCAAAAACTGATAGACGATTTAGACCTTGTGCTGGTCGGTGCATCTCCAATCGGCAACGATGATGAAAAACCTCCCTGACGGAGGAGAGCGGAAGCCGTAGGCTGGAGTTTGCAGACAATGGCTTGCCATTGATATAGCCCACTATAACTACACGCTCCGCTTACGTAGTTGTGGGCTCTCCCGAGGGGATTAGGGTTTTACCCTAATGACCCACTCAGGGCGTTTCTCCCCTGAGAACCCAGAGCAAAGAGTGACCCTCTCTTTGCAATCTCCGCTTATGGGTTGCACCCCTAAGAACCCCATGCGTTTACGGACAGCGGAAAAGCAAACAATAAAGTACAAACCAAAAAACAAGTATCTATGGCAACAAAATCAAGCATACATA
>CAUAWO010000095.1:0-6633 GCA_958432865.1 Bacteroides stercoris
ATATTGCGATAAGAAAAAATGCCTGTATTGCCGGATAGGGTACGAATATCTGAAACGGTCATAATATTCTATCACCCTGCCGGCCATTATTAACTATATCCATAGAATGCCGACAGGGATGTATGAAGCTGTGACAATAATTTATGTATAACAAATGACGAAACAGTCTTGTCACCGGAAGGACAGGTACTGAGAATACCTCTATCCTGCCCAACTGACTATTATTCTCTTTGGAAATCAGACGGATAATTTACTTCATTAATAATCTTTCCTCCCTCCAAACGCTCCCATGTCTTGAAAGAGCGCACTCCTTGTGTCAGTTCAATGACCCGTGCCCCATTTCCTCCCGGAATATCGTGATAAACGGTATTCCCTCCGGTAAACCGTCCATAGCACAACAAAATCCCTTTCCAATCAACTACATAATCATTCACATGGTCGTGCCCCACAAATGTAGCCATTATGTCTCCTGCATTCAGCATAGCAGCATACAAACCTGTATTAATCAACGGAGCACAAGCCTTTTCCTTACGTGTTCCTATCAATAACGCATTTTCATCTTGCGCCGCTTCATTATATTCCGGAAAAGGAATATGAAAGAAAGCCAACGAGGGCAGTGGCTTGCCACCATTACGTTCCGTATATCCCACACTGCTCTCAACATACCAATTTATCTGATCCGGCTTTATCCAATCATACCCTTTTACCTGTTTCAAAGACGAATACGCATTGCTATCGAAGACATAAAGCACAGCTGCATCCTTCTTTCCGTCTTCCGACTTCAAAGGAAGTACATAATTAGTAACTCCCGAAATCCCTGCCGTGGTAGAGGTCAGATTACCCGGCATATCTTTGATATATTCCAGTAACTCAATACGGGTCATATCTTGCTCATCATCATGGTTTCCCCAAGTCACGGCAAAAGGCAAACGGCGGGAAACAACAGGTTCCAAAGCTTTAGACAATGCCTCGCTCGCCGGCTTGCCAAACACCAAATCACCTGTATAAATCACCAAATCCGGTTTCTCAACATCCAAGACCTCATTCATTCGCTCCGCCGCTTCTTCCGAGGCAGAGTCTCCCGGTACCCAATGAACATCAGTGAACTGAACAATCTTAAACTTCTTGTCTGCATTGAATTTCAGCACATTTTGCGCGCTTACCGGCATCATCCCTACACAAAGCAGAGCCAACACACCACATAATGTTTTTATCTTTTTCATCATCCTAAAAATTTATTTAAACTGATTACTGCAACCACCAAGGCTTATCCGAGGTTTTATCACTTCCACCAAACTGCTCATTCAAAGCAGCCTCCACATGAGTGGCATTGTTATTATATTCATCCTGCGGATACATCCAGCGATAAGGCAGACTAACTCCTGCGGCACGGCGGAAATCGGGATACCCCGTACGAAGCGCCTCATAGTAGGGTAGCCATACACTTCCCTGCAAAAATGTCGGCAAATACTTTTGCATAATAATACGCTCTATCTTCTCATCAGTAGAAAGGGAAGAGGAATAAGCCACCTTGTCATTTCGAAGGTATTCTGCCGCTGCATCCTGAGTGAGATAATCAGCTACCGACACAGCATATTTCTGATAAAACTCAAAAGACGCCTTGACGGCCGATTCATAATAAATCTTGTCATCTCCCTGAATCCATCCTCTTACTACAGCCTCAGCCAATATAAGCTGCTGTTCAACGTAACCTAACAAGACCATAGGCTCATTGGTCGGAGTCTGGTAATAACGGGGAGCAGGCTTGGAACAGTTTCCAGCCACCGCCTTATCATTAACCAAACTATAAGGAACAGCCGGATCACCCCCGTCATAAGAGCTGAAATCATTAATCGCTTTTCCGGCTTTTTCAGCATTCGGAGTTTGCGTGGCAACAGCAAATAAACGCGGATCCTGCCGTGTAGCCAATGCAGCAATATAAGTGGAATCCATAAAACGCCCCGAACCGAAATCGCTGTCATTAAAATACGGATAACGGTTATCCTGCTGGTCAAGATAGATCAACTGCCCGTTATCCGACAAGCTTTCCATTAAAGGTCCGTCGGCTACAATCTTTGAAAACTCCGATTTAACATCTATATCACCTACCTTCTCTTTTCCCGACAAAGACATCAAAATACGTAAGCGGTAAGCATTAATCAATTTTCTCCAATTAACCAAGTTGCCATTGTAGATAATATCTCCCGAAATAATCTCATCACTGCCTTCAAGCATTTTATCGGCCTCTTCCAGTTCCTTCAAAATGCCGGCCAGCACAACTTCCTGCGAATCGTATGCCGGCTGGTAATTCGCATCTGTTTCTGCCTTAAGCGCATCCGTATAGGGAATACTTCCAAAGTCCAGAGTCAACTGATAGAAATAATTGGCACGGAAGAAATGAGCCAAAGCCTGATAAGCACTTCCTTCTCCGGCCTCTTCTGACATTTTGGTCACATCACGCAAATTGCTATAATAATCAAAATCCCCACGCGTCCATTTATAAACCTGATACTTGCTTTCTCCCGAAGTCAGAATCAGCATCTTGGCTGCATGGCAAGCATCCGAACTGGTTTGATTGAAAGCACTATAAGCAACTCCGGTCAACAACAGGGAAGGATTGGTAGTAGTGGCATTATTAGGATCCACATTCATCTCTTCCAAATCAATGCAAGCACTCATTGCAAAGGATACGGCAAGAAGAGATGCCATGTATTTGATATACTTCTTCATCATATTTTGAATAAACGTTAAAATTTAATGTTAGCACTCACTCCTACATAACGGGCCGACGGATCCTGCAAATCTCCATCACTGGCACCAAAGTCCGGATCCAAATAAGGAGTCTTTTTCAGCACGGCCAGATTGTTTCCAAACACTGTGACATCCAGCCCTTTTATAAACTGTGACTGAATGAACTTAGTCAAATCATACGTCACTGCAACACGTCTCAGTTTTAGGAAAGAACGGCTGAACGTATTAGCAAACAACTCGCTTTCTTCTGTACGCACCACGGCACGATAAGGATAATTCTGGGCCCAAGTCTGTATGTTTACCGCTGTTTCATTCTTTTTATAGACACGGGTATCGGAAACAATATTCCCATTCACGTCATAAGTCACCTCACCGCTTACTATATTGACACCTTCGGGCACATAAACAGGCTTGCCACCATTATCATATTCTTCCTGACGATACATGGTAGATTTGGGATGCTTTCCTCCCCACCACATTTTCTGCGTGGTAGTAGATATCAACGTTCCTCCGATAGCTCCGTCCATATCTATATTGACAGTAAAATCCTTTATCTTGAAAGTATTCTGCAATCCGAAACGAACATCAGGAGACTGGTTTCCTACTTTGGTCTTAAAAGCGCTCTGAGTGGGCAAACCCGTATTCGCATCCAATATCAACCGGCCATCCGGTGTCTTTTCCCACTCGGTAGCATACATAGCATCAGCCCGGTCACCTTTTTTCAAATCGCCGAACTTCTCCTGGTCTCCATAAATCCCGGTCAGCTTACGAATATTACTACTCCAATTGGTAGCTACATTCCAGGTAAAGTTTTTGTTTTTTACCGGAGTGGCGGAAACAATCAGCTCGAAACCGTTTGTTGTGTATTCGTTACCATTCACATAACGTTTGGTAAATGCCGAGGCAGATGATATGGGCAGTTCTATAATACTGTTCTCATCCAGCATATGATAGTAGGTCAGATCAATTCCAATGCGATTATGCAAAAACGAAGTAGAAACCCCCACCTCATACGAGGTTGTTTTTTGCGGCAATATATTCGCATTGAGTAACGTACCCGGATAAGTCACGGACGGAATACTGCCATACAGTGTGCCATTGGAATAAGTAGCATACAAAGAATAAGGATCAAGGTCACTGGAAACTTGCGCCCATGCACCATTTACTTTCAGATAATCCATCCATGAAGGCAGTTTCACATATTCATTAACCAATGTACTTAATGACACAGAAGGATAGAAATAGGAGTTATTCCCTTTTGCCAAAGTAGAAGACCAGTCATTACGCCCGGTAAATGTAAGAAACAAAGACTCAAACAAATCTACATTCACAGAACCATAAACACTCTCGATAGCTTTTTCGTTCATCGAGTTGGTAGCGCTTACAGGATTCAGGCTATTGCCCAAATTGTATACTTTCGCCACGATCAGTCCGTCTGTAGACTGGCTTTGCTTCCGAATCTGACGGTAATACAGTGAAGTACCGGCATTGACAGTCAACGTAAAATTCCTGCTGAAAGCACGTGTGTAAGTAGCAAGAAAATCCGCATTGATGTCCAGCTGATCAGTATTCCACGTTTTGTAGTCGCCATTCCGCGAATCACCATAGTTCATATAAGACTTAGGAACAGACATATCTTCAAATGTGCTTTCCAAACGTCCCGCAGCCCGTCCTTGCAAACTCAGCCCCGGTATTACATCCCAGTTCAGTTTCAGTTGTCCATTCATTGTATTACGGTCATGCTTTTGCGTCAGTTCATTGGCAGCAAAGTAAGGATTATTATACCACGCATAGTTGTAGTTGGCCTGACGTGTACCTTCAGAGTCCGGACGATAATAATGCTCGGCCAACTCCTTTCCATTTACATCATTTCCCATCCATAACAAAATGGTATACATATGATTTTTCGGTCCATATCCATAACGTGGATAATTGGGAGAATATACCTTGTTATAAGAAAGATTGGCTGATAAAGTAACCGAGTTACTAAGGTTATACATACTGTTAAAGTTCAATCCCCCCGTATAAACCGAAGTATTGGGAACCTGTCCGCGCTGATTGGAGAAATCACCGTTAAAATTATAGTTAGCTTTTTTACTTTTGCTTGCCACTGAAAAAGTCGCTTTTGTAATAATTCCGGTACGTAAAAAGTCCCTCAGGTTATCATGAGGCTCCCATGCGATGGGCACCCGTTCGTACTTAGACTGGTCATCATAAATCGTACCGGAAACATCCCCCCACCAAGGAATCGTTTCTCCTGTTTCTTTATTACGGATAGGACTATTCCACTGTGCTATTTTCTGCCCGGCAAAACGAGGTCCCCAGGTCATGTCTCCATCCGAGATACCACCATCTGCTCCATCCCAAAAGGCATACTGACCATTAGAGCCCGAACCAAACTCTGTCTGAGTTTCAGGAAAGACCGTAAATCCGGCAGAAACCATACTGGACAATCCGGCCGTAACAGTCAATCCATCCTCTTTCGCCAGTTTGGTAGTGATCAAAATAGCACCGTCTTTACCCCGCGAACCATACAAAGCAGCGGCGGCAGTTCCCTTCAAAACATTAATACTTTCTATATTTTCGGGAGATACGTCAAAAAGATCCGACTCCACAGGCACACCGTCAATCACCATCAACGGAGTCTTTCCACGTAAGGAAAACGAAGGAGCCTGAAAAATACCGGTAGGATTATTTACCGTCAAACCGGCTACCTGACCCGACAAGGCATTACCAACATTCACCGTACCCGGCTGGTCTAAAGCCTCGGTATTGACTTGTTGGGTAGTATATCCCAACTTCTTTTTCTGCTGCTTGATACCGATAGCAGTTACCACTACTTCGTCAATGGCCTGCACATCGTCATTCATCGTCACGTTAATCACCGTTTGTCCATCTACTTGTTTCTCTACCGGAGTATATCCGATATAAGAAAAAATCAATACACCATTGGCGGGCACTTCCACTGAATAACGCCCATCCATATCTGTCACCGTACCCACTGTTGAGTTTTTAACCATTACGCTGGCACCGATAATCACATCCGACTTATCCCGCACCACACCGGTCACTCTGAGATTCTGCGCCTTCACGCAAAGGCATAGCAAGGTCATAACAATGACCAAGCACTGTTTAGTTTTCATTTATATATAATTGTTAGTTTATCCTGAAAAGAAAGAATTCAATAGATACTTTTAAGGCTGACACGGCGGAATACACCCAACAAATGAGATACGTCCTTTTTATTCTCTTGTAAAGCAGTCTCAAAAGACTCCGTATCCGAGTCGATAGCGGCCAACGCCACTTTCAGCACCCCTGTAAACTCCTGCTCCGCCTTATCCTGCGGCAGCAGGTCTTTCCTTACCTGACGGTTCAGTTCTTTTTCAATGGTACGTACTGCATTGTAGATTTCCGGCTTACGAATCACCGTACGACGCGTCGGATCTCCGGGTACCACCTCTTCCTTCACCACATAAGTATCTTTAAATGAATCATACAGGAAGGCTACCTTCTTACCTAATTTATGATTAGAAACCAATGCAGCCAGCTCTTCGGAAGAAGGGGTTTCAACAGTAGAGTAAAACTCCCATGTTTCCACCTTAGCCGAAGATGCATCCGTTTTCACATTCTCTTTTTTATCACGTACCGGATAAAACGGCATAGCCCACATCTGTTGGGCAAACAAACTGATACTCAAAAAAGCAACGGTTAAAATGAACTTCTTTTTCATAACTTTAAGTTTATTGTTTTCTGCCGCAAAGAAACGAACTGCACATTTCAATCCAAATACAAAAAGATGAAACTCACATAACAATTCAAAAAACAGAAAGGAGATAAAAAAAGTGTGTGGATATGCCCTGCACATCCACACACCACCTATGC
>CAUAWO010000096.1:0-6584 GCA_958432865.1 Bacteroides stercoris
GAGAAGGAGCTTCTTTCTATTCTGACCGAGAAGCAGCGCGAATTGTATCTTGCGATGACCCGTGAGGGGCTGACTCTTCGAGAGTTTGCCCGGAGGAAAGGCATCGGCATCAGAGCTGCATTTGACCTCAAAGCAGCGGTGCAGAAAAAATTTCAAAGAATTTTTTGAGCGGTACTCAACAAACGGCAAAAAGATGTCCGTTGTAAAGTGAAAGGGTCAATCAGACCACTTCACTGTTCCTTGAAAACTGAATAGTTCAGTGCTGCGGATCTTTCCGCTTCTGCGAAGCAACACAGCTTCCGACGCCAAGACCTCCCGAAAGGGAGTGAGCGACCTCCGGAGAGCTATAACAGTCGTGTGGTGCGGCTGCTTGCGACGATGCAGATGCCGGGTATAATGATACTTCCGTCTTTTCTTTGAAGGGGCGGCTCGGAGCGATCCTCGGAGGGGTGAGAGTCCCATGATACCGATTGACCATTGGTAGTCCGCAGCATTCCCGGAACTGCAAAGTTCTTCTGGCAGGGGCGCGAGCTGCAAATATGCCGGACAATGAAACAAACCCAAAAGAAACTTACTATATAGTTTCAGGATGAAAACTATGTGGCAGGGTATCTTCACAAGATGCTCTGCCATATCCTTTTGTCCTGAATATTTTCACGAAACAGGAGGTGCTTAGAATATGATGGGCATTGAAACAATGAAAAGCGTCAGCCCGAAAACGGTTGACCGTAGCACACTCGTTCAAAGAAGCAGCATCCGGCTTGATCCTGCGGCACCGCAAGAAGTCAGACTGAGGGAGTTCATCAAGCAGATCAGAAATCCCTATTGTTATCTGGACGGGAAAACTGTGGTGAAGATCAGCTTCGCCGAGACGGACACGACAATGGAAGATTGTCTGGAACACTATCTGAGAGGTCTTTGATTTATGAACAGTCTGAATCTTTTCACCCGGTTCTATGGACAAGCGATTGAGCCTGTGGTATAATGTAATCGGTCAAAAAAAGAAGAATACGGATTAAGCCGCTTGCCTTGATGGTCATGTGGCGTTTTCGTGTTCCTCTTCATAAGAGTTGAAGCAAGCCTTCGTCTTTCTGATTTGATGTACCACACCAAACAGAAAAACGGAGGTTATTTTTATGCCAGACAAGGTTTACCGCACGGCGATCTACTGCCGTCTGTCCCGTGAGGATGGAGACAAAGTAGAAAGCAACTCCATCGCCAGCCAGAGAGCCATCTGCGAGGACTATATCGCAAGACATGAGGATTTGGAGCTTGTCTGTGAGCCGTTTGTGGATGACGGTTACAGCGGCGTTTCCTTCAATCGTCCTCAGTTCAAAAAGCTGGAAGAGGCAATCCGCAAGGGTGCGCTTGACTGCATTGTGGTCAAGGATCTCAGCCGCTTCTCAAGAAACTACATCGACGGCGGACGCTACATTGAGAAGATTTTCCCGCAGCTCGGCATACGCTTCATCGCAATCAATGATGCGTATGACAGTCTGACCGGTGATCCGCAGTCCGACTCCTTTGTTATCCCGTTCAAAAACCTGATTAACGATTCTTACTGCAAGGACATCTCCATGAAAATCCGAAGCAGTCTGGAAGTCAAGCAGAAGAGCGGTGAGTTCGTCGGTTCGTTCGCCCCTTACGGCTACATGAAATCGCCGGAGAACAAAAACCAGCTCATCGTGGATGAAGCGGTCAGCGAATATGTGCAGATGATCTTTTCCATGTACAAGGACGGCTTCTCCATTGGGCGCATTGCAAAGCGTCTGAACCAGATGGGCGTCCTGTCGCCAATGGAATACAAGCATTCCGTCGGCGTAAAGTTCGATACCGTCTTCAAAACCGGCGATACCGCAAAATGGACATACAAAGCCGTCCAGCGTATTCTCACCAACGAGGTTTATATCGGCGTTCTGGCTCAGGGCAAGCGCGGCACTCCCAACTACAAAGTCCGCGTCGTGAAAAGCAAGGATGAATCCGAGTGGGTCAAGGTTGAAAATGCGCATGAAGCTCTTGTGTCCTACGAGGACTTCATGGCAGTCAAGGTCATGATGCAGCGGGATATGCGCTGTTCGCCCGATCAGGACGAGGCGCATCTGTTTTCCGGCTTCCTGTTCTGCGGAGACTGTCAGCAGCCAATGATCCGCAAGACCGTCCCGTCGAAGACGAAAAAGTATATTTACTACGTCTGCTCCACCAATAAGCACAGCCGGACGTGCAGCCCGCACAGCATCGCCGCAAAAGAGGTTGAAGAGAAGGTCTTCCGTGCCATTCATGACCAGATCGAGCTTGTCATCAATCTGGAACACGCGCTTGCGATGATAGAACGGCTTCCGTCTCAGAGCCGTAAGGCTTTCAATTACGAAGCCCAGATCACCAAAATCGAGGAAGAGATTGAGCGGTACCAAAAGCTCAAGCTGGGGCTTTACGAGAACTTCATCGGCGGCGTCATTGATAAATCGGAATACTTCGAGTTCCGCAGCAGCTACACCAAAATCATTGAGGACAAACAGGAGGCACTTCTGCGGGTCAAAAAAGAAATGAAGCAGACGGTGACAACCGGCACGACTGAACGGAACTGGGTAACGCTTTTCAAGCAGTATGAAAACGTCGAAGAACTGAACCGCCGTGTGCTGATGTCCCTTGTTGACCGCATTCTGATTCACGAAAACCATGCAATCGAAATCGTCTTCAAATACAGGGACGAATACCAGCAGACGCTTGAATACGTTCTCGGTTATGCCGACGAACTGGATATTGCCGTATAAAGGAGGGATGAGCAAATGGCAAGAAAAAGCAGAAAGCAAATTGCAGTTGAAGAGCCGGTTATCGAATCTGTTTCTTCCGAGGTCTTCTCAACAGCCATCTATGCCCGTCTTTCCGTTGAAAACAGCGGCAAGTCCGAAAAGGTGGATGTCATCGCAAATCAGATTGAGATTTGCAAGTCCTACATTGCAGAGCGTCCCTACCTGAATCTGATAGATACCTATGTGGATAACGGACGAACGGGTACGGTTTTTGACAGACCGGAGTTCAACCGTCTGATGAACGACATCCGCACCGGCAGGATCAAGTGCCTTGTGGTTCGTGATCTCAGCCGGTTCGGGCGTGACTACATCGAGGCAGGAACCTATCTGGAACGGGTCTTTCCGCAGATCGGGCTTCGGTTTATCGCCATCAAAGAGAACTACGACAACTTTGATACGGACGGCTCCGGCGAAAGCCTCATCATCCCTCTGCAAAACATGATCAACACACTCTACTCGAAGGACATCTCCCGCAAGGTTTCTACCGCGCTCAAGGCACAGATGGAAAGCGGAGAGTTCAAGAAGCGCAATCTCCCGTATGGTTATCGCTGGGATGAAGAACACAGCAATATGGTCTTCGATGAGGAAACCGCACCGATTGTCCGGAAGATTTTCCAATGGAAGATTGAAGGGCTGTCCCTTCCTGCGATTGCAGACCGGCTTGATGCAATGAACGCGCCCAATCCGGAGTTTCAGAAGTATCAGGTCGGCGTCCGCACAGGCAATGCTACGGCAAAGAAGATTTGGAACAAATCTTCACTGACTACCATTCTGGATAATCCCCATTACGTCGGAGATACCGTTCTCGGACGGACGCTGAACGCCATCTACAAGGGCGTCAAGAATCAGCACATTGACCGTGAGGAATGGATTATTTTTCCCAATACTCACGAGGCGATTATCTCCCGTGAGGACTTCCAGAAGGTACGAGAAATGCGGAACGCTGCTGCAAGGACAAGGGTTGAGAAGATGGAGCGCACGGAAGAAATCCGCGCTACGCTGATCAATCTCTTTGAAGACAAAATCGTCTGCGCAGACTGCGGCAAAAAGCTCTACTTCCATCGCAAGCGCGTTGACAAGCGCAAGGACGGCGCATGGTACGCCTTCTATGAGTGCAGTTCATCCGTCAAGCGCGGCAATCTCTGTACGCCACACTATACGCGGCAGGACAAACTCGAAGCCGATGTGCTTGCGGCGATTCAGCTTCAAGTCAAGGCGGCTCTCAATTACGACAAGCTGCTTGCCAAACTGAGAAACAGCGAAGGTGAACGCAGCATCCGAGATCAGCAGAATGCGCTCATTACAAGCCTGAATCTGAAACTCAGCGGTATTTCCAAGAAGCGTACCCGTCTCTATGAGGACTTCACGGAAGGCGTTCTCGATGAAGAGGAATACGCCTTTGCCAAGAAAGCCTACGATGAGCAGTATGTCGATCTTTCACGGCGGTTGGATGAAGCGGTTCAGCGGAAGGTAAAGTTTGCCGAGGCAATGTCCGAGGACAATAAGTGGCTCACGCTGATGAAATCTGTCAGCGGCGCAGCAAAACTCTCTCAGGAGTTGATTGACGAGTCCGTAGAGCTTGTAAAAGTCCATAAGGACGGCTCAATCGAGCTGGTCATGAAATACGGCGATATTTACGCTCTGACCGTTCAGAGTATCAAGGAAGTACAGGAGGCGATGTAAATGAGCAAGGAATACAACATCGGCATCTACATCCGCCTCTCAATGGCTGATGAAGATACCGGCTATGGCAGCAAGGCGGAAAGTGACAGCATCGGCAACCAGCGTATGCTCATCAACCGCTTTCTTGACAATCATCCGGAGCTGTCTCACTGTCAGCGGTCTGAGTTTGCGGATGACGGTTATACCGGCACGAATTTTCACCGTCCTCAGTTCACGCAGATGATGGAGAAGGTCAAGCGCGGCGAGATTAACCTGATCTGCGTCAAAGACTTTTCCCGCTTTTCTCGTGACTACATTGAAACGGGAAACTATCTGGAATGCACTTTTCCATTCATGGGCGTCCGCTTTATTTCCATCAACGACGGCTATGACAGTGACGATTACAAAGGCACAACGGGCGGTCTGGAAGTGGTTATGCGCAGCATCATCTACGCCGCATACAGCAAAGACCTTTCCGTAAAGACCACATCGGCAAAAATCCAGATGATGAAGCAGGGCAAGTATGTCGGTGGCTACGCCCCATACGGCTACGTCCTGCATCCCACCATTCGGAACAAACTTGCCGTAGACCCGGAGGCGGCTGATGTGATCCGTCGTATTTTCCGCGAGGCGCTGGAAGGCAGCAACACCTCTCAGATCGCCCGCAGCCTGAATGATGACGGCATCCCGACGCCGGGGCAATACTTCAAGAGCAAGCATCCCGACAAGAAGAAGTTCAGTAACATGAGCGAGAAAATCAGTTGGGAAACCGTGATGGTCTATAACATCCTCAAAAACCTTGTTTACACCGGAACACTGGTCAGCCGCAAAATGAAGTCCTGCGGTGTCGGCTCAAAAAAGCGTGTTGTCAATGAGCCGATTATCGTAGAAGGTACGCATGAAGCGATTATCAGCAAGGAAGACTTTGAGCTTGCTCAGAAGGTCATTCGAGGCGGAGGACGGAATCCCACGCGCAAGCAGCATGACTATCCGCTCAAGGGACTCGTCCGCTGCGGTAACTGTAAACGTGCTATGACACGCCGAAAGAACAAGGCTGGCATTCGATACTTCCAGTGCATTCACTCGGTCAACAACGGAAACACAGACTGTCCGGTTGGCAGGAGCTTTCCGGAAATGGATATTGAGAAGGTTGTCTTCCATGCCCTTACTCAGTTTCTTGCTTTGGCACAGAAGGAAGCAATACAGAACCGCGAAGTCGGTGATCTGCGGAAATCTGCCATCAAGGAATGTGCTGATAAAATCCGCACTCTGCAAAAGCAGAACGAGCAGCACAAGGCGTCCAAGCTGAGGCTCTACGAGAAGTATGCAGCCGGAAGCATCACGAAGGAGGCGTACATTCAGCAGAAGGCGGCAACGGATGTGAAGATTGCTGAAAACGATGGAGTAATCCAGCGCAGTCACGAGCGGATGAAGGAGCTTGACTCCGAGACCGCCTGTTCAGATGAAAAGCTGGATGCGGTCTGCGAACAGTACGCCGACTGCAAAGCTCTGACCTATGAGCTGACCCACGCATTCATTTCTGCGGTCTACATTTACGATCTTGACAACATAGAAATCGTCTGGAAGTTCAAGGACTTCCTCACTACATCAGAAGGAGAAGCCAAATGAAAGTATTTCTTTATATCCGCGTTGCCTGTGCGGATCAGCTTGCGGCAGCAGACCAGCGGGAAGAGCTGGAACGCTATGCGAAGGACAAAGGCTATGAGGTGGCTGCTGCTGTGGCGGCAGACGGCATCTCCGGCGTCCATACGGAAGGTATCATGAACTTCCTGCTGAACGAAGCCAAGCGTCAGGACATCGGTACGATCCTCACCCGTGACACCTCACGGATTAGCCGGGACACTTCCTCTTTCATAAGGTTTGAGCGAAAGTTCCGGGAGAACGGCATCCGGTTCGAGTATCTGTCCAAGCCTGACAACGAGCTTCCGGTCACTCCAATGATGGAGGCGTTTGAGACGGCGTATAAGAAACGTCGCACAAAGAACGGCAAAAGAGCATAGAGAAAACGCAAGCCGTTCACGGGTGGTTGTCCACCTATGAACGGCTTGTAAATTCTCAAAATTTTTTTAGTCCCTACTTGACACAAGAAGA
>CAUAWO010000097.1:0-6386 GCA_958432865.1 Bacteroides stercoris
GAAGAGAAAGCGCAGATTATGGCATGGCTTGTTGAAGCCCGTGAATTTGCCATGGATGCTGAAAATTCAAATAAGAAACATGCTGCTTTCGGCAAATACAAAGGCCGGATTAATAATTACCTCTCTAAGCGGGGATATGATTTAGTGAAAGAACGTAAGGCTTGGTATGAACGTATCAAGGCACGTGGAGGAAAGATATAAATTAATGTTTATTGAAAAGCGGAAAAGGAGCTTGCCCGGTGAAACGGTGTCAAGCTCTTTTTTTATGTGCGGATAGAGAGTACAACAGGCTTTCTGTTCCGTCTTTGATATAGAAATACTCGCAATGTGTGTTTGAATCATGTTAAAAGCAGGGTGTTATGTTACGAAGTTATAGAAAAAATAATAATTTAGCGACCAAATGAATCAACTAAAGAAACTATTTGCAGTGGCAGCATTGACTGCATGTGTGTTGCCTGTGGCGGCACAGTATCCTGTAATTCCTGATTCGGTAAAAATCAGAGGAGAAGAACAACAAAAGGAAATAGACCGGAAATCGGATGAGGCATGGGCGAAAGCATTACCTGTAGTAATGTCTGAGGCTGTTCAAGGACGTCCTTATAAACCATGGGCATCCAAACCGGAGGATTTAATAAAGAGCAACATACCTGCCTTTCCCGGGGCAGAAGGGGGAGGGGCCTATACTCCCGGTGGACGTGGAGGAAAAGTAATTGTGGTCAATTCGCTGGCCGACAGTGGGCCCGGAACATTGCGTGAGGCATGTGAGACCGGTGGCGCGCGTATTGTTGTATTCAATGTTTCGGGCGTTATCCGGCTGAAAACCCCTATAAACGTCCGTGCTCCGTATATCACTATTGCAGGTCAGACAGCTCCGGGGGATGGGGTTTGTGTAACAGGAGCCTCTTTCCTGCTTGATACGCATGATATTATTATCCGCCATATGCGTTTCCGTCGGGGGGCGCAGGATGTGTTCTTCCGGGATGATGCTTTGGGAGGTAACTGTGTGGGTAATGTTATTATCGATCACTGCTCTGCCAGTTGGGGACTGGATGAAAACATGTCTGTTTACCGCCATGTATACAATCGCGATTCCACAGGGCATGGTCTGAAGCTTCCTACTGTCAACATAACTATTCAGAACTCTATTTTTTCGGAAGCTTTGGATTGTTACAATCATGCTTTCGGGGCGACTATAGGTGGGCATAACAGTATGTTTTGCCGTAACTTGTTCGCATCCAATATCAGCCGTAACTGTTCCATTGGCATGAATGAGGATTTTAATCTGGTAAACAATGTGACTTTTAATTGGTGGAACCGTTCTGTTGACGGGGGAGATGAAACCAGCCGTTTGAATATTATTAATAATTATTTTAAACCGGGGCCTATCACTCCGAAAGATAAGCCGATTGCCCACCGGATTGTGAAACCCGAATCAAGTCGTGACAAGAAGAAACCGGATACATTTGGTAAAGCGTATGTAGCCGGAAATGTAGTGGAAGGTAATGCGCGTGTGACAAAGAATAATTGGGATGGCGGCGTGCAGGTGTACGATATGCCGGACGCAGGGAAGTTTACAGATCAAATTCGTGTAAACGAGCCTTTCTCAATGCCCCATGTGACTATTATGGATGCCAAAACTGCCTATAATTATGTATTGGAAAATGCCGGGGCTACTTTCCCTAAAAGGGATGCGGTGGATGCCCGTGTGATGAAGACGGTGAAGACAGGGAAAGCTATTTACGTGAAAGACGCTCCTGAATTCGTTAGTACTTATGTAAAAAGACGTCTTCCTGTTGACTCTTATAAACAAGGTATCATTACAGATCCCCGTCAGGTAGGTGGCTTGCCCGAATATAAAGGTACGCCTGTGGTTGATACGGATGGTGATGGTATGCCGGATGTCTGGGAGGTGAGATACGGACTCAATCCTAATGATCCGGGTGATGCGGTGAAAGATTGTAATGGCGACGGGTATACCAATATTGAAAAATACATTAATGGCATAGATCCTGCAAAGAAAGTGGATTGGACGGATATAAAGAACAATCATGATACTTTGGCAAAACGTAAAAGTTTGATGTAAAATGAATTATAAGTTATTATTATTTGGATTTTTAAGTTTGGGGTTTGCGCGGATTTCTGCGCAAACCTTTCCTTTACAGGTGAAGGAAGAAAAACTGACTTATGTGACTGATGAACGCGGAAACCGTATTCTAGATTATTCTTCTTGCGGTTACCGTAACTCGGAATACCCTATACCTGATGTGGCGAATGCCGTTTTTGTTTCATGGAAGCCTGGGGATAATTCCTCTCGTATTCAGCGCGCCATTGACTATGTATCTTCATTGGCTTTGGATAAAAATGGTTTTCGTGGGGCTGTTTTGCTGGATAAAGGAACTTTTGAATTGAATGAGAGCTTGCGTATTTCTGTGTCGGGAGTCGTGCTGCGCGGCAGTGACAGGGAACAGACCGTATTGTTGAAAAAGGGAGTGGACAGAGGAGCTTTGCTTTATATTGAAGGGCGGAATGATTTGGCTGTTACGGATACCTTGGATGTGTTGACATCATACGTTCCTGTAAATACTTGTACTTTTCAGGTAACCAATAATGTACAGCTGGTTTCCGGAGAGCGGGTCCGGATTGTCCGCCCCTCTACGAAAGAATGGATTGCTTCTGTCGGTTGTGATATTTTTGGCGGAGGTATTTCCGCTTTGGGCTGGAAAGAAGGAGAGATGGATTTGGTTTGGGATAGGTCGGTAAGTAAGGCGGATGGAAACCAATTGACTTTGGATGCTCCTTTGACAATGGCTTTGGATAATAAATGGGGAACTGTCAAAGTGTTACGTTATAGTTGGCCGGGCAGAATCGCAGAAGCAGGTTTGGAGAATCTGACATTGGCTTCTGACTATGATAAGAAGTATCCTAAAGATGAGGATCATTGCTGGACGGGGGTATCTATAGAAAATGCCGAAAACTGTTGGGTGCGCAGGGTAAATTTTAAGCACTTTGCAGGAAGTGCTGTGATTGTACAGCGTACCGGCTCTAAAACAACTGTAGAAGATTGTGTATCCACAGAACCTGTTTCAGAGATAGGTGGAATGCGTCGCAGTACATTTTATACTATGGGGCAGCAGACACTTTTTCAGCGTTGTTATTCTAAACAGGGTATTCATGATTTCTCAGCCGGATTTTGTGCGGCAGGTCCGAATGCTTTTGTACAGTGTGATTCGGAAGAGTCGTTAGGATTCAGCGGTTCTATTGATTCCTGGGCTTGCGGGTTATTATTTGATGTGGTAAACATTGATGGCCATGATTTGGTGTTTAAGAATTTGGGACAGGATAAAAATGGTGCCGGTTGGAATACAGGCAACAGTCTTTTCTGGCAATGTACAGCTGCCGGGATAGAGTGTTATTCACCGGCAAGAGATGCGGTAAACCGTGCATACGGTTGTTGGGCGCAATTCTCGGGTGACGGCCAATGGGCGGAATCAAATAATCACGTACATCCCCGCAGCTTGTTTTATGCACAGTTGGCGGCACGTTTGAATAAAGATTGTTCTGACCAGGCACGTATTCTTCCCAGGGCTACCAACGCAACCAGCAGTCCTACCGTAGAAGCGGCAATGGAGATGGCAAAGGAAGCTTATACTCCCCGTCTTACTATGCAAAAATGGATTGAGGAAGCACCTTATACAGCCAGTGTGTCTTCCGGAAAACTGAAATCTTTAGAAGATTTGAAGTTCAAGACACCTATATATAAGGAAAAAGAGGATCATCTGTTTGCCATTATTAATGGACGTATGCAGGTGGATGGCCGGTTACTGGTAGGCGGCAGGCAGGAGGTTCCTTGGTGGAATGGGAAACTGAGGACCAGCTTCTTGTCTAAAGCCAAGCCACATGTTACCCGTTTCGTGCCGGGACGCGAAGGACTTGGGCTGACGGATAGAATTGATTCTACGGTGAATTATATGGTGAAGAATCAGATTTTGGTTTTAGATCATAATTACGGTTTGTGGTATGAGCGTCGTCGTGACGATCATGAGCGTGTCCGTCGCCGTGATGGAGATGTGTGGGGGCCATTCTACGAACAACCGTTTGCCCGCAGTGGAGAAGGTACTGCTTGGGAAGGATTGAGCAAGTATGATTTGAACCGTCCCAATGCATGGTATTGGAACCGGTTGAAGCAGTTTGCCGAAAAAGGGGCGGAGAAAGGTCTTTTGCTTTTCCATGAGAATTACTTCCAGCATAATATCTTGGAGGCGGGAGCACATTGGGTAGACTGTCCTTGGCGGTCGGCCAATAATATCAATCAGACCGATATGCCTGAACCTGTTCCTTTTGCCGGTGACAAACGTATCTTTGTAGCGGATATGTTTTATGATATCAGTCATCCGGTACGTCGTGAGTTTCATAGAAAGTATATTCGCCAATGCTTGGATAATTTTGCCGATGATGCAAATGTGGTACAACTGATCAGTGCGGAGTTTACCGGTCCGTTGCATTTTGTACAATTCTGGCTGGATGTGATAGGAGAGTGGGAGAAAGAAACCGGTAAGAAAGCGACCGTGGCGTTAAGTGCGACAAAGGATGTTCAAGATGCCATTCTGAATGATACGCAGCGTGCGAAATTAGTTGACATTATTGATATTCGTTACTGGCACTATAAAGTGGATGGTCTTTATGCTCCCGAAGGTGGAAAGAACCTGGCTCCCCGTCAGCATGCCCGTAAAATGAAAGTAGGTAAGGTTACTTTTGATGAAGCTTATCGGGCGGTGAGTGAATATCGTAAGAAGTTCCCGGAAAAAGCGGTTACTTACTATGCGCAGAATTATCCGGATATGGCTTGGGCTGTCTTCATGGCAAGTGGCTCTTGCTCGGTTGTTCCGGTTGCCGATGAAAGCTTTTTAACTGATGCGGCTGCTATGGATATGGAGGATACTGGTACAAATAAGTATCAGAAACTGGTAAAATCTGGTATTGGAAGTATCATTTATTCCCATTCTGCAACAGATATTCCTGTTCATTTATCACCTGGGAAATACATATTGAAGTCTGTTGATCCGAAGACCGGAGCAATAACGGTGATTGCTAAACGATTGAATATTAAAGATATATATATGCTTAAAGCAGAGGAAAACAAAGATTGTATTTATTGGTTTCATAGAATTTAGTACATGGAAGGAGAACCGGACTTATTTTGGTTCTCCTTTTTAATGAAAATCTGTATTATTTAGCATATATGTTTTTCAGCAGGTTATCTGTTTTTTCGGTCCAATAATCAAATATTACCTAAAAAAGTAGCGTATCCTCCCTAGTTTTGCATCATCATCAAAACAACCTATAATTAGTATACTGTGATGGAACAAAACTTAAATGATAAGACAGCTTGCTTGGTAACCGCTTTCCAATCGGGAGATGTAAGTGCATTCTCTACATTATATGATATGCATATTAATCTTCTATTTAATTATGGATGTAAGTTAACTACTGACAAAGAATTGTTGAAGGACTGCATTCATGATGTCTTTGTAAAATTGTATACAAAGAAGGCTGAATTGGGTATCATTGACAACTTCAAATCATACCTCCTCATTTCCTTGAAAAACAAGTTATGTGATGAACTTCGCAGACGGATGTTCATGTCGGAAACGGCTGTTGAGGAACTGAATCCCGTTGCAGCAGGTGATGATGTAGAACATCAATATTTGGAAAAGGAAAAAAGTTGTTTTGAAAATATAAAAGTAAAACATTTGTTGGCTCAATTATCTCCGCGCCAACGTGAGGCACTTACCTTATATTATATAGAAGAGAAGAAATATGAAGATATTTGTACCATTATGGATATGAATTACCAGTCGGTACGAAATTTGATGCATAGAGGTATTACAAGATTAAGGGAATTGGTAGGATAATATTTTAAGTTTTCAGGTGAGTACAACTTTGAACCACTATCCGTCATAATGAAAAATGATTGTAACGTGGATACAAAAAAGATGTATAGCAAGGTAGAAGACTTTTTGAAGGATGACGACTTTATCAAGTATGTTCTGGATGATGCTCCTGAATCAGCTTTTCATTGGGATAAGCTTTTAAAGGAGCACGCAGAACTGCTGAAAGTATTTGAAGAGGCCAAGAATGTATTATTGGTTTCTGATGAAGCAATGGAAGTAATGACTTTATCTGAAGAAAGAAAACTAAAACATCGTATTTTTACTACATTAGAGATAAATAATATGGATTATTAATTAATTTGTTAACCATAGAAAAATGAGAAAAGACATAAAGAAATGTCCTAAGCCGTTGGGTTACGGAATCAGACGAACACCTGTTGTGTTAGGATTATCAGCTGCATTATGTATGCCGGCTGCTTTTTCGTATGCAAATGT
>CAUAWO010000098.1:0-6248 GCA_958432865.1 Bacteroides stercoris
GAATCAGGAAACCTTGAAATCCCAGCGCGAACAGAGAACGAAGATAGTTCTGTCCAACATGGGATTGTTCGTGGTTACCCCATGTTGCCATGGGCACCGGGGCAAGGCTGACCATCATATAGATTTCAATCATTCTTCCGTAGACGATGACAAAAATCACGATGGACAGGATGCGCATGGTGATACCGATGAAGAAGGACTGCAAGAACAGTCCGAACAGGGGTCCTACGTCCATCTGCATCATGCTGGATTGCAGCATGGAAAGCCCGATGTCGTTCACCCGCGTGTTGCCAGAAATAATGCCGCTGGAATTTGCCACCACCTGCTGCGTCACATCGAACACCGCCATGATGATGTCGAAGGTGTTGGAGATCATCCACACCGAAATGGCAGTTTTGAAGATCCATTTCATCAGCAGCGCAGGTTCAAATTGTGCCATGTTGTTGTGCTCTGTTATGAGCTGAATCAGCTCATAACAAGCAATAAAGGTCAGAATCACGCCTGCAATGGGCAGCACTACGTTCCGGGACAACGCCTCAATCATAGCGAAAACGCGCGGTTCAAAACTGGATGGTTTGGTACCGACCTGCTGTGCAATGTTGCCTACTTGGGTGTTCACATCATCGAACAGGCCGTTGAGATTGGACATGATCGCCGCTGTCAGCAGTGACTTGATCCAATCGGAGATTGCTTTGAGAACTGTTTCCACTCAGTGCCACCACCCATCAAGAAAAATGGTTGATAAGGGTCTTGAGCAGGTTGAGCAGAAAAATAAGGTGAGTCAGAATCTGCATAATAGCACCGTCCTTTCAGAATAAAGGTGAATATTCGATTTGCAATGCTTTTCCTCTTGTGATAAGAATCCGTTTGCCACGGAGGGGCTGGAAACACTTGCAAGTAAATATGTACGGGGCGGCAGACGCCGCCCGGAAAAGATTAGCCGAACAGACCGCTCAGCAGGGGGATCAGGGTGATGCCAATCAGGGCAACGCCGCCGCCAGCCATGAGCTGCTTCATACCCTGACTCTTTGCTGATGTGTGATAAAGAAGTAGTAGAAGTGTAAAAAATTTTGCCGTTCCTATCCGGCGTTTGCGCATTGCGCCGGATAGGTCGGGCGGTCATTCGGGCAGGTCTACCTTGCCAACGAAAGAGTAATAAATATCAATGTCCTGTCTGCGTGTGCCGTTCTCGTCATAGCTGCACTCATGCACAACGATTTTCTCCACAAACTCACGCAAAAGGGTAGGGGTAAGTTCTTCAAAGCTGGTGTACTTGCGGACAACATTCATAAACTTTTCTGCGTTTACCGTGGCTTCCTGCGCTTTGGAAAGCTCTGCCCGGATAGCGGCGGCTCTCTCTTTCAGTTCTTTCTGCTCGGCTTCATAGTCTGCCGACAGCTCCGTGAAACGCTCGTCTGAAATGCGCCCGGTCACGCTGTCCTCATACAGCCGCTTGAAGATAGCGGATAACTCGCTGATACGCTTCTCGGCGGCTTCCAGCTCCTTTTTCCTTGCGGCGTTCCTGCGCTTGCCCCCGTCCTCGTTCTGCTCGATCAGCAGCTTCATAAACCGGGCTTCGTGCTTCGCTGCATAGCTGGTGACTTTCCGCAGATTGTCGGTCACTCCGGCGGTCAACAGGTCGGTGCGGATAAAGTGCGCCGTACAGTCACGGGTACGCTTCTTGTAGCTCCCGCAGATATAACAATCCTGCTTGCGGGTGGCGTTCTGGTAACGCTGCTGGTAAAGGACGCTGCCGCAGTCGGCACAAAAGAGTATGCCGGAGAATAAGCCCACTTCATCATAGCGGTTCGGGCGTTTGCGCTGCTTGCGTAACTCCTGCACACGCTCCCACATCTGGGTGTCAATGATAGGCTCATGGTGGTTCTCGAAAATCGCCTGTTTCTCAATGGGGTTCTCTACGCTGTGCTTGGTCTTGTAGGACGGCTTCTCCGTCTTGAAGTTTACCAGACAGCCCGTGTACTCCCTGTTTTCAAGGATATGTACCACGGTATTGGTCGCCCACTTGCACTCATAGCCGGGGTGGTAGCGGCGGGTGCTTCCCGTCCGACGGTATTCCAGCGTTCCCGGCGTGGGGATCTCCTGCTCTGTGAGCATACGGGCTATCTTGGTCGGCCCGTTCCCGGCAAGGCACAAGCTGTAAATCTGCCGCACAACAGGGGCGGCTTCCCCGTCAATGATAAAATTTTCGTCCTCGTCCATAAAGTAGCCGTATACGGGTTTGCTCGTGACGGGCTTCCCGCTCATACCCTTAGACCGTTTTACTGCTTTGATTTTCTTGCTCGTATCTCTCACCAGCCATTCGTTAAAAATGTTCCGCAGAGGGGCAAAATCATTGTCGCCCTGTGCGCTGTCCACTCCGTCATTGATAGCGATAAAGCGGACGCCTTTCTGTGGGAAAATCATTTCCGTATACATTCCCACTTGCAGATAGTTTCGCCCTAACCGTGACATATCCTTGACGATAACGGTGCCGACTTTTCCGGCTTCAATGTCCGCAAGCATGGCTTGAAAACCGGGTCTTTGGAAGTTCGCCCCAGAATAACCGTCATCTGTGTACCATTGCAGATTGGAAAAGCCGTTCTGCTTCGCATAGGTTTCAAGAATACGCTTCTGGTTTGAAATAGAATTGCTCTCACCTTGCAGCTCGTCCTCGTGGGATAATCTCGGATAAAGGGCGGTAATAAGGTTTCGGGTGGTCTGTCTTAACATAGTGTCCTCCATTTCCGACAGCCAGCCCCACTATTCCGTATGACTATCATACCACACGCCGGGGCTGGCTGTACAGTCCTTTCTGCTTCTTTACGTCCCGTCAAATTGCCGATTTTTGTGTAGCAGCTTCCGCTTCCAGCACTTTCAGCATTTTATCGGCGGCGGTGGCGGTGGTGTCCTGCTTGAAATAGCCGGAAACGACAAGGACAGAATTACCTATGCGGATTTCCGTCACGCAATCCGGGCGGCGGGTGCTGCGGTCATTCTTTGGGGTGTTGGTCATAGGCGGCTCTCCTTTCTGTTCATCAGCTTTTTCAGTTGTCCCATTTTCTCCTGCGCCGTGGCTTTTCGGAAGTTGCTCCCGGTAAAGCGGACAGGAGAACACATTTCAATCAGACGGTCATAAATGCGGGCGTGGGCGGTGTCCTCCGGGTGCTGCAAGTCCTCCAGCGTGAGATTAGTCGTGACGATCAGCGGCCTGCCGCTGCGGTAACGGCTGTCAATCACGTTGTAGACCTGCTCTAAGCCGTATTCCGTTCCCCGTTCCATTCCAAAATCGTCAAGGATAAGCAGCGGGAAGCTGCAAAGTCGGGAGATATATTCATTCCTGCCCTCAAAGCTGGCGGCAAGGTCACCCAATATCAATGCAAAGTTTGTCATGCACACGGGGATTTCACGCTCCATAAGGGCATTTGCGATACAGCCCGCAAAATAGCTCTTGCCTGTGCCAACGCCGCCCCATAGCAGATAGCCAATGTTGCGCTCTTTCATGGTTTCCCAGTTCTCCACATAGAAATGGGCGTGTTCCATTTGCGGGCACTTGCCGTTGTCGTTCTCAAACGTCCAGCCCTGCATAGCCGGGTCTGTAAAGCCCCGCCGCTTCAACCGCTCGACAGTTTCAAGGTGACTGCGCTGTTTCTCTGCGGCTTCCCGTTCCTCACGCTCTGCCCGCTGGCAGTCACATTCTGCCGGGTGGCGGTCACGCCCCAGCCATGCGGCGGTTTCTTTGGGGAAATAGCCCTCTTTGGGCTTGTGGCACTTCCCGCAGTATAAAAGCCCGTCCTCGCCGGTGTAGTCCTCCGGCTCCGGCGTGGTGTCGGTCATATTCAAAATCATTTCATCAAATCCATTCGTCATAAGCTCTCGCCCTCCTTACAGGTATAATCGGGTATGCCCTTTTTCGGGGCTTTCTTGGCTGCGTCCTCCTGCGCCCACTTGAAAATCGTGGCTGCATGGCTCTTGTATTTCCTCCCGCTGGAAGCGATATGGCAGGATAGGCGGTCAATGTAATACTCCCACTTGCCGGGAAGCTCTGTTTTCAGCCCGTCAAGCTCCGTATCGGAAAGAATGACATTGTGGTATCTGCCATAGGCGGCGGGGGCGGGGTGTCCCGTTTCTAACTCTCTCTCTTTTTCTATTTCTATATCTATCTCTTTCTCTATCTCTATCTCTGGTGGACAAATGTCCGCTCGATATGGTGGACATTTGTCCGCCCCTGTCTGCGGCAGGGCTTTTTGTTCCTGCAAAGCCAGCCGCGCCCTGCGCTTGCGCTCCCCCTCGGTAGAGGACTGGCCGATTAAAAGCTCAATGTTGCTCATGTAGAGTGCGCCGCTTGGCAAAGGCTCCACAAGCCCCAGCTTCATAAAGATTTTCAAAGCTCTCTCTACGGTACCTACCTGCTGGCGGGTAATGGTCGCAATCATCTGGGCGGTGTAGGGGATATTCTCGTCAAGCTGCAATTTCCCGCCGTTTTTCAGCGATTTCAAGTACAGCTTCAAGAGAATGTTGGAATAGATAACGCCGTCCTGCATACTTTCCAGCAGAACGATTGCATCATCGTCAAAATAGCTCTCTTTCAGCTTGAGGTAGTAATATTTGCGGTTATCTGCCATAGGCTGCGTCCTCCTTTTTCCAGCGTTTGGAATAATAGCGAGGGCATAGTATGATAACCGCCCGGAAGCTCTGTTTGCAGTCACGGGTGCAGCCCCGGCATAGGTCGTTGTAAGTGATACGGTTGCGGTGGTTGAGGAAGAAAGACCATTCCAGCCGCCGCTTCTTGCTCATTCTCGGCAATGGTAAGCTCCTTTCTGCCGTTCCTATCGGTGTAGCGGGATAGGGGGCATTTTCTGTATGTTCTCGGTATCATTTTCGGGCTTTTTCTGCCCTGTAAGCCCCGTTTGGAAGTCGGGGAGTATTGCGGTAAGGGTTCATATCATACCTGTATTTTTGTAGGGTTTCGGTATCATTTCGGGGCGGTCTTTAACGCTCCTGTTCACGCTTTTTCTGCTGGCTCGGTGCGCCCCTTAAAATCTGGTCGATATTGCGTCTGACTGTCTGAAGCTCCTGCGCCCGCTGGCGTTTCTCCCGGTAGTCGTTATATCCGGCGTTCTTCTGGACGGTAAGCTGCTCAATCTCCCTTTGCAGGGCTTTGCTGGCTGGCAGCTTGGTTATTCCATGCTCCCGGAAATAACGGGCGGCTGTGTCCGCTATGATAAAATCGCTTTCGTGCTGTTCCCGGTAGGCTCTCCGGGCTTTCTCCGATTTCTGCGCTTTCAGACCGTCACGGGCGGGCTTCGTGCCGATATAGCCCAAAAGGTTGCGCTGCAATTCCTTTTTCTCCCGGATAGCGGCTTCCAGCCCTTTCAGTCCGGCAAGGCTCTCCTGCGTGGCGGTGTTGGCTGCGGAAATGGCAGCGTCCAGCTCGTCCGGGGAAGAAAAGCCATACTGCTGGTAGAGCATGAGGGTAGCCGACATCTGTTTGAGGTTGTGCATGGTCGCCCACTTCTCATAGCCCCGTCCTTTCCCCTCGGCTCGCTTGGCGGCTATGTCTACCATGCGCTGTACAGCGTCATTGTTCGGGGCGTTTTTCGCTTCTTTTTTCGTCCGTAAGCGGTCTTTGATACTGCCGGGGTATTCCGCTATGGCTGCGGGTTTTTCGGCGGCTCTGGCGGCGTTCTGCTCCAAAACGGAGAGGACAGCAGCCCGGTCAAAATCGTCCCCCAGCTTCCGGGCGGTAATTGGCTTCGTCCTGTCCGGCGTGAGGTAACTTAGCCGCCCCCGGCTCTCCTTGACGGTCACACCATGCCGGAGAAGCAGGGCGGCAAACTCATCAAAGCCGGAAGCAGCGGCAAGGGCTTCCCGGATAGTCCGGCGCAGCTTCGCCTTATCCGTTTCAAACTTGGTCTGCCGGGGCGCGATACCGTCCGCAGCAATAGGGGCGTTGGCTCTGTCAAGGGCAGCCTGTCCTTTCTTCTGCGCCCAATACTCACGCTCGGTAATGCGTTCTTTGCTGCCGTTCAAAAGGTCTATCTGGTAAAGCCCCTCGCTGTGGCACATCTCCATGACTTCGGCTTTCAGATAGTTCATAGCTGCGTCCGTACAGCGGTGCTTGCAGCCTGCTTTCCTGTCCGCTGGCCTGTCCATGTGGGGCAGCATGGGAACCTCCGCAATCCGCAGACTGTTAATGACGATATGCACATGGATATTGCCGCTGTGGTTATGCCCGTCCGGGTGGGTGC
>CAUAWO010000099.1:0-5789 GCA_958432865.1 Bacteroides stercoris
TGATCCTTCAGATAAGTTTCATACATCACATTGTGAACGAAACCTGCGGTATACTTCACGCCTGCTGCATCGGCTGCGGGATCCGGACGGTCCAAAGCCAGATGGAAGTGGAAGTTCGGGAAGTCTTTTTCCAATTGTTGGAAATCTTGCAGATAGAATACTTCGTTCAATGCACGCGCACCATAGAAATAGTGAAGTTCACGGTCGGTAGTGTGCAGTGTCTTGGTCATGTGCATAATCTGCGCACGCAACGGAGCCATACCGGCACCACCACCTACCCAAATCATTTCCTTCTTAGAATCGAAGATCGGGTGGAAGTCTCCGTAAGGACCACTCATCGTTACCTTGTCACCCGGTTTCAGCGTGAAAATGTAAGATGAAGCGATACCCGGATTCACATCCATAAAGCCGGGACCCTGATCTTTCGGTTTGAACGGAGGAGTAGCGATACGCACTGTCAGCATGATACGGTCACCCTCGGCAGGATAGTTGGCCATAGAGTAAGCACGGATGGTTTCTTCCGTATTCTTACATTTCAAGCCGAACAGACCGAATTTTTCCCATGCGGGCAGATACTCCGGACCGATAAGGTCTTTATCGATATCCTTGTTGTAGTCCATTTCAAATTTAGGAATCTTAATCTGAGCGTATGAACCCGGAACGAAGTCCATGTGTTCACCTTTCGGCAAAGCCACAATAAACTCTTTGATGAAAGTGGCAACGTTCTTGTTGCTGATTACTTCGCATTCCCATTCCTTAACACCCAGTACAGATTCATCAATCTTGATGCCCAGGTCACCTTTTACTTTCACCTGGCAACCCAGACGCCAATGATCCTGTTGTTGTTTACGGCTGAAATGTCCCTTTTCAGAAGGAAGAATCTCACCACCGCCTTCTACAACCTGGCATTTACATTGACCGCAAGAACCTTTACCACCACAAGCCGATGACAGGTAGATGCCATTGACAGACAGGGTGTTCAGCAAAGTTGAACCTTGTTCTACTTCCAGTTCTTTCTCTCCATTGATAGTTATCTTTACTTTGCCGCTCGGAGTAAGATACTGCTTAGCTACCAGCAAAATAACAACGAGCAGAAGGATAATTCCAAGGAATACTCCAATACTAGCTAATATTAAATTCATATCCATTGTCTTATTCCTTTCCTTTTAGATTTTCAAACCAGAGAAACACATAAATGCCATTGCCATCAAACCTACAGTGATGAAAGTGATACCCAGACCTTTCAAAGGAGCGGGAACATCAGAGTAAGCCATTTTTTCACGGATGGCAGCCAGACCGATAATAGCCAGTGCCCAACCGATACCTGAGCCCAAAGCGTAAGTGGTTGCCTCGCCAATGTTGATGAAATGACGTTGCTGCATAAACAATGAAGCACCCATGATGGCACAGTTTACAGCAATCAGCGGAAGGAAGATACCCAATGAAGCATAGAGCGACGGGCTGAAACGTTCAACCGCCATTTCCACCAACTGAACGATACCGGCAATAACGGCAATAAACAGGATAAAGCTCAAGAAGCTGAGGTCTACTCCATCAATCAGCGCATTAGGTGCCAGTACGTAATTTTCCAGCAAATAGTTCACCGGCAGAGTTACAATCAACACGAAAGTAACGGCTGCACCCAGACCTACGGCTGTCTTTACGTTTTTCGATACTGCCAGGTAAGAACACATCCCCAGGAAGTATGCGAAAATCATATTGTCCACAAAGATGGACTTTACAAACAAACTTAAATATTCCATATTCTTTTCGTTTTATAACGGGGATTAATTATTACTTTCCTGCAATTCTTTGTGTTTTGCACGTTGGTACCAAATGATACAAGCACAGATAATCAACGCCATAGGAGGCATCAGCATCAAGCCGTTGTTCAGGTAGCCCAAGTCATAAACAGCCTGCGGGATAACCTGGAAGCCAAACAATGTACCGGCACCCAGCAGTTCACGGAAGAATGCCACGATAATCAGGATTTTGGCATAACCCAATCCGTTACCGATACCATCCAGGAATGATTCCCAAGGACCGTTCATCATAGCAAACGCTTCCAGACGTCCCATCAGGATACAGTTTGTAATAATCAAACCTACATATACAGAAAGCTGCACACTTACATCGTATGCGAACGCTTTCAAAATTTCACTAACGATAGTTACCAATGCGGCAACAACCACCAACTGAACGATGATACGGATACGGTTGGGAATGGTGTTACGCAACAAGGAGATAACGAAGTTCGAGAAGGCTGTAATAATGGTTACGGAAAGACCCATCACGATAGCCGGTTCCAGCTGAGCCGTTACAGCCAGTGCAGAACAGATACCGAGCACCTGTACGGTGACAGGGTTATTCAAACCCAGCGGAGTTAAAAGAACTTCTCTATTCTTTTTAGAAAATAATGCGCTCATATTCTATTTACCCTCCTCTTATTTATTAGTTAAAAATGAATTGTACATGCTCAGGCAATCCTTAATCATCGCATCTACACCCTTAGAAGTGATAGTACCACCTGAGATACCGTCTACCTGATAATCGGGTTTTGCCACCTTGCCGTGTTTTTCAACACCCAAAGCTACAGTACCGTTTTCCATTACATGTTTGCCCAAGAACTGATCCTGGAACTTAGTAGTGGTGATTTCTGCACCCAGACCCGGAGTTTCTCCTTGATGAGAGAAGTAAACGCCATATACAGTGTCTTTGTCATCATTCAATGCGATGTATCCCCAGATAGGTCCCCAAAGACCGGCACCATAAATAGGCAGCACATATTTGGTCTGACCATCCACGTCGCAAACGAATACATGAAGACGTCCGTTAGCGATTTCACCTTTATAAGAAGTCTGGAAAGCAGCATCGTTCTTTACCAAAGAACCGTCTGCCTGCATCAAATCGTCTTCTTTCACATATTTATCATATTCTGCATTCACATCTTTTACGTCATAAACGTTCAAAGCTGCCAGAATTTGTTTCTTTGTGTCCTGTTCTACATTCTGGTACTGTTTTTCTTTCAGAGAAGAAGACACGAATGCCAACAGGAATGCTACGATAACAACCATTATCGAAGCATAGATGATAGTATAACTATTACTATTAGTATTCATAATGTCCGATATTTTAGTTGTTAGTTGATTTTAATCTGTTTTCGCGGGCTGTGATGTTCTTCTGTACGATACAGTAGTCAATCAGCGGAGCGAAGATGTTCATCAGCAGGATGGCAAGCATCATACCTTCGGGATAACCCGGATTCAACACACGGATAACGATAGCCATCACACCGATCAGGAAGCCGTAGATGAACTTACCCTTTTCCGTACGTGCGGAAGTCACAGGGTCGGTAGCCATGAACACGGCGCCGAAGCAGAAACCGCCCAATACGATGTGTTCGTACCAAGGCAACTGAGCCATCATGTTATCTGTAGAGCCGAATACATTGAAGATCAATCCCATCACGATACCACCGGCAAAGACAGAGAACATGGTCTTCCAACTTGCCACGCCTGTCCACAACAGGATGATGGCACCCAGTGCGATAGCGATAACGCTGGTTTCACCGATAGAACCCGGAATCAAACCTACAACCATATCCCACATGGTAGCGGGAGTACCGTTCACATTAATCAGTTCGCTTGCACCCGGAGCGGCTGTAGCAGCCTGTCCCAACATCGTAGCGCCGGTAAAACCGTCCACTACCTGTCCGCCACCGATACCGAAAATGCTGTCAGTGCTTACCCAAACGGCATCACCGGACATTTTGGTAGGATAAGCGAAGAACAAGAAAGCACGGGTAATCAATGCAGGGTTGAAGATATTCATACCTGTACCGCCGAATACTTCCTTAGCGAAGATAACAGAGAATGCTGTAGCGACAGCCAGAATCCACAACGGACATTCCACAGGAACGATCATCGGGATCAACAGACCGGATACCAGGAAACCTTCCTGAATTTCTTCGTTCTTCCATTGTGCCACCACAAATTCGATTCCCAGACCGACTACGTATGATACGATAATCTTAGGCAGAACAGCCAGGAAACCATAAATGAACTTTTCAAAGAAACCTGCCTCCTGGCCTACAGCCAAGAAGTGCTGGTAACCTACGTTGTACATACCGAACAACAGGGCCGGTATCAACGCAATAACCACCATTGACATGATACGCTTGCTGTCAATCGCATCATGAATGTGAACTCCTGTTTTCGAAGTGCTGTTGGGTACGAACAAGAATGTTTCGAAACCGTCGAACACCGAACGAAACGCGTGGAGTTTGCCGCCCTCTTCAAAGTTTGGCTTTATCTTGTCGAGATAATTTCTTAACGCTTTCATTAACTTTTAATTCTTAGTTTTTAATTATTTAGCACATTTCCTTGCGAAGCATGTCCAAGCCCTGACGCACGATGCGTTGCAATTCCAATTTGGAAGAGTCAACGAATTCACATACAGCGAAGTCTTCGGGAGCCACTTCGTAAATACCAAGTGCTTCCATGCGGTCAATATCGCCGGCAATGATAGCTTTAATTAAATATTCGGGGAAAATGCTCATCGGGAATACTTTGTCATACTCGCCGGACATGATCATGTGGCGTTCGCCACCTTTGATACGGGCATCCAGTGTGTATTCCTTGTTACCGCACAACCAGCTGAAATAACTGCGGTTGGCACTGTACTGATCGGTACGCGGCATGATAAAGCCCAGGAATTCGTGCCGGTCATCCCCTTCGGGAATCACAGTAAGACTTGTAGCGTGCGCACCCAGGAATCCGTTTGGCTTCACCAAAGTTCCGGTCAGCACGTTACCGTTAATGTAGCGTAAGTTTTTACCTCCGTTCACACGTCCTGCAAAAATATCTGTCAGCAAGGCTCCTACTTTCAGCTTGCAATAAGCCGGTTTCTTCACTTCCGAACCGGTCAGGGCGATAGTACGGGTAAGGTCTACGCGACCTGTGTTGAACAGGCGTCCGATGAAGATCACTTCTTCCGCACGGAGCGTCCAAACAGTTTCGCCTTTGTTGATAGGACTGATGTGGTTAATCTGAACGCCTACATTTCCGGCGGGGTTAGGACCGTCGAAGGCAGTTACAGTTACATTTTTGGCGTTGGTCAGTGCAGGGCTCTTCTGCTCTACGCTGATATTCAGATACGTCTTTGCCATCTTTGCCAGTGCGTCCAGACCAGTCTGGAAATCTTTTTCCTGGCCTTTCAGAACAAATTCGAAATCAGCAGCCAATGGGTTAGTGTCAAATGCAGAAACGAAGATGCCTTTCGGCTTGGCATTCGGATCAGCCACCACGATGTAGGGGCGCTGGATAATGAATGAAAAAAGTCCGGCTTCCAGCAGGGCGGCTTTTACCTGCTCGCCTGTCAGAGTCGAAACATCCTTCTTTCCAAACTCTTCGTAGTCTTGCTCCTTTGCAGCTGCAATGGAGATGCTTAAGACTTTACGACGTTCGCCTCTCTCCACGCTGGTAACGACACCGCTTACCGGAGATACGAACTTCACTTCGGGGTGGTTCTTGTCAACAAACAATGTTCCCCCGGCCGTCACATATTCCTGTTCCTTGACCACGACTTTAGGAGTCACGCCATGAAAATCATCGGGCACTATCGCATAGATGTCCGGCTGCTTCACGTCAAAGAACTCCTGAGCAGGTTTCCCTTTCAGGTTGATGTTCAAGCCTTTGTGTAATTTAATCACATTTGCCATATTGGGTTATAAAAAATGGTTTTTAAATTTGAGCGCAAAAGTACAGAAAAAAAATGTGAAAAAAGAAAGA
>CAUAWO010000100.1:0-5622 GCA_958432865.1 Bacteroides stercoris
GCAGCCTGTGCAGCGGCCAGTCTGGCAATAGGCACGCGGAACGGAGAACAAGACACATAGTTCAAACCAACTTTGTGACAGAATTTCACTGATGAAGGCTCACCACCATGCTCACCGCAGATACCGCATTTCAAATCAGGACGAACTGAACGGCCTTTATCTACAGCCATTTCAATCAGCTGACCCACACCATTTTGGTCGAGTACTTGGAACGGGTCTACTTTTAGAATCTTCTTTTCCAGATATACCGGCAAGAAAGAAGCAATATCGTCACGGGAATAACCGAAGGTCATCTGGGTCAAGTCATTGGTACCGAATGAGAAGTATTCTGCACGGCTGGCAATGCGGTTGGCTGTCAGCGCAGCACGCGGAATTTCAATCATGGTACCTACCTTGAACGGAATTTCCATACCTTCTTTTTCAAATAATGCTGCTGCTGCATCACGGATCACCTTTTCCTGAGCTTCGAATTCATACAGGATACCGGTCAAGGGAACCATAATTTCGGGATGCGGATCATATCCTTCTTTCTTCAGTTCAATTGCAGCACCTAGAATCGCTTGAGTCTGCATCTCTGTGATTTCGGGATAGGTGTTACCCAAACGACAGCCGCGGTGACCTAACATCGGATTGTGTTCACACAGGCTTTCCACACGTTTTTTGATTTCCTGTACGGTTACGCCCATTGCCTTAGCCATTTCTTCCTGACCTTTTGCATCATGGGGAACGAACTCATGCAAAGGAGGATCGAGCAGACGAACATTTACCGGACATCCGTCCATAGCCTTGAAGATACCTTTGAAGTCGGCTTTTTGGAAGGGGAGCAATTTAGCCAATGCTTTTCTACGTCCTTCTACATCCGGTGACAGGATCATCTCACGCATAGCAACAATCTTTTCAGCATCAAAGAACATGTGTTCCGTACGGCAAAGACCGATACCTGAAGCACCAAAAGCGCGGGCCACTTCCGCATCATGCGGAGTATCAGCGTTAGTGCGGACATTCAGCTTGGTGTATTTGTTGCAAAGATCCATCAATGCAGCGAAATCGCCTGAAACTTCGGCTGCTTTGGTTTCCACTTTACCTTTATAGACTTCACCGGTAGTACCGTTCAGAGAGATGAAGTCACCTTCTTTTAAAGTAATACCTTCAATTTCTACGGTACGTGTCTTATAATCTACATTGATAGCACCAGCACCCGATACGCAGCACTTACCCATACCACGGGCCACAACCGCAGCGTGAGATGTCATACCGCCACGTGCAGTCAGGATACCTTCGGCAACGGCCATACCTGCCAAGTCTTCCGGCGAAGTTTCGATACGTACCATGACTACCTTTTTGCCATCGGCAGCCCATTTAGCAGCATCATCGGCGAAGAACACAATCTGACCGGTAGCGGCACCCGGAGAAGCGGGCAAACCACGAGTCAAAACTTTCGCTTCTTTCAACGCTTTCTTGTCGAACACAGGGTGAAGCAGTTCGTCTAATTTATTAGGTTCGCAACGCTCCAATGCGGTTTTTTCATCAATCATGCCCTGGCGCAACAAGTCCATGGCGATTTTTACCATGGCAGCTCCGGTACGTTTACCGTTACGGGTCTGCAAGAACCATAATTTACCTTCCTGTACGGTAAATTCCATATCCTGCATGTCGCGATAGTGGTTTTCCAGTTTGGTCTGCAGGGCATCCAGTTCTTTGTAGATTTCCGGCATAGCTTCTTCCATAGAGGGATATTTGGCTACGCGTTCTTCTTCAGAAATACCTGCACGTTCTGCCCAACGCTGAGAACCGATTTTTGTGATTTGTTGCGGAGTACGGATACCGGCTACAACATCTTCACCTTGTGCGTTGATCAAATATTCGCCATTAAACAAATCCTCACCGTTACCTGCGTCACGAGAGAAGCAAACACCGGTAGCCGAAGTATCACCCATGTTACCGAATACCATGGCTTGTACGCTTACAGCAGTACCCCATTCGGCAGGAATACCTTCCATTTTGCGGTAAAGAATGGCGCGTTCGTTCATCCAGCTGCGGAATACAGCACAAATGGCACCCCAAAGTTGTTCGTATGCACAGGTCGGAAAATCTTGTCCGGTCTGTTCTTTTACAGCAACTTTAAAGCGTTTAACCAGTTCTTTAAGGTCTTCCACTTCCAATTCGTTGTCGAGCTTCACACCTTTTTCTTCCTTTACTTTTTCGATAATTTCCTCGAAAGGATCGATGTCTTCCTTGTTCACCGGTTTCATACCCAATACCACGTCACCATACATTTGTACGAAACGACGGTAAGAATCCCATGCGAAACGGGGGCGTCCGGTCTTGCGGCTCAAGCCTTCCACCACTTCGTCATTTAAACCTAAATTAAGGATGGTGTCCATCATACCCGGCATAGAAGCGCGGGCACCCGAACGTACAGAAACCAGTAACGGGTTCTCTACATCTCCAAACTTGGAATTCATCAGATTTTCGATGTTGGCGATAGCTTTCTCAACATCCGCTTTCAGCAGTTCTACTACTTTATCTTTACCTAACTCATAATATTCGCTACAAACTTCTGTGGTGATTGTAAATCCCGGAGGTACGGGAACACCGATTAGATTCATTTCAGCCAGGTTAGCGCCTTTTCCACCAAGCAGATTTCTCATGTCTGCTTTTCCTTCAGCTTGTCCATTACCAAAGGTGTAAACTCTTTTTTTATCCATAATAAATGTATTTAAAGTTAACTCGCTCAAAAAATGTAATCGCAAAACTATACATATTTTAGTTATCTCCAAACCTTTTACTGAAAAAAATTAGTGGAAATTGCAATTTCTACTTTGCAATTTTAATATCTTACGATTTATGAGGCAATATTCAGGGAAAATGCTTAAATTTGTCCCCAAATTAACTTATTCAGAAAAGTGGCTAGAAAGAAGAAAGAACTTCCATTATTAGAGAAGATAACCATAACAGATGTAGCTGCCGAAGGAAAAGCTTTGGCGAAAGTGAATGACCTGGTAGTATTTGTGCCTTATGTAGTGCCCGGTGATGTGGTGGATTTACAAGTGAAGCGTAAGAAAAATCATTATGCAGAAGCTGTGGCTGTGAAATTCCATGAGTATTCTCCTGTGCGTGCAGTACCCTTCTGCCAGCATTATGGTATATGTGGTGGTTGTAAGTGGCAATGTCTGCCATATACAGAACAAATAAAGTATAAGCAAAAGCAGGTGACGGATAATCTGACCCGTATCGGCAAGATCGAATTGCCGGAAATTTTACCTATCATGGGGTCGGAAAAAACGGAGTTTTACCGTAATAAGTTGGAATTTACGTTTTCTAACAAACGTTGGCTGACAGAGGAAGAGGTAAAGGAAGATGTGAAGTACGATCAGATGAACGCCGTAGGTTTCCACATTCCCGGTGCATTTGACAAGGTACTGGCTATAGAAAAGTGCTGGTTACAGGATGATATCAGCAACCAGATACGCAATGCGATTCGTGACTATGCATACGAACACAATTATTCTTTCTTTAATCTGCGTTCTCAAGAAGGAATGCTTCGCAACTTGATGATCCGTACTTCGAGTACGGGTGAGCTTATGGTGTTGCTGCAATGCAAGATTGTGGAAGAGAGCGAAATGGATCTGATGAAGCAACTGCTGGCTTTCGTGGCAGAACGTTTTCCGCAGATTACTTCCTTATTATATGTAGTCAATAACAAATGCAATGATACCATTAACGATCTGGAGGTAATGGTGTTCAAAGGCAACGATCATATTTTCGAGGAAATGGAGGGGTTGCGCTTCAAGATAGGAGCAAAATCATTTTATCAGACTAATTCTGGACAGGCGTATAATCTTTATAAGGTGGCCCGTAATTTTGCCGGATTGACCGGTAAAGAATTGGTGTATGATCTTTATACAGGGACTGGAACCATAGCCAACTTTGTTTCACGCCAGGCAAAGAAAGTGATTGGTATCGAATATGTGCCTGAAGCAATAGAAGATGCAAAAGTAAATTCGGCAATTAATGGCATTGACAATACCTTATTTTATGCCGGTGACATGAAGGATATCCTCACTCAGGAGTTTATCAACCAACATGGTCGTCCTGATGTTATTATCACTGATCCTCCGCGTGCCGGAATGCACGATGATGTGATTAATACAATTCTTTTTGCTGAACCTCAGCGGATTGTGTATGTTAGCTGTAATCCTGCCACCCAGGCACGTGATTTGTCTTTGTTAGATGCCAAATACAAGGTGATGGCCGTGCAACCCGTAGATATGTTCCCTCATACGCATCATGTGGAAAATGTGGTGTTGCTGGAAAAAAGAGGATAATCCGGATAGTTCAATTATAAATTGTTTAAACAGTAAATAGAATTATGTCAAGAGGTAAGAATAGTGATTCCGGCAGGCCAAAGGCGAGAAGTGTTGCCCGATATACTATATATAATGTGACGGAGCCCGCTGAGCTGATGGATTTTCTGATGCGGAAAATGGCGGGAATCAGTCGTAGCAAGGTAAAGGCGTTGCTTGCCAACCGCGTGATTTTGGTAGATAATGTGATTACTACCCAATATAATTTCGCATTGAAACCAGGTATGAAAGTGCAGATATCCAAGGTGAAGAATAATCGTGAGTTTAAACATCCGATGCTGAAACTGGTATACGAGGATGCTTATATCTTGGTGGTGGAAAAGAAGGAGGGACTGCTTTCTGTCAGCACAGAACATCAGAAGGAGCGTACTGCACAACATATTTTGAATGAGTATGTAAAACGTTCACATCGTTTCAACCGCGTATTTGTAGTACATCGTCTGGACCGTGAAACTTCGGGGTTGATGATGTATGCCAAAGATGAAAAAACCCAGAATACTTTACGTGATAATTGGCATGATATTGTGACGGACCGCCGTTATGTGTCTATCGTTTCTGGTGATATGGAGAAAGATTACGGTACTGTAGAGTCTTGGTTGACCGACCGGAAATTGTATGTATATTCCAGTCCTGTAGATAATGGGGAAGGTAAGTTTGCGGTCACTCATTATAAAACAATAAAGCGGGCCAATGGATATTCATTGGTGGAGTTGGATTTGGAAACAGGACGTAAGAATCAGATTCGTGTGCATATGTTGGATTTAGGTCACCCTGTTGTTGGTGACCGGCGCTATGGCAGTGAGTGTGATCCTTTAGGACGATTGGCGTTACATGCCTTCAAGTTATGTTTCTATCATCCGGTAACAAAAGAGTTGATGGAGTTTGAAACTCCTTATCCTACGGCATTTAAAGGATTAATGCAGAAAAAATAGAAAGTTTCTTCTGTTAAAATTAAATATAAGGCTTCTTTGCATTTATTTTGGGCAGAGGTTAAGAATAAAAAAGCAATATCCATCCATTTACCAAACTGTAGACGGATGGATATTGTTGTTTTTAGAGATTTGGCAGTTTCATTATTAAATTGCCTTTCTTAATGCAAGAATGGTCATGTAGCCCGATTTCCCAATGTTGTATTGATGAATAAAAAGGCTGAAATTCAAGATAAATTTGATTCAGCCTCTTTATTATTGTATCGGCGAAGTGATATTGAATAAAAGAGTTTTTTCAATAGATGTGATCATATAAAATCTCTAAC
>CAUAWO010000101.1:0-5493 GCA_958432865.1 Bacteroides stercoris
AAAAACATTAGCCAAATCAGATATTTAAATTGCGAATTAAGATATAGGAAAAATCATTAATTCGCATGATTACTAATCCTTAATACTAATTTTTATGAGAAAAAAGATTATCAGTGCGATGCTGATATGCGCTGGCTTTCCGGTCGGGTCTCTTTATGCAGTCCATCCTGCCCCTGTAACGAGAATACAGTCAGTGCAACAGAATGGGGCATGTACGGGTGTAGTAAAAGATGCAAGTGGAGAAGCTGTTATCGGAGCTTCTGTAACAGTGGATGGAACTACAAATGGAACAATTACCGATTTGGACGGTAATTTCAGCCTTCCCAATGTGCCTAAAGGAAGTACTATCAAAATTTCTTTTGTAGGATACAAGACATTGGAGGTAAAATGGAATGGTTCTCCTTTGAATATCATCCTCAAGGAAGACTCGGAAATGTTGGATGAGGTAGTCGTTGTGGGTTATGGTACACAGAAGAAAGTAAATGTAACCGGTGCCGTAAGTATGGTAGGAGCCGAAGTCATTGAATCGCGTCCGGTAGCCAATGTTACACAAGCACTGCAAGGTGCTGTTCCTGGATTGAACTTAACTGTAGGTGGAAACGGTGGTGACTTGAACTCTGGAATGAACATCAATATCCGTGGTGCAGGTTCTATTGGTTCCGGATCTACCGACAAGCCCTTGATTTTGATTGACGGAATCGAAGGAGATTTGAATACCTTGAATCCCAATGATGTAGAAAGTGTATCTGTATTAAAGGATGCAGCTTCAGCATCTATCTATGGTTCGAGAGCCGCATTCGGTGTCATCTTGGTAACCACAAAAAGCGGAAAAGCGGGCAAGGTAAGAGTAAACTACTCGGGCGATGTGCGCTTCAGCACAGCTACACAGACTCCGGACATGGTAGATTCTTATCGTTTTGCCACTTATTTTAATGCTGCTTCCATCAATAACGGAGGACAGGCTCAGTTTAATGAAGAGCAGATGGAAAAGATTCTGAAATTCCAGCGTGGAGAATTCAATGATCCTACCCAGCCGGAATATTATGGTACTACAGCAAACTTGGACAACAAGAAATGGAACAACTATGGAGGTGCCTTTGCCAATACCGACTGGTTTGACGAGTTTTACAAGAAAAATGTTCCCTCTACCCAGCATAATATCAGTTTAAGCGGCGGTAGCGAAAAAATCAACTGGTCTGTCAGCGGCAGTTTCCTGAAACAGAATGGTTTGATTCGCCACGGACATGACGAACTGGATCGTTATACCGTAAACAGCAAAATCGGAGCTGAGATTGCTTCTTGGATTCGTTTGGACTACAACACCAAATGGACTCGTACAGACTATGAAAAGCCCCAATATCTAACTGGTTTGTTCTTTCACAATATTGCCCGCCGCTGGCCGACCTGTCCGGCTATTGATCCTAATGGCCATTGGATGGATGGAATGGAAATTGCCGAGCTGGAAGACGGAGGTGTAACTTCCGAACACAAAGACTGGTTCACCCAGCAATTGAAGTTTACCATCACTCCGCTTGAAGGATGGAACATCTATGCAGAAGGAGCAATGCGTACTTCAAATGAAAAGAAAACGACCAGTAAGATTCCCGTTTATTCTTACGATATTGACGGCAATTCCTACCTACGTGACTCCGGATATGGAACCGTTTCAAATGTATACGATAACCGCTTCCGCCAGAACTATTATGCGGTGAATGTGTATACAGACTATACCCGTAACTTTGGGTTGCATAACGGAAAGATTATGGTCGGTTTGAACTACGAACGTTACGATCAGGATAATCTGTGGGGAAGTGGAGACAAACTTACCACTACCGACAAACCATTTTTGAGCCAAGCTCAGGAAAACATGAAGACCGGAGACGGCTATTGGAACCGTGCAACTGCCGGTTACTTTGCTCGCTTGAACTATGACTACGATGGAAAATACCTAGCTGAGTTCAACATCCGTTATGATGGTTCTTCACGTTTCCTCTCCAACAACCGCTGGGCTTGGTTCCCATCTGTTTCATTAGGTTGGAATATGGCTCGCGAAAAATTCTTCAAACCATTGAGCAATGCTATCTCAACATTCAAGATTCGTGCTTCATGGGGACAATTGGGTAATACAAGTTCCAAATATGAAACGTTCTGGGATTGGTATCCGTTCTATCAGGAGCAAGGCACCGGTACGGCAAACAGCGGATGGCTAATTGACGGTCAACGCGTCAATACCGCAAGTCTGCCCGGAATCGTCAACTCAACCATGACTTGGGAAACCGTCGAGACTTGGGACATCGGTTTTGACTTGGCCGCTTTCAACAACCGACTGACCGCTACATTCGACTGGTACCGCAGAACAACCAAAGATATGATTGGTCCTGCTCCGGTATTGGGTTCCATGCTGGGAACTGATGCTCCGAAAACAAACAACTGCAACATGCGTACCTCCGGTTGGGAATTGGAAATCGGATGGCGTGACCAGATTCAGGATTTCAAGTACGGTGTCCGCTTCAACCTTTCCGACAACAAGTCTAAAATCATATCTTATCCGTTCGACGGTGAGTTCGGAAACCAAGGAATCTACGGCTACTATAATGGTAAAGAATTGGGAGAACTTTGGGGATATACTAGTGTAGGACTGGCACAAAGCGATGAAGAAATGAAAGAATGGCTGACAAGCAACAAGCCAAACTGGGGAAGCAAATGGCAGGCAGGTGACGTGAAGTACAAGGACTTGACCGGTGAAGGAGAAGTAACCCCAGGTGCCAGCACTTTGGAAAATCACGGTGACTTGAAACGCATCGGAAACAACTCACCGCGTTATCGGGTAGGTTTGAATCTGGATGCAGCTTGGAAAGGCATTGATTTCTCTATCTTCTTCCAAGGGGTATTGAAACGTGACTGGATGTTTGACGCAGGTGACCCTTATTTCTGGGGCGCAGGATCCGGAATGTGGCAAGCAGCCTGCTTTGAAGAACACATGGATTACTGGACTCCGGAAAATACCGATGCCTATTATCCGAAACCCTACTTCAATGAAACGAAAAACCAACAGGCTCAAGATGCCTATATGCAGAAAGCTTCTTACCTACGCTGCAAGAACATCCAGTTGGGTTACACCCTGCCGACACACATTACCGAAAAAGCCGGCATCAGCAACTGCCGTATCTATCTTTCATGCGACAATCTGTTTACCATTACCGGACTGTCAAGCGTCTATGACCCGGAGGCATTCGGAAGTTACGACGGCTACGGAACCAGTGGTAAAACTTACCCCTTGCAGCGTACCATTTCTGTTGGTGTAAATTTGAATTTTTAAATTTGTTAACTGAAGATTATTATGAAATTAAATATAAAAAACGTAGGCGCTTGCCTTTTGTTGGGAGGGACATTGTTGACGGCTACATCCTGCAACGATTTGCTTGACCTTGACCCTGTGAGCCAAATTACTCCCGACTCTTTTTACAAGACAGCCGATCAGTTAGGGGCTTACATGATTAATTACTATGGTGAATTACAGAACCCGTTCAGCGGTGCCATGTTTCATGGCGGAGGTTACGATGATGGAATTGCCCGTTCCGACGGAAATACAGATATTCAGGTAGTAGGCGGAGGAAACACACAGCTTTTTGTTCCCGACAAATGGGAGGTGTCCGGTGGAAAGCAATTGCAGGGATGGTATGGCACTGTACGTGCGTTCAACTATTTCTTGAAGACAGCCGAAGCAAGAAATGAAGCCGGTGAAATAGAAGGCGACGATAAGTTAATTCTGAACTATATCGGTGAGGGCTACTTTTTCCGTGCATTGACTTACTACCGCATGTTGGCTTTATATGGAGACCTTCCCATTGTTACTGAAGTGTTGGAAGATAACAATGAGGTAATTGTAGAAAATAGCAAACGGGCTCCACGCAATGAAGTTGTCCGTTTCATCTTGAGCGATTTGGATAAAGCCATCGAACGTCTGTATGACCGTGACCACTTTAAGGGTCAACGTGTAAACAAGCAGACAGCCGCTCTCTTGAAATCACGCGTTGCCTTGTTTGAAGCTACTTTCGAGAAATACCACAAAGGTTCAGGCCGCGTGCCGGGCGATGCTAACTGGCCGGGTGCCAAGATGGCTTATAATCAAGGAAAGACCTTTAACATTGAGGCAGAAATCGATTTTTTCCTGGACGAGGCCATGAAAGCTGCCACATTGGCGGTAGGTACAACTGAACTGACCACAAACAATGGAGTGTTACAGCCGGAAATCGGACAGATTGAAGGATGGAATCCTTATTTTGAAATGTTCAGCCAACCGAGCCTGAAAGATGTCCCCGAAGTTCTGTTGTGGAAAGAATATAACTTTGACCTAGGCGTCAAGCACAATGCCATCTACCGTTCACGAATCGGTGCCCAAAGCGGCTATACCCGTCCGTTCATCGAATCATTTCTTATGAAAGACGGACTGCCTATCTATGCAACTGGAGGACAATACCAGTACAAAGGCGACAAGACTATTGATGACGTAAAGACCGACAGAGACTTGCGTCTACAGCTCTTCGTATGGGGTGAAAGCACGTTGGTATTCTCTGATCCCGATGCCGGAGAAGAACAAGTGGGGGGCACATTTGATTTTCCCAACTTGATTTCCCTAGAAGCTCAGACCCGTATGATTTCCGGCTATCAGTCACGCAAGTTCTATGCGTATGACTACAGTCAAGGAAAGAGCGACGAACAGCAAGGCACCAATGCCTGCCCGGCATTCCGTGTGGCTGAGGGCATGCTGAACTACTTGGAAGCCTGCTATGAAAAGAACGGAAGGCTGGATGCTACCGCCGAAAGCTATTGGAGGAAAATACGTCAGCGCGCCGGCGTAAGCGATGATTTCGAGAAAACCATTGCAGCTACTGATTTGAATAAAGAAAGTGACTTCGGAGTTTATTCGGGTACACAGCAGGTAGACAAGACACTTTACAATATCCGCCGTGAACGTATGCAGGAATTGTTCAGTGAAGGATTCCGTTTTGCCGACTTGATTCGCTGGCGTTCTTTCGACCGCCTCATCACGACCAAATGGGTTCCTGAAGGCGTAAACTTTTGGGATGAGATGTACACGCATTTCAAGACAGACCCTAATGACAAAGATGATCCACGTGACTTGCTTATTGCCGACGGTTCCGCCAATGCCAACATGTCAATGAAGGAAATGAGCAAGTATGTGCGTCCGTATAGTATCAATACATTGGAAACCAACGAACTACTCAACGGATATACATGGCGTGAAGCTTATTATCTTTATCCTCTGGGTATTACAGACATTCGTACAGGCTCTGCCGATCGAGATTTGAACAACAGTAACTTGTATCAGAATCTGTACTGGCCTATCCAAGCTGGTGGACGTGCTGAAAAATAAACGATTGGCGGAAGCTATCTTGATTTTTCAATAGGTAAACATGATAACCCCTCCTTTAGCAGTCTAAAGACTGCCGAGGAGGGGTTTTATTTAAC
>CAUAWO010000102.1:0-5467 GCA_958432865.1 Bacteroides stercoris
GAGAAATAGAACGTTTTACCGGCTTTTGAAAAGTTCGCCTGCAAAGTACTGTTCGAACTTTGCAACTGCACAGTGGTGCTGGCTGAGGAGGCATTCATAATTTTTGCATCTCCTTTAGTCACAGTCCATCCGGAAAATGTGTATCCGGATTTTGCAACAGCGGTGATGGGGATATTGGTTTTTACTTTGTATGTTCCCCCTCCGGTAACAGTTCCTCCGGAGGTCGGATTGGCAGTCAGGGTCAAAGTACGTTTCTTTTCCTTGAACTTGCACTTGAATTTATGATCCTTGCCATTCAGAAAAACTTGATATGATACAGAACTTCCACTGCCTGTATAATTGTACTTTTGGGGTTCATCTGACGGTCCCCCGTAGAAATAGTCTATCTCATATCCGTCAGAGGCTTCAGCACCTACCGTGGGTCTTTCTTTACCATCATAAAGTCCCTCTCCATAAGCGGTACCACCGGTAAACGATACGGTACGTGAGTCCGCATCCTCTTCTCCGTCAACCTCGATAGTCACCGCGGTCTTTCCGGTTGTGAGCTCTTTTTCAATTTCTTCACTGCATGAGCAGCCTAAGAAGATGGTTGCCAGCAGCACAATGTAATGTAAATGATTTGTTTTCATAAATTGTATTTTGATAGTTTTTAATATGCAAATGTAAGTGGGAAGCAGCACAACCTTTTTGTGCTGCCCTTAACTAAATTTTAATTTTCAGTTGGATATCAAAAGATTTCTTGAAATAATATGTATTTCGTTCATTGTCATATTCAATTTCTGCACCCATGGCCCGGAGCTCTAAGAAGTAATTAATGATTGTATTGCGATGTACGCCCATTTCCTTCGCTATTTTCGCGGCACTTCCTGTATGTTCTTTTTTCAGCAGACGGGTCAGTGTCTGTAATCTTTCCATGTAGTCCAGTATTCTCATAATCCTCTTCTTTTTCTGATGTATGGCCTGACCGGCCTTCCGTACTTTCTCACCTCATAATGCAGATGGTTTCCCGTGCTTTTTCCGCTTGATCCGATGAATCCGATCACTTTGCCACTCCTGACCTCTTCCCCTTCCGGAACATAACAGGCGGACAAGTGCCCGTACAGGGTCACAAAGCCATAGGCATGGCGTATCATCACACAGTATCCATATCCTCCCTTTCTTCCTGAGTATATGACCTTTCCATCAGCTGCGGCATGCACGGTCGATGCAAGTTCCGCCGCAATATCCACTCCTGAATGGAACCTGCGCTGTCCGGTAACCGGGTCGCTCCTCCATCCGTAGGCGGAACTGATACGGTGGAACCGGTGTACAGGGGGATGTACCGGTATCCTGTATTCCAGATGATGCCTCTCCACGATGTCCATGATCTCCCCGATGCGCTCAAGACTGGAACACCGGGAGAGTGCGTCCTCCAATATGGCCCTTTCCTTATCAGGTACCGGACAGAAGAGGCATAGGAACAGAACTAGTTTCGTTATCATGTGGTATCCTTTATGGTTTTCCTACAATCTCCGGGAACAGTATCTCCGCATTGATCAGCTGTTTGTTCTTCAATTTGTAATAGAAATGTCTTCCCCCGTTTCTCTCCTGTATCTCTATGATGAGCACCTTCTTGTCCGGTATGGTGAATTTCGGAAGGGCGACCGTAAAGTCACATGAGGAAAGCGCAGCCACCTCCTCCGGACGGTTGAAAGAGAAGAGGGGCTGCTGCTCCAGCTGCTGGACGGCGGTCTTTTTCCGTTTTTTCGCATCTTGTATATAAAAACGGATGAAGTCTATGGTATAGCCGATCTGGGAACGGTTGTGCAGCCCGAAGCGGAACAGCAGGATATCATTGTCCACAAAGATATTGGTCACGCAGAATCTCATGCCGGCCACCTCGTCCCTGATATTGGTCAGCAGCTTCGGTCTCCGTGATATCTCTTTTTCAAGCAGTGCTTTCTGCCGGGTATTCCGCTCTCTTCCCTCCAGTATGGCCACCTGCTTCTTTTTGGTGTCCTGTTTGTCCACAATGAAGGAAAATCTCTCACATCCGGGCGCATACCGCAGGTCAAACGTATAGAACCTGCCGCTTTCGGTGATGGCTGTAAGGTTGGTTTGCAGGGCAAACGGCGACACGGCCCTGAGTGCGACAATATTGTTCACATTCTCCGCTTTCTCCACCTGTACGGTGGTGTTTCCGAAATCCACATACACGATTTTTTCCGGATAGATCACATGGGTCAGTTTCTCGTCAGAAACCGGAAGAACCGCCGTTTCCGGCATGGTACCGCCCTCCTTGTAGACAGCCTGCGCTCCCTCGTCGAAGGATATGCAATAGGTGTAATACCTGCTGTCCTCCGTAACAACCGACAGGTTGGTCTCTCCTTTGAAATCCCTTACCGTTGATTTCAGCCGGATGACGGACGGACATACCTGTATGACTTCCCCTATGATGTTCTCATCCCCCATGTTCAGGTATTTCACGGGAGTGGGGAATATCATATGGAGCGTCTTCTCATAACCGATCTTCAGGTTTCTGCACTCCAGCTCGTCAATACGGGGCTGCTGGGCTCTTCCTGATAAAAAAGCAAACAGGAGAAGTATTCCTGTGATGTAAATTCTGTTTGGTCTCATATGATTAATTCTATATTTTTGCGGCTTCATAAAAAAATATCTAACATGTACAGAAAAATAAATTCTCTTTTTATACGTCTTAAAAACTTCATACGGATTCACTTCAGCCGGAGCTACACAGCCTCTCTTGAAGGAGCCTATGATTTTACTGTCCGTAATTTTGGTCATCAATTCAAACTTCCCGATGTGCGTTTTCCAGTTGACAAAGACACCTTGAATGCCAATGACTTGCCGGAAGTATTCTCTTGTATAGTTGATTATATCGAGGAACAAGGAGAATCCAATATTGCATTCAGGTGTAATATAGTATGCATGGAAATTCATGACAGACTAAAAAGCCAATACAACATTGATTCGATTGTCACATCTGGTGATTGCCGGCTTAACGGGAATAAGATATGGTCTGCCACGAGAAGGCAGCTCCTCGCCCAATTTGGGCATAGGGTACCTACCATGTCCCATCATGTCTGGCTCACTATCGGAGAATATATAATAGATCCGACTATCATGACGACCATCCGCCAAAAAAAACGGGAGTTGTTTTCTAATAATATTTATGAGGTAACACATATGATATTCCTCTGTAAACATAAGCATAAAACCATGCGCTTGGAGAACGTAATCCTTGAATACAAGCCCCGTTTAGTAGGATGTGAATTTTATGAACATACTCAGTATGGCATTCCGGTCTTTTCCATATCTTCGGGTGCCCCATCAAGTAATTCGAGATAATTCGATATAAACAGGCGGAGTGGACACTATTGGGTTTATGTGTGGCCGGTGTCCCTCTTTTTCCCTTTCGGCATCTATCTTTCTGAGGATTTCGGCATAAGAAGGTGGAAGATCCGCGTATTTTTCTCTTTCCTTAGTGCTGTTCCTTCTGGCTTTCAGAAAGGTCGGATCTACCGTGTCGAAAATACAGTGGGCCTGGCGTATCAGCATTTCGACCCTGACGGGTATGTCATCCGGTTGTAGTTCCGGCAGACCCGGTAATCCACCCATATCCGGAATGAAGCATTGTCCGGTAGAAGGCTCTTGCAAATACAGGCTGGTTTGACCGGCCTTCTCCTTTACGATCCATGCGGGGAAACATGCTTCCGGTTCATATTCCGATCTTTCTATACCGGTATCGTCTGCTCCCGGATAACGGAGCCGTATCCGATACCGTACTGAAACTTCGGGGCTTGAACGAATCTGCAGATACTGTTCATCCCAGTCATAAACCTGATGAAAGGCGGAGATATCGGGGGAGAGTAGCTGTCCCGGAACATATTTTCCATCCTCTGCAAAATGTATCCGGTCATTCGCATACAGGACGGTTTTCTCCTCTGCGGTGAACATAATCCACACAAGCACACCTTCTTTCATCAGGTCGCTTTTTCTGTTTGTTCTCTTTTCCAGACACTCGAATATTCGGGGAAACTCCCCAAGAGGACTTGCTCGTCGTATCAGCATTTCGCCCCTTACGGGTACACCGTCCGGCTGCAAATCAGGCACTCCCGGTAATCCGGTTATATCCTGAATAGCGCATTGGTTTATGGATGGTTCCTCAAGGTATAGGCTGACCTGTCCGTTCTCCTGTGGCACTATCCACACGGGAAAGCACATTTCCGGCTCATACTCCGATTGCTTTACTACCCTGTCCTCAGTTCCCTGATATCGTAGGCGCATCCTGATCCGTATCGAAATCCCGTATTCAGGAAGGGAAAGAAACCTGTCAGCATCATCCGGTGTGAGGATTTCATGCAGTACGGATACATCAGGGGACAACAACCTTCCATAGCCGACTTTTCCATTCTCGGGATGTACTTCGTAATCCATACGCAGGGCTGCTTTCCCCTCTTTGGTAAATATGGCCCACATGATGACACCTTCTTCCATCAGGTTGCCTCCAAATTCTTTTTTATCAGTCATATTTGAACTTTTTAAGTCGTTATTCTTATCATCCGTCATTTTATCTTTATTTCGTTTCTTTCTCGGTGGAGTATCCCAAAACCGGGGGATAATGAAAAGAGCTCCCATAACCCACCATATTGTGGCCGGCCATTGTTTTATTGTATCTATAATTTCCTGTATGGTTTCCATTGTATAATTTTTGTTTTTATTTATTGTTTACTTTTCAGGTTCCGGACCATTATCCGGGACTTTTGCTTCTCATTCTCATCCACAGATGCCTTTTCATCACTTCTTTGCCCTGACTGTTCGTGGCGTGAATACACACTATTTTAATGTTTCAATATGCCGTTTCCGGTCAGCTTTCCCCCGTTTCTTTTTTCTCCATCAGAAACACGGCATAGTTGGTCTTGATGGTGACCTTCACTTTCTTGATATTCTTGCTTGCGGCCTGCTTGGTGGCGTTCACCACACCGTTCACGCCTCCGGCAATAAGCTGGCTGCCCATGTCCAGGCCTCCGGTTATCTGCGGATTTGTCCCGTCCACCGCCCCGGCCGTGGCATCCTTGTTGATTTCCGCCTTTGCGTTCCCCGGTACATAGATACCTTCCATTGCGTCAGAAGAATATACTTCTTTTTTAAACGGAAGGATATTGCCGCCCACATTGACTGTCCTGATCTCCACAATGACCCTTTCGCCGTCTATCTTCCTCACTTCCCCGTACACCGGCGAGTCCTTCCTCACCCGACGGCCGTCATCGGTGAGACAGTCCTCACCCAGACGCATCTTCAGCGTGGATCCGGCCATCACGACCTGGTCGGAATGCACGTACGCGCGGATGGCGTTCCGCCTGCTGCTCTTGTGCAAGGCGACCGTGTTGAATCTTGTCCTTGCCTCAGGGGCTTCCTTCTTCTCCACCTTCTTTTTCTCCTGTTTCCTTTTTTTCTTCTTCCGCAG
>CAUAWO010000103.1:0-4650 GCA_958432865.1 Bacteroides stercoris
AAAAAATAGATTAATTCCACTTTAATCAGAACTCTTTTTTTAACTTTGTACCAATTCTTGAAAACAGATGAAAATTCATTTGAAAACAAGAAGGAACATATATAATTAAGAGCGTTTAAAATATTACCTTGTCTTAGAAAATCCCCAATTTTCAAAGCTGCACAAGTGTAATACAACAAGCGCTCACGTCTTGTGTTTATACTCCTTAACAGGATTAGTATATTCATAAAGACGTGGGACACTGTTGTTATTATTTGTGCAGCTGGTATGGGGATACCTCTAAGGCAGATAAAATATTAAGCAGGTCCCACGTCTCTTTTTTATGTCTGTACCATAAAAATGAACGGATAAAACTAGCCTGAGTGATGAAAATTATTGTTTGGAATTCGCAGGATAAATGTGTGGCTGATTATCATAAATTGATAAGAGGCTGCGATGTGTTGTGCCTGTTGGATTGCGGGCAATGGACGGTTCCGGTGTATGCACTTCAGATACAGAATGGTCTGTTTCACTGGAAAGATGAGCATGAAGGCCTTTCCTATGATATATTTTATTGCTTGGAGAAGGTGGCGTTTATATGTCGGGATGGTTTGTACAGCGGAGAATCTGTTCTATATAGCATTCATTCCAATATAGGATCTTTGGTAGGTATTCGTTTGCAGGATGATTTTTGGCTGTTTGCCAACCATGAGTCTAATCGGAGCAATGCCTGTCATATAGGTGAGTTTTATTTGCGTGAAATCTCAGATCGTTTCAGAAAGGCAGCTTTTGTAGCCGATTTTAAGGAAAAGTCTTATTCTTGGGCACAGGAAACGATAGGTAGATTATATTGTATCGCTCCTCCCAAAGGATACCATCCGCATACCATCAATTATTTATTTACCATTCATGTGGCCTGTACGGATTTCTATTTGTTGGAAGGCTATAGTAGGGCTTCCAATCAGCCTACTTTCTTTAAATTGGAAATTTAATATGTTCCGGATTATAATTTTTCACTTTTTCCTTTGATAATAAAAGAATTAGTGTATATTTGCACATGAACAGTAACATTTTATAAGGAATTTACGTTATGGGCAGAGAACTTATATTTGACCGGTTTTCGCAGCAGGCTCTCCAGACCTTGCACCGGTATCGTGCCGTTATGTTCAGTCCTACGATGCTCATGTCTTTGGTTGTTTACCTATGATTTTTTTATCCTTAATTCTTACACATTAACATGAGTTTACTATGGACAACAGACCGACTATCGCTGAAGTACAAGAATGGGTACTGAAGCTTTATAACACGTGTGAACAAACCATCACTAGTGAGGAACGTAAAGAACAGCATAAATATGCCGTTATGGTACAACGGCCACAGGACAAAAAGTTCCTGGTGAAGATGCTGGACGAATCTTCTCAAATTCGTGATCGTAAGAAATTGGCAGAACGTATCAAGAAGCTGATAGACCGTTATGGTGTACCTGAGTTCTTGAATAAGCGTGATGCTTTCCTTTTTAAAATGTACCAGGCTTTTGGCCACCATTTTGATTTTATTGCCATACCAATCATAAAGAAGCGCCTTCGTATGGATACTTCTAAAGTGATTCTGGATGAGGCGCGTCCTAAATTAACAGCCCATTTGGCTGCCCGTTTTAAGCAAAAGATTGGTCAGAATGTAAATTTGCTGGGTGAGGTCGTATTAGGAAACGGAGAAGCAGACCATCGTTATTTCCATTATTTAGAAGCTTTGGAGGCTCCCGATATCAATTATATCTCCGTGAAAATATCGGGTATCTACGCACAGACCCATGCGCTGAATTATGAAGAAAGTTTTCCGGAACTGGTGAAACGTATGTGTGCGCTATATCAGAAAGCGATTGATTTTCCTTACGTAGATGAGAATGGTGTAAAACGTTCCAAGTTTGTCAATTTGGATATGGAGGAGTATAAAGATGCTCACTTTACATTGCGCTTGTTTAAAGAAGTGTTGAGCAGACCGGAATTTAAAAACTATTCGGCAGGTATTGTTGTACAGGCTTATCTGCCCGATGCGTATGAATTTCAGACTGAATTGTTGGACTTTGCCAAAGCGCGTATGGCTGATGGCGGTGCGCCATTGAAAATGCGGTTGGTAAAAGGTTGTAATCTGGAAATGGAAACGGTTATCTCTTCTCTTCGTGGCTGGCCTAATCCAGTGAGGACATCGAAAACAGAAGTCGATGCCAATTATTTGCATATTCTGGAACGGGCTTTGTTACCGGAGAATGCAAAAGCCTTGCATGTGGGGGTCGCTTCTCATAATTTGTTCACTATTGCATACGCCTATCTGTTGAGTCGGAAGCTGGGAAGCGCGGAGTACATGACTTTTGAGATGTTGGAAGGTATGGCTGATCATGTATGGCGTGCCCAATCCCAATTGGGAAATCATGTGATTTTATATGCACCGGTGGTAAAAGATGAGCATTTCCTGAATGCAGTATCTTACTTGGTCCGTCGTATGGATGAAAATACGGCTCCGGACAACTTTCTGACCCATTCGTTCAATTTGAAGCCGGGTACGGATACTTGGCGCTTCTTGCAGAACCAGTTTGGGGAAGCTTATAAGATGAAAGATGTTATTACGCATATTCCTACCCGTACACAAAACCGCTTGCATCGTTATACTCCCGTTCCACCAGCTGATGTAATGAAGAATGAACCTGATACTGATTTTGATTTGGCTCAGAACCAGGAGTGGGTTCGGAATATTTTTGCGAGGTGGAAGAAGTCACCGGCGGATTCACCTGAAATCATTCCTTTGCAGATAGGAGCTGAAACGGTGGTTTGTGAGAAGCGTCATAAATATATGGACCGTTGTCAGGATGATGAAGTTTGTGTATGTGAAATGTCACAAGCTGATGCCGGACAGGTGATGAAAATTTTGGAAATAGCCGAAAAAGATCCTGCCGGATGGAGAAAGACCACATTGCAGGAACGGCATAAAATAATGTATGAAGCTGCCAACAGACTGGGTGAGATGCGTGGTGATTTGATAGGTTGTATGTGTGCTGTGACAGGGAAGACAGTGGTGGAAGGCGATGTGGAGGTATCGGAGGGGATCGATTATGCTCGTTTTTATACCACTAGCATGAAGCAGTTTGCAGAATTGCCGGATGTGGATATTGCTCCTAAAGGGACTATTTTGGTTATTTCTCCGTGGAACTTTCCGTGTGCCATACCTATTGGTGGTATTGTGGCAGGACTGGCAGGAGGAAATACTGTGATTCTGAAACCGGCTACTGTTGCCGCTCCTGTGGCATGGTTGTTTGCCAAGGCATTTTGGGATGCAGGTGTGCCTAAAGAGGCTTTGCAGGTTGTCATTACAGACCGTGAGGCATTAAAGGTATTGACTACGGCTCCGGCTGTCAAACATATTATTCTGACAGGAGGGACAGACACTGCCCAAAATATTGCACGCAGTAATCCGGCTACTCCATTGTCGGCAGAAACCGGTGGTAAGAATGCAATTATCTTGACAGCTTCCGGTGACCGTGACCATGCTATTATGAATATTGTGGCTTCTGCTTTTGGCAATGCCGGTCAAAAATGTTCCGCATGTTCTTTATTGCTGGTAGAACGCTCGGTCTATGAGGATAAGAACTTTCAAGATAAGTTGAAAGATGCCGCAACTAGTATGAAGGTGGGTAGTGTATGGAATCCTGGGAATGTGGTAGGTCCGATGATTACCAATAAGAATGATAAATTATTGAAAGCTCTGGAACTGGAAAAAGGGGAGTCTTGGCTGGTTCCACCTCGTTTTCTTGATAAGCATAAATATGTATTGGCTCCTACAGTGAAGTGGGGGGTACGTCCCGGCAACTATTCATTCAGAACGGAATTGTTCGGTCCGATGCTGAGCGTGGTTTGCATTGAGAATTTGCAGCAAGGCATTGATTTGGTAAACAGTTTGGAATATGGTTTGACTTCGGGCTTACAGAGTCTGGATGAAGGCGAACAGAAATTGTGGAAAGATTCAATTATGGCAGGTAACCTTTACATCAATCGTGGTATAACGGGGGCCATTGTAAATCGTCAGCCGTTCGGTGGAATGAAATTGTCGGCTTTTGGTGGAGGTGTGAAGGCGGGTGGTCCTAACTATTGTGCTTGTTTTGTAAATATTGCAGATAAGCCAGGCAGTACCACCGACTATACACAAAGTTATGTGAAGGCATACGAGCAGGAATTTGCGCATGCTCGTGATGTCAATAATCTGTATGGCGAGCAAAATGCATTCCGCTATCTGCCTTTAAAGAATATGGTTTTGCGTCTTTTCCCGGGAGATAACAATGAAGATGCAAAGATGATTGCTTTGGCTGCCAGAATTTGTCATACTCCATTGAGTATTAGTTTTGAACCTAGTGATGACCGTACCGCTGCATTGGCTTCTTTGGGATGTCCTTTAAAAGAAGAAGCGTTGGCCGGATTCCTGAAATCAATGAAGAATTATGAACGTATCCGCACTTGTGGGGCTGATATTCCGATGGAAATGTACGAGGAAGCTGCACGTATTGATAAGTATATTGCTACAGCTAAACCGGTGAAAGACGGACGTGTGGAATTGGTTCATTACATCAAGGAGCAAAGTATTTCATTTGAATATCATCGTTATGGTAGTATTCTGGAGGTGCCG
>CAUAWO010000104.1:0-4518 GCA_958432865.1 Bacteroides stercoris
AATCCACTCATCAAACTCTGATCACTCCACAGATATCCCCATTTTCCAAATCTCCCAATCGTTTCAATACCAAGGGAAAAAAGGTAATCACGGACAGTCTTACGGGCTTCATAAATATTATGGTCAAAAATGACATTGGCGTATGGTTCGAAACGGATATCAGTAAAAAGGATATCTTCTTGTTTTAAAATGTTTAAAGAAACAAGTTTTCCCACTGAACGTGCCAACAGCTCTTCCCGGGTATATTCATTACGGTTACAATACACTTCCATCTGAAGTGAGGAACAACCTTCGGGAACATTGTCGGGCGACTTCAAGGAAGGTGAGTAGACGCGAGCAGGAAGAATATCCTCATCATAAATGTACCACCAAAGATAAGGAGGGATATTCTTCGTCTTCAGTCCGACCGATATCTGATAACCACAGGTACAGTGTAACCGTGCAACTGCATTGCAAACATCAACAGGAACGTTTTTCAGCATCTTAATTACCTCAGGAAGCGGAAGACTGCTAATCAAACGGTCAAATTGATATTCATCGCCTTTTGATGTACGAAGAAGACGATTCTCTACATCTATCGATATGACCTGTTGGTTATAACGAATATCCTGGTTTTCTACCAAAGCAGACAAAAACTGCTTAAACCCACCTTTTCGTGGATAACGCATCTCCTTACTATAATAGGTTACAGGAGTTTCGGATGTATTGCACCCCTGTATCACTTCTTCAACGGAAGGCTGGTATAAACGGCTTCCTTCCCGGCTGCCCATCCATCTTGTTTCCAAATCCTTTGCCTCAGTCATCCAATATTTCTTAGTATAAGGAATCGGGAAATGTTCTGCAAAAAAATGACCGAATTGAAGCCGTAACCATTGGTCGTAATTTTGTATCTGAGAAGAGTCAATATCTGTCGGACGGGATAAAAAATCTCTTACTACGGCATCCTTCATCTTCTGACTGAGCGGATAAAGATTATTTTGGGCCGGATGCTTTATCCATATTCCCTGATAAAGATTATATGCATTAGGAACATGTCTGAATACCTCTCCGGCTCCATCCATAAAGATTCTATTTACTTGTTCATCTTTAGCAAAGGAAAAATGAACAAAACGGTCAAAACGGAAACCGTCAATGGTAAAGTTACCGCAAAGACCTCCATAAGTAGTATCCTTTTCCAAAACTACAGTCTGCTGACCATTGCAAGATAATTTGTATGCAGCTCCAAGACCGGATATTCCAGCACCAAGGATTAGAACGGGATTATTCATTTTCATATGTCTTCATATCTTCATGCAATATCCTGATACCCTCCTTCAAGGAGATGGACGCCTTCCATCCCAGCAAAGTGATGTTCCTATTTATAGGAGCCACGGCATACATGGCATCAGAAGGAGAATATGGGCGGCCGCCCCAATTTGCTTTTACGGGACGGTTCCAGACTGACTCTATCATATCCGCCACTCCGCGTAACGAATGCCCCTCACCTGTTCCAAGATGAAACTGGTAATAGCTGTCTTTCAAGTTATCCAAGGAAAGGATTAATGTATAAAAGAAATCTGCTATATCATCAACATGTATGAAGTCAAGTACCTGGTTACCCGGAGAAAAATCCACGGGCTTTTCCGCCTTTACCGCATCGACCAGATAATCAATCACCTTCTTGCTTGAATTATACCGCCCATAGGGAGAGTAGACTACCACATTAATCCAATTCCAACATGACTGTGCCTGATAATACCTTATAATAGGGCGTACCGCTGTTTTGGTAGCGGAATAAAGATTATTGGGCAAATATTCACCCGCGCCATTTAAAAATTCAGTAAATGTACCTATATTAATGAAGTGGCTACAGGAAGTATGGGAAACTGCCTCAAGCAAGTGGGTGGTAAACAGGATATTTGATCCAATCAGTTTTTCTATGAACATATCATCCCTTCTTGCAGTAAAGAAAGTTGCCATATGGATGACAACATCAGGAGAATAACCGATAACCTGCTTGCACCATCCGCCCTCTGTCGTAGCAATTATTTCCAAGCAAAGACCAGGAAACATGCTTTCTGCTTTCTGTCTGTCCCTTACCAACAGACAAATATCTGTCAATGAATGACTGAACAGATAAGGAATCAGTGTCCTACCTACAAATCCGGTAGCTCCTGTAATCAATATCTTCATAAAGCTACAATGTTTAAAATTTATAGTCTATCGCCTCCAGCTCCATCCGGCTTGCTTCCGAAGGATCATGAGGTTCAGGTATAATATCCATCAGCATGGATATGCCCTCCCCCTCTCCATAAAAAGCCATCCATAGTCCGGGAGCTACAGTAAGCCGCTGATAGCAGCTTTCAGGTGACAGGGTTATTTCTTCAAACTGCCCACGGGTGGGACTGCCCTCACGGTCATCATAGATTACGAACTTGACAGCACCGACGGGCACAACCAGATTCAAGGTCATGCGGTTATGGCGTTTCCAGCCTTTGGCTGCACCGTGTTCTATCTGTGAGAAATAAGCCTCACCAAATCCGACATAACCTTCATCAGTAGATTTTAAAGCATGATAAATATCCCCTTTGGGTACGACAATATGCTTCAGGGGATGAACTGTCACTCCTTCCATCATTATTCCGCCCATTTTAAATGTTGTGCTCCGGCAGCCCTGACATAGGAATCTATCTGGGCAGTGGTCAAGCTGTACATATCCACATTGGCATCTGTATAAAAAGCTTTGTACCAGTCAGCAATAAAATGTACACATTCCTCATAGTGCAATGTAGAATGCCAGTCAAGATAAGCCAGTGCCTTGTCACAATTAAGCTTCAATAAAGTAGCCTCCTCGAAAGGCACATTGCCGGTCAGCCGGGCTGCCGTATTCCTATCCAGCCCCCAAAGTTCGGCCAAGTCCTGAACCAACTGAAACACTGTCTTGGTCTGCTCCGCACGAGGGCCAAAGTTAAACGGTTCTCCATTCTTCACCTTTCCTTCATAAAGGTATTGTCCAAGATTGAGATAACCGCTCAATGGTTCCAATACGTGTTGCCAGGGGCGGGTAGCTTTGGGACTACGTATCTCCACCACCTCATTCCTTGAAAATGCCTTGACACAATCTACGATGATACGGTCTTTCGCCCAGTCACCACCTCCGATAACATTCCCGGCACGGGCCACTCCCAGTTTGATATTGGGCATAGCCTGGATAAAGGATTTCCAATAACACTTGATAGTAAGTTCAGCTGCACCCTTTGAACCGGAATAGACATCCTTTCCGCCTACCGCATCTGTCTCACGATATCCCCAGATCCACTCCACGTTATCGTAAGCCTTGTCACTGGTGATAAGAACACAGGTACAATTCCATGTGATATTACGGATGGCCTCCAGCACGGAAGCTGTACCTACCACATTGGTAGTGATGGTATCAAAAGGCTCCTTGTAGGAAGTAGAAACAATGGCCTGTGCAGCAAGATGAAAGATAAAGTCAGGCTTTACAGCCTGAACATAATCACTCATCTCCTCTTTATTACGGATGTCACCATAATGGTGATGGATTCTGTCGGGTAGGCCAACAACCTCGAACATGGACGGTTGGGTAGGTATACTATTTGAATAGCCGTATACCTCCGCTCCCAGCATGAGTAACCATGCTGACAACCAGCTCCCCTTGAAACCGGTATTACCGGTTATCAATACTTTCTTTCCTCTATATACATTATTGAATGCCATATTTATCCTTTTATTTTTATCATTTCCAATATTTCCAAGGTGCTTTGCCCGAAGCCAAGAGGCTCTCCAGTTTCTCCTTGTCACGCAACGTGTCCATGCACTGCCAAAAGCCATGATGCTTATAGCAGGAAAGTTGCCCCCGGGAGGCAAGCGTTTCAAGAGGTTCACGCTCCCAGGTCATTGTGTCATTTTCTATATATTCCAATGCTCCCGGCTCTACAACCATGAAACCTCCGTTGATCCATCCCATATCATCCCGACTCTTTTCACGGAAAGACCTTATCATAGAACCGTCAATGTCCATTACTCCGAAACGACCTTCGGGAAGCACACCTGTCAACGTGACCATAGTCCCTGTCTCTTCATGAAACCGGATACATTCATTAATGTCAACATCTGACACACCATCACCGTAAGTCATAAGAAACGGTTCACCAGATATGTAATCTTTAACGCGTTTAAGACGTCCGCCCGTCATGGTATTCAAACCTGTGTCAACCACCGTCACTCTCCAGTCTTCCGTATGATCACTATGTACAGTTACTTTCCCATTGGCAGAAAAGTCGAATGTCATATCACTATTATACATATAGTAGTTGGCAAAATAATTCTTGATAACCTGTTGCTTGTATCCGCAACAGATAATAAACTCATTATGACCAAACTTGGAATACCATTTCATGATATGCCATAGGATAGGTTTGCCACCTATCTCAATCATCGGCTTGGGCTTAAACTGGCTCTCCTCGCTAATACGAGTACCAAAACCTCCGGCTAAAATCACTACTTTCATATAAAAAT
>CAUAWO010000105.1:0-4331 GCA_958432865.1 Bacteroides stercoris
CCTTTCGGAAGCGTTTCGTCAAGATAGAAAACGGAAAAGTCACAAATTATTTTCAATTCAGAAATTCGCCGCTTTCACATCATCACGCATTAACCGCTTCATCTTGTCCTCTAAGGTGTCCTTGCTTTCCTTGCTGAAATGAACGCCGATAACATAGGTGGTGTTTCCCATTCTCATGTTGAATGTTCCTACCGGGGTTGCCTTGTGTGCTTTTGCTGTGGTTGTGTTCTGTGTCATGCAATACCTCCTTGAAATGGAAAAAGCCAGACAGGGTGTGTGGTCGGCAACGAAGTCCGGCAACGGACTTCAAAAAACCTCGAACATAGTCCTATCTGGCTTATTTACTATTTTTACTTTTTTCTTTGATTTCTCCGTTGCTTTTGTTGCCAGAGAAGAAAATCCCTTGTAAATAAAGGACTTTTAAGAGATTTGCCCTGCAACGGACTTGACAACGGGGTAGCAACATAGTCGGCAACACGGTCATTTTTTCAAAACGGTAATTCCATCTGTCGGGCTTCTTCCTCGGTCAGTTCACGAAAACCGTCCGTCAGATTTGAGCCTGTTGCCGATGGCTCGTTGTCGGGCGGTGGTATGCGTTCCCACCCTCGCTGTCTGCCATACTTGGCAAAGCTGCGTGGATTGGAAAACGGTCTCCATCCCTCAATGCTGTTGTTCATGATTTCATTGATTTCTCGGATTTCCCATTGCTTCGGCTCATCAAAAGGGTGGTTCAGAGCTTCTGCATAGATCAGCTTGGAGCAGACCTGTGTACCTTTGAAGTTATCAAGGAAAGACTGGATCAGTCCTGCTTTCGTGTCCTCCGGCATAAACTGCTTTTGCAGTTCTTTCAGTTCCTTGTCCATATCCTTTGATAAGGTCAGCTTTACAGGGAAGTTCTGATAGATGAACATGACTTCTGCCCACATCATATCAATGAACGCTCTGGATGCGGCTTCATCTTCCAGAATGTGAATCTCTGCATTTTCAGGGTGTACCATGATAGGCAGAAATCTACGGTTGCCGCTTCGGTCAAGGGGTAGAAAGTCCATCGTGTTGGAAGAACCTCCGAACACACATTGTCGCAAGCGGTCTGCCGGATGGGTTTCATACGGCACTTTATAGGTTTCTTTCGCCCTGCTGATAAAGGACTTAATATCCTCAATGCTCTTGGCATTGGCTGTGGCAATCATTTCCGACATTTCGATAATCCAATGCCCCTGCATTTTACGGTACACATTGTCATCGTCAATCTTTTTCAGGTCATCGGAGAACCATTCATCTTTGACTGCCAGCAGACGGAAGAAAGTGGACTTTCCTGCACCCTGTCCACCCACAAGGCAGAGCATAACTTCAAACTTACAGCCGGGTTTGAACACTCTGCTGATTGCTCCCAACATGAACAGCCGTAATGCCTGATAAGTGTACTCGCCTTCCTCTGCTCCGAGAAATCGGGGCAAGGCATAGCGGATGCGTTCTGTTCCGTCCCATTCCAGACCGTTCAGATAATCTCGGATAGGGTGGTACTTGTTGCTGTCAGCGATAATGGAAAGGGCTTTCTGTATTTTCTTCTCGCTGGTCAGACTATATTTATCTTCCAGATAGAGCATGAGATAATTTAAGTCCGTGTCGGTCAAGGTCGCTGTCTGCTTGCTCCACCAAAGCGGCTTCACAATGTCGATACGCTCGGTAAGAATGTTATATCTGACAGCACCTTGCAGAACGGGGTCATTCTGAAAAACGGTCAGACAGTTGCGTATGCTGTTCTTGATTGCTCCGTTATCGGTCAAGTCCAGACTTCCTCTGACTTCTTCCACGGTCATGCTCGGCTGTGTGTCCTGCAATTCGCTGTTCAAGTTTCATCACCTCTTTTCTCTGCTCGGCTACAAGAGCTTTCTTTTCTTCGGGAGTGTCATAGAGAAGAATATCCAGCAGGTATTCGATATAGCTTTTCTTCTCCAATGCTTCCACAAAAAGCGGGTGCCACACTTCATCCGTCCGTTGCGGTGCGTATTGCTTTTCCCACTTCCTCAGAAGATGGAAGTAATCGGACAGCACCTTGTAGCAGTGATTTTCTTCCTGCTGATATTTCTGCTCCGGGGTAGGCTCTCGGATTTTCGGTCTGATTGACGGTTTCTGTCTGCTGTCATAGCTGATACCAAAATCATCAGCTATCTTCATGGCGGCTTCTTTGCTCGGCAAGCCAAACAGTCGGGAAACAAAGTCAACTGCGTCTCCATCTGCCTGACAGCCAAAGCAATGAAAGCGGCGGTCAAGTTTCATGCTGGGGTTCTTATCATTGTGAAAGGGGCAGACCGCCATTCCGTTTCGTCTAATACGGATTCCATAGCGTTCTGCCGCCTGTCGGGTTGTTACATTCTGTTTTACTGCTTCAAATAAATTCAATAGGCATTTCCTCCTGAAATAGAAAAAGCACCTGCTATTTTCCAAATGAAAACGGCAAGTGCCTGTTAAAGTTCCATATCCTGTTTTTTCTGCTTGGGTGCTTTCTGCACCTGTTTCTGTTTCTTCTGTTCCTGCTCATACTGCAAGCGTTCTTTGAGAGAATGCTTCGGCTCTGGCTGTTTCTCTCCCGTCTGTTCCGGCGATAGAACCTTGCTAACCCAGTAGCGAATATCTTTCATCGGCTTCAATTCTTCATTGACTGCGGCAAGCTGTTCTTTCAGATCAGCGTGAGTAGTCCGCAGACCGTCATATTCTTTTTGCAAGGCTTTCAAATCCACATTCAAATCAGCACCATGCTTTTTCAGAATGCGGTATGCCTTATTAAAAGCGGTCAGCTCGTCCTTATGACTTTCGACATAGGCTTCCTTTCGGATTTTCCAGCCGATTTTGATATACTTGTCATGGACTGCTTTATGCTTTTCACAATCAGCAACGGCGGTCTGAATGGCGGTAATGGCTTTCATGCGGTTAGCGGCTTTCTGCATATCTTCACGAATGGCAGTAGCCTTTTCACTCACCCCTTGCAGGGCAATGTCCAAATCTTCCAGCGTGAAAAGCTCATGCCGTTGTAGATAGACGGTCGCTTGGGAAATGGTTTTCAAATCATCGGTCGTGCCTTTCTGCTGTCCGTATCTCGACCATTCGCTACGCTCTGCCTTTCGCAGATTCAGATAATCACGCAGTAGAACGGCAAGGTTCGGAGAAGCATTTTTCTTTTCCGCTTCATTTTCTGCAATGACTTCTTTGGTGGCTTCCAGAATGTCAGCAATCCAGTCACGCAGACTTTTGATAGTGCTGCGGATAGCGTTCATCATGCGGTTGGCGGCTTTAATGTCTCGGTTGAGATTGCCGATGTTGGTGGCAATGCCTTTTCGCTCCAACGCAGAGACAGCCGTTCCCATGTGGACTGTCGGGATAATGTCAAGTCCCTGTCTTTCATAGGAACGCATATCAATCCGTTCTGGACTTCCGGCAAGTTCCAGATATTTGTTCTGAACAATTTCCCAACCATGCCGCCATTCCTCGGCATGGTACTGTTCGTTCCAGTCAACGGTATCTTCCTTATGGCTTTTCCATCTGCCGGATGGGAGCTTGATACGCTCGCCGTTTTCGTCAAGGTCATAAACCTTGCGGCTCTTAGGCATCCATTTTCCATTTTCATCAATGGCTCGCATGGTCAGCATGAAATGGCAATGGGGATTGTGTCCCGGCGGATCGGGGTCATGGATTGCGAAATCACAACACATTCCCTTTGAAACAAACTGTTCCTCGCAGTATTCTTTGACCATCTGCGGTAACAGCTCCATCGGGACTTCTCTGGGCAGGGCGGCAACAAACCGTCTTGCAAGCTGTGAGTTCCATTGCTTTTCGATTTCTTCAACGGAGTTCCAGAGGGTTGCTCGGTCTGCATATTCGGGTGGAGCATTTGGGGGCAGCATGATTTCCGTATAGACCACTTCTTTTTTGCAAGTGTAATTCTTGGTTTTCTGGTCATACTCGGAAAACAGCTTTTCTCCGGCTTGGTAGGCAGCTCCGGCAACCGCAGAGTTGCCTTTGCTTCGCTGAGTGATTTTGATATTGAAGTGGGGTACTGGCAATTTGTGTGAACCTCCTTTCGGTGCAAAAAAATGACCGATACTTTTCAGCAGCGGTCAGGTGGTGGAATATAAACTTGCTGTCGGGGAATGATTGCTTGCAATCGTTTCCCGGCGGCAAGTCCACAAAGGGGTAGTTGGCAAAGCCAACGCAGGGGAAGTGTAGCTTCCCCTGTATGATTGGAGCAGACTGCGGAAATCATCAGCTCCCTGCAAGGGGCTTTCGGCAGAACGCAATGCACAACCTTTAGGTGGTGTATAATTGCGCCCTTT
>CAUAWO010000106.1:0-4203 GCA_958432865.1 Bacteroides stercoris
CAGCACAAAGGATTGAGTAGAACGAAATTCGTTTGTCCACATAACCGCCGTTTTTCATTCTGTACCCCTGCCGTTCAAAGTCCGCCAACACGTTTTTTAGGCGATTTTCGGCACTTTCAAGGCTTTTCCCGTCTATTTGTACCTTTCGGGCTGTTGCGTCCTCTATGCGCTTCGTATAGACTTCAACACGCTTTAGTTCTTGATACACCAGTTCTACCGCAAGCTGCGGGTTTACCCTTGGCGTTGTATCTTTTCTTTTCCGGGGGCTGTACTGTCCCTGCTTAACGTTGGAAGCTGCCGCTTCCGGGTGTGAGTTTGTTTCCATGAGATATGTTCATTGAGTTGCACTTCAGTTTGCTTTGTGTCCGCTCGATATGGGCGAGAGTGTAGCCTTTCCCTATCTCGCTTGCCTTATACTCCGTACCGCTTCGGGCTGTGACATAGTAGCCGTTAAGTTTCCCGGTGCTTGCCCTGGCTTCCCGGACTTTAAAACCTCTCTTACCAAGTTCTTCCTTGAATTTGGTAAAGTCAAAGCCCTGCATCTTCTTCAATACGCCGTCCATGGCTTCCTTGATTTCCGCTTTGTTGACTTTGCCAATGTCCTGCGACTGTACAAAGTTCCGTTCCTTGGCTATGGCATTGGCGGCTTCCGTTGCCTTTTTCCCTATCCAGTTGTCCCGGTACAGTTCCCCGGAAAGGGAAACCCGGTTTGCCAGTATGTGCAGGTGGGCTTGCTCTTTCTTGCTCTCCGTACCGCTGTGCCGGATGATGATGTACTGGTGGTTCGCCAACCCCATGCGCTGCATGAAGTCGTTACCAAGTTCCGCCCAGTCCGCATCCGTAAAGGTGGCGCTTTCCTCTATCGAGGGGCTGACCTCGAAACGTAGGCAGTTGTTTTTTACGTTCGGAAAATCAATGTGATACGGTTTCATTTCCTGCACCATTTCCGCACCAGTACACCCATAAAGTTCATGCCGGGCTATCTCGGTGGCTACTGCCTGCCCGTTTATCTCTTTGGCGAGGTCGTACTCCAATGCCGCCACACCATGTGATATGCTTTTCCCTTTCCCTATCATCGTGAGAGTATTTTTTTGAGCTCTGTAATTAGTGCCCGGTTCTCCTCGAACACTTCCCGGTACTGGCGACCACCGAAGTAGTTGTTCAGCCGTTGGAGCGTTCCTTTCAACTGGGCTATGTCCCGGAGAAGCTGCCGTTCCTCCTCGGTGTACCTCTCCCTTGGGCGCCCCCCAAGGGACAAACTCCGGCAGTATTCCGATACGCTTAGACTGCACCGGGCTGCCTGCTCCGCAAGTGCGTCCTTTTCAAGTTCGGTACACCGGAATGTAATCTTTTCGTTCCGTCTTAGTTCCATGCCACAAAGGTAATCTTAAAATCTTTTTGAGCAAAGCGAGAAAAGCAAGAATTGTCCGACAAGGACACTTCTTGCTATATATACACATGCCGCATGGGAATACATCCACGCCAACCGCCCAGCAAAAAGCCCCGGCGTGTTAGAAAATCCCCCACAGCCTAACAAATTCTACCCCATTTCTACCCAAGGGGATTACACGCCGCAGAAGTCATCCGGGAACATGTCTTCCAGTTCGTCCAAATCAATGGTTTCTTCTTCGGACACCTCCACCCATTCAATGTTTTCTTTCCCTCTTATCGCACATGAGTACATCTCGGCGGCGGCAAGAGAAGAGAACACCTCGTGCATAGGCTCGCCGTTCTCTAACCAGTAAACACAATATTCGACCATAACAGTTTTATCATTTATCGTTGTAATGCCCCTCTACCTCCAAGATGTAGACCTCTACCACTTCCTCGTAAATGTCATAGATTATCCGGTCATGGGCGGTAATGTGTCGAGACCATGTAATATCCCCACCGCCCCTTAACGCTTCGGGATGCCCAAGCCCAGTCTTAGGGTGCTCTAACAATTCTTTGTAGATTTTCTTATACTTCTTGAACAAATTGGGGTTTGATTTCTTCCATTTGGCAATCACCTTATCCACCCCGTCGGAAACCCTAATTGTGTACATCATAGACTATCGAAATAAGCGTCAATATCCTCACTGCTTTTGAGGGTAACACACTTTCCGGATTTGATTTCTTCCCTTGCCTTGTCAATCCTTGCTTGCAGCTCCGGGGTTATCATCAAATCTTCACGACCAACTTTTACCAAAGCGTAAATCTCGTTTTTCCTGCGAATTAGTACCTGCTCGCCATTGTCAGCTTTGGTGAAAGACGCTGCGAGGTTGTTACGGTATTCTCTTACTGATAATGCTTCCATATCTGTTTGCTTTTAAATTCAGCACAAAGATAGCTATATTTCAATAAAATACAAACATTTTGTACACAAACGTGTACACGCCATAAAAACCCGTTTCCAATCCTACCGCCCGTTGGTTGGTTTTGCTTTGCTCTTTTTCCCTATCGTTTTTCTTTTTCCGACAGTAAATCAACCACTTAGCTCTATAAATTCCCCTTGTCTGTTATAAGCATCGTCTGTAATATGCTCTATCACTTCTTCGCAAACGCCTATAAATAAAGGGATTAGAACATGTGTTTCCCCACACTTTGGGAGTTTAGTCCCCACACTTTGGGAGTTTAAAAGTAAATTAGTCCCCACACTTTGGGAGTTTTACCCCTCTTTTTTTGTTTTAATGTGGGGATTGTGTATATTTGCAGCAAATCAATCGTTTATGAAAAAGAAACTACCTATTACCAAGAATAAAGATGTTGTTGTTTCATGGGTATATACATGGTCAAAACAGCAAGACATGTCCATACACGAACAAAGAATAGTTCTTCGCATACTGGAAGCGTGCCAAGCTGAACTAAAGGGAGTAAAACTGAAAGATTATGCAGGCACGAAACGCAAGTTTGAGCATGGACTTTGGGATGTTGATGCACAAATGCATGTATCTGACGTTATTTTTTCCGGACGTGATTACAATGAAATCATAGCCGCACTCGATTCTTTGGCAGGACGTTTTTTTACTTACGAAGATGACGAGGAATGGTGGAAGTGCGGATTTATATCTAACCCAAAATATAAAAAACGCACTGGCATTATAACCTTTCGTGTGTCTAACGACCTTTGGGATGTGTTTACCAAGTTCGCCAAGGGGTACAGAGAATTTGAGTTAAACAAGGCTCTTGCGCTACCTACTGGGTATTCCCTTAGGTTTTACATGTTAATGAGTGGGCAGGTGTACCCTTTGGATATATCCCTTGAAAACTTGAAAGACCGTCTTGGCATACCTGCGGACAAATACAAGGACAAGAACGGAAAAGACAGAATAGATCATTTTGAGGAAAGAGTTTTGAAACCAGCAAAGGCTGCGCTTGATGAGAGCTGCCCATACACTTTCAACTACGTGAAAGTGCGTGAAAACCCAAACAACAAACGTAGCAAGGTGACCGGGTTTAGGTTCTACCCGGTCTATCAACCACAGTTCAGAGATGAAGAACTGGAAGGGAAAGAATTGCAAGCAAAGGTTACAGCACGATATCAGATAGACAGCCATGTGTACGAGTACCTCCGTTATTCCTGCGGCTTCACATCGGAAGAGATAAACCGGAACAAAGAGACATTCATAACGGCACAAGAAAAGATAACCGACCTTATCGGAGAACTGGCTCTCCTAAACGGAAAATCACGAGAAAAGAACAATCCGAAAGGGTGGATTATAAACGCCCTTAAAGGGAAAATCAAGGATAAGTAACAAGATTACCCGGCTGAAACACTCCGGGTAATCTTGTCAAATCAGAGGAACGATTTCCATTTCTACACCAAGTTCTTTCATCTGCTGTTGTATTTCCTCGCTGCTTAGTTTCTCTCTCGCCAGTGCAAGCCCATGAAAGGCGTCCCAGCCTGCCGGCTTCGAAACGATACTACCGTTTAGGACGGCATGGGTGATTTCGCCGCCGGACTTCGCACCCTTGTTCAGTATGAAGAAGAACCGGGGTTCTTCGTGTTCCGTTGTTCCCATAATTCGTAAAGTTAGATGTTTATTTATTCCCCTTTTGTTCCCTTGCCTGCTCTTGGTAGTATTCATAATACTGCTTGTAGTTGTCCCGGTCTTTGGCTGCATCCGTCCAAAGATAGCACATGAAACAAGCGAACAATAGGGAGATAACAGCACAAAGGATTGAGTAGAACGAAATTCGTTTGTCCACATAACCGCCGTTTTT
>CAUAWO010000107.1:0-4193 GCA_958432865.1 Bacteroides stercoris
TGTCCAGCAATTCAAAGTTCTGGAATAGATAACCAACTTTTTTGCCACGGTACTCTGCAAGAGCCTTTCCCCTGAGGGATTGCAGAGTATCGCCCTCCACCTGAATGCTTCCACCGGTGGGCTGAATCACAGTTGCAATACAGTTGAGAAGCGTGGATTTACCGGAACCACTGCTTCCCATAATGCCGAGAAACTCTCCCGGCATCACCTGGAGGGTGATCCCATTCAGTGCATTTGTTTGACTTGGCACATTGCCATAGATTTTTGTTAAATTTTCAATATTCAAAATGGGTTTCATGTGAATACCTCCTATCATTTGTAATAAAATGATAGCATGGGAACACAGCAAATACCACTTACAGTTGTTGTAAGGATTCAGGATATAAGTGGCGGCTCAAGGGGGACGAGCATATATTTTGTAAGAGCATCAGGCGACAATGATAAAATATACCGGATCGCCTCATTGGCAAACCAGTTCGTTTTAATTGTATCCCAATCAGCAAGCCGAATGATTTCTGCTGTGCCGTTCTCAAAATCAACTGACATTTCGCCCCATTCGCCGTCGCAGTCTGCCTGGTATTCGTAGATTGCGGCGGTGATTTTCTTTTTGCGCTTGGTTTTGGATTTCTGTTTCAGCCGGACTGCATGGATAGCACCCTCGGCAACCAAAAACTCCGTCAGCTTGTCCACTGCTTTCCGGTAGGCTCGCTCTGCACCGCTGGCTGTGCTGCCCTCAAACATAACCGCCAGTTCTTCAAAGGTGGGGCGGTTCTTCCATGAGCCGACACGCCCACAGGTCATACAGATCGCCAGCCGCTTTTCAAGCAAGGTTTGCTCCCGGTAATTCAGTTTCTCAAATGCCCGCTGCACCTTTTCAGCCTGTATGCCGTTCCAGAGGATGTCGGTATAGTTCCATGTATCATCAAGGGCAACATCTTCACCTGTTTCCTCGCCATCCTCGTCCGTTACATAGAATGGCTGCTGATTGCGGATGCCACGGACTACTTTCAGGTATCCTTCCGCAAGGGCAAGGTCGCAGTTGTATTTCTTTGCAAATTCACTGACCGCATCCTTGGTGTTATGGTACAGCCACGCCATTGACCGCACCATTTTGTAATTGGTCAGAGAGGATACCGACCATTTTTCTTCGCCCATGCGGAAACGGAGCATAGCATCCCGAATGAACGGAAAAATGTATGTTGCATACTCCGCACCTTTGGCAGGAGCATAGTCCATCAGCTTTTGGAGCATTTGCTCCCGGCAGGACAGTTTTATATCCAGAAAACGGTCTGTGTCGTATCGATTGCCGCCATCCACACCGAGAAAGGTTTTGATGCGCTTGTTAAGTTGCAGCTCGTAGTGGTGGAGAAAGAATGAGAAATATTTCAAGTCTTTTTCCCGTAGGGCAGACAGGATATATTCGTTCGGATTGTCTACTGTAGGCGGTTCCGGTTCCAGCTGGAAGATGCGCTCTGCAACATAGGGTGGGATGCCATCATCGGATGGATTGACAGCGTGTTTCGGTATGTATCCGGTCATATTCCATGAAAAATCATTCAGCATAGCGCACCTCCTTCCAGTTTAGTAATACTCATAAATATCCCGTGATCAACTAATGGGTTATTTATTACTTTATTTTCTTTAACATACGGTGATAAATAGGTGCATTTGGTGCAGGAGTTGTGATTGGGAGCAGAAGTCCCTCTTTGATAAATTGTTCCACACGCAAAGCAATCCACCCATCACCGATCCCTAATTGATTCTTTCCAAGAACCTGTCCAACAAGCACGCTTTCCCTAAACTCGTCGTCCAGTGTATCCAATTCTCGAAGAATAAATGTATCATACAGAGTTTCTGATACGCTGACCAGTTTGCCGTTTATAACAGCACGAAGAGGAGAATTTTCCTGTTGGAGTTCTCTCCAGCGGTTAGCCAAACTACGAAGGTAATTTGTTGGCAACTTCTTCCCAAGAGATGCCATCCGTCCCAAGTGATAAGGTTCAACTTCTCCCCAACCGTTATACTGGACAATGCATCCATCTGGTCTTGTTTCCCACATTGGAAGCTCCACAATGGTAATATCCAATTTTTCAAAGCCGATTGGTCGTAGTTGTTCCAGAAGCCAATACAATCCGCACACATCATCTGGGTCTCGTCCGACCCAAACACGAATCGGCTCTCCGTTTTGTGCTTTTTCCAGTAGTGTAGCATAGTTCTTTCGGGATGTATTGAGAAGTTCAGTTACGATTTCAGATGCCATATCGGGCAGTATGCTTAGTAGCAAAGATAATGCCGACTCACGCTCCAAACAAATTCCTGCTTCGGAGATGTTGCCCACAGACAATGCCAGCGGAAGATTAACTATGTCCTTACGATTTCCTTCCAACGGTATAGCATTCTCCCAACCAGAACGCTCCCGTTCTTCTGCTTGATGCTGGAACTTTTCTATTTCTTCTTTTGAAACTGTCCCATCAGAGATAATTACACTGGTTGCTCCGCCTAAAAAACCCTTATGTCCAATCGCAACCGCCATAGTCCCTGCGGCACTGTCGCTAAATACTACTTCTAACATAACGTTGCTCACCTCTTAGCTAAATTCAAATTCTTTTTATTGCTTCTTTCTTCAACGCAGCCTGTCCCATTTCTTTTTCATAATCACCCTTGGCGTAAGCGACATTGCCCAGCGCCCGAAGCATCTTATCTTTCGCCAGTTTTTTCATAACCTCTGCAAGATCAGCGTCCAGAGCGCCACGCTTCACATAGCGGTTTATGGTATTCAGTCGCTTCTCATAAATCTGTTTCAGCGGATGATCGTCCGCAAGTTCCCGCTGTTCTCTGCCTTTCAGGTTACCGATCTGCCGGCAGGTGCGGTGCAGCTTGTCCCCCGGAGCGTAGCCGCCGCAGTATTTGGTGTGCCTTGCATTGGTGGTCAGAAACCATTTGCCGCAGATTTTGCATTTTTTCGGTGCATGGCCAACACACAGGCCCTCAAAGAGATCAGACCGGAACATCCCCACAAAGGATACATAGTGCATCCGCTTGACCAGCTTCGCAACTTTTTCGCCGGGACGGATGACGGATACATACTGAACGGAATTGTTCAGGGTAGACATCCAGGCATTGCCCTCTGTGATGGAAAACTCCGGCGGGAAATAATTGCCGAACATTCTGGCAAAGCCCTCTGCGGTGCGGTCAGCTTCGTTGCCGTCTGATTTTTCTGCAAAATCAAGCATGGTCGTTTGGTATTCCCCAAGGGAGTATGCCAGATGCCCGAAAACTGCGGTATAGCGTTGGAGCATCATCGCATCGGCAAAGTTCTGGATTTCTTCAAATTGCAAAGAATTGGTTGCGGCTTTTATGGCAAACTCCACATATTTCAGCGCATTGTCCACAGTAAAGACTTTTTCAATCCGTTCTCTGTGCTTTGAGATATTCATATAGGAGAACGGCGGTGTTTGACTGAGAATATCAAGCATCGTCAGAGCAGCTTCCGTTGCAATAGGACAGAGTGCAGAAGCATCCTGTCCGGCGTTTAATATTCCAAGCAGCAGATTGATTTTCTCGCATTGCTCGTTCATCTTTGCGATGGTATCCGCAGGGACATTCAGCGCATCACAGGCAAGAGCGCCGACAGGAAGTGTTTTTCCCTCATATATGACCGTATCCTGCCAAAAATCCAATGTCATCAGTTCTTGGTTCATGCTTGCCCCTCCTGTCCTGTTTTTTCATTTTCTTAATTCTATCATGCTAATGTAAAGAAATCTACATCTATCCATAAGTTGTCCTGTTTTTTGAAACGGGGTTGTCCTCCGATTAGCCTGTTTTTTGAAAAATCCGGCATAACAATAGTAGACGGAGCGAAGCACCTGCCAATCACGGCGGGTGTTTCGTGCTTTCTGAATACTATGAACGGAGGTTTTCTATGACAATCTATGAAACCATCAAGGTGGCAATCAGCGTAAAGCAAGCCGCCGAACACTACGGGCTGAAAGTCAACCGAAACGGCATGGCTTGCTGCCCGTTCCACAATGACAGGCATCCGAGCATGAAGCTGAATGAGGATTATTTCTTCTGCTTTGGCTGCGGAGTCAAGGGGGATGTGATCGACTTCGTGGCAAGGTCGTTCGATCTGAGCAGCTATGAAGCAGCGCAAAAGCTGGCTGCGGACTTTGGACTTGACCCAAAACCGCCCA
>CAUAWO010000108.1:0-4173 GCA_958432865.1 Bacteroides stercoris
TGTGATGAGGATAATCAATATCGTTATGGTTTTGAAGCTGACAATTCATCGGTACATTCGGAATGGCTCTATCAAAAAGCTAATAAGAAAAGGGCTAAGGAGGTGGAATTATTCTACCGGGAAAAAGACAGTTTTGATATTCATACCAAGTTTGCCGTTGGTAAAGAGCTTGCAGGTAAACGAATGGTGAGAGCAAATGCACTATTACTTTCTGTTGCGGCACAATTCAATGATCCGACGGCAGTGGAGATCATGAAATGGTTGAACGATACCACTATTATTTCAGGTTCTAATGATGAGAAGATATGGAATACCGCCACCATCCAACTGGATGACATCAGAATGAAACAGCGAATTGTGGAGTTTTCCCGTTATGCTGATTTAGGTATTGAAAATATTGAAAAAATAGATAATACTATTGTCAGTACGCATACACAATACGATGATGAAGGTAATGAAGTCAAAGCTGTTACCTTCCCATTCAGGAAAAATGAATCGGAAGGTACAATAAAGTATTTTTCTTTAGCATATCCCATTATTGATGCTTTGGATAATGGGAAGCGTCTGATTATAGATGAATTTGATTCCAAAATGCATCCACTTCTTACGTGTAGAATTATTACCTTGTTTAATTCAAAAGAAACAAATCCGAAAAATGCCCAATTGATTTTCACTACCCACGATACAAACTTGTTGAGTGCTAATATATTCCGACGAGATCAGATTTGGTTTACACAAAAAGACCGTTATGGAGTAACCGAACTTTATTCATTGGCAGAGTATAAAGTTCGTAATGATGCTTCGTTTGAAAAAGATTACCTGTCCGGAAAGTATGGAGCTATTCCAATTGTCGGAGATTTAACCCGTTTGTTTAATACGCGAGAAAAATAAACTATGGTGGCTACAAAAAGGAAAAATATGAATCCGCGTATCGAAAGAAAGATAACCCGTATCAGTGGTGTGCGTGAAGTGAAACAAACATTTCTGATTATTTGCGAGGGGGTTAATACTGAACCAGACTACTTTAATGCCTTCCGCTTGACTTCTGCCACTGTGAAAGCTATCGGCCAAGGCATGGGGACATTAGCATTAGTACAGAAAGCTATCAATATAAAAGAGCAGGAAAGGCAAAGAGGAAGGACATACAATCAGAATTGGGTGGTCTTTGACAAAGATGATTTTCCAGAAAATGACTTTAACTCCGCAATCCTGTCAGCTCGCCAGAATGGTTTTGAAGTGGCTTATAGCAACCAGGCTTTTGAATTTTGGTTCTTGCTTCACTTCAATCTGTATCAGGGGGCTTTGCATCGTTCCAGATATGAAAAAATGTTGAGTACTTTGCTCGGATTTGCTTATACAAAGAAGTCGGGCGTAAGCTCTAAAATGTTTAATGCTTTATTTCTTAAACAAGAACAAGCCATTAATCACGCTAAAACTATCATGAAACAATTTGATGGGAATAATCCGGCACAACAAGAGTCTTCTACTACTGTTTATAGGCTTGTAGAAGAATTGAATAATTTTTTATAGAAAGCCAAATAATTGGGGCGAAGTTGCCTTTGTCTGGTTGTTGAGGGATTTGGCGTGGATTCTTAATAACTAATATTTACCGATAAAACTTATCTCCTCATTTCCTGTATCAGGAAATGAGGCTGAATGCATTGTGGCTGTCCTATTCGGATTGTAGCCTTCATTAATAATAATCTAAAATTTTGATGAAACTAGTAGTTACCGGCACCCGTGGTATCCCCGATATCATGGGTGGCGTAGAGACGCATTGCGAGGAACTGTTTCCCCGCATTGCGGATAGGGATGTGGATACGACCGTAATCCGCCGCAGGAGTTACGTGAGAGATTCACTCACGGAATGGAAGGGGGTGCAACTGGTGGACATTGATGCGCCTAAAAAGAAATCTTACGAAGCGATTGTCCATACATTCCGTGCCATCAACCTGGCGAAAAAGTGGAAGGCGGATGTGGTGCATATCCATGCCATCGGGCCTGCGCTGTTAGTGCCATACGCCAAGATGCTCGGCATGAAGGTGGTGTTCACGCATCACGGGCCCGACTATGACCGTGACAAGTGGGGCTTTGCCGCCAAAAGTGTGCTGAAACTGGGGGAGCGGTTGGGGTGCAGGTTTGCAGATGATGTAATCGTCATATCTGAAGTAATTCAGGATCTGATTGCCCGGAAGTACCATCGGCGTGAGAGGGTACATCTGATTTACAATGGTGTGCCGAAGCCTGAAATTTGCGACTATCCCGAATACTTTGAAGAACTGGGTATTGAGAAAGGAAAGTACATCCTTGGCATGTGTCGTTTTGTGCCGGAGAAAAACCTGCATCACCTGATAGAAGCTTTCAAGAAGTTGGAAGCTGGAGATTGTAAGTTAGTGCTGGCGGGCGATACGGATTTTGAAGATGAATATTCACTGGGATTGAAAAAGATGGCGCAAGAGGCAGGCGTGGTGCTGACAGGATTCGTGAAAGGACATAAGTTGCACTCGTTGCTGACAAATGCTCGCTGTTATTGCCTGCCTTCATCGCACGAAGGGTTGCCTATTGCATTATTGGAGGCCATGAGTTATCACTTGCCGGTGGTGGTGAGTAATATTCCTGCCAATCTGGAGGTAGGTCTTTCTTCTGACTGCTATTTTCATTGTGGAGATGTGGATGCTCTTGCCGCTCGATTGCAGAAGGTGATAGACGAGGATTATCATAGTGTGCAGTATGACATGGCTCCGTATGATTGGGACAAGATTGCAAAGCAGGTGATGGGAGTTTATGAGGGTTTGTTGAAATAAGAATAAAACTGATGATGATAAAGAAGTTGATTTGTGCGGCGGCATTATTGATGGTAGCAGGTTTGCAGCATACGCGGGCACAATATGTATATGGCACCACGGGGCTTCTTCACGCCCCCAGCGCGGATATGCAGCGCGACAAGACTTTTCTGTGCGGGTTTTCCTATCTGCAAGTGGCGGCTACCCCGAAGCATTGGAATTATGACACGTGGAATTACTACATAAACATCACCCTTTTTCCGTGGCTGGAAGTGGGCTATACCTGTACGCTGCACAAAATAGGATTGCCCCAGTATGGTTATTCATATAAGTTCCGCAATCAGGACCGCCAGTTTTCCGCCCGGCTGCGTGTATGGAAGGAAGGATGGTGGAAGGAGTGGACACCGCAGATTGTGGTGGGGGCGAACGATCCTTCCACCAACGATGTGCTGGGCGACCCCAATAAGGACGATTATGGTTTTACGGGTACGTCTTCGGTGGGTAACGGACACTGGAACCGCTATTACATAGTTGCCACCAAGCATTTCGGGGTGAAGAATGTGGGGGAGTTGGGGATGCACTTCGGTTATGTCTATAACAAGCGGCTGGATTATCACCGGAACGGACCTGTGGCGGGGGTGAATTTTCAGTTTGCCCTGCCGGCTACCTCTTTTTGGATGAAGGCTGTGAATGGGCTGAATGTGATAGCGGAATACGATAGTTATTCGGTGAATTGTGGTATCGGGTATAACTTTTGGAAGGATTATATTAGTGGTGTGGTGGAACTGACCCAATGTAAGTATCCCAGTGCAGGGATGGTATTCAGGATACATCTGAAATAAGGGATGATGTATGGCAAGAAACGACGGTCTCCGTGACTACCAGCAGGAGATGAAGCTCCGCCTCTTTGAAGAGTGGGAGCTTCACCGGAGTGTGATGGTACAAATGCCTACAGGCACGGGAAAGACACATCTGCTGGCTGCGGTGGTGAAAGAGTTTCTCTGTGGTGGCGGTGTCGGTATGCGGGTGTGGATAGTGGCACACCGCAGGGAGCTGGTGGAGCAGATAGAGGAAACCGTAGCCCGGTATGGAATGGGAAAAGAACCGGACAAGTCGGCAAAGAACGGAAGGACGGGGAAAGACAGTATGCCGGAAGAATCCGGGAGGGTGAGGGTATTTTCCATCCAGTGGTTGTCACGAAACCGGAAGATTATGGACGGACAGCCGGATTTGATCGTCATTGACGAGGCGCATCATGCCCTGGCGGAAACCTACCGGGAGCTTTGGAAGAGATATCCGGAGGCGAGGAAACTGGGCATGACTGCTACTCCCTGCCGGCTGAACCGCAAGGGATTCACGGATTTGTTTGATACCCTGATTACCTCATGGA
>CAUAWO010000109.1:0-4124 GCA_958432865.1 Bacteroides stercoris
CCGATGCGTTACGGAGGTAATTATAAATCATTCGGTCCTCAGTATGTACGGGGTATTCAGGAAGGTAACGGGACTCCTCCCGATGGTGATTTATGGGTGACTTACAGTATGAATAAAGAGGATATGTGGGTGTCTCATATTCCTGTGCCTGTCCGCGCACATGCCAGCGAGCATGCTGACGACGATTTTGCCGGCTACAAAGATTTGAGCGAACTGACCGACTGGAATTTGTATTCCTTGCAGTGGGCTCCCGTATCACTGGATGGAAAATGGCTGGTGCTGCAGGACAAGGACTTATTCGATTATGCCCGTGTGGAGCGTAAGATACCTGCTACAAAAGAACTGAAAGTATCTTTCGAACTGATGGCGGAACAGAACGATAAAGGACTTTTGCAGATAGAATTTTTGGATGAAAACGGCATTGCCTGTTCCCGTCTGGAACTGACTCCCGATGGACTTTTCCGTGCCAAAGGAGGTGCGCGGTTTGGTAATTTGTTGAAGTATGAACCGGGCAAGACGTATAAGGTAGAAGTGGAGCTCTCTGTTGCCAACCGCATGGTAATTGTCTATGTGGATGGAAAGAAAGTGGGGCAACGTATGTTCTTTGCGCCCGTTCCGGCCATCGAGAGAGTGATGTTCCGGACCGGAGCGCAACGGACTTATCCTACGGTGGATACCCCGGCGGACTGGTATGGCATTCTGCCGGATGCGGGTGAGCAGGAACCCTTGTGCACCTATCGTATAGCCAACTTTAAGACGGCTTCTGCTGATAAGGATGCCGGTGCGGCTTTCTTGAAATATAAGGATTTCAAGCCCTATGTGGATTATTTCAACAGCATGGAGGATGAGAATATAGCCCAGGCTATTCCCAATGCCCGTGCATCTCAATGGATGGAAGAAAACATTCCTCTTTTCGAGTGCTCTCAAAAGAACTTTGAGGAAATGTATTATTATCGTTGGTGGACGCTGCGCAAGCACATCAAGGAAACTCCGGTGGGCTATGGCATGACCGAATTTCTGGTAAACCGTTCGTATGCCGATAAATACAATCTGATAGCTTGTGCCATCGGTCATCATATTTATGAGAGCCGCTGGTTGCGTAATCCGGAATACTTGAATCAGATTATCCATACTTGGTATCGGGGTAACGAAGGAGGCCCGATGGCTAAAATGACCAAGTTCAGCTCGTGGAATGCGGATGCGGTACTGGGACGTTACATGGTCGATGGAAACAAGGAGTTCTTGTTGGATATGGTAAAGGATTTGGAAGCGGAATATGCCCGTTGGGAAAAGACAAACCGCCTGCCCAATGGACTTTACTGGCAGGGAGATGTGCAGGATGGTATGGAAGAATCCATCAGCGGAGGCCGTCGTAAGCAATATGCCCGTCCCACTATCAACAGTTATATGTATGGCAACGCCAAAGCACTCTCTCTTATCGGCATCATGACAGGAGATGAGGGCATGGCCATGAAATATGGATTGAAAGCCGATTCCATTAAAACATTGGTACAGGATAAGTTGTGGAACACAGACCATCATTTCTTTGAAACGATGCGTGGAGATGCGTCCGCCGAGGTACGCGAGGCTATCGGCTATATCCCTTGGTATTTCAATTTGCCGGATGCTTCTTCCAAATACACTGTGGCATGGAAGGAAGTGATGGACGAGAAAGGTTTTTCCGCACCTTACGGACTTACCACTGCCGAGCGCCGTCATCCTGAGTTCCGCACGCATGGCGTAGGTAAGTGTGAATGGGATGGGGCTATCTGGCCGTTTGCATCTGCACAGACTTTGACGGCAATGGCCAATTTTATGAATAATTATCCTCAGACTGTATTGACAGACAGCGTGTATTTCCATCAAATGGAACGCTATGTGGAGTCGCAGCATCACCGTGGCCGCCCCTACATAGGCGAGTATCTGGATGAGGTGACCGGTTATTGGTTGAAAGGAGATCAGGAACGCAGCCGTTATTACAATCATTCTACTTTTAATGATTTGATGATTACCGGTTTGATAGGACTTCGTCCGCGCATGGATAACACAGTGGAGGTGAATCCGTTGATTCCCGAAGGAAAATGGGATTATTTCTGTTTGGATAATGTGTTGTACCATGGCCGTAACCTCACTATTTTGTGGGATAAGGACGGCAGCCGTTACCAGCGTGGAAAAGGTCTGCATATCTATGTGGATGGAAAGGAAGTGGGACATGCCGATACATTGACCCGTGTCCTTTGTGAGAATGTGCTATAATTTTGAATAAAGGGGATGTCTTAAGATAATAAACAGACTGTTGAAAGAAAAATGAATTACAGAAAATTCTTAATAGCCGCTTTGTTAGTTATGTCTTTCGCCGTGCAGGCGAAAGACATAACTGTTACCCGCCTGACGTGTGAGATGCGCGAAGGAAGAGTGACCACCTCTGATACCCCTCGTCTGGGATGGCAGATGAGTTCGCCGGAAAATGGCACGCGGCAGACCGCTTATGAGATAGAGATTCGGGATGTATGGGCAGGAAAAGTAGTCTGGAACAGCGGCAAAGTAAAATCCGCTCAAAGCCAGTTGGTTTCCTGTGCGGATGCGGCCTTGGAGAAGGACAGGCATTATACTTGGCGTGTCCGTGTTTGGGATGAGGCTGATACGCCTTCGGCATGGAGCGCCCCCTCTGATTTCAGTATCCTGACTTCCGAAGCGGCTTTCGCCGGCAGTGAATGGATTGGGGCTATTACCCGTAAGGATGCCCGCATCCCCGAAGGCCGGAAATATCATGGCAGTGAACTGAAAAAGCCTGAGGCAAAGGCCGCCTGGGCTGCTGTGGATACTTTGGCAAAGAAAAGTATTTATCTGCGCCGCGAGTTCCATGTGGCAAAGAAAGTGAAAGACGCCACGGCGTATGTATGTGGCTTGGGCTTTTATGAATTTTCGCTGAATGGAGAAAAAGTGGGAGACAGCGAATTTGCCCCTCTTTGGAGCGACTATGACAAAAGTGTCTATTATAATACTTATGATGTCACCTCGCAAGTGAAGAAAGGAGGTAACGCCATCGGAGTCCTGCTGGGAAATGGATTTTACAATGTGCAAGGCGGCCGCTATCGTAAACTGCAAATCAGTTTCGGCGCTCCCACGCTTCGTTTCCGAATGGTGGTGAATTATGAAGACGGAACCAGTGAAACGATTGTTTCCGGAAAGGACTGGAAGTACGATTTCAGTCCCGTACTGTTCAATTGCATCTATGGCGGAGAAGATTATGACGCCCGCCGTGAGCAGAAAGGCTGGAACATGTTCGGTTTTAAAGAGCAGGATTGGCATCCTGTCGTGATTCAGGAAGCCCCCAAAGGGGTGCTTCGTCCGCAGATAGCGCAACCGGTAAAGATCATGGAGCGTTATGATATCCGGAAAGTGACCAAGCTCACCGCTGAACAGATAACAGCCGCCTGCAAGTCAACCAAACGGACGGTGGACCCGTCTGCCTTTGTGCTGGATATGGGACAGAACCTGGCCGGTTTCCCCGAAATTACCGTCCGTGGAAAGAAAGGGCAGAAAATAACCTTGCTTGTATCCGAATCCCTGACGGACGAAGGAGCTTGCAATCAGCGTCAGACCGGCAGACAACATTATTATGAATATACTTTGAAAGGGGAGGGAGTGGAGACTTGGCACCCCCGTTTCTCCTACTATGGCTTCCGGTATATTCAGGTGGAAGGCGCTGTGCTGAAAGGGCAGAAGAATCCCTTCCGTCTTCCGGTGATCCAGAAGATACAGTCGTGCTTTGTTTATAACTCGGCTCCTAAAATATCCACCTTCGAATGCTCCAACCGCATCTTCAATGATGCACACCGGCTGATAGAGAAAGCGGTGCGAAGCAACATGCAGTCTGTGTTTACCGATTGTCCTCATCGCGAGAAACTGGGTTGGTTGGAACAGGATCATTTGTGTGGTCCCGGTTTGCTTTACAATTATGATTTGACAGGCTTTGTTCCTCAGACTCTTCAGAACATAGCCGATGCACAGCATGCCAATGGCGCGGTTCCTACCACTGCTCCGGAATATGTGGTGTTCGAGGGCTCCGGTATGGATGCTTTTGCCGAATCTCCCGAATGGGGATGTACCTTTGTGGTATT
>CAUAWO010000110.1:0-4012 GCA_958432865.1 Bacteroides stercoris
TTTCCGGCTTGACGCAGGGAATGTTTGTCGGTTCGGTGTCCGACAACTTCAACGAGCGTATCGAACAGAAGATTTTCCACTGCGAGATTGTGGTGGATGCCGATAAGGTAAAACGGGAGGAAAGTGCCTACAAGAAAATCCCCGTTATTACCGATTTCACTGACGCAGACGGCAACGACCGCATGAAGGAAACGGTGCAGGCAAATTACCGGCGCATCAAGGAGGAGGTGAAGCAGATTGTTCAGGAGGAATTGGAGCGCATCGCGGGCGATGACAACCTGAAGCATCTGTTGCAGCAGAAGTAACCTATTAAAATAAGGGAGGATAGCTAAAATCCTCCCTTATTTTAATATTCCTCCAAAAGTTTATTTTGACGTAAATCTTCAATGTAACATGCTAAGTTACTTGAAACTTTATTAAATACTTTATCAAGATATGGGATGATATTTTCCAAATTCAATTCCAACTCTAACGGGAAACTATGATATTGATGTAAAAACCTTGTGATGTCATTTCTTTCTGAAACAGATAAAAGCAAAAATGGATTACTGTTTTTATAATATACCATTGCTGAAAGATGAATAAAAGCGCATCCTAATTTATAAACAAAAAAAGGCCAGCCATAAAATTTATCAGCTAAATCCACCATTTGTTTATCGGTCACGACTTTCTTTGTATTGGGATAAGACCATTTTATTCCCTCCAAAGTTTGGTTTATAAAATGCTCTCTAAGGTTTAAGTCGCTAATTGACAACAAAAACATAACTCTTACCATAGAATCTAATTCTTGACGCAGAATAGATATTACCTGCCCATATAATTGTTGTTGCAACAAAATATTTATAGCGCAAGAATGTTCTCCTGACCTTTGAGTAACTATATCGCAAAATAAATTAATATTATTTGTTTTCATTGTTGAGTGATTTCGCTTATAAGATATAGGATTTACTATTGGTTGCCACATATATCTGATGCGGCATTTCTTTTTCGTTGTATATTATTGTATGGTTGTCGCACAAGGTCATTCCCAGCCTTTCAACCACACGGATGGATGCCACGTTTTCCGGTCGGATACTGCAACAGACAGTTTTCAGTTCCAGCTCTCCAAAGGCGTATTCCAAACACGCGCGGGCGGCTTCCGTACCGTAACCGTTATGCCAGTATGTGTTATCGAGTATATAGCCAAGCTCGACAGTCTCGTTCCCGTTTAGGGTACTATTCATCAGACCGGCTTGTCCTATCAATGCGCCGCTTTCTTTCAGTATGACGGCAAAATATCCGAACCCGTCCTTGCGGTATCGGATGAGTTGCCTGTTTATCCATTTGCGCACGTCCTTTTTGGTAAAGCCGTGTTCCCAAGCGTACATGACTTCCGGCTTTCCCATTATGGCAAGGAGTGCGTCCATATCCTTACGGGTTATCCTGCGGATAAGCAGCCGTTCCGTTTCCATGACGACCAGCGATGCGGAATAGGTCTTTATCTCAAATCCGTCCTCTTTCCATTCCTTCACAAGCCTGTTGATCGTTTCTTCCACCAGACTGTCATAAGCGGCATCGGGAATAACCTTTATAAAAAAGGTGTCACGGGTTTCTTTCATGACCCATTCGTTGATGTCTTTCAGTTCCTTGCCTTCGGGAATGTAATTCTTGTGTATCATGAACTCGTTGATGTTGTCCGCCAACAATTCTTCCAACTGATAACGGATGTCATCCTCCAGTTCGGCAAATGGTATGGTTTCCTCTTCATAGATGCCTTCTATTAAAACATCATCCTCTTCCATATCCTCGTCCGGTGTCTGATTGCCCCGTTTCATGTCCAACATATCCTGCGCGAACTGCCCGGATTCCTTGTCCTTGTACTTCTTGGCATATTTTTCCAGCAGTTCCCAGTCCTGACGGCTCATCGGGCATTTGAAAACGGCTCGTTCCACCTCGTTACAGCGCACCATGTCCGCCTTCACATCATCGGGAAGCGACCGGCATTCCTTGCAGATATGCCGCGAGTGTCCTTTGCCGCTGAATTGCTCGTTGGCTTTGTACTCGCTACAAATCCGACAGTAATGCCCCTGTTGTTTCTTCTTTTTCGCCACCATACCCCGTTATTATATCAACAGTTCTTTTCCTTTATCGGTAAGACGATATTTCTGCCGGGGATGTTTCGGATTTTCCGGGTAAATAGGCTCTACCAAATTCTGCCTTATGGCTGGATACAGATATAGTTCTAAAAAATTACTTTTGTCCTTTAATCCTATCACACACATAATCTCTTTGGTTGAAAGTGTCTGTGTGCCGATTGCAGACAACACCTTTTCCACCTGTGGGGTAACTGTGGGGTGACTGTGGGGTAACTGTCGGGTAATTGTCGGGTCGTGCCCCACAGTTTTTCGGGTATAGCGGAAAATAACCCATACACTATTTCCATCTGTATGAAACTCCGGATCGGGAATGCCGACACGCCGGCATTCGCTTATCATAAGCCCGATGCCTCGTCCCCAGCTTTCCAGAACCTCGCTTTTATACAGAACATTCGCAATAATCAGGTTTTGAGGTTCTGAATTATGCCCGCTCAATAACTTTTCCATTGTTATATCCGGCGGAAAAGTTCCACTGTTCTCAATCTCCACACGGTCATCATAGATGGCAATTCCTACCGAACTGCCGGGACGGTGGTATGAGCGGTGGCAAAGGGCATTTGTGCAGCATTCCCTCAATGCCTTGTAAGGAATCTCAAGCTCTTCCTCCCGATACAAGCCTTCAACTTTGCCCGAAAGGGAAAGATGCTTGAAAAAGAACGACATTGCAGTGTCCAGCAGTGTGTAGATATTGCCAGTGGTACGCTGATTGTCTATAAACTCGTCTTTTGTAGTTCCTTTGAAACGCGCCAACCGAAGCAGGCACTGGGGATAGAAGTAAAAATCACGACCGAACAAGACTGCGGAAGCATTATTCAGTTTTCCGTCATGTAACAGGTTGAATTTTTCGAGTATGGTCGGCAAATCCTCCCTTATGGTGGCTTCGGGTAGGCGACCGCACCGGATGCCTCCACGTACCGCTCCCATAATGGCATGTTCATCAAGGTCAGTAACTTTGATGTCGGGATTCGTCATCGCCTCCCAAGCGTATTTCCCACCTCGCTGCATAAGCAGTTGGTTATATACGTCTTGCGGCATGGAGGATGTCACGCTCTCCAATCGAAGATAAGCCCGTCCCTTATAGGAGAACGGACGCATATAACGTTGGCTGTCCGCAGACAAGGCTATCACACTCTTGTCTGTATTTTGGATACTGATATACGAAACTTCGAGTGTGGCAAATGGTTCAAAACGCCGGATGGCTTCCGCAATATCACGCTTCGTCTTGTCGCTCACTTCCTGCCCGATGATCTTTCCTTTGTCGGTCACACCGAACAACACCGTGCCACCTTCGCTGTTAAGGAAAGCGCAGAGCGTTTCCATGCCGCGCTCCAACTGCCCGGTGGTTTCCTTGAACTCCACCTGCCCGTTTTCCTTTTCGGCTATCAGTTGTTTTACTATATCGAGGTTGTCTATGTTCATATTCAATTCGTAACAATTGTACAAAGATAGCGTTTTTCGCTGAAATTCGGGGCAATAGCGCGCCGAAAACGCCCTTTTTCGTATAGATTTTACTCAAACGGGAGAACAGCATGATACCATTCTCCCGCTTATACCTGATTTTATCTTCTCATACGTTCCAGCTCTTCATCGCGCAGCATTCTCTCGTTCAGTTTCTCCTGCATCTTGTCGAGGAAATAGGTACGGCTTTCGTTTTTCCGACGTTTGATGTCGGTATAGAAGCGGTAGCAATCCTTCGACTCAATACCGAATATCTTGTAGAGAATCGGGGCGAGCTGTTTTAGCGGCATATTGCCGTTGTTGATACAGCCCATCTCGTCTATGCCGTAGATAAGTTCCACGAGGTCGATGGCGTTGCCCGTCCAAAGAAGGCTGGCGGTGGTTTCTGTTGCGTTGTTGGCGGATATTAGTGGTGGCAC
>CAUAWO010000111.1:0-3859 GCA_958432865.1 Bacteroides stercoris
TTGCGTCAGACAGCTGCACCGGATGCCGGAATTTCACGATAGCGCATGAAGCGGCGCACCATATACTGGCTGACCTGTTTCCGAACGACTACGGAAAAGCAGTCAAGTGCCGTGGGCACATTGCCTATCGGGAGAGAAACGGAAAGCCCTCGTGGGAAGAATGGCAGGCGGATACCCTTGCAGCAGAGCTGCTGATGCCAACATTTCTGGTCAACGCCGAAATAGAACGTGCAGCGCTGTGCCTGCCAAATGGAATCCTGTACAAATCCGCATCGGACCCGAACTATGAAAGAATTCTGGAGATGGCTGCACGGATCGGGGTATCGTGGTCTGCGATCAGGATCAGATTACAGCAGATGCAGGTCATCAACGGAAAACCCATCCACTGCCATCCATTGGACGTCATTCGATTTGGAGAATAATATGACTTGGTCAAATAATCGCTCTTTTAAGAGTAAACCGCTGAACAATATACAGCAGGCACAATTCAGCATTGGCTGGAGGTTTTGTCCGGTTTGCGGACACAAGCTCTACCAAAAAAACGAGAGCTGTTCAGGCTCTATCAGCATAAAGTGCCTCAAGTGCGGTAACATAGCAACAGTTGACTTAGCCTACCGCAGACGCTGACTTTTTTAGACAAACCACAATTTCAAAAATCGGGTGCATTGCACCCTGAATATGGACTGTTCGTCACCGAGCAACGGGCCATTGCCGCAAGGCAATGTATGAAACGCGCACCAAATAGCCGGGCAACAGCTGATAGAGTGATTCTGCTTTAGAACCGCTCTGTTAGTTGGTTGTCCGGCTATTTTTTTAGCCTTCAGGTAGCCTGCTCCCGTAAAAAGGAGCAGGCTTTATGTTTGTCCGTTTTTCATGGATGCCCCAAGCGGCGAAATATCCGTAGCCTTCCAAATTTTCGACTTTTTACGACTTATCGAAAATTTGGAGGTTTACGATGTCTTTTAATAAAGGCTATGAGTTGAAGAAGTTTGAAGCACACTGGGAAAAGTTGCGCATCGAGTACGCAGCTGCGGGAATGACGAAAGAGGCCATCCAGAAGATGTACGATTATGACCGTCAGCAATTCAATTCGGAGCGTACCTTTATCGAGCGGACGCAGGAATTCACCGCTCCTGCGTATGAAAGCTCTGAGGAAGAAGCGTCGCCTTTGATGCTACGCTATCAGGATGCGATTACCGTGACAGATACTTACCACGAAACTAAAAGCCGTTTTGCATGGATTGGTGAGATTGAGAACGAGCAGTTGCTTACTGCACTCGAAACTTTGAAAACCGAAGATTTGGAAATCATCACCATGTACGCTTACGAGGGATACGACATCACTGAAATTTCTAAAGTCTACGGCGTATCTCGGCCCACTATTAGTATCAAAATCAAGAGAATTACTAAATTTTTGAAAAACTTCAATTTCAATGCTACGAATTGACCTTTCTCGTCGGCTACCAAGTGAGAGGACAATTTCCCAAGCGGCACCTGCCGCAGGGCGAAACGTCCGACCTCAGGGACCTTGAAAACTGAATAGTTCCGTCATCTGGTACTCCGATAATGATACTTCCGTAATTCGCGGCCCGGTCACAAAGCAGACGGGGTGGCTGAAATGCCAATGAAGCGGTACAAGTCCGCTGCCAGATGTTCATGCCCCACTCGCAGGGAGCCGAGGGCGAATATGCGAGACCTTTAATCATATTGATCCGGGAACTGTCGGGTACGTTCCACGCATCCGGCAGTTCCCGTTTTTTTACGTACTCTTATTTATTCTTTATCCGAATATTCACTTTTGATACATAGGAGGACACTTTTATGGACGAGTTGAACCCCACGGTGCGCGAGCAGGAGATCTACGAGGAGATGGAGCTGACCCCTGAGATGGTCAAGTCCATCCGAACTCTCTGCGGTACCTGTCTGCGGCACTTTGTGGATGCAAAGGCTTTCAAAATCGCGCTTGTACCCAGCCCAGACCGGAGCATGGACACATGCACCGTCTGCCAGATGCGGCGCGGCTATGATTATGTGGTCATGCACCGCTGACCCAACCATACCACCATACCTTGAACGAAGCTCGTTGCGGAACATCCGGCAGCGGGCTTTGCACATAACAACATGGAGGTACAATTTTGCAGCAAAACTGGAAATTCCAACGCGGAGACATCTTCTTCACCCATTTCGGGGCGAGCACCGGCTCGGAACAGCACGGTGACCGCCCGGCGGTCATTCTTCAGAATGACGTGGGCAATTATCACTCTCCGACCCTGATCGTTGCGACCATGACAAGCAAGGCGGAAAAGAAAGTAAACCAGCCGACCCACTGCCTGTTGGAAAACGCAGGGTTGAATATGCCGTCCGTTGTGCAGGCAGAGCAGATCTTCACCATCGACAAAAGCCGGGCACTGAAGTATCTGGGGCATCTGACCCCAGAGGAGATGCGCCGGGTGGATGATGCGGTTCGCATCAGCCTTGCGCTGAACCCTATGGGCAGCATCCAGCAGATAGAGCCTATCCGGCGCTCTACGGCGGTTTATGCGCCGCCTGAGGTGGTGGATGGCAAACCGCCTGTCTACCCCTATACGCCCATCCGGTCGTCCTTTGAGAACGCCGGAAGCATCGAGGAAATGATGCTGTACACCGAACTGCAATCCGCGGTTCATGCCATGATCCAGCGGCTCGAATATAGCTTCACCTTCAATCCCAGCCTGCTCACCAGCCCGAAGCGGAAGCAGCAGGTGACTGAGATCTTAGAGGAAGCCGAGAAGTACATTTGGAGAATCAAGGAGGAAATGCGATGCGCCTGAACGACAACAATACTTTCATTGGTATCAACCCGCCGTACCAGCTTTCGGTCATCCACAGCAGCAAGCTGATCTATCCCCGCGAGATCTACCAGCGGGGCGTAGAGCGCAAGAGGGTGGAGCTGATTGCAAGGGACTTCAACGAGTACATCGTTAACGAGCCGAAGGTCAGCTTCCGCAACGGCAGGTACTATGTGATGGACGGGCAGCACACCATCGAGGGCTGCATCCTCCTCAACGGCGGCGAGGACCGCCCGATCCTCTGCAAGGTCTACACCGGTCTGACGATGGAGCAGGAAGCCCTGCTCTTTGCCGAGCAGAACGGTCACGCCGCACCCCTGTCGGCGGGCATCAAGCTGCGCGCCAAGGTGGTGGGCGGCGATGCGCCTTCCAAGGCGTTTGTCGCAGCCACTAACCGGGCGGGGCTTTCCCTCAACTACGACAGTATGCAGCTGAGCGACTACCGCATCGGCTGCGTGGGCACGGCGCTGAAGCTGTACGACCAGCTGGGCGAAGAGATCTACTGCGAAGCTCTGCGGCACATCGTGGAAGCGTGGGAGGGCAAACCGGATTCCTTCCGGGCGGCTGTCCTGCGGGGCGTGATGTACTTTGTGCAGCTGTATCATGGGCAGTACAGCGAGGAGCGGCTTGTCCGTGCGCTGAGCGGCGTCCATCCCATGGAGCTCTACCGTGTCAGCCGGGATAACCCCGCCAAGCTTCCGGGCTGGCGGCGGTACGTTTACCCCATCTACACCACCTACAACGGCAAGTGCAGGAAAGACGCACTGCCGATGAAGTTCTAAGCTCAAATATCTCCTTTGGCAAGTGGGATGGTCCCCGAAAAAGACCATCACACTTTACATATAGTATTTTCTGCTGAATAATCGACATATTGAACTAGAAAGAGAGGACAGGAATGAGCGAGATCGCAGCCTGCACTTTGATTCAGGAAGAGCCTGACCGAAAGACGGAGAGGTATCTGACGATGTTCAAGGACTACCCGGATGTGGTGACGGTGGAGCATCTTCAGGAAATGCTTGGCATCTGCCGGA
>CAUAWO010000112.1:0-3760 GCA_958432865.1 Bacteroides stercoris
TTGATATGCTGGAGGAAATGTTCACGATGGTGACGGGACTTTACACACGCTTTTAAGAAGAGGAACGGGCGGTAAAATCGCCGCCCGCTACTTTTGTCAGTGAGCAGTGGGCGGCACAAAAGTAGCAAAAAGCCCAAGTTCCAATCTGTGATACAATTTACAAAAACAAGTTTTAATCATGGAAGCAATCAGACAGAACGGAAAAATCATCTTGCACAGCAACGACGGCATAAGCATAAAGATGATTTTCAGAAACCTTACGGGAAGGAATTTTCAAGGTCAGGAGTATGCGGACTATATTAGCCACATCGCAATTGGGAGCATGGGGTTTACGCCCGGTAGCATTGAGCATTGCAGGGACGGTGGCGTGATAGACACGGGAACAATCCCGAATGTATGAAAAGCGGAAAATCCAATGAAGTTGGCGGCTTCATCGGATTTTTCCGAAATAATCATTAAGTATTTTAATTTTGAAATGTTTTTTGTAAGAATGTTAGTAGTTTAGACATATCTTCCTTTCGATATATCATTTCACAAACTTTTTGAACAAATACATTTTCTTCTATTCCTTGTTCTTTTAAGTTTTTAATGAGGTAATTATAAAACGCCTTGTCGTCATTCTTTTTGATTAAACTATCCACCACTTCTTTTAGTGATTTAACTTTGAAAAAACGGTCACCTATTTCCTTGAAAAAATCAGCATCTTTATTTACAATAATTTTTTCATGTAGGTATTTTTCCAAACTATGTATTGGCAGAAAATTTATTGTTAAATTAGTATATAATCCCTTTTGCTTATATAGTTGTTCAAAATCCGGTTTTACATCACCATCAAGAACACTTAATACTTTTGTTCCAACCCCTGCTAAATTTGACTTACAAATATCATCTTGCATTTTTAACACATTCTCCCAACCACCACTTGGTAGAATATTAATCAATTTACTTTTATACAAGGCATTTTCATCAATTATATTCTCCAATATATATTTAGCCAACACATCCTCTACTAAAATAAGAAAATCGTATCCCGAATGTTGATAAATATCTCGTGTTGCATATGATGGATAACATGGATTTACAATAGCGATATTATCCAACTCCTTTTGTAAATGAAAAATATTTGAAGGCTTTATTTTCCTAAGTAATTCTATTGAATGACTTGAAAAATATATAGCAAGATTATACTCTGTAGCCAATTTTTGCAAAAAATCAACTAACCTCATGATTGCAGATGGATGCAATGCTAATTCAATTTCATCTATCAATATAAGCCGTACATCTTCAGACTTTGCAGGGCGAACAATGACAACATTCAACATATGCAATAAGCTAATCAACATATTTTCTCCTGCACTCATACAAAACTGATTAACTATTCCATTAGTTCCTTCAATGAAATATGGAATTCCTTTGAACGCTTTAAGTTGTGCTAATGTTCTATTTTTAATGCGTTTAAGATTTGTATAGAAATCATAATTTCCATGCAAAATATAACTTAAATTGCGCGAAACAAACGAATCTGCATCAGTTAAAATTGTATTATTAACTCTTTCAGCTTTTAGTAATGTATCATAATTTGCATCTATAAAACGCATTCCATGTATTATGCTACCTTCATAAAAACCTTTTAGAGATATTATATCAGTTGAACTACAACTCCATCCTCTACTGGCTTTTGTCCAAGAATTTTCTTTTCCATCATAGGATATTGTGATTTTACTATTAGATGAATAATCATGAGGTTGAAAAACATTGAATGCAGAGTTACGTACAACCTTAGAAATGACTGTCATGATAGTACTTTTGCCTGTTCCATTAGCTCCAGTTATAGCATAAAGTCCTGTTTCTATTGGTAGATTTAACTCAATATTATTGATGTTCTTTAATTGTTCTATTTTTATATTTAATTTATTATTCATAATTGTTCTGTCTTTGGACGCAAAATTAGGCATTTTATACTGAATGACAAAATGTTATCATAAAATAATACAACTAAAGTAATATTGAGGTGATACATAATTACCCCTGCTCTTGAATTATAAAACAGAGGTAATTATTTTTTTTACGAATTTTGCATCAATCACGGGATATACAGCAGCGCAAACTCCACCTTTCTCCGTGTGAGCAGCATGGCATGGCGTTTTCCCTTGTAACTGCAAAAAGCAATATATTCATGGTAGATGTTCCTGTCGCCAGCCTCCAACTTCTTTATCAAGGTGCTTTTGGGGATTGTCTTGCTACCCAAAAGCCGGTATGGACCCACGTTGTAGGCAAGCGTGGCGAGTAAAAGGCTGTCTTTCCCGAACTGCCGGAACATCGCGCAGAACTTCCGCAAGTCTTTCCGCAGAAGCACGTCCGCCTGCCGCTTCGTCATGGTTCGTGCCGAATATCTTTCGTCCGGCAGAATTTTGTGACCCCAACCCACGTATGGGTGGTGTTTTTCCGAGTGCCAGCCCTCAAAATATTTCGTGCAGCACACCGCCCTCTCGAAAAGTGGCAAACGGTAGATTGCCGCCTGCCCGTCCATTCCCTCTCGGCGGCTGATCCGTGCGGACACGGAACAGACCGCCATAAGCGAACAGAGCATTACCATGAATACACGCATCATTTCAGCAAGGGGCTGAAGTTGCCGATGGGAACGATGGTCAAACCGTCATCCTTTACATTCCGGTTGTTGAAGTCAAATTCCAGCTCGAAGGAGTTGCCGAAGTTGTCCTCCACCACCACAATAAAGTTGTGCGCCTCTTCGCCCTCCGCCGTGTAGTACAGGCGGAACTTTTCGTTCTCCAGCAGGTAGCGGTCGTTGGGCAGGAAGGTGATGCCGTTATCCATTTTCAACTTTCCTTCTCCCTCAAACTGAAAATAGCGGATGGTATAAAGCGTGTTAGCGAAGTCGCCCTCCTTTTTCAGTTCACAGCGGATTTCCACCGTCTGCCCCTTTGTCACCTTGTTCGGCACGGGCATGACCTCCACCGTGAAGGGATAGGACTGTTGGATGTCCATGTCGTCATCGCACGACACGAGGGTGAATGACACAGCGGCTATCAGGCATAACGCCACCACCTTAAAGATGTTTGTACTCTTGTTTCTGTTGTTCAGTATGTTCATTGTTCTTCGATTTTTAGATGATTGTTTTTCTGTTTTTTCGTTGTCCGTTGCAGGTACTCATTCAAGTCCTTGCAACCGTCATAGAGGGAGGAACGGTCGGCGACACGCGCCCCATACCGTTTGGCAAGAGCGTCAAGCGTCCGCCGTCCGGCTTCGTCACGGTCAAGGAAGCATCCGATGCGCCCGTAGCCGTCCAGCAATTCCGCCGCCTTCTCCACGTTGGCGACAGAGTTCAGAACAAGGCAGTCAGCGTTACCGGTTACGCCAAGCGTCACAGCGGAGAGAAAGTCCATGAAGCCCTCAAACACGAGGCACTCGTCAGCCGGGATTTCCTTCGTCCTTGCCAAAGACACATCTTTTGGCGGGATGCACCCCTTGAAAAATCGGCTTCGGACTTCATATCCACCTGCCATATTCAGGAAACCGACAGCAAAATACCGTTTTCCACGCACACTGTAGTTCAGACGGCAACAGTGACGGGATGTGATGGCGATGGGTATGCCACGTTCCGCCAGATAGTCCGTCAACGGTGAGCGAAGTAACGGAGCGACCTCCACATCCTCAAAGACGGGTTCGGTCGGCTTCGGGAGATAGGCGGGCTTTTCCCATCCGGCAACCGTCATATTGGCGGCTTCCGCTATGAACTTCG
>CAUAWO010000113.1:0-3749 GCA_958432865.1 Bacteroides stercoris
CATTAGCACATTGGCAACGTGGCAAATTAAGAAATTATTTATTATTTACCAGTCTGTCAATAATATCCCTTGCTACTTCCTGTTTGCTTTTCAGCGGATAAGGAGTTGCTCCCTGACGGTCTATAATCGTTATTTTGTTGGTGTCACAACGAAACCCGGCTCCTTGGTCGTTCAATGAGTTCAGTACAATGAAATCAAGGTTCTTACGTTCCAGTTTTCTTTGTGCATTTTTTGTTTCATCATTTGTTTCCAAGGCAAATCCCACTAATGTCTGTCCGTCTTTTTTCCGGTTTCCCAGTGCGGCGGCAATGTCTTGTGTGGGTTTCAGTTGCAGTGTTAAATTATCTTTCTCTCTTTTGATTTTATGACCGGCTACGGTTTCCGGGGTAAAGTCGGCCACTGCCGCACACAGGATGCCGGCCGAAGCTGTAGGAAACTCGCGGATGGCGGCTTCGTACATTTCTCCGGCACTTTCCACATCTATGCGGCGGATGTTAGGGTGATGGGCCTGAATCGTTACCGGTCCGCTGATTAGCGATACTTCCGCTCCACGTGAAGCGCATTCCTCGGCAAGTGCGAATCCCATTTTTCCTGAAGAATAATTGCCGATAAAGCGTACCGGATCTATTTTCTCGTAGGTTGGACCGGCGGTAATGACTACTTTCTTTCCGGCCATGTCTTGTTGTTTGGCAAAGAAAGCTTCCAGAATTTCCACTATTTTTTCCGGTTCTTCCATTCTGCCTTTTCCTACCAGATGGCTTGCCAGTTCCCCTTCTGCCGGTTCTATAATATGATTTCCGTAAGAACGGAGCGTGTCCAAATTCTTCCGGGTGGAAGGGTGTGCGAACATATCCAGATCCATTGCCGGAGCTACGAATACGGGAGCTTTCATTGACAGATAAGTCGTGATCAGCATATTGTCCGCTATTCCGTTGGCCATTTTACCAATAGTGGATGCGGTAGCCGGAGCGATAATCATGGCATCCGCCCATAGTCCCAAATCAACGTGGCTGTTCCATGTCCCGTCACGCTGGGCAAAAAACTCGCTGATAACAGGTTTGCTTGTTAATGCAGACAAAGTGATAGGTGTGATGAATTCTTTGCCTGCGGGGGTAATCACGACTTGTACTTCCGCTCCCTTCTTAATAAGTCCGCGAATGAGTATAGCCGCTTTATAGGCGGCTATACTTCCGGTTATACCTAGTACGATTTTTTTTCCTTTCATACTCATTTCATCATTCCCGATTCACGTAGTCTGATTTTTGTCAGTACGTTTTTCGTGTTCAGCGTAAAGTCACCGTTCAGTATCCAGCTGTAGTAGCCCGGATCTTTTTGTAATACTTCGCTGACCGACATTCCTTTGTATTTCCCAAAATTAAAGACTTCCACGCCTTTGTCATCATAAACAATGCGTCCGGCGAAATCTACGTTCTTGTTGAAACTTGAATATTCGGCTAGAAATGCCATATCGTTTTGCAATTCTTCCGGATAGCGGTCCAATTGGGATTTCAGTACTTCGTATGTGGCACGTGTGTCGGCTTCGGCTGTATGGGCATCTTCCAGATTCTTTCCGCAATAGAATTTATAGGCGGCAGACAGGGTGCGCTGTTCCAGTTTGTGATAAATCACCTGCACGTCAATGAATTTTCGTTTCATCATGTCAATGTCTACTCCTGCGCGCAGGAACTCCTCGGCCAGAACCGGAATGTCGAAACGATTGGAATTGAAACCGGCAAGGTCACATCCCTCAATGTCCCGGGCTATCTCTTTTGCCACTTCCTTGAAAGTAGGGCAGTCCGCCACATCTGCGTCATAAATACCGTGGATGGCAGAAGATTGTTCGGGAATATGCATTTCCGGATTGATACGCATGGTCTTCGTTTCTTCGTTGCCGTTTGGGTACACCTTCAGATAGCATATTTCCACTATTCTGTCTGTGTTTATATTTGTTCCCGTTGTTTCCAAATCGAAAAAAACAATAGGATTCTTCAAGTTCAATTTCATTTTCAGCTTGTTTTATATATTGTTTTTCCGCCACATGGTGGCGTGTCGTTTTTAGTCGTTCAGCATCATAGGCATCAGCAGCATCAGCAGGTCTTCTTTTTCTTCCTGTTCTACAGGAACAATAACACCCGCACGTGAAGGATCAGCCAGTTCGAAAAGTATTTCCTGTGCCGAGATATTGTTTAAAATATCGATCAGGAATGTTGATTTAAAGCCGATGCTCATGGGGCTTCCTGTATATTGGCAAGTCAGTGTTTCTTCTGCTGAGGTGGAGAAATCTATGTCTTGTGCGGAGATCTGGATCTGATTTTCACTGAGGCGGAGTTTTATCAAACTGCTTGCTTGTGATGAGAATACAGATACACGGCGGAGCGCACTGATCAGCATCATGCGGTCAATGGTGGCCTTGTGCGGATTATCCTGCGGAATTACTGAATTATAATTGGGATAGCGTCCTTCGATAAGACGGCATATCATGCTGTAGTTTTCTAATGTAAACGTAGCGTTACGGTCGTCAAAATCAATTTGCACATCTCCTTGTTCTTTCGGCAACAGGTTCTTCAGCAGGGTTGCCGGTTTCTTGGGCAGAATGAAAGCGGCTTTTTCATCGCCGTGTGCCACAAATGTTTTATTGCGTACTAATTTGTGCCCGTCTGAGGCTACGAAAGTGATGTCTTCGGTAGTGATATCAAAATAAATACCATTCATTACCGGACGTAACTCGTCATCGGCAGTAGCGAACAAGGAACGGTTGATACCCGCCAGCATCACCGGAGCGCCCATTGTTACGTGTACCGCATTTGCGCCTAATGCAGGAGCCTGCGGATATTCGTCGGCATTTTGTCCCATCAGGCTGTATTTACCATTCTGATATTGTACGGTGATTTCCAGATTCTCTGTATTTACCAGGAAAGTCAGTGGTTGTTCGGGTATTTCTTTCAGGGCTTCGAGTATGGTTTTTGAAGAAACGGCAAAGCGTCCGTCACCGTCACTTTCATTTACTTCCAAAGAAGTGGACAGGGTCGTTTCGCTGTCAGAAGCAGTGAGCGACAACGTTCCGTCAGTCAGTTCCATTAAGAAACAATCAAGAATAGGTAACGAATTTTTAGAGTTGATTACTCGGCTAATAGCTTGTAAATGACTGAATAATCCAGTACTTGAAACGATGAACTTCATAGTTTTATATTATTATATTTATATTCTATATCTCTATATTCATTTAACTGCCAAAGTTACGAAAAGATTATGGTTCAAGCGCAAAAAATGGCGAAAAAATTAGTTTACTCGCAAGGAAAAGTGTACTTTCGTGGCGAATTTAAATAACGTAATATGGAATTAGCAGGAAAAGTAATAGCAGTCCTCGAACCGAGAGGAGGAGTTTCAAAGACAGGAAATGAATGGAAAGTACAAGAATACGTAATTGAAACGCATGATCAATATCCTAAAAAAATGTGTTTTGACGTATTTGGAGCAGATAAGATAGCGCAATTTAATATTCAGGCAGGTGAAGAGTTGAATGTGTTTTTTGATGTGGATGCCCGCGAGTGGAATGGTCGTTGGTTCAACAGTATCCGTGCGTGGAAAGTAGAGCGTGTGGGTGCCCAGGGACCTGTTGCACCGGATGCTCCGTTTCCTCCCATGAATGCTGCTCCCGCTGCACCGGTAGATTTTGCCGCGACAGACGAGAAGGATGATTTGCCTTTCTAGGGGATAGAGGATTCCCATAAACATAAATAAGCCGGCAG
>CAUAWO010000114.1:0-3686 GCA_958432865.1 Bacteroides stercoris
GCAGTATCACAGGCATCCGGCAGAGCATCCAGAGTTTTGGCATACTTGGCTTCAAAAATTGCCACACGGCCATTGCGGATATCCTTTACAATAACATCGCTGCGTCCTTCGCCATGCTCTTTGTTGGATTCCACCACATAGCCAGCACCAGTAAAGATGCCTGCAAGGAAAGCGTGGTAAAAATCCTCCCGATAGTCATGGTAGCTGATGGTCATGCGTAGCAGCTTGGTCATTTCTTTTGTCAGAGCTTCGCTGTTTCCGCTCCAGACTGCATCAAACAACGGGCTGCGGTTCCATGCCTTAGCGCTGTCGTCAAACCATTTGCTTACAGTGGTTTCAAAAATTTCCCGAATCTCTGCATTGGGAATCATCAGCGCAGAGCAGCCATCCGGCAGCGAATCCGTCAGATCCTTATCCCGCACCTTGGTCAGATAGCCTGTCAGATACAGCACACTCCAAAGATTTTCCTCAGAGGAGTGTAGATAATCGTAGGTCAGGTTTTCTTCAATATGCTGAACAATAGAGCCGCCAGCCATCAGAGTTTCAAGCTTTGTGGTGATATTGTCGCCTGCATAGTCGATGAAAGAACGGATGATGGCGTTATCACTGGTGTTTTTCCAATAGCTTTTCGGCTTCTGTGCTACACCATACTGGAAATCCCGCAGATAACTGATCACGTCCCACGGACAATAAATGTCTGCATCGCCAAAATGATAACCGTCGTACCATGCCTTGATTTCAGCAGACTGCGATTCAAGACCAGCATCTTTCAGCATTTGATCTACATCTGCCTGTGTGAAACCAAAGGATTCGCTCAACCGGGGAGAAAGAATCGTATCCGAAACAAAATTGTTCGTCCCGGTAAAGATGCTTTCTTTTGCAATTTTCAGGCAGCCGGTAATAACAGCAAAGTCAAGCGAAGTATTGTCTTTGAGCGTGGTGCTCATCATAGCCCGCATCACGTCCAGCATCTGCGAATAATATCCGTTGCTGCTGGCTTTGGCAATGGGAACATCATACTCATCCAGAATGACGACCGCCGACTTTTTGAAATGGATTTCCAGCATCCGGGTCAACAGCAAAAAGCAGCTTTTGGTTTCATCCATGGATGCAGTGCGTCCCAGAATCCGCTTAAAGATGCCCTTGTCATCGTCAGAAATAGCAGCGTCATCCAGAAGAAACTGATAATCCTGAAATGCAAATGCCAGTTTCATGCACAGCATTCCATAGGCACTTTCAAAGGTCAGACCGTCCGTGTCCTTGAAAGAGAAAAAGACCACAGGACACTGATTCATCCACTTTTTGCAAAGTTCCGTATTTTTGGAGATCGCCAATCCCTCAAACATCTGCTTGCTGTCTTTGGTGATGTCCAGAAAATTTGCGAGAGTGCTCATACCAAGGGATTTTCCGAAACGGCGAGGACGAGTGATCAATGTTACTTCAGCGATACCACCGCTAAGAAGTTCAGAAATCAGATTGGTCTTGTCGATATAATAATACCCGCCTTCTCGAATCTTTTCAAAATTCGAGATTCCAACAGGAAACATTAAATCTTTCATGCAATGCTCCTTTCCGCTCACAGAGGTGAGCTTTCAGAACTCACTACTGTAAGTGTACCATGAAATATAGAATCATACAAGAATCAAGTGACATCGAAATAGAGCAGTTTTATTATGCTACGTTCAATCTGGTTGCCTTATAGCAGTCTGCGCACATCCCCTCATGGGTGGCTGCAAACTCTGCCGCCTGCATGATGGAGCCATCCTTCAGCTTGACCCTCTTGATGGGCTGATTGCAGCGGGCGCAGATGCAGGGCACAGGCGGCTGTTCCTGCTTCTGGCTGGTGGATTTCGGTTTCGGCTGCTTTTGCGGCTCTGACTCCGGCTGCGGTGCAGCATCTTCCGGCAAATCCTCTCCGGCATAAACGTACAGGCCAAGGCCAAACATAGCGAGGTTCTTTACCAAGCACCGCATGATAGCCTTATTCACATCGAACATGGATGCTGCTTCTACGGTGCGCTCTTCCATGCCGACCTTTTCACGGCGGCGGGTCTGCGGATTGTAGTCCCATTTCGGGGTGGTATAGGTGTAAGGCACAGCTTTCATGGCTTTGTTTGCGCCATCCAGTACAGGCAGCCACATTTCGTGCGAAACGCCCTCAATCGTGACCGAGGTATACACCATGAAGCCGGTTATGGGGTCATAAACATAGGGCAGGCCGTTGAATTTCTTGACCTCGTAGCTGGCAGCGGGATACAGCTTTTTCACCTCCGCCCAGGCATACGCCCAGCTTACATATTTCAGTTCCGTGTTGCCGGACTTTTTGACTTCCAGATGATCTTTGAAGTCGATAGCAAATAATTTTACGAATGGATTTTCCATAAGAATGCCTCCAATTCTGATAAAGAAAAAAGGGCACAACAGCGTCAACTGTTGTGCCCCATGATGTGAAAATTACGGATTGAGCAGAAAATCAATGATGTTTCGATGAATGATTCCGTTTCGGCTTAAATTCACCAAATCACCACTGATAACATACTTAGGATAGTTGTCGTGCAGCCGCTCAAGATTACCGAACTCCCGTTCTTCATCGGCGGGAGTGATCAGGTAAGCAACCTGAATATAGAGCTTTTCATCTCCACGGTAGCAGATAAAATCAATTTCGGTGTCGTCCAGCTTGCCGACCTGAACTTCATAGCCACGGCTCCGCATTTCCAGATATACGATGTTCTCATACAGCTTGTTGCTGTCAAGCTTTTCGCTTTTCTTGATAACGTTCCGCAGGCCAAGATCGACTGCATAGTACTTTTCTGTGCTGGACAGGAGCGCTTTTCCTTTGATATCATAGCGGCTTGCATTCAGAAGGATAAAGGCTTCCTTGAAATAATCAACGTAGTTCAGTACGGTAGCAGTGGTTGTCTTGATTCCTTCCGAAACCATGCGTCCACTGATATTACGGGCAGAAAACGGATTGCCGATATTGTCCAGCAGGAATGCAAGGACATTACGTAATGCGGTCTGTTCGCGAATATTGTGGCGCAGCATGATGTCACGGACAATGATAGCCTCGTAAAGATCGTCCAGATAGGTGGTGATTGAATGATCGTCAGGGAGGAAGAAACGCTGCGGAAAACCGCCGTACTTCAAATAGTCTGCGAAGAGCTTTTCATCCGAAGTATAGGTTCCGTTTTCAATGCATTGCTGTTTTGCTTCGGCCAGCGAAAAGGGGAAAACCTGAATCTGGATGTATCGTCCGGAAAGATAGGTTGCCAGTTCGCCGGAAAGCAGCTTGGAATTGGAGCCGGTCAGGTAAATATCACAATCGAAATCGACACGAAGAGAATTGATTGCAATCTGCCAGCGCTCCACCTCCTGAATCTCATCCAGAAGAATATAGATTTTGCCGGTGCAGCCTTCCGCTTTTTCTGCGATGTAGTCGTAAAGCGTTTCTGCAGTACGGGTGTTGCGGAAGCGCATGGACTCAAAATTGGCCTGAATAATGTTCTGTGCGGGAATGTTGCGCTGGAGGAGCACGTCCTTGATCTGACCGAGAAGGACTGTTTTTCCACAGCGCCGGATTCCAACCAAAACTTTGATCAGATCCTGATCGATAAAAGGAATGATCTTATCCAAATAACTTTTGCGCAGAACCATCGTGCATCACCTCATATTCTTATCTTAGCATA
>CAUAWO010000115.1:0-3507 GCA_958432865.1 Bacteroides stercoris
ACTCTGTCCAGCTATGTTGTCGCGCCGTTGATGCTGTATATCTTTGGCTGCGGCATCTACACCGTCTACCGCCAGACTTGGGATCAGTTTTTGATTCTGCTGGTTGCTGAATTTCTCTGCTTTGTTCTTTTTGTCAGCGCAACTGCGATGGTGGCGGGCGTTGAACGATTCAGCGGTTGGCTCCGGGACGTGATTTGATTTTGAATCTTTTGCCGCCTTCGGGCGGCTTTTTCATTTAGGGGGTGATCTGCTCTGGCTGCTACTCGTCTGATCGCACTGCATCAGCACAAAGGAAAATCTATCGCCGCCTGCCTGAAAGACCGCACCAACTATGCACAGAATCCTGACAAGACTGAAAAAGGCGAACTTGTCAGCAGCTATCAATGCAGCCCGCTTACTGTGGACGAGGAGTTCATGCTCACAAAAAAGCTGTACGAGCAGGCCACCGGGCGCAGCCAAAAAAGTAACATTATCGCCTATCAGATACGGCAATCTTTCCGACCTGGTGAAATTACGGCTGAAGAAGCAAACCGCATCGGTTATGAGTTGGCCTCCCGGTTTCTGAAAGGCAAACACGCTTTTATCGTTGCAACGCATACCGATCGGGAACACATTCACAATCACATTATCTATAACTCGACCACTCTGGACGGCACAAGAAAATTCCGGGATTTTTTCTTTTCCGGTCTGGCAGTGCAGCGGTTGAGCGACCTGATTTGTCTGGAGCATCAGCTGTCAGTCATTGAAAAGAAGCCTTACCGGGAACGGCAGAAGCGCATCACTTACCCACCAAAGGAGAGCAACCGCGACCGGCTGTGCAGTGTAATCGACGAGATTTTGCAGCAGAAGCCCACCGACTACGAAGATTTTCTGCAAAAGCTGGAACAGCAGGGCTATGAAATCAAACGCGGCAAATACACTTCCGTTAAAGGCGCACGGCAGAAACGCTTTATCCGGTTAAAGACACTGGGTGCCGGGTACAGCGAGGATGAAATCAAAGCAGTCATTGCCGGAAAAGCCGAACACCGCCCACATCAGAAGCAACCTCCCAAAGAGCAGCCGTTCCAGTTGCTGGTTGACATTCAAGCAAAACTTGCCGAGGGCAAAGGTGGCGGCTACGAACGCTGGGCGAAGAAGTACAACTTGAAAGAGATGTCCAAAACGCTGATTTTTTTGCAGGAGCAGAAAATCGGCAGTGCGGATGACCTGAAAGAGCGTGCTGATGCTGCACTTTCTCGCTATCACAAACTGGGCGATTCCATCAAGGCCGCCGAGAAGCGTATGGCAGAAATCGCCGTCCTCCGGGCGCACATCGTCAACTATGCCAAGACCCGGCCTGTATACGATGCTTACCGCAAATCCGGGTACAGCTCCAAATTTTTGGAAGCGCACCGGGAAGAAGTCACGCTGCATAAGACGGCGAAAGCCGCTTTCAATGAATCCGGCCTGAAAAAGCTGCCCAAAGTGAAAGACCTGAATGCAGAGTATTCGGCTTTGCTCACCAAGAAAAAAGCACTCTACCCAGAGTACCGAAAGACACGGGATGAGATGCAGGAAATCGTAAAAGCACAGAAGAATGTGGAACTGTTCTTTGCGGAGGAAAAGGACTCCAAGCAAGTCGAGCAGATCCGATAAAACAGTCCCTGAGAACTTTGCCGCTTATCCGGCAGGGTTCTCAGGGTCTTTTTTGCTTATTGCTCAGTCTGTACTTGGAACGGCTTTTCCGGCAGTTTCAATTTGTTTGGCAACCATATTTTCCAATTCCCCCGTAATCGTTGCACAATTTGCAACACGATAATTCCAGAAGTAAGAAACGCCTTCACACTCCTCAACGGACAAATCGCTGTTGACCAAAAGCAGTCGGTCGGAGGTTACTTTCAGCTTTTCGCACAGAGCAGCATATTTTCCATAATCAATGCTTCGGCTGGACGATTTGGCTTCCACCCAGAAGAATTTTCCGTTGATGGAAAACGCAACATCCAGTTCATGCGTGCTCCCTGCGGATGCCGCTTCTGAAAGAATCACATTGGAGCAAAGCGAAACTTCTGCGCCCTGCTCCTCCTGATAGCGATTCAAAATCTGCTGAACCTGATGCTCCACAAAAAGTTCCAGCCACTTCCCGCTCAGGAAATGCCGGACAGTCTCATTTTGCGCAAGCTCATAGACGATATTCTGCGGATAGATCACAATGGATGCAAAAAGTCCCATTTTATCCCACGTCTGAGCGATTTCCGAAAGTGTGGCAAACGAATTCTTGGAAGTACCCTTTGGGATACGAAACGAAAAAGAGCCGTCACTCTGCATATGTGTCCGAATAAACTGCAAGAAATCCACCACTACCGGGTCGCAAAGAGCTTCGCCTGTTTTCCATGCCATCCGCTGAACGGCAATCGGCGGAAGTTTTTTCGGTACGACCTGCTGAACGATTCTATACCCACAGCGTTCCAGATGCTCCAATGCGGTCAAAGGCTTCGGAGGGATTTTTTCTTTAACTTCGGACTTTTCTGCACCGGATGTATTCTCAGTCAGATAGTTAAACTTCCATCCGTATTCCCAAGCAGGCGAACGGGTCAACACACCAACTGCATGAAATCCGCTGTCCGGTTCCTCCATCGGAAATGTGATTTTGTTCTTTTGGATATTGATTTGGAGCGTTTTATTTTTCAGCGCTATCTGATAAGCGTCAAGAAGGAATTCCTTTCCCTTATATGTCAGCTCACTGGAACTATTTGCAGAAAGGCCAGCATTTTTTGCCAAAGAGAGAAGCAGACAGGTCGCTTTGGGCAGCTCAAGGATATGCTCCATCTGCGCAGCGTCCGGAATCACTTCCGCATTTGCGTTATCGGGCTGCGGCAATTCGTCTGCCGGAGTCTCCTTTGCTGGTGCAGAAACTTCGGGTGTCATTTTTGAAGCAGCCTCAGATTTTCCAGACTTGGGCAAAGGTTTCGGCTCCGTATAGACCTCAGCAATAAATAATTCATAGGAATCGATGCACGAAAGTTTTCCTGCCGCTGCAAGTCCCACATAAATCGCAGCCGCCCGTGAGGAATCGCCATAATACTTTTTAGAATCCGCTGCGGCAGCAATATCAGAAAAAGCATTATATCTGCTCAGCGGCTCCGCCTTTTCCGGGAACTGCTTCAACGCACGGCAGTAGAGCCACTCAAAGAACGAATCCATGTACGGCTCTGTCGGATACTCGTTTCCTTCCAGAGAGTAACGTAGCAGCTCTCCACTGGTTCGCAGCCGAGTGTCCTTATGGACTTTGGGTGGCTCACAGGTCAGAAGGTCAGCGAATGGCCCACCATGTTCAAACACTTTGGTGGCTTCAAAAACCGTGCTGATGGGTACATCCTGCGCAACAGAATCCAGATGCAGCAAAAGCCGCAGAGAAGAAACAGCTTCACCCTCCGGCTGAACGGATGCAGAGCTGACTTCCAGAATCGAAACATCAGGGTCTGTTGTATGGACGGCATCATGGACGGCACGGATATTCTGCCGCTTGCT
>CAUAWO010000116.1:0-3362 GCA_958432865.1 Bacteroides stercoris
GCGCACGCAAAGACTGTAAATATTATAAAGCCAACAGATTATGAAAGATTTAACAACCTTTACGCTTTCAGTCATACAGGAACTGGAAGACGAGGGGCGGTTCGGAACCGCCCATGTATACCGCAGCATGCTACGGGCTTTCCAACGGTACTGGGAAAGCGAACATCCAAAAAACGAAATACGCATGCGGAAAGTGTTTGATATCGCCACGATACACAAATTCGAAAGGCACCTGCTGGAGAGGATGCTCAAGCTGAACACCATGTCCACCTACCTGCGCATGTTGCGGGCTGTATACAACCGCGCGCTGCTGGCAGGCCTCACCGGCTACGTGCCCGGACTGTTCAAACATGTATATACCGGAACCCGTGCCGACGTGAAACGCGCACTCCCACCTGCCGAAATGGGACAAGCACTCGACATCTCCGCTTCCTTGCACCGGGAACTCAAAGAAGCGCAGATATGGTTCGCGCTGCTCTTCCTCTTGCGGGGAATGCCGTTTGCAGACCTCGCAAGGCTGCGCAAATGCGATTTCAAGGACGGGGTAATTACCTACCAAAGACAGAAAACGGGAAGGCAGATACGTGTACACGTAACCGAAGAAGCCGCTGAGCTTATCCGCCGATGCGCCGACCGCCGCACGGACTCGCCCTACCTGCTCAACATACTGGGGGACGAAAACTGCCGTTTCCCCCTGGGAAGGCGTGAAGAATACCGACATTACCAACAGGTCCTGCGGAGATTCAACCGGAAACTCAAACTGCTGGCGGCAGCCCTCAGACTGGGCGGAAAGCTGTCGTCCTACACCGCAAGGCACACATGGGCAACAACGGCGTTCCACACCAGAGTCGCCGTGGGAGTAATAAGCAACGCACTGGGGCATTCATCGGTAAAGGTTACGGAAACCTATCTGAAACCCTTCGAAAACGAAGCGCTGGACAGGACCAATAAGAAAATTATCGCTTACGTGAAGAAATGCAGTATCCGACAAGGATGACAAGGGAGCATTCCATGTATATAACTATGATACAGATTGTTACAAAGGGATTACTTTGTAGGTAACGGAGGATATTCCTACCGCAAAAGTAACTATAAAACTTGAAAAACAAAATAAAAAAGATAAAATCTTATCATATACGGCATAAAAGACCGGCAGCAGACAAAACAGAACAAACCGACTTCAACCAATAAAGCAAAGCCCCCCTTGCCGCCTTCCGGTAGGAAAGCGGGAAAACGTCTGTTATATAACTTTATCGGTTATACAACCCGGATGCATATGCGGCAGACGCTTCTGCAGGGTGTCTGAGGGCAATCTCCCGTTACCTACAAAGTAACGGCCGGATACCAACAATCAAACAAACAAGAAAACTACATGATAACGCCCAAAACACAGACTGCCATTGCAGTACTCAAATGTATCTATGCAAGAGACTACGGTACTTGCATAAAGCAGTGCACACTTACAGAAGGGCAGATGCGGGTATTGCTGACACAGCTCACCAATGCCGGACTTATCATCCTGAAAGAAAAGGAACATCCGCTGGAAATACAGTCCTATATTCCTGCTAAAAAAGCCATGGAAATATCCCTGCTGGATATTCTCGAAGCCACGGGAGGACATCTGAACTGCAACAGCCCCATTACCGAGCGGTTCTATGCACAATACGGAAGAGCCGCACAAAAACTCGGAATAGTAAACCAGATAATCAGGATATACCTGAAGGAGATTACACTGACAGATTTATAACAGGAACAAAGAAATTGAGAAGCAGAAAATACATACCGATGCTGATGCTCCTTGCCCTGCTGTCGTGTGCAGGCAAGGCAGGGGCGCAAACCGTTGCCGTGAAAAGCGACCTGCTTACGGGGGGCATGCTCGCCTCGCCCAACCTCGGTGTGGAACTAAAGCTGTCGGAACGTTTTACGCTGGAGGCCGGGGTTCATTACAACCCCTTTCCGGCAGGAGGAGACAAACGCTGGAAACACTGGTTCGTGCAGCCGGAACTGCGCTACTGGATGTGCCAGCCCTACGGAGGACATTTCTTCGGGGCAAACCTGATGTACGGCGTGTACAACGTAGCCAAGGCAAGGCTGCCTTTCGGGCTTTTCAAAGGGGTACGTTCCGAAAGATACGAGGGAGACTTTACGGGAGTGGGAATATCATACGGCTATCACTTCATCCTCTCCCCCCGCTGGGGACTGGAGACAAGCATCGGCGTAGGATTCCTGCACACCAGATACGAACGCTACCGCTGCGCGCACTGCGGAGAAAAGACAGGAAGCGAAAACAGGAATTTCATCGCTCCCACCAAAGCCTCCATATCCTTAGTGTATATGATACAATAATAACAAGATAAATTACAACAGCAAATTGAAAGTATGAAAAACTTAATCCGTATTCCTATGATAATGGCACTATCGGCGCTCTGCTGCCGGGCAGGTCATGCACAGGAATTCTACCGGGGGGAAATGTTCGTCACCGGACAGCAGTTCTCGCTTGCGGACGGGCGTCTGAACATTGACCTCTCAGTCGATTTCGAAGGACTGAGAATGCCCTCGGACGAATCGCTGACCCTGACGCCCGTACTCATCAGCGGGGAAAACGAGCAAGCCCTGCCGGCGGTACTCATCAACGGCAAGGAAAAGCAGAAAGTGTACCAGCGGCAAAAGGAATTTGCCGGAAACGGGCATCCGGCTCCCATACCCGCAGTAGTGATAAGGAACGACGCCAGGATGGCGCGCTCCTTCCGATACCGGGTGGCAGTGCCCTATAAGGAATGGATGAAGGACGCCCGGCTCCTGATGAGAACGCAGGAATGCGCCTGCCACGGCAAACAGGGCAAGGCCTACGAAGACAGGATTGCCGGCAGGCTGAACCTGCCCGAAAACCGCACTTCAGCCTGGGACATGGATACGGACAGGAAATACCTGGCCTGGGTGAACTTCATCGAGCCTGCACCCGGCAAAGACACACTGCATGCAGTGACGGGGTCCATCCCATACTTTGGCAAAGGGAAGCAGGACAAAGGAGAGAAAACGCTGGGAGAATTGTCCGAAAGCAAACAGAACTTAGAAATATACCACCGGCTGCGCAATGCTTTGCAGAACATCCGACGGGAAGAGGGAACGGAGCTCCTGAAAGTGAAGGTTACAGGATACGGGGCACCTGCCGGAAACCTGAAAAAGAACGAAATGAATGCACTGGCACGCTCACTGAACCTTAAAGCATACCTGCGGGAAAACCGACTTGCAACTGGCATTCCGCTGGAAGTAACCTGGGTTCCGGAAGACTGGGACTCCATTGCCGCACTGACAAGACAAAGCGGCATGATGTTCAGGGAGGCCGCCCTAGACCTGATAGG
>CAUAWO010000117.1:0-3320 GCA_958432865.1 Bacteroides stercoris
GGCAAGAACAAATAGTACTATGTTTGCAATGCGATACATATTGTTTATAATGGTTCGGAAATATGCACCGTTTAGGTGCTTCATTTCCTTGTTCAAGGCAGTTTTACCCACCATACACTATTACATATTATATAGAACTTCAATTTTAGACTGCTGTTTCCGGCAGAAAGAGGTGTGAAGTTCATGCCTGCACCCCGTTCGTTTTATTACTGCTCTTATCCGTATTTCACTCATTTTCAGTTCTCCTTTCTTTCGTTTCATGGGATTTTTCTGTTTTTGTTCACGGCAAGGCATAGCTATCCCATGTTGCTGTCATGCCGCTTTTTTCCGGTGTATGTCGCAATGCTCCAGTACAACCGTATATGTGATGTCACTACTCATTACCGTAGTGTGGCTGTAAACTCTCATCCGTCCGCAATGCTCGCAGAAATACGGATTTTCGTATTCACTTTCTGCCTGTTGCAACTCGGCTTCCTTCATTTCGCTTTCATCCCGTCCGAAGTATTCTTCCGGCAGGTTGCCTTTGTTGGAATAGAAGCCGTAGTACCTCACGATGCGGAAATAGCGCAGTGGAACGTGTTGCAGCAACCGGGGGAAGAACTCTCGGTAATGCAGTGTCAGTTCCTTTTCAACCGGGTTTCTCCTGTCGGGCGAGTTCCTGTAATCACGGTAACGGAATGAAATGTTCTCACCGTCCATTGCCGTAATCTTGTATTCACTCAGGCACGCCCGCTTGGAATACCTGCCCACATATTGTATCACCTGCTCCGGCATCTGTATGGGCTGCTCCAAATGTACAATCCAGTCCTTTTTGTTCGCCACTTTTTTGATGAAGCCCATAAACTCCATGCGGTCATGGAAGTCATGCTCCAGCCTGCCCGTGTCGAACAACCCTATCAGCGCATTTTCAAACTTGTAGCGGAATACCTTGCGGATAGAGGGGATATGCACGTAATCATGTTCAGGAACGGCAATCTTACCGCCGTTGTCGATGCCGCCCCATGACATAATCATGTGCGTGTGTACATGAAGCTGCTTTGTTTCCCCATAGGTATGCAGCACGGCAATCACCCCAATTTTCAACCCGAACTTGTGCATCATCCAGTCTTTCAGTGTATCTGCCGAAGTGCGCATCAGGATATTCAGCAGTTCTTTCTTGTTGCGCTTCACCAAATCCAGCAGGATATGTGGCAAGGTCATCACCACATGGCGGTGTGGCACTCGCAGCAACTTGTCTTTCATGCGTGCCGCCCATTTCAGCGTGTCACGCCAGCCGCATGACGGGCAGAAACGGTTCTTGCAGCTATGACTGATTTCCCGTACTTCGCCACAATCGGGGCAGGCATATGTGTCTATTCCCAAAGCGGTTGTACGGCACACACGGATAGCGTTCACCGCCTTGTACTGTTCGGGGGTGATGTACTCCGCCGGGTGCTGTGCGTACTCGTCCCACCACCGATTGAAGAAGTCGGATAAACGGTACTTTTTCGCTTTGCAACCGTCTGTGTATATGTCGTTTAACAAATCCGTCATGCTCGTGTCGTTATTTCCTTTATCTTTGCTAAATCATCGTAAATTGCTGATTTATAGTTGTTTTAATTGCCTTGAATGTTATTTATAACCGCACCTTATGGTGTCGTTCCTACACTTCTAAATCATAGCCTAATCATCCGAACAATCCAGCGGATTTTGGATTTTTGCTTTTCAAATTAGACTATCCGCAAATATAGCAAAAGTGCAGTACACCACGAAGATGTACCGCACTTTTCTCCACATATTGTGCGGGCTTTAACATTTACAGTTTGTATCCTTTGTTTTCCCGGTTTATGGCTTGCCCAGTCGGTTGGCTTCCTTTTTCAACTGCTCGGCTTGTTCATTGAGCAACCTTGCACGTTCCAACGCTTCCGCCTGCTTCCTGCTGCGGTATTCAAACCCCGTCACCGAATCAGTCAGGTTTTGGATGAAAGCGTTATCCCGTTCCCTACTGAAATTCGTTTCCAGCAAATCAAGGCAGCCCCCGTCCGCTTCCCCTTTCATCAGAATGTAGCGGTATTTCATATCGTTGTCCTGCAACTGCTGCATTCGTCCAGCCAAACGGACATTCAGGAACAAAGAAACGAAACAGACAACCAGCCCTGCCAAAAAAACAAAAAGTTTCGGGTGTAACAAACCGCTTATCCTCCGGGACAACGATGCAGGTTCGGTTTCCGCTTTTTCAGTTGTGCGCTCCTTACGGTAAGAATCCAACGCATCCAGCATTTCTTTCAGACAACGGTAGGTAGCCGTTACAAATTTCCTCACTTCTCCGATGGATTGCTGCTGCTCCTGTTCCGCATTCCTTATGTCGGCAAGTTGGCTTTGGATAGCCTGCAATTCCTTTTCGGGAACAGCCGGGCTACTGTGGAGTTCCGATAATGCCTGCTCGATTGCTCCCAACCGTTCGAGAGTTTCCTCCCGGCTGGCTGGCGTTACCTGTGCTTCCTGCTTCCCTTTCAGTTCCGTAACCATAGAGAGAAGCCCCTCTAAAATCAAATTGTCTTCCATGTCTTTACAGTTTAAGTCGTTTTTTCTTCTTCTTTCTCAAATTAAAATTAGGTTCTTCATCCACTGGGGGAGAAGAAGCAGAAAACAGACCGAGTGAACCTGTTATCAACGGACTGTCAGCCTTGTCCGGTGCAGGTGCTTGTTCCCGAACGGGTGCGAAAGTTGTTTGCCGTTGGCTTTCGGCAACATTCATTCCTGCATACCCAAAACATTTATCCAGTTTGGAAAAACTGAAACTCCGGTCTATCTCCGAACCCTTGAACGTGTATTCACCTTTGGAAAAGGATATGCCCTGTATCTCGTCGGTCTGTCCCTTTCGTTTGAACCGGACGGTAATACCCTTTTCTGCTAACCGCTCCTGTAACTGCTGCCAGTTACGGGATTTGCCGATTTCGTTCTTCACAGCCGTGTAAATCTCGTATTTCGACTTGTCCGGCTCTTTCAGTCGGTGCTGCTTTACCTGTTCTTTTCCACCAGCGAAATAAAGCCCGTGTTTGGCTTTCAGCTTCTTGCATACCTGTTCGTTACGGTACATGTCGTTCCTGTCCGAAATGGTCTTGCCGTTATTGTCTATGCGGTTGAACACGATATGCACGTGCGGATGCTCCCGGTCTTGATGGCGCACGATGATATACTGCGTATCGGTGATTTTCATCTCACACATGTACTCCTGCGCAAGCTGTATCATCTTCCCGTCTGTCAATTTGGGCGCATCCACTGCCGAATAACTTAACGCAATATGTCCGACAGGCTTCTTCAAATCGGGATTCATCCCG
>CAUAWO010000118.1:0-3268 GCA_958432865.1 Bacteroides stercoris
AACCCAGCTCGCGTACCACTTTAATCGGCGAACAGCCGAACCCTTGGGACCGAATACAGCCCCAGGATGTGATGAGCCGACATCGAGGTGCCAAACCTCCCCGTCGATGTGGACTCTTGGGGGAGATCAGCCTGTTATCCCCAGGGTAGCTTTTATCCGTTGAGCGACGGCATTTCCATTCACATACCGCCGGATCACTAACTCCAACTTTCGTTACTGCTCGGGCCGTCACCCTCGCAGTTAGGCTAGCTTTTGCGTTTACACTCAGAGGCACGGTTTCCGTCCGTGCTGAGCTAACCTTTGAGCGCCTCCGTTACCTTTTCGGAGGCGACCGCCCCAGTCAAACTGCCCACCTGACAATGTCCCCCGACCGGATTCACGGCCGCAGGTTAGAATTCCAGAAACCTAAGGGCGGTATCCCAACATCGACTCCACACAAGCTGACGCTCATGTTTCCAAGTCTCCCGCCTATCCTGTACATAGATTTCCGAAACCCAATATCAGGCTACAGTAAAGCTCCATGGGGTCTTTCCGTCTTGCCGCAGGTAACCGGCATCTTCACCGGTACTACAATTTCGCCGGGTGGGTAGTTGAGACAGTGCCCAGATCGTTACACCATTCGTGCGGGTCGGAACTTACCCGACAAGGAATTTCGCTACCTTAGGACCGTTATAGTTACGGCCGCCGTTTACCGGGGCTTCAATTCGGAGCTCTCACTCCTCCTCTTAACCTTCCGGCACCGGGCAGGTGTCAGCCCCTATACTTCATCTTTCGATTTGGCAGAGACCTGTGTTTTTGCTAAACAGTCGCCTGGGCCTATTCTCTGCGGCTCTTTCGAGCACTCCTTATTCCGAAGTTACGGAGTCAATTTGCCGAGTTCCTTAACTACCCTTCTCCCGCTGGCCTTAGAATTCTCTTCCTGTCCACCTGTGTCGGTTTGCGGTACGGGCATCTGCTTCTATACGCAAAGCTTTTCTCGCCTTCAGCTAAGTGTGCTTCCCTACTCTAATTTCGGTCCCTTACGCCCGGGTCAACCAACGCCCGGGTCACACCCTTTTGAAGTGTCCCTTTGCTTAAATTACAGATGGTTACGGAATATCAACCGTATGTGCATCGGCTACGCCTTTCGGCCTGACCTTAGCTCCCGACTTACTTGGAGCGGACGAACCTTCCTCCAAAAACCTTAGACTTTCGGCCATTAAGATTCTCACTTAATTCTCGCTACTTATTCCGGCATTCTCACTTCTGTATAGTCCACCGCCGCTTTCGCTACGACTTCTCCCCATACAGAACGCTCTCCTACCATACATTAGATGTATCCCAAGCTTCGGTGTATAGTTTAGCCCCGTTAAATTTTCGGCGCAGAGTCACTCGACCAGTGAGCTATTACGCACTCTTTTAATGAGTGGCTGCTTCTAAGCCAACATCCTGGTTGTCTGTGCAATTCCACATCCTTTTCCACTTAACTATACTTGGGGACCTTAGCTGTGGGTCTGGGCTGTTTCCCTTTTGACAATGAAACTTATCTCCCACTGTCTGACTCCTGAAAAACGATTATCCGGCATTCTTAGTTTGATAAGGTTCAGTAACCTCTCGGCCCCTAGCCAATTCAGTGCTTTACCTCCGGTAATCTATTTCAAGGCTAGCCCTAAAGCTATTTCGGAGAGAACCAGCTATCTCCGGGTTCGATTGGAATTTCTCCGCTACCCACAGTTCATCCGCTACCATTTCAACGGGAGTCGGTTCGGTCCTCCATAAAGTTTTACCTTTACTTCAACCTGACCATGGGTAGGTCACCCGGTTTCGGGTCGAATACAACCGACTTCATACGCCCTATTCAGACTTGCTCTCGCTGCGGCTTCACACCTTAAGTGCTTAACCTCGCCGGTTACATTCACTCGCCGGACCATTCTACAAAAGGTACCCGATCGCTCTTTGATGAGCTTTCGGTGCTTGTAAACACAAGGTTTCAGGTTCTTTTTCACTCCCCGTCAGGGGTACTTTTCACCTTTCCTTCACAGTACTTCTTCACTATCGGTCACCGAGTAGTATTTAGGCTTGGAGGATGGTCCCCCCATATTCCCACCGGGTTTCACGTGTCCGGCGGTACTCTGGATACAGATGGCTGTTCAGGCTTTTCGTGTACAGGACTCTCACCTTCTTCGGTTGGACTTCCCATTCCATTCCACTAAACCTTTACAATACCGTTTTCTGTCCGAACCCCGAAAGTATTACTACTCTCGGTTTGGCCTCTTCCGCGTTCGCTCGCCACTACTTACGGAATCTCAGTTGATTTCTCTTCCTCGCCCTACTTAGATGTTTCAGTTCAGGCGGTTCCCCTCATATACCTATGTATTCAGTATATGATGACAAGACTTTCCTCTTGCCGGATTGCTCCATTCGGAAATCTGCGGATCAAAGCCTACTTACGGCTCCCCGCAGCTTATCGCAGTTAGTCACGTCCTTCTTCGGCTCTCGGTGCCAAGGCATTCCCCTTGTGCTCTTTGTAGCTTGACCATTATGAGATATCTTTGGTTCTTCTTTTTCTTGTAATGTTAATTACTCTTTTCGCAGTTTAATAAGCCTTTAGTTTATTTATAACTAATCTTCTTATTACCCTTAAGCTTAATTGTAGTATTTTTTACCTATGGTTTACGCATTCAAATTATCATTTGAGTTTGTTTACCTGTATAACTAATACTTTTCTCGCTTTATCTGCTTCTTTATTCAGTTTTCAAGGTGCTTTAGAAGAGATTAGACTTGATGATGTCAAGCCCCGTTGTTCTTCGCTTCTCCTCAAATAACTCCCACTCGTCTAATATGTTTCAATCACTTGCGTGATTTTCACATCTTAGTCCTCGCCGGTCGTTATTTTCGGGCTCCGAACCTCGGCTCTTCTATATGGTGGGCTTAAGTGGACTCGAACCACCGACCTCACGCTTATCAGGCGTGCGCTCTAACCGGCTGAGCTATAAGCCCATATTGGTTTTGGCTCGTTATTTCTTAAGCCGTTGTTGAAAAGCTGTTGCTTTTCATGGTGGAGATAAGCGGGATCGAACCGCTGACCCCCTGCTTGCAAAGCAGGTGCTCTCCCAGCTGAGCTATACCCCCGTATATCTCGGGCAGGACCCTGAAAATTAAACAACGAGTTTTGAAAGAAATCTTTCGTAATGCTGACCTTGGAATTTAAACCAGCTTGTTTCATCTGGTTTGGTCTCCATAGAAAGGAGGTGATCCAGCCGCACCTTCCGATACGGCTACCTTGTTA
>CAUAWO010000119.1:0-3192 GCA_958432865.1 Bacteroides stercoris
TAACGTGAGCCGTATTGTGGAAAATGATATCCGTGAACAGGCTGTCGCGGAAGGACGTTTGGAGGGACGTTTGGAGATCGCCCGTAAACTGAAAGAGAACGGTTTTTCCATTGCGGATATTGTCCGGATTGCCGGACTTTCGCCAGAAGAAATTGATAAGCTGTAACGGCGTGTACGAATTTCTTTATAAAGCAGTGCTCATTCGGGAAAAAGACTTTTTTCAGAATGCTACAGCAAAAAATGATAATGAATGGTGAAGTGATATAAGTATCATGATAAAGCATTGAAAAATGTATGAGCAATAAAATATATCCCATCGGAATCTAGAATTTCGAGAAAATCCGTCAGGACGGTTATTTCTATATTGATAAAACGGCCTGGGTGTACCAGATGGTAAAGACCGGAAGTTACTACTTCCTGAGCCGTCCGCGACGTTTCGGAAAGAGCCTGCTCATCTCTACCTTGGAAGCTTACTTTCAAGGTAAGAAGGAGTTGTTTGAAGGTCTGGCGATGGAGAAGCTGGAAAAGGACTGGATCAGATATCCTGTTCTGCATCTGGATCTGAACATCGAGAAGTATGATACTCCGGAGAGTCTGGATAAGATTCTGCATGATAATCTGGATGCCGAACTGCATGAGTTTGCTGAAGCGAGAGGAGTGTCATACGACAAGCTTTGTGACGATTTGAAAGCATATTATGACGGCTATCACTTTACACATCATTCTATCGGCATGTACAATCCGTTTAGTTTGCTCAATACGTTCAAATATAAGGAATTCGGCAGTTATTGGTTCGAGACGGGTACTCCTACCTATCTGGTGAAACTGCTGAAGAAGCATCATTACGACTTGGAACGGATGGCCCACGAGGAAACGGACTCCCAGGTGCTGAACAGTATAGATTCGGAATCCACCAATCCCATTCCGGTGCTCTATCAGAGCGGCACCTCACTATAAAGGGATATGATGAAGAATTTGGAATGTACCGTTTAGGTTTTCCGAACCGGGAAGTGGAAGAGGGGTTTGTACGTTTCCTGCTCCCTTTTTACGCGAACGTAAATAAGGTGGAATCTCCCTTTGAGATTCAGAAATTTGTCCGTGAGGTGCGTTTCGGTGATTATGACTCCTTCTTCCGCCGTCTGCAAAGTTTCTTTGCGAATACTACCTACGAAGTGATCCGCGAACAGGAACTGCATTACGAGAATGTGCTTTTCATCGTATTCAAGCTTGTCGGCTTCTATACCCAAGTGGAATATCATACGAGTAAAGGACGCATTGACCTTGTCCTGCAGACTGACAAGCTTATCTATGTGATGGAATTCAAGCTGGACGGCACGGCCGAGGAGGCTTTGCAACAGATTCATGACAAGCATTACGCGCTTCCCTTTGCTTCGGACGGACGGAAGCTCTTTTAAATAGGGGTGAACTTCAGTGCTGAAACCCGCAATATCGAAAAGTGAATAGTAGAAGAATGAAATGTAGAAAGGAAACAGAGTCCGAAGAAAAGAGGTGCACACTGCTGCAATATCCGGTGAAACTTGGTACAAGATCCGCGGAATCTTGTACCAAAGTTTTTGTAATCTTGTGGCGGGTGACGGCTAGTTCCTTTGAACATTGTAAAGATAACTTCACGTCCGTGCGGTGTGATCTCTTCTGACCCCTTGGCGGATTGCAGGGAGTTTACGGGGACACGGGGACAGTGGGGACACCCCCTTTTTTCCTCACACACGCATGCGTGTACCTATAAAGGGAGGATAAGTGGGGTGATATATTCCCTTACCGTCCACACTTACCGATACTTCTTATTTGGTGAAACGTTTGAGTCTGATGAGGACGGTGCTTTCGGTTACTCTCCCTGTCGTGCGTTTTTTTTCAGAAGTTCCAGCCGGACATAATCCTGTGGGAAGGCAGGGGAAAGATGATTTTCCCACCTAATTATATCGCGCGTGCGTGTGTGAGAAATTGGGGTCTGTCCCTGCTGTCCCCACTGTCCCTGCTTGGGAGAGCCGGTATGAACTGCCATCTTTAAATTCTCAATTTTTAATCTCCCTCCGTATCAACCTTTCCTCGTCCTACGAGAGGAAACAAGCTCGTACCGGCTCCTTGCCGGAACGTTCCACGCCTTTGCCGGGATGATTTTTCTTATTATCCGCACTGTTGCTGTGGAAATCATAGACCGCTTGTACGTAGTTTATCGCCCCATGGGGATTTTATTGCCGGTGGTGTTTTCCTACGGCGGTGTGGAATTGCTGAGGGTAGGGGAGACTTTCCATAGCCGTACAAAAAAAGCATACGCTTCCATGAACGGGCTGCATAAAGACAGCATCTGCTTTTATGAATATTACTTGAAGATACCGGATTATCGCGTACCGAAGTCCTGCAAGCTGGTGGATTCCGTATGGTCCACGGTGTTTGATGTGTTCGCCTGCTTGTTGGCAGGGGATGACGAGGAAGTTTATTGGTGCTGCGGCCGTCTGGCCGACCGGAGCATCGTGGTGATGGACGGGGCAGGAAGGTATTACCATGTGGTAAAAGGAAAGAGGAAGCGGTACATTGCCGCTAACCTTCCCGAACCCGGTGAGCAGGACTTCGACACGGCTGTAAAGAAGCTGAAAGAGGAAGCCGGACAGCGGGCGGAGGAAACGGACCGGCAGAAGAGAAGGAACGAGGAAGCGAAAAGGCGGAAGAGGCTGGAGGAGATAAGAGATGCCCTTCCGTACCGTATGGGCATGAAATGGGGCTTGAAACTGGGGGAATGTATCATCGTTCCTCCCAAATACAGAAAGATTCTTCCTCCTGTGGGCGTTTATTGTGCTTTTGAAGAGAGTGCCTGCCGGTGGGGGGTGATGGCACTGGACGGGAAAGTGATGGTGGAAGCCCGCTACCAGGAGGTGGATATAGAAAACAACGGCACGGTACACCTGACCGTCATTCCCGGCAAAGTGAAGACCGTCAAACTGTAAGTGTTTCCGGAATGAAACACAAATGACGCGAATGACATAAATTAAAAATCAAGATAAATTTATGCCATTCGCGTCATTTGTGTTCTAAAAAAAAAGTGAGCATCTGCCTGAGTTTGCACATACATTCAGAAAGGTTTCTATTATTACAGAATTTTTTCCATAATAAGCACCATTTCTTTCTTTTTTCACATTTTTTTTCTGTACTTTTGCGCTCAAATTTAAAAACCAT
>CAUAWO010000120.1:0-3105 GCA_958432865.1 Bacteroides stercoris
GGGTATACTCCACGCCCGGTAACAGGCTGTCAGATTTTTCTCCACTGCTCGATGTCCTCACGGTAGGCGGCAAGATGCTCCCTGGCAAGGTTCTCCAGCAGTCCGGAAACGCTCATGCCACGCCCACCGAGCCTGCGGACGATGGCGTCCAGTTCGTCCCTCACATCCTCACTGACGAACACCGTCTTGCGCTTCCTAATCTTCGGGACGGTGAGGTATGTTTCTCGGTACTCCTCCAGCGAGGCCCTACGCTGCCTGCCGCTCGTCCTTCTTCTCACGGGGTCTTCCGGTTCCGGCGGGGTGTCCTTTCTTCCCGCTTCCCCGGACACCTCTTCCGCAACGGCCCCGGATGGAATCACCGGTTCCGCATCCGTACCGGCGGATTCTCCCGAACCGGGTTCCATCATGAGTCTTTCCCACCACTCGTCGTGGCCGGCTCCGGGACTACGGCCGTTCTTTCTGTCTGCGGTTTCGGATACCGCCATTTTCTTCCCTTTCGTTTTTTCAGTCGGTTCACTTTTCATTGTACATGGATTTTAGATGGTTGATACTGTGGGCACAGTCTACCCGTTTGCCCGATTGTCGGAAGCAAATAAAACGATAATAACAAGTGCTGTGAAACGGACGGGTCCGATTGGCGGGGTTTGCCGTGTTATTCATATTGTTGGATCAGTCTGACGGTGATGACTTCACAAATATACGCACCGGAAATTTCCCACTCTTCGGGAACGGATCTGAACGTCTGTTTACTAAAAGCAAATGAATATTAAAATCCGATTTCCATGACATCTGATGACATATAATGACATCTGATGAAGGGGCGGAACCATATCCGGGAACAATCATTTACTTTGCAGATGAAACAAGTACGCATATGGTGTCAAAGGTAGTCATCCTGTCTTGAAATTCAGGACGTTCCGCCGGGATTCACTAAATTGCGGAACGGAATCCGGATCCGAAAAGAGAATGAAACAGATGTCAAACCTGAAATTACAGTGATTATGGAAATAGTGAACATTGAGGCAAGGACCTTCGAGGCGATGCTCTCGGCCTTCCGGACGTTTGCGGACCGGCTGGACACCCTCTGCCGGCTGTACGGCGACATGGAGGAGAAGAAATGGCTGGACAACCAGGAGGTGTGCCTGCTGCTGAAGGTCAGCCCGAGAACCCTGCAGACCCTCCGTGACAACGGCACGCTGGCATACACACAGATCTGCCACAAGACATATTACAAGCCCGGGGACGTGGAAAGTATCATCCGGATAGTGGAGGAGCGCCGCAAGCGGGCTGAAAGTATGGGAAGGTCGATCTGAAAGGCCATGAAAAACGAATGTCGAACAAAAAAAAGATCAAGTCATGATGAATACCGATAACCGTCTGCTCACCCGTGAGAGCAGCGAGCATATAAGAGAGTTCTTCTCCACCGTCGAACGTCTCTCCGTTTCCATGGAGCGTCTCTTTGCCGGCAGGTCACCGGCGATGGCGGGCGAGAACTTCTATACGGACCGCGAACTGGCTGAAAAGCTGAAAGTGAGCCGCCGCAGCCTGCAACAGTACCGTGACAGCGGTCTGCTTGCCTTCACCCGGCTGGGCGGCAAGATACTGTACCGTTCTTCCGACATCGAGAAGCTGCTTGACGGCTGCTACCGGGAGGCGAGAACCAGGCCGGAGGAACTTTAGAAAAGTTCCGTACGGGATCGTGAATGAAGGGGCGGTCGGTTGTCATACCGGTCGCTCCTTCATTTTCTTTCCACCGGATGAACGACTTTAATTTGCTCGTAAAATACTTATACACAGAGTGTTTTTTTCTTTATGAATTATGATCCGGTGACAACATTGGCATAACATGGCGGGACATGGAAACATTTTTCCGATATGGCAATAAGATACGGGGATTCCATTATAAAAAAAGACTCTTATTTTATTATGTCATTATGTTATTCTGAAATTGGGGCGGGCCGTTCGTGTACCGGTGGGACGATCCGTTCCCGTAATGGCGGCACATTCCGTACTGGTATCATTATCCTCCGGCAATGCCGTTTCCCGGTCTTTTCGGAGTGACCTTATGCCGGCCGGTGACAACCGCATGTCCGTGTGTAAACATGGCGGCGCATAAAAACAGGCACATCCTCCGGGCTCCTGTCCCGTCGGATGCACCTGTCTCCGTCATGTCATATACAGCCGGACTCCTCCGGCCCATGCCTCTATCTGAGTATCGGATTCGAGAGCAGTATCTTGTAATAGGCCACTCCGCCAATCTCTACCGGCATCCTCGCCATCATGAACTGCACGCTCTTCCTCTCCACCTTCGCCTGCCGCATGAGTCTCTGCACGATAAACCCCGCCGAGAACCTTGCGCATCTTTTATCCTTCCAGACAATGAACCCCTCGCTGTCATCGGCCCGGCAGATGTACCAGTCATCCGTCTCGTCGTCGTGGGCGAAGTTCACCCGTCCGCCACCGAGGATTCCCAATTCGATTGACATCGTCTTTGACAGATAGACGGTCCCCCTGCTGTCAAGGTTGATGGTCCGCTTTCCCTTGTATGTGACTTCCTGCGGACGGGAGTTTTCCCTGTTGTATACTATCAGTGCCATAACTTTCTTACTTTTCCGTTAAACAATTTTTTCAATACATGAAGCTTTCCACCGCCAGCATCTGACTTCTCCATGCGAAACCGCTGTGGGTACGTACCGCGTCCACTATCCTGCATACTTTCTGCGATATGGCCGATGCCGAGATACCCATGCATTCCGCCAGTGCCTTGAACGAGAACTGCGCCTCATAGAACCTGAGCATGAACATCCGGTACTCCTCGTAGGAGAACTTCTGCCTTACGAAACGCAGTATGTCTCTTACCAGCCGCTCGCACCCGTTCAGGTCGTCCTCGGAAAGGAATTTTGCCTCTTCGCCACATCGGAGGAAGAAATCATCTTCAGGGTGTGCATACCGGTTCTCCCTTTTAATCTTTACCAGGGCCGCCTTTTTGTAGCATCCGATGAAATACGCGTCATAGTCCGTTATGTTCTTTCCGGGAACCAGCACCTGCCTTCTTACGAAAAGGTAGGTGTCATGGAAATTGTCCTCGTCCAGCATTCCGTACCG
>CAUAWO010000121.1:0-3059 GCA_958432865.1 Bacteroides stercoris
ATCTGAGCCTGATCCCGATTTCTGCCAAGGTACGCAGACGGCAGAACCGCATGACGATTTTGTGCATCGTCCTTGCGGTGTTTCTGGTCACGGCGGTGTTCAGTATGGCAGATATGGCGATTCGGATGGAAACCTCAAACCAGCTGAACAAAAACGGAAACTGGCATATCATGGTAAAGGACATCTCCCCTGAAACAGCCGCAGAGCTTGCCGCACAGGAGGATGTTGCTGCATTTTCGGCGTATAGCGACATCAACGCTTCCCTTACGGAAAACTATTTTGCCGGAGATAAACGTGCCGCACTGGTAGGAGCAGATGACGCAATCCTTCAAATCTTTCCGGGAATGCAGTGCAGCACTGCCCCGGCGGATGGCGAAGTGCTCGTGACAGCAAACATCCGGGATTGGCTGGATGTTACGGTCGGTACAGCGATTCCGCTGACGCTCCCGGATGGACAGACCATTTCGCTTACTGTCGCAGGTTTCAATGAGGATACCTCCGATGCGAACCAGTATGATGCTGTTGTGCTGGTGATGAACCGCAGTACATTTTCTCAGATTGCCGCACAGGTAGAAGAATCCTTTGAAACACAGTATTTCATCCAGTTCAAGCCACGTACCAATTTGCGGCAGTCCATTGTGAACATCGAAAACAAGTACGGAATTTCAGAAGAAAAAATCTCCGAAAATACTTACCTGATGGCGTTGAACGCAAGCAGCAACAACGATTATATTGTAGGCTTATATGCGGTAGCGGCTGTGTTGGCTGGCATGGTCGTCCTTGCCGGAATTTTTATGATCACAGGCAGCATCAACAGCAATGTAGCGCAGCGTACCAGCTATTATGGAATGCTGCGTTGTCTTGGGGCAGGAAAAAATCAGGTTCGGATGCTTGTCCGGCTGGAAGCTCTTTTCTGGTGTAAAACTGCTGTTCCAGCAGGATGTGTGCTGGGAATCGTTTCCACATGGGGATTGTGTGCCTTTCTGCGTGGATTTGTCGGCGATGAGTTCAGCTCTTTGCCGGTGTTCGGAATAAGCCCGGTCGGCATTGTTTGCGGAATGGTATTGGGACTAGTCACGGTTTGGTTCGCGGCATCTTCTCCGGCACGGCGGGCGGCAAAAGCTTCTCCAATCACAGCAGCAACCGGGAATGCGGTGGAAAATGCAGCGGCTTCTCCGTGTCATGCTCGGTTGTTTGGAAGTCGTGCAGAGCTTTCTTTGGGCGTGAGCCATGCAACCTCGTCCAAAAAGAACTTGCTTCTGATGACAGGTTCCTTTGCGTTAAGCATTCTCCTGTTTTTGAGCTTTTCGGTTTTGCTTCGATGGGTTGGATTTGCGCTGAATCCGTTGCAGCCCTACACACCGGACTTATCGGTGGCTGAAACATCCGGGCAAAATGTCCTTGACCCGGTGCTGGTGGAGCAGCTGGAAGCTCTGCCGGAAGTCAAACACGCATTCGGGCGGATGTATTGCCCGCTCCCGGCGGAATATCAGGGAAAACAGGGGTCCATCGACCTGATTTCATACGATACGATACAGTTTGGCTGGGCGAAAAAAGACCTGATTGGCGGAACCCTTCCGCAGGAGCCGGAGGATGGCACATACCCTGTGCTGACGGTATTCGACAAAAGCAACTCCCTGACCGTGGGTGATACCATCCAGCTGGAGGATGCAAAGCTCACAGTCGTGGGTGTATTGGACGACAGCCCGTTCAGCAGTACCGATTCCCCGATTGTTATCTGTACCGAAGAAACCTTCCATCAGCTGACCGGGCAAAACCGCTATGCGGTGATCGATATTCAACTAAAAGATACCACAGCAGACGCAGCCATTGCACAAATACACACCCTGCTGAGCGACACGTTAAACAAGCAGGTTGTTTTTTCCAACCGAATCGAAGGAAATCGGATGATACAAAGCACCTACTGGGCGTTCCATCTGGTGGTCTATGCGTTTCTCATCGTGATTGCAGGAATCACCATTCTGAACATCATCAACAGCATTTCCATGAGCGTGTCGGCACGAATGAAGCAGTATGGCATCCTGCGTGCCATCGGGATGGATGATGCACAGCTGAAACGCATGATCTCTGCCGAAGCTGGCACCTATGCGGTGTCCGGTCTTGTGGTGGGCATTGCGCTGGGTCTTGTGCTGAATCGGAAGCTGTATATCCTGCTCATCACCCATTATTTCGGTGCAGCGTGGCAGATGCCGTGGGGCTGTCTTGCCGTGATTGTCGTAGTCGTGCTGGCGGCTGTGGTGCTGGCAGTATATAACCCGGTCAGGCGAATCCTCATGCAGCCCATTACTGCAACCATCAGTGAATTATAAACCAGAACAACAGATGCCCACCAGCTTATGGCGAAAACCATAGGTCAGTGGGCATCGTGTTCTTTATAGGGGCTTAATCTTCCAGTCTGCCGTGGTCACATCCCAGTGATAGGTAATGCTCCATCCCTCCACCCAGCACAAGCTGTGCATACTCCAATGGCTTGTTCCACAGCAGCCAGTCCAACTCTGCCCGCTGTGCCGGGGTGTTGCCGTACTCATCCTCGACGGCGATGCAGTCGATGGCAAGGGCGGTGCCACCCTCGAACCGGGCTTCCACCCGGTTGGTGTCCATGTTGTAGCGGCAGGAAAGCAGTTTGTTCATGGTGAACCTCATTTCTATATCAAACGGTGTCTGTTCGGATGTCCTAAACCCTGCCATAGAACCGGTGTCTCATGTAAGATTGTTGTTTGGATAAAACTGGAAGATTTTGCACAATAAATACCGTTGAAATCCGGCTTTTTGGGCTGTGCGAAACAGCCTGTTTTGCCGAGCTGATTTTGGCTCTGCACACTTTTGCACATTTTCTGCACATTGCAAGGATGGATAACAGGTGCAAAGACGTGCAAGCAATGCAAAGAATGCAATAGAATAACAACGGTAAAATAACGGCAATTCGATTAAAATGACGTTTTAGCGTCAAATGATGAAATGGACAAAATGTGCTATTCGGTTCCTACGAATCAGTAGGCCGGGGGTTCGAGTCCCTTCCATCGCACCATGACGAATGT
>CAUAWO010000122.1:0-2961 GCA_958432865.1 Bacteroides stercoris
GCTTCGGGTCATGTTGGCCCGAAGTCATTCCCCGGTGCCGCTCCCCGCCGCCTTCGTTTCGGTCACTCGTCAACCAACAACCGAAACGGAGGTCAATATGGCTATTATCAATTTGCGGGACTATTACCCATTCTATACATCGGATTGCTTCATGGAAGTATCGGAAGAAGTTGCAGAAATGTTCAAAGAGTTTGATCGTAAAGAGGCTGCTTATCGGCTGCGTACATACCGCCACAAAGCCTACTATTCCCTTGATCGGGATGACGGGCTGGAGCATGAAGCTGTCTTTGTCGCCTTATCTCCCCATGAACTGTATGAGCGGAAAGTGACCATGCAGGAGCTTCACGCAGCGATTTCCAGTTTGCCGGACAAACAGGCAAAACGGATTTATGCTCATTTCATTCTCGGCATGACCAAACAGGACATTGCCCGGGCAGAGGGCGTCCATGAAAAAGTGGTTCGTGTCGCAATCGAGCGAGGTCTGCGGCGCTTAGAAAAAATTTTGAAAAATTCTTTGTAAGGCGTACCGATTTAGGCCGGAAAATGAAATGGCTTATGAGAGGCAAAACACTTTGGGTCACAATGGCCCGAGGTTCAGACAAGCCTCATGCAGATTGAAAATTGAATAAAAAGACACCCGGATACGAAGGGGAACGCGCTGTGTGACAGACCCGCCATGACCTCGGATTTCAGAGAATACAGTCTTTGTAAAACTGAGCGAGCGAACAGGTCCATGCCATAGGTGGGGCAAGGCTGGCTCCACCGGAACAGGCGCAGAACCCGGATACTTGCGTTTAGTCACAGTCCGAGCGTTGAAGCGGCCTTGCAAGCCGTGAGCCGTCGCAGGCAATGAGAACGCCTTGCCATCAGAATGGGGAGAGTTGAAATACTATGGGGCATGAAGCCTATGCCCGTCCGGTGTGTCTGAAATGAAGTGAAAACCTATGGGGAGCCCCCGGCAATGCTGTCTGATGATAGGCCAACCGATCCGGCGTGGCTCCCCATCTTTTCAAAAAAGGAGCACTTTATGGGAAATGCGTTTGGAATGATCCCCGGCTTGGAACCGGACGAATGGAGCAATGACGCCTGCCGTGGTTATGTCATTATGGCAATGGAGGACTGCGGATTTTCAAAGAAGGATATACGGCGTGTTGTGGGGCAGCTTTATGAAGTATTCGACCTCAACAGCGTGGAGGACGCCAAAGAAAAGTACCTTTCCAGTCCTTACTGACCTCGGGCCACATTGACCCGAAGTGGAGAAAGCTCAAAGGGCGGCACCTGCTGGGTGCCGTCTTTTGACATTTCCCCACGGGACAAGTGGGAAAGGCAGGCATATACACGCACTTTCGCAAAGGAGGTTTTCAATGACGCAAGCTGTCACTTATGAACGAGAAACAAAGTCTGTCGCATTTCAAGGGAAGATCATTGTGCTGGAAAGCCTCACGCCGGTACTTCCCCCGAAGGAGAAAGCACAGCGCAAAAAAGAAATTGAGCGTTGTCTTTATGAGGTGTTCAGCAAATATGGGGACAGATTTCCCTAATCATTCGCAACATTGTTGTCCGGGGCTGCTGATGGTATAATATAGTTGTAAGGTTGGTAGCTCCATTCCAACAAGGAAAGGAGCCCAATATGGAATTTATCAGAGAAGATTGTATTTACGCAAGACAGTCAGTAGACCGCAAGGACAGTATCAGCATTGAAAGTCAGATCGACTTTTGCAAGTATGAATTGAAAGGTGGGAGCTGCCGGGTATTCAAGGACAAAGGCTATTCCGGTAAAAATACGGACAGGCCGGAGTTTCAAAAGCTGTTGGGCGAGATCCGCAAGGGAAAGGTTCGGCGGGTCATCGTGTACAAGCTGGACCGTATAAGCCGCTCTATTCTGGACTTTGCAACGATGATGGAGCTGTTTCAAGAGTATGATGTAGAGTTTGTATCCTCCACGGAAAAGTTTGATACTTCGACCCCGATGGGCCGGGCCATGCTGAATATCTGCATTGTATTCGCCCAGCTTGAACGTGAGACAATTCAGAAGCGTGTCACAGACGCCTACTATTCCCGGTGCCTGAAAGGCTTCCACATGAGCGGACAGGCACCATACGGTTATCAGTTAGAGCCTACTGTGGTAGAGGGTATCCGCACAAAGAAAATGGTTGCCGACCCCATAGCCGCCGACCATGTTCGGCTGATGTTTGAAATGTACGCTGAACCGGAAACCTCCTTCGGAGATATTACCCGATACTTCGAGGAACATGACATAAAAATTTATGGCAAATCCATGTTCCGTACATTTCTTTCCCAGCTTTTAAGAAACCCCGTTTACGCACAGGCCGATTTGGAGCTGTACGAATTTTTCAAGAGTCAGGGTGCAGCGATTGTCAATGACGCTTCCGACTTTGCCGGAACAAACGGCTGCTATCTCTATCAGGGGCGGGATGTGAAGGAGGACAAGGACAGGTGCTTAAAAGACCAGATACTTGTTATCGCTCCCCACGAAGCACTCATTTCCTCTGACACATGGCTTAAATGCCGGAAAAAACTTATGGCAAATACCACATTCCAGCAGGGACGGAAACCGAAAAATACTTGGCTGGCCGGAAAAGTCAAATGCGGGCATTGTGGGTATGCTCTGAAAGCCACCCATGTACCAAACAGCACCGGATATTTCCGCTGTACCAAACGGACGGAAAACAAAGGCTGTCCGGGCTGCGGGAAAATCCGCAAAGAAGAATTTGAGCAATTCATTTTCTCGGCCATGCAGGAGAAGTTCAAAGACTTTCAGATACTCCACGGCAGGGAGGAAAAAGTCAATCCGAAGCTGACCGCCTATCAAGTGGAGCTGGCACAGGTGGAGGCAGAAATTGAAAAGCTGCTGGATACGCTGACCGGAGCCAATGCGACCTTGCTTGCCTACGCTAACAAAAAAATTGAAGAACTGGACACCCGACGCCAGACCATTTC
>CAUAWO010000123.1:0-2913 GCA_958432865.1 Bacteroides stercoris
CCCATGAAATCCACCGCCCGCCATCAAGAAAACGGCCGGTGCCATATGGCAGGTAATCGTAGCGACAGCCTGTCTTTGGAACCCGTTGTCACCCTAAAGGATTTTACTGATATATTATTATGTCAGTCCTTTTTCAAATCAAAATACAGCAAACGGGTTTTCAAAGGTTCATCTTGCGGAATATCATAATATTGCTTTTCTATCACGTCTGTTTTATAGAGTGGAACGAAACCGTTTCTTTCATAATACCTGAGAATCTTTTCCTCATTGTATGCATCCACCACGATAAAACGGCATCCTGTCTTGTTGTCCTCATGACGGAACCAGTCTTTTATGAAAGCCATCAGTTGCCGTCCTACGTGGCTTGATGTACCCTGATATTCCAGGTTGACCCCCAGTCTTCCTATCAGCACGGCCGGATAGCTGCGTCCACGTTTAGGATTTACAATATTGCGTTGCAGCCTGTTTTTATCATTGGGGGATATTAATCTGGTCTTGATACTGTCATTGGACAAGGTAAACAAGGCCACAATACGATGCGGGATTTCAGTCGTCACCCAACAATATGTTTTCCCAAGGAGTTCATCCGCATACAGATCGGCATCATTGAGAAAAAAATCATCAAGGTCATTCTCGCCACAAGTGAAAGGAAGGCAATTCCTCCGTACTTCCTTGTTATAGGCAAGCATGACACAATCATCATATAAAGAAATACCGTCCATTGCTGTTAATTGAACCGGAATGAACGGGATTTCTCCAATACTTTTCGCAACCGTTTCTTTGCCTCCACTGATAACCGGGGTGTTACCTTTGCGGCGTTCTTGTCTGCACTGCGTACGAAATCTTCCGCCGTAACGCCCTCCAAAACCGGAATGTTCTTGATAGTTATAGCCATAATATTATTTTTTGCAAAAATACAACTTTGTTGTTATACAGCCAAATAATAGCCCGTCTTCCACTCTTTTTTCCGGAATGTTCCTCCATATCCGGAAAAGTCTGTGTCACGCCACCCGTTGCGGTAAGCCGTTTTTCTCAAGGAAAGGGCAGGCAATACCGGCGGACGTGGATATGGGCAAAACAACCCGCATATGCAATGCAGAGGGAGCAGGAGAGCCTTCACCACAGCCGGAGAGAAAAGTGGTTTCATGCCGGGGTACGGCATGAAAAGGGGGCTCCCGGACAGTTCTTTTCCTTGTCGCACATGCACTACGTCGGTCGCAGTTTTCGCCTTCTGAATCCCTCTTACGTCCGTCCCTGCGCTTTCGGAGCGTTTTTCCGGCAGAAAATTTCGCCGTACGGAAATTTTCTGCCGGAAACCGAAGGGAAAACGCGGAGTCCCGCAGGGACGGACGAACTTTGATGAGGAAGGGGAAAATCATCCGTTTCATAAATACCATTTCCTCAGATGGCATCGCATATTTCCTTCTCCATCTTTTCCAGCTTATGGGACAGGATTTCCATGTCGCTGCTGATCTTCTGGTTGGTTATCCGGGCATATATCTGGGTGGTTTTCAAATCCGTATGCCCCAAAAGACGGCTTACGGTCTCGATGGGTACACCGTGCGAGAGCAGCACGGTGGTGGCGTTCGTATGCCGGGCCACATGATAGGTCAGCCGTATCTTGAAACCGCACTGCCTGCCAAGTTCCTTCAATATGGTGTTGCATCTGCCGTTGCTCGGTACCGGAAATACATGACCGTCCTTGGACAGTCCCTTATACTTCTCTATGATGCGCTTGGGCACGTCCAGCAGGCGGATGTTGGACTCGGTGTTTGTCTTGCGACGGCGGGTGATGATCCAGAGGTTGCCGTCGAAGAAGGTCTGGAGCCGGTCGGTCGTCAGTGCCTTCACGTCCGCGTATGCCAGTCCGGTGAACACAGAGAAGATGAAGAGGTCGCGTACCAGTTCGCAGGTCCCGCTTTTCACCGGGGTCTCCATCAACGTCTGTATCTCACGCTCCGTCAGGTAGCCTCGGTCAACGCTCTCGGGGGAATTGATGTACCCGGCGAAGGGGTTGAAGGGAAGCGCACCGCTGTTGCGGGCGATGGAGATGACGTGCTTGAGCCCGATCATGTAACCCCATACGGTATTGGTGCGGCATTTCTTCTCCGTACGCAGGAAATACTCGAAGTTGTTGATGAAGGTCAGGTTGAGTTCCTTCAGGGGGATGTCGTCACGGCGGTATACTTTCGGGACGAACTCGCAAAGGTGCCTGTATATGGTACGGTAGCGGTTGTATGTTCCCTGCACGCGGCTGTGTCCCACTTTCTTGATGAACTCCTCGTTGTGCTGCTCGAAGAGCTTCAGCAGCGTCTCGCGTTTCACGCCCAGCCCGAGGCAGGCGTCCCTCAGCCTGGCGGCGGTGACATAGCCGTCGGACTGCATCAGTTCCTGGTAACGGCGGTTCACGTCCACGCGTATCCGGTCAACCGCCGCATTGATTTTCTGCGCCTCGGCGCTCTTGCCCGTGGCACGTGCCGTTTTCACGTCCCAAAGTTTCGGGGGCACGTCCAGCTTGCAGCTGAACTGCTTGATTTCGCCGTCTACCGTAAGACGGCACATCAGGGGGAGATAGCCGTTGGCTCTCTCGCTGCCCTTCTTCACGTAGAAGAGGATTTTGAAGGTCGATCTGCTCATACTCGTTTTCATACTTTTTTGATCGTTACAAAGTTAATATCAAGCGAGTTGTCCTCAGGTATGAAAAACTGTGCAAATTACTGAAATAGAATCTGTTGTGCCGTTTCTTGTTCCTGTTATATCAGTAACGATATGGGAACTGAAGTCTTTCGCAGCTTTTATCGGACCTCCTTTTTCAGCTTATGCAGTATTATGAGTTAAACACCTAACCACTTAATAGACTGCATTTTTGCTGTATTATCATCAACCTTGCTTTTTCTTTCTGCGTTTACTTTA
>CAUAWO010000124.1:0-2825 GCA_958432865.1 Bacteroides stercoris
ATTGTGCAAAGTTCTTGAAAACAAAGTTTCTATCCAATAGCAGGGAGTATGGAATCGAAACTTTGTTAGTTGTAAGTTGGGTTAATCGTCCCCGCAGATTTCTTGTATTACGCCGTCCATGTAAATCGCCTGTCCGCTCGTCAGCCGTCCCCACCAACGACACCCTAATTCGTCGATGATGATTTCGCCCTGCTCTTTCAGTCGTTCGGCCAGCCACGGAGTAACAAGCCACCATTCCAACACCTCGTCCCCGTTAAAGGGATAGATATATTCTTCGTCGATTTTTCCTGCTTGGATTAACTCCTCGATAACCGTGCTTTGTCCCCATAAAACATGGATGTCCGTAATCCGTTTGGCTCTCTCTTGTGTTTCGTACATAGCGATTAAGTTTTATTCTTCGGTTATTAGTAGTAATCCAACTTCATGTAATATCAATAATTCTATGCTGTTATGTGGTTTCGGGCATAAATAGGGGGTGGTCTGTTTTATGTGGAATCCTATTATATGTAATGGATAAAAATTCGGTTTTCCATCTGAAAAGGGGGAGGGGTGAAAAATAGGGATTGTCCGCTCGGTCGGGGTATCAAAGCAAAACGCCCCGACTATAAAATCGGAGCGTCTGAACGAAAGTATATTATGTGAGTAGAAAAGATTGTGAATGTAGCTTGTTTGCCTTTATCGGGTCTTGGGTGCATAACACTTTAACGAAATAAGCCAGCGACACGGATTCGGGAATCATCTTGCACCGTTCATTAAGGGCATAAGTAACCGACAGCGGATTATCGGCCGACAGATTCGTAATGTTGTATTTAGTAAGAATCCGATTCATTGCCCGTTCATTTCATTGTGGCGGATTCGTTCCCTTTGTCATGCAGAATCGGCATATTTCATTATAGACGGCGTGTGCCGTGTCTTTCTGCGGCGGGTTTATAAAGCAATCATCCGTTATTTCGTAGCCGTTCGGCAGGGCCTTAATCAGACCTAATCCGTTACTCTCTTTAATAAGAGCGGAAACCGTATTACGATTCATTCCGACAGCATCGGCAATCTGTCCGATATTTCAAAGGAGGATAGAATTCGTATTATTAAGACATATAGCCTTTAATAAGAGCAGAAAGCCCGCAATTTTCGGCGGGTGGCTCTTTGTAAAGAATCGGTTATCCACGAAATAGAAATCCGTTTGGGGATTGGCTATATAATAGGAATTACGGCGTTTGCATCCGTCGATTATGCGGGTTGTAACCTGCATTGCTCCGCACTCCTTTAATCGTTGGACAGACCGTTTGACGGTACGGATATTTACTCCCGTTATTTGGGACAGCCTTTCTTCCGTTATATGGCTTGTCTGTGTCTTGTAGTCCGATTTGCATTTAATCGTTGCTCAAACGTAAATGTCGGTCGGTTTGCCGTTGCCCGTCTGAAGCTGGCAAATTGATTTTGGAATCGTTGTATAATTCATCGTTAGCGACGTAATTAGTAAATAGTATTTCTTTTGTTTTTAATAATTTCCGAAAGCAGGCGGAGCCTAATGCGGCTTTGGCGGCTTTTCGGTTGTCGAATCATTTGTTTTGCGTTACATAGTACAGCATAGTCTGAAAATCGGGTTTGAGGCTCTTCAGAGCCGAGAGCCTAAATTAGGTGTTGGTTGGGTAGGTAGTGGTATAAGTGCCACTTTTGAGCACGAAGCAGGGGACAGATTTAGGCATCGCCCTTATCCCTCTTGCTGGCTTCTGTAAAGGTACAGAGGTTATTTTCAGCAAACAAATGAATCGGGGAATTCTTTATCGGGAGCCGAAATGAGGGCTTTTCAGCGAAATTCGCTAAATTTGGAAATAAAATAATTTGGATTATGAGTATTAGAACCGACGATTTAGGATTTGTCTTTTATGAAGCCGACGAACAAGAAGAAAAAGAGTTGGAATATGTATATGCGATTACCGATTCTTGGAATTATATGGGTGATGAAGTCATAGACACTTTCCCACGCAGATTTTGGGATAGGGTCTGTCAGGAGAAGATAAAAGCCCCGTTTACAAAAGAAATGTTTTTGCAGGAAACGGATATTATAGCGACAATTAAAGGCTTCGGATTGGACGTAAATAAATTTTGGTGGGCTGTGCTGTTTGTTTACGATTGGTCGATTGAAAAGTTTACCAAATGTTTTTGGGTTAAACTCCCGCCAAAATCATTAACCAAAATATTGGACTATATCGGAGATTCAAAAGATTTTGAGATTACATTCCGCGTAAAGGGTAAAAAGAGCCGCGAAGCAGACCCAAATGTAAAAGCAGCAGTTATGTATGGATTAAGGCAAAAACTCAAAGAGTGGAAAGACAAGGAGTTTTACCGCATAATAGATCATTCTACCTACACAACGACATTCACAAATTCATCCTATTATATGTGCTTTGCGGCGGATAAGTTCAAACATCTGTTCGATGCTTTGAAATTGCCGAATCGAGGTGCGGCGAATGAACACAGATGCGATAAAGAGGTATCTTATAATAAAATGTTGCTTATTTCCCGTCTGTTCTATTTTATGCGGCTGACACGAAATGTAAACTTTAAGGATAGCGATGAATCGCTGAAAGGAGTGCTGAAAACCTATGCAAACAAGCTGCCGCATACTGAATCCGCTATCTATGGATTTTAGGGAGTAGGAAATGGGCTGTTTTTTACTCCCTGCAAAGGGTCGCTGACAATAGTATTTTTGCAGTGTCGAATGGGATAAACCCGACGACCTGCAAACGCTTGGGCAAGGGATGCAGCATAATTTAGGGATAGTCATTTAATTCCTTCAATTTGAGTTAACCAGCAGACTTTCC
>CAUAWO010000125.1:0-2733 GCA_958432865.1 Bacteroides stercoris
TGTACATATAGTAATCAATTTTGTCGCAGATTAACAAAAAAAACGTTAAATTTGCGCTAAAGATTGATTGACAGCGTTATGGAAAAATCGAAAAGAGTAGTCGGTTACGCCCGTGTTTCGACGGAGGCACAAGACATTACCCGTCAAATTGAACTTATTACGGCCTATTGTAGCGACCGAAATTATCATCTAATCAAAATCATTCAAGAGAAAATTTCGGGAGCCAGAAAGGACAGGAAAAGTCTAAATGAACTTTTAGATGTGGACGATGCGGTCGCCGATATGATTATCGTGTCGGAACTCTCCCGTTTATCGCGTGAAGATGATATTTTATCCGTTCTTTCAACGATAAACGAACTTTTGAAACAAGGTGTCGATATTCTGTTTTTGGATAAGCAAGACCGCATTTATAAGGCTGGAACTATTTTATCCCTTTACGACATCATTACGCTGTCAGTAGAAGCCAAAGCAAGTGCCGACGAACGCTACAAGATTGCAGGTCGGATGCAGACGGGTTTACGCTCCAAACTGGCCGAGTTTAGCAATATGTTTGCAGGCGGTACGGTTCCTTTCGGCTACAAAGTCATTCACAATCCCGATTACAAACTGAACCAAACGCCTAAAAACCTGCTTGTCGTCGATGCCAAAGAAGCCGAAGCGGTAAAATACCTTTTTCAGCAGCTAATCGACGGCAATACGATACGGCAGACTGTAAGGGTTTACAATAAATTATACCCTTACAAACTCTCTTATTCGGGCATCTGCCGCATTATCCGCAATCCCAAATACAAAGGGGAGATATACCGACGGGGAAAATTGTACGGCCAAATTCCCGAACTGCAAATCATCACGCCCGAAGATTTCGACAAGGCCAACAAACAGATGCGTGAAAACAGCCTGTTTCAAAGCAATGCTCCGAAATACTATAATCCGCTGAAAGGTTTGCTGTTTTGCCCGTGTGGATGCGGTCTTTACATGAAACCCAACCACAACAGCTATCTAATCTATCGTTGTTCAAGTGCTTATAACGACAAACAGAAATGCGAAAATTACGGCGTCAAATGCGCTTATATCCTATCGTCCGTTTGGACTTGTGTAAAGGAAACCTTGCACACCGAGGAATACAAGCGTTTCAATACCCAGCGGGCAAATGAATTGCAGGGGATAAACAAGCAGATTCGGGAAACAATCACCCGAAAAGTCAATAGCGTCGATGAACTGAAAACGCAATCGGCATCGTTGATTGCCAAAATCAAGAAACTGAATAATGATGACCTTATTAATGAATTGGAAACCGATTATAATGTGCTTTGCAAACAAATCAAGCAAACCGAGCAGGAAATTTCCGAACTGAACGGACAGATAGCCGAAAACGATGCCGAAATAAAACGGAACGTGGAGCAGAAAGATTTTAGCAAGATGGAGCAGTCGGCCTTATACAAGGAAAAATTGCAAAAGGCCGTCTATCATTCCCTCTCTGCCATGCGTGGCATTTTGGAAATAGTCTTTAAGAACGGCATGACACGTTACGTGCTGATTAAAAAGCACCGAAACGGCGGAACCTACCTTTTGCCCGATACGTTCAAAGGCGACATGGAGCGTAAACAAATTATCGTTCCGTCCTTACGAACCGACAAGGATAATCCCTATTCAGCCCAGCCGATGAATTTGCGCTACACGTTCGACGAATTTTTCAAAGCTATGCCCGTCGAAGAATACGAGATCCCGATAACGGAATGAAAAAAGAGGGCGATTGCTATAATGGCAATCGTCCCCTTTTCGGTTCGGCTAAACGACCGAACAATTAAAGATGTTCCCGTAACAGATCAAGGATTACTTGTTCTTGTGTCTGCGTAGAGGTTTTGCGGGCATTTTGGATTTTATCCGCCTGCCATTGGGCAAGTTTTTTTAATTTCTCCTCTATTTCAAGCGTGTAGGCCGCAGCATCTTCGGCTACATTGTAACCGTCTTGGATGAATGAAATCAAATACTTTTTAGCGAGGAATTTAGCCGTGAATTTTTCACTTGCCGCTTCAAACCATTTGCGGCTCTTGGCACACCACCCGTCAGCCTCTTGCAGACATTGGGGCATTTCACGGGTTTTAAGACTTGCCACCAAATCTTTGGCTTTGAGTTTGTTGTTGCCACACGCCCAAAGCGAGATTGTCGAAAGCGGGAAATTGCGTCGTTGCAATTCCATAGCAAAATCAAAGGCCGCATTTGTTTCCTTAATGGCCATTGCGGGGGCTGCCATGTAGTCGGAACCTTTCCACGTTTTCGTGCAAATGTTCATTTCGGCAATGAGTAATGCAATGGCAATCTTTTTATTCAGCGGTTCAATGACTACTAAATCTTCAAGCGGCAAGCCTAATTCAAGGTAGGCTTTCAGACGGTGCTGACCGTCCAAAACAGCGTAATAATCCTTTGCATGTTCATCGGCAATATCGTTGCCGTCCAAATCGGTCAGATGACCGTTTGATTTTATGACCTCTTCACCGTTCACCGCCGTAATGGGACACAATATCCCATGCTCGGAAATAGAATCCTTTTTTACTTTAATTGCTTTTTCGTCGGTAGGACGATTACCTTTAATAAACGCGAATTTATTCGCATCCGAAACGTTCAGAACATTCAACTTATTCATCGTGTTTTGTACTCCTTTTACAGAGGGGCTTAAATTAGGGACAGTCGCGAAATAGGCTTAAAATTATAACAAATTGATTGTCAATGTGA
>CAUAWO010000126.1:0-2716 GCA_958432865.1 Bacteroides stercoris
TTGGCTTAACAGTGATAAGGAACTAATTTACTTATCAACTGTTAGCTGACGGTTTCCGGGGTGCATACGGACAAATCCCGTCTGATTTCTAACAGGAAGTCAGACGGGATTTTCGCTTTATATTACGAATTATGGAGGACATACCATGAAAACCTTAATATCTTGTGCCTACAATATGGATAATTGCTGTGTGGAAGTGAAATTCAGCGACGGCAGTATGATTGCGATTGACACTATCGCCGTTGAGAACGAGATTGCTGACAATATGTATCAGCGGTCAGAGCTGGATTATTTGATCTACAACGCTCCTTTGGAGTATGCAGACCTTATCTTGAACGGCGATCCCGAAACCTATTTGAAAACTGTAACAGAATACAAGCCTTGGGATAGCTGACAACACGCTGCCCGCAGGAGAAAATCCTGCGGGCGTTTTTCTGTTTATATTATTTCCCTCCGTTGGATCTCAATTTAGGAAAGAAGATGACAATCTTGAAGCCCTTTCCCCACTGGGAAGCTGCTTCCAGATGAAGATTTAGATCGTCGGCCATCTTCTTAACCAGGTAAAGTCCCATACCGGTAGCCTTCTTTCTGCTGTCAGTAGAATCCCCGGTAAAGCCCTTTTGAAAAATGTACGGCAGATTATATTTTTTTACGCCAATGCCGTTATCTTCAACAGAAAGGATATCTGCGGTCTCCGAATGTATCACGGAAATTGTAAGCATGGGACTATCGCTGCTATATTTGATGGCATTGCTAACGATTTGTCCCAACATAAACTGAAGTCCTCTACGGTCTGTATAGACTGTTTCAGATTGCAGTTTGTTGAGAATGACAAACTGCTTCTCTTCAAGAAGTGGGGCATAGTCCTCCAGAACTTCACCCAAGCAGTCATTCAAATTGACATCCTCAAATCGGTAATCCTTTGTACTGCTCTTCAACCGGGCATAGTACAGCATCTGCGTGACATCCTCCTGAAGCTGACTGCGGACATAATCCAGCTTTGCTTGCAGGGAAGGAGAGATTTCATCGTTCCGGTTATCCAAGAGCATGGTCAGCAACGATAGGGGCGTTTTCGCTTCATGTGCCCAGCCCTCCACATATTCTTCATAGTCCTGTAGGGCATCTGCCATACTGTTACTCTCAGTTTTGTGTTCCTGTAAAACTGATGCCAGAAGCCGGATAGATTCTCCTTCTTCCCGGCTGATGGCACTGAGCAGCCGTTCCTCGTTGCAGATGGTAGGATCACTGAGGAAATCCCGGAACAGTTCTCGGCGGGTAGTCTCCCGCTTGTTTAGTACAAACAGAATCGCTGAAAACAAAAGGAGGCTTGTCAGAACTACTAACCCAATCAAGGGTTGAAATGCCTGAATGTCAGAAATCCAAAGAATGATAGCACAAAAGCAATCCACGCCCAACAGCAACAATAGCCAGGGGTAGTATCGCTCTGTTATGCGCCAAAGCTGCTTCATGGAGCCACCCCCGTTTCCAGACGATAGCCCATCCCACGAACCGCAACGATTCGCTGCTTCATCTCAAGACCGGACATCGTCTTTTTCAGCCTGGTCAGATTAACCTGCAAGGCATTTTCGTCTATGTATTCCGTGGTTCCCCATAGTGCTATGCAAAGTTGCTCCGTCGTGACCAGAGCATCGCCGCCGGACAAAAGAGCAACCAACAGTTTTCCCTGATTTTTTGGAAGCACGACAGAGGTATTATGAATATAAAGCGTGTAGGTCTGCTGGTCTAACAGGAAATCTGGTCCCTCTATGAGATTGGTACGGCCTTCATACCTTTTGAGAATATTGGATACCCTGGCAAGAAGCCGGTCTTTTCTGCACGGCTTCGTCAAATATTCATCGGCACCCAAGTGGAACGCTTGCAGTTCATCCTTTACCTGATCTCTGGAAGTTAGTACCAGGACGGGGATAGCGGTTTTATTCTTTAGTTCCTGGCAGATTTGAAAGCCACTGATCTCCGGCAAATTCAGGTCTAAGATCACAAGGTCAGGACGGAGGGCTGCCAGGAGCCGAGCGGCATCTTCAAACTCGGTGATTGCCTCCGCAAGATACCCGTCCTTTTGGAGCATATTGCAGAGTTCTTCCCGCATATAGACTTCATCTTCCACAACAGCAATTCTTTTCACGACAGCACCTCCTTCCAAATTATTCTTCTCTCTGCGGCTGCATCAGTGTCAGCAAATACCGATCACTGGAGCGCTTGACCACTCTCATATAAATATATTCTATCACGCAAAGCAGCAAAATCATAGCAGCAGATACAAACATCATTTCAGCCACTGTCCCACGGGTTCGGGACGAGAGTATCCCTGTAAATAACGCCCTGACTCCAAACAAACTGCTGACAGCCGCAACCAATACAGGAAGTCCCATAAACCAGGTAATTTGCTTTCCAGCAGACTGGCAAAGGGTTTCGTAAGTAGCTCCCAGGCGGATCAGAGTCTGGTATCTGCGCCCGGTTTTCTGCTGACTCATCAGGAACTGAACACCCACGATGGTGTTGGCAACTACCAGGAAAACAATCGCAAGATAGAGGGTAATATAACTGGATGCTATGGTGTAGAAAAGCTGACGACCCATATTCTGAAGATAGCTTTCATATTCAATGTCAATTTCGTCCAGCTTCTCGTTCAAATCCAAATATGCAGTCATAAGGCTATTTCCATTCAGAGCTTGCTCACTGAGCACCGCATTGACAT
>CAUAWO010000127.1:0-2674 GCA_958432865.1 Bacteroides stercoris
ACTTCAATTTTGTCGGGCGTTTCGTTCCCCCAGCGTTTGGAGAAGTGGAGCTTACCCCGGAGGAATTAGAGGAAATCCGCAAGCGTGAGGAACGCAAGGACAGGCTCCACCAGAACTACTTGAAGCGGAAAGCCAATGGTAAACAGAAAGAGTATGAGGAGCGCACGAAAGCCAAGAAAAAAGCGGAGATTGAAGCCAGAAAACAGGCAATCCGCACCGAGGATATTGCCAGAGGGGTATTTATCCCGGTGAGCAGTTTGCCGCAGCTGGGACCGAGAAAGGGAGCGTGATTTTATGAAAGAGTTGAAACCGAGAATCCATGAGAACGGTATGGACTATGTGTTGGTGGGCGACTACTATGTGCCGGACTTGAAGCTGCCGGAGGAACGCCGACCTATTGGGCATTGGGGACGCTTGCACCAGTCCTATCTGAAATTGCACCGTCCCATGCTTTACAACGAGCTAATTTTGTCCGGCAGCCTCCACACCGTCGTTGCCGATCTGAACGAGCAGGCGGCAGACAGGCTGGACTTGATTATCCGGCAGATGATGAAAGCCGAGGGCGTGACCGAAGCCATGAAAGCGGAAAATCAGATGTTATGGGTGCAGTCAATGAACTCCATCCGCTGCCGGGCAGAGGAAATCATCAAGACGGAACTAATCTACTGTTGAGAGAGGTAAAGCTATGATTTTGGAAGCCATGTATAATGGGGAGTTTTATCCCTGCGAGACAGTTGTACCTACATCACCGGAATACCGAAAGGCAGTCATAGCCTGTGAAAAGCTCATGGAGCAGTTGTCCCAGCGGCTCAGCAAAGAGGACTATGAGCTGGTGCAGGAACTCCGGGCGCAGACAGCAATCGCCCAATGTGAAGAAAGTGAAAGTCACTTCAAGTATGGCTTTTCCGCTGGGCTGATGTTCAGCAGGAAGCCCATGAACAAGTGCAGCAGAAGAAAGAAAAATGGATGAAGAAAGCCGCCTGAGCAGAAAGAAACTGTTCGGGCGGTTTCAGCATTCGCCAGTAGATTTATTCACACTCTTGTGATAAAATTTACTACAATCAAGAGCGTGATAGCACTAATTTTATGGGGGGATGCTTAATGAATAGAATTTTGAAAAAATTTTTACAGCGGGGTGTCGATTTAAGTCCTGTGGGAGTTGAACTCCGTGAGGATAATACAAATTATTTTTGTACCCCAAAAGGGGCATCGGTTTTTGGATGGGCAGGGATAGATGGTATCCACTTCTGTTTCATTCGTGGATTTGGAGAGATGGTTTTCTCTGTCAGCCCCATGAATACTTCTCCTGATTATGTTCATCCAGTAGCTGAAAATTTTACCGACTTTCTGCGGCTTATACTGGCTTGTGGTGATGTGGCGGCAGTGGAACAAGCGTGGATGTGGAACGAAGCACAGTTTGAAGCCTTTCTCAATGAAAACCCTACAACCCAGGAACAACAGCAAACTTTATCGGAAATTTCAGAGAAGATGAATTTGTTGCCTATGGAACAACCGTGGACATATATCAAAAACCTGCAATCTTCCTTTGATTACAGTCAGATTAAATACACAGAAGATTATTACGATAATGATATGACTTCAGAAGCAGAATTGGTTGCCCCTGAATGGAAGGTCTACTTTGATGGAGATTTCTGGGGACATCGAGGTAAAGACCGTGCCGGAAAAGAGATCAAGCTGGATAAACAATTCGATTGGGCTGGATATCATTGGGTAATTCCGGCAGCTTATTCATGTAGCAAAGGACTTGTCGTTGATTTTTGTATGCGAGTTGATTCAGAAAGCATCCGTGACTTCATGAAAAAATGGAATCTGGACTGGGAAAATGACTCATGTGAAAATTTTACCCGTGAGCAACAGATGCAGATGGAATGGGAAAACCCACTTTGTTTTAACTTCAAACCTTGCTTGAAGTTAAACGAGAAAATATTACAGACAACCCATGGCTGCGCTGTGAGCTTTAATCCTTGTCTGCCAGATGGCGTTATCAATGAGTTGGAAGCAAAATGGGCAATCGACCATTATGGGCTGGATAGTACTTATGGCTGGGTCATATGCAGAGACGTATTTCCTTGGGGAACCAAGCATCACCCTGAAATCAATAAACTTTTTCTTACAATGGAGCAGCAACCAGGACAAGTTCCAGGCTCACATTTCAAAGTTCACGCACCCGGAGATTCATTTATGTTTTCCCATCCTGTTAGCGGAATAACCCATACACTGACCGTGCAGGAAATAGAACAGCAGACAGTTCCTCAAAATAGTTTTGGTTCTGATCGCTGGATTTATCCGACACATTATATTGCCATGAGTTATACACTTACCCCTGAACCGATGGAGAACATTTCGGTTTTTGACTGTGATGAAGGCGATAGACCGATAGAAGTTACACCAGACGATCATTCGTTCCGTCCAGTTGGCAGTAGTTCCTGTTTTGTTGTTGGTGTTATTGGTGGTGCAGATGGTCCGACAGCAGTTATATATGGAACAAATTCACAAGAAAAACTTCATGCTGCTTGTTCTGCTCTGCACTTTGAACCGGTTGGTGATGATGTCGAGTGGCGTATCGTGTTCAATGTTACGCAGTTTGACAAAGAAACATTCCCAATTATCTAAAAATACCCTTAGAACTCTAAGGGCGCACTTCTATACTCTC
>CAUAWO010000128.1:0-2650 GCA_958432865.1 Bacteroides stercoris
GAACATCTGACGGTGACACAGTTCAAGGTACAGGCCGAACAGCAGCGTTTGGAAGCTGTGACCGGACAGGTGACACAGGCCGAGCAGAGCTTAGCGGATGCCAAAGCTGCCACGGAGAAGCAGAAAAAGAAACTGGAAGCTCTGAAAAAGGAAACTCAGGCTGCTAAGTCTGTTGCTATGACTGCACATGAGATTGAGTCGATGGGCAAGAAAAATCCCATTACGGGAAATGTTACCATGACGGCGGATGAGTGCCGCACGCTAAAGGATTATGCGGTCAGCAGCTTTGCGGAAAAGTCTGAGAAGCTGAAATACAAGCAGAAATTCGAGCAGGCAGATAAAAACGCAAAGATATGGAAAGACCGTTTTGAAAAACTGAACAAAGACTATGAGGAGCTGAAACAGAAAGCCCAGCCTTTCCTGGATGCGATTGAGATTGCATCTGAAAAGGTCTGGGCTTTTATCAATGCCATCCTCGCCAGGGGAAAGGAACTGTATGAACACAAACACCCTGCCCGCAATCGTGGACAGGACATGGAAATTTAAGAAAGGAACTATTTGCCTATGAAGAAAACCGTAGAGGAAATTAACAAGATGATTATGGAAGATGCCCCGATGGAAGAAATCAACGATGCCATCGGCTATATTGATATTTGCTCCTGCTTCGATCCGATTTTTGAGCCGCCTATTGATTTTCTGGAAGAATGCCGCAAGCGTTGGGAAGCGGCACAGTCCTCTTTCTGCAAAACCATTGAGTGCAAGATCGGAAACACATGGTATGTGATTGAAACGGAGTGTGACGGAAATGAGCCACTTACCGACAAGGTAAAACGGCTCATTTTTTCTGACAAGGGGGTGATTTGTTAATGACTGCGACACAAAAGCATGATATAATTCCAATATGCACAACGGTACTGTCGGCTGACCAACCACCGAAGGAGGATATTATGTTGGATCAGCAGAAAATTACCATTCTCTATTGCCGTCTGAGCAACGAGGATGCCCAGGAAGGCGAGAGTAACAGTATCGCAAATCAGAGAGAGTATTTAACCCGATATGCCCGTGACCACGGGTATACAAACCTGAAAATTCTGGTGGATGACGGTTATACGGGGACGAACTTCAATCGTCCCGGTGTGCAGGAAGGCTTTGAGCTTGTCAAGCAGGGGCTTGTGGGCTGCTGGCTGGTCAAAGACCTCAGCCGCTTTGGTCGTGACTATCTGACTGTTGGACAATATACGGATATTATCTTTCCGAGTTATGATGTCCGCTTTATCGCTATAAATGATGGCGTAGACAGCAACCGGGGAGACAGCGAGGGCTTCGCCGCAATCCGTAATCTGTTCAACGAGTGGTATCCCCGTGATACCAGCAAGAAAGTCCGTGTCAGTTTGCGGCAGAGAGGAACCAGTGGGAAGCACATGGGCAAACCGCCCTACGGATACCGCTGTGACCCGGAGGACAAGGATCACTGGATTCTGGATGAAGAAGCGGCTCCGGTAGTCAAGCTCATCTTCGACCTTTGCATTGACGGCAAAGGCCCGGAGCAGATTGCAAGGATTCTGGAAGAAAAGCAGATTCTGACTGCAAAGGCACTCTATGCCAAGCGAAAGAAAAAGCCGATGCCGGAAAGACCGTACCACTGGGGCAACCAGTCCATTGTAGGGATTTTGGAACGGCAGGAGTACACAGGCTGTACCTGCAACTTCAAGACTTATTCCAAGTCCTACAAGCTGAAAAAGCGGATTCCCAATGAGCCGGAGAATATGTTTTATCTGCCGGACACACAGGAAGCGATTGTATCTCAGGCACAGTTTGACAGGGTGCAGGAACTGAGGAAAAACAAACGCCGCCCTGCAAAAGCGGAACGGCAGGGATTGTTCTCCGGGCTTCTGTTTTGTGCCGATTGCGGCGGCAAGCTCCACTTTGCCACAAGCAAAAACTTTGAGGGCAAGCAGGATCACTACGTCTGCAACAACTACAAGAGCAACCGTGGTACTTGTACTGCCCACTATATCCGGGAAGATGTGCTTCGTGAAATCGTTCTGGAACGCATCCGGGCAGTCAATGAGTATATCCGAAGCGATGTGGACGGTTTTCAGGAGGAATGGCTGCAATGCCGCAGGACTGACCAGGAGCGCAGCATCCGGGATGACAAAAAGAAGCTGGAACAGGCAAAGAAACGCCTTGCCGATCTGGATGTCATCATCGCCCGGCTGTACGAGGACTATGTTCTTGGAAATCTCAATCAGGACAGATACAGAAAGATGTCTGCGGACTATGAAGCGGAGCAGGAACGGTTAAAGCTCGAAATTGAAGTTATCGAAGAATGGGTGGAACAGCGGGAAGAAATGAACGACGGTCTGGATGCCTTTATCGCCCTGACACAGAAATATGTGGATGTGGAGGAGCTGACACAGACCATCGTGAACGAGTATATCAAGAAAATCATCGTCTATGCCCCGGACAAATCCAGCGGCAAGCGCAAGCAGAAAGTGAAGATTTTCTTCAACTTCGTGGACGATGTAGATATTCCCGTTATTTCCGAGCCTATCATCACGCAAACAACCTATGAACACAGAAAAACGGCGTGACCTTCGGGTCACACCGTTCTCTGCGACAAAATAGTTACTTGTCACTATTAAGCCTT
>CAUAWO010000129.1:0-2636 GCA_958432865.1 Bacteroides stercoris
TGAGCCGACATCGAGGTGCCAAACCTCCCCGTCGATGTGAACTCTTGGGGGAGATAAGCCTGTTATCCCCAGGGTAGCTTTTATCCGTTGAGCGATGGCCCTTCCATGCGGAACCACCGGATCACTAAGCCCGACTTTCGTCCCTGCTCGACCTGTAGGTCTCGCAGTCAGGCTCCCTTCTGCCTTTGCACTCTACGAACGATTTCCGACCGTGCTGAGGGAACCTTTGGGCGCCTCCGTTACTTTTTAGGAGGCGACCGCCCCAGTCAAACTGCCCACCTAACAATGTCCCCCGACTCGATTCAGAGCCGCAGGTTAGAATTCCAATATCGCAAGGATGGTATCCCAACGGCCACTCCGCAACCGCCAAAGCGCTTGTTTCCCAGTGTCCCATCTATCCTGTGCATGCAACATCGAAACCCAATATTAGGCTACAGTAAAGCTCCATGGGGTCTTTCCGTCTTGTCGCGGGTAACCGGCATCTTCACCGGTACTACAATTTCGCCGGGCGGGCTGTTGAGACAGTGCCCAAATCATTACGCCTTTCGTGCGGGTCAGAACTTACCTGACAAGGAATTTCGCTACCTTAGGACCGTTATAGTTACGGCCGCCGTTCACTGGGGCTTCAGTTCTAAGCTTCGGTTTAACCCTAACTCTTTCCCTTAACCTTCCAGCACTGGGCAGGCGTCAGCTCCTATACTTCATCTTTCGATTTAGCAGAAACCTATGTTTTTGTTAAACAGTTGCTTGGGCCTTTTCTCTGCGACTGACTGTTACATCAGCACCCCTTATTCCGAAGTTACGGGGTTAGTTTGCCGAGTTCCTTAACAATGCTTCTCCCGCTCGTCTTAGGATCCTCTCCTCATCTACCTGTGTCGGTTTGCGGTACGGGTACTTATATACAATATCTTCAAGCTTTTCTCGTCAGCGTGCTTCTTGATACTTCGTTACTTTTAATTTTCACTCCCTCTTGCGAGCCAAGCTTTTCCTCTTACTTGGTTATCTTCCACTTCTGCGTCCCTTGAATCTTTTAAGTATATTCGTAGTGCAGGAATTTCAACCTGCTATCCATCAGATACGCCTTTCGGCCTCTCCTTAGGTCCCGACTTACCCCAGGCGGACGAACCTTCCCTGGGAAACCTTAGATTTTCGACGGGATGGATTCTCACCATCCTCTCGCTACTTATTCCAGCATTCTCTCTTCTGCTTCGTCCACATGTCCTTACGGTCATGCTTCTTCCTACTACAGAATGCTCCTCTACCACTTACATTGTCTTTCAAATGTAAATCCGCAATTTCGGTGTATAGCTTAGCCCCGGTAATTTTCCGCGCAACTTCACTCGACCAGTGAGCTATTACGCACTCTTTGAATGAATGGCTGCTTCTGAGCCAACATCCTGGTTGTTTATGCAAAATCACATCGTTTTCCACTTAGCTATATCTTTGGGACCTTAATTGACGATCTGGACTGTTTTCCTTTTGACCACGGAACTTAGCTCCCGCAGTCTGACTCCTGAGTATTTACATATGGTATTCGGAGTTTGATAGAGTTTGGTAACCTGGTTAGGCCCCTACCTCATTCAGTGCTCTACCCCCATATGCATTCCCTCAAGGCTAGCCCTAAAGCTATTTCGAGGAGAACCAGCTATCTCTGAGTTCGATTGGAATTTCTCCGCTATCCACAAGTCATCCGGTGCCTTTTTAACGACAATCAGTTCGGACCTCCACTAGATTTTACTCTAGCTTCATCCTGCTCATGGATAGGTCACTCAGTTTCGGGTCTATTATGCATGACTTATATCGCCCTTTTCAGACTCGCTTTCGCTTCGGCTCCGTACCTTACGTAATACTTAACCTCGCCATACACAATAACTCGCTGGACCGTTCTACAAAAAGTACGACATCGCACATATAAAGTGCTTTGTCTGCTTGTAAACATAGGGTTTCATGTTCTATTTCACTCCCCTCCCGGGGTTCTTTTCACCTTTCCCTCACGGTACTAGTTCACTATCGGTCACCAAGTAGTATTTAGCCTTACGGGATGGTCCCCGCTTATTCATACGAGATTTCTCGTGTCTCGTACTACTCTGGATACCACTAATCTCAACTTTTCTTTCATATACTGGACTTTCACCGTCTATGGTATGCTTTTCCAAAACATTTCTATTAGAATTATTGATAATATATCGTGGTCCGAACCCCATGTGTATTACTACTCATGGTTTAGGCTCTTCCTATTTCGCTCGCCACTACTCTAGGAATCGATTTCTCTTTCTTTTCCTGTGGGTACTAAGATGTTTCAGTTTCCCACGTTCCCTTCTCATATACTACTTTACTCATATATGGATACTTAGATTGTTTGCTCTAAGTGAGTTCCCTCATTCGGATATCTCTGGATTAATGGATATTTGCTCCTACCCAAAGCTTTTCGCAGCTTATCACGTCCTTCTTCGGCTCTTGGTGCCTAGCTATTCACCCTACGCTCTTTGTAGCTTAACCTTATTTTCATTGTTAATAATTAATATGTTTAACATTATCTCAATTATTAATCGGTTTAATTGTATTCTCTAGTTTTTGACAACTATTTGAATATCTAGTTTACCTATTTTTTCTTCTATATATTTTTCAATGTGCTT
>CAUAWO010000130.1:0-2618 GCA_958432865.1 Bacteroides stercoris
ATACCGGAAGTTTCTTCCACTCTACCAACTTTCGCAGGGTGTTCCTGCCAATTCCCGTATAATCAGCAGCTTCCTCAATAGATAAGGCAATCTTTCTTTGCGTCATATGACCACCTCCTTTCGAATTGCATTATGCAATTTCATTTGTGCTGTCAGTATAGCGTGTTTATATTGCTTTGTCAAGCATTATGAAATTTTTCTGCTTTTCTTTAAATTGCATATTGCAATATATTTTGTTGCGTGGTATAGTAATGACATACCGAAAAAGGAGGCACATCAGCATGAAAGATAAAGAACTACGCAAGCTAATCGGCAGCAGGGCAAAACAGCGCCGTCTCGAATTAAATCTGACACAGCCTTATGTCGCAGAGAAGATGGGAGTTACCGCTTCCACAATCCTGCGTTATGAGAATGGTTCGATTGACAATACCAAAAAGATGGTGCTGGAAGGTCTCTCGGAAGCACTTCATGTATCAATCGAATGGCTCAAAGGGGAAACCGATAAATATGAAACTGATATTACGGATAAGAAAGAATTGCAGATTCGTGATGCGATGGGCAACATTCTCAAACAGTTACCTCTTGACCTCAATAAAACAGAAGACGCTTTTTCTAAAGACTTACTGCTGTTAATGTTAAAGCAATATGAACTGTTTCTGGATTCGTTTCAGTTCGCCTGTAAAAATTACAAAGGCAGTACCAAAGATGCGGACATTGCCAAAGTAATGGGATTTGAATCGAAAGATGAATATAATGAGATTATGTTTCTCAGGGAGATCACACATACTGTCAACGCATTTAATGATATGGCAGATGTTGTAAGGCTCTATTCAAAGAAACCGGAAGCGGCAGAACAAAGGCTTGCAAATCTTTTATCCGAAGTTATGTATGACGATTCTGAATCGGTATAGTAAGATAATCGGAGTTATGATACAATGAGCGCAAGCGAGTCAAGCTGTTTACAGATTTGACGAGCGGCGAATTGGCTTATGGACTTGTCCATAAGATGCCTACACGCAAGAAGCATTTCAGCAGTTCCGATTGTCTGATATCGAAAGGAGACATACGATTATGGCAAAAGGATCTGTTAGAAAAAAAGGAAAAAAATGGTACTATCGCTTCTATGTAGAAGATGCAAGCGGTAAAATGGTTCAGAAAGAATATGCTGGAACCGAAAGTAAAAGTGAGACGGAAAAACTTCTCCGCAAAGCACTGGAAGATTACGAAAATAAGAAGTTTGTCGCAAAGGCAGACAGCCTTACGGTAGGAGAGCTTCTGGATATGTGGGCGGAAGAAGAACTGAAAACCGGGACACTCAGCAACGGCACAGTGGAAAATTATCTTGGTGCAATCCGATGTATCAAAAAACACCCGATTGCAGACCGCAAACTGAAAACAGTTACTGCCGAACATTTACAGGCATTTCTTGATCTGCTTACATTCGGTGGTGAGTTTCCAGACGGGAAAGTAAGAAAGGGATACAGCAAAGATTATATCCATTCTTTTTCCGCAGTGTTACAGCAGTCATTCCGTTTTGCAGTATTTCCAAAACAGTTAATCAGTTTCAATCCGATGCAGTATATTAAGCTGAAAAAGCAGGCAGAGGAAGTTGACCTCTTTTCCGATGATGAAGTGGAAGAAGGTACACAGCCGATTTCACATGAGGATTATGAACGGCTTATCCAATATCTGGAAAAGAAAAATCCACCTGCTATTCTTCCGATTCAAATTGCGTATTATGCCGGGCTCCGTATCGGGGAAACCTGTGGTCTTACATGGCAGGACATTAACCTTGAGGAACAATGCCTGACCATAAAACGCAGTATCCGCTACGACGGCATGAAACACAAAAATATTATCGGACCAACGAAACGGAAAAAAGTAAGGATTGTTGATTTTGGAGATACGCTGACTGAAATACTGAAAGCTGCCAGAAAAGAACAGCTCAAAAACCGGATGCAGTATGGCGAATTATATCACCGCAATTACTACAAAGAAGTGCATGTGAAAAACAGGGTATATTATGAATACTATCATCTTGACGGAACACAGGAAGTCCCGACAGATTACAAAGAAATCTCCTTTGTCTGCCTGCGACCAGATGGCTCTTTGGAACTGCCGAGTACACTCAGCATTGTATGCAGATCAGTGGCAAAGAAGCTGGAAGGATTTGAAGATTTCCATTTTCACCAGTTGCGTCACACTTATACCAGCAATCTGCTTTCCAATGGAGCTGCACCGAAAGATGTACAGGAACTGTTAGGACACTCTGATGTCAGTACCACAATGAATATTTACGCTCACTCAACAAGAAAAGCAAAACGGGATTCCGCAAGACTTCTTGATAAAGTAGTGAGCAATGCTTAACTAAAAATTTCCCTTATTTCCCTTGCGGATTCCGCATAAGGGCAAAAATAAGGGAAAATACATATCATTTCACTATCTAATGGGCTGAAAAGCCTGTAAAATAAGGAAAGTTCAGGAAATCTCTCCACAAATTCCGATTTCTATTTTCGTTTCCATAGCATAGTGTACTCTTTTTCACCAGTATCTTCGTCCAAATCTTCACATTGAATAATGAATCCTTCTCTTTGGTAAAAAGAAATTGCTCTGGCATT
>CAUAWO010000131.1:0-2567 GCA_958432865.1 Bacteroides stercoris
GTGCGTCCAGTAAGGACGATAGTAGAAGTAGAGAAAGGAGGCTGTGACTAAGGTACTACCCCGCAAAGCAACGCGGGAATCCACCTGCTTTACCGAAAGTCGAAAGATGTACGGGAAAAGAGCACGGCAGGAAAGCGGTAAGTTGCCTAAAGACAATCGGGCACGACTGAACTGCAAGGATAAGTGAATATAAGGATAAAACTGAATTGTTTAAGGTGAGTTCCAAGCCCTTGTTACGTGTGGGCAAAGGAAAATTGTCTGAAACCTTTGGTACAGGGACCGTAGGAAATAAATTCCTTCCTATGGGTTGCTAATCCCCTGTGCGGCACGTCGGAGAACCGATAGTAACGGAACAAAAGCATATCCGATAATTCACATTGACCTACTACTATCGTCAACTGGAGATTGTCTAAACCGGAACGCTTGAGAAAGCTATGTGTAATGCAGCAATGTGATAAATTTCAAAGCTATGCTAGAAAGATGACACTGAAAATCCGGCATGACAACGGAGCTTCTGTAGTAGTCCGAGAATCCTGAATTGACAGGAAAAGCCGTAAAATCGGATGCGGGAAAGCCGCTCACATGGCGAAGAGAAGCAGTTTTTTGCGCATTAAAATCAGAAATTGATTAGAGAGGAAAGCCTCAATGAAATCAACAATGGAGATTTTAACAAAATTACAAGAGAATTCCCAAAAGAACCACGATGAAATTTTCACACGACTGTACCGCTATCTTTTGAGGCCGGATATTTACTTCATCGCCTACCAGCATCTTTACTCCAATAAGGGTGCAGGAACGAAGGGGGTGAATGATGATACGGCTGATGGATTTAGCGAGCAGTATGTGACAGCCATCATTGAAGCATTGAGAACAGGGTCATATGAACCCAAGCCGGTACGCAGAACCTATATTCAAAAGAAGAACGGCAAGCTGCGCCCGCTGGGACTTCCTGTATTCGCTGACAAGCTGGTGCAAGAAGCTATCCGTATGATTCTGGAAGCCATCTATGAGCCAATTTTCTCTATCTATTCCCACGGCTTTCGACCGGGCAAAAGCTGCCACACGGCACTTGCCATGATTAAGCATGAGTTTACCGGAGCAAAGTGGTTCATTGAGGGCGACATCAAAGGATGTTTTGATAACATCGACCATTCCACGCTGATTGGTGTGCTGAACCGAAAAATCAAGGACGCTCGTTTTCTGAATCTGATTCGTATGTTTCTGAAATCCGGCTATATGGAAGACTGGGATTTCCATGAAACCTATAGCGGATGCCCGCAGGGTGGAATCATTTCCCCGATTCTTGCGAATGTCTACCTGAACGAACTGGACAGGTATATCACGCAGCTGAAGAAGGAATTTGACCACGGATACAATCCGAGAAACTTTACGGAAGAATACAACGCGATAAGACACAAACGAGATGCACTGCATGAGAAAATCAAGAAAGCTGAAGGAACAATGCGGGAGCAGCTGATTGCTCAGCACAAGCAACTGACAAAGCAGTTATTTCGGACACCTGCAAAAGCGTGTACCGATAAGCGATTGAAATATGTTCGCTATGCAGATGACTTTCTGATTGCAGTCAATGGGACAAGAGAGGAATGCGAAGCGATTAAGGCAAAACTCACGGATTTTGTCCGGGACACTCTGAAAATGGAGTTGAGTCAAGAAAAGACCCTCATTACGCACAGCAATACTCCTGCCCGATTCCTTGGTTTTGATGTTCGGGTGCGCAGGGATGCCAGTGTCAAACGCTCTGGAAAACGAAAAATGCGCACTATGAACAACAAAGTGGAACTCAATATTCCACTGAAAGATAAGGTGGAGACCTATTTACTGTCCCATAGCATCGCTAAAAGGGATGGAAAGAGGTTGATTCCTATTCATCGCCCCATTCTGCTGAACCGCACGGATTTGGAAATCGTAATGATTTATAATGCGGAACTCCGAGGGCTCTGTAACTATTATGCCATTGCAAGCAACTTCAACAAGCTCGTTTACTTTGGCTATCTGATGGAATACAGCTGTCTAAAAACACTCGCAAACAAGCATCGTTCCCGAATTTCTAAGGTTCGTTATGAATACAGAGATGGGACTGGCGCATGGGGTGTTCCGTATGAAACCAAAAAGGGAAAACGCCGTATGATGTTCGCTAAGTACAGCGATTGCAAAGGCAAAGATTTGACGGAAAAAGTGCCCGATTTGGCGTATCGCTATTCGCACAACACAACCTCCTTCGAGGAACGTCTGAAGGCCAAAGTCTGTGAAGTCTGCGGCTGTACAGACAGCGATAGCTATGAAATCCACCATGTAAACAAGGTCAAAAACCTGAAAGGTAAAGCTGATTGGGAGAAAGTCATGCTGGCAAAGAGGCGCAAGACAATCGTTGTGTGCCACAAATGCCACATGAGAATTCATCATGGAACTAAAACGGAATGACTTTTGAAATGGAGCAAAAAATGGGGAGCCGTGTGCGTTGAGAGGCGCAAGCACGGTTCTGGGAGAGGTCTGTGCAAACCTGTCGTAGAAATACGATAAGGCGGCACTTTCCTACTCTACTATGT
>CAUAWO010000132.1:0-2544 GCA_958432865.1 Bacteroides stercoris
CACCTATACCGGAAGCCTCGAACCAACGGAATCCAAAACGGCGGGAATCTTTATCTACCCAGTTCTTTCCTTCGGATAACTCCACCTCACATACATACAGATTAGGATCATCCACGCTCCATAATTTCGCATCCGGAGCTGATACAGGAATCTTCAGTTCATTTAGGCCTTTATTTAATGAAACACCCTTTATCTCTTTAGAATAAACTATTTTTTCTTTATTTTGCCACTCGTACACCGTTATACGAAGATCCTGCTTCGTAGTCTTTCCTTTTTCATTCTGTAACGTCAGAATAGCATTAGCGGTGGTTATCTGAGGAGTGTTCTGCATATAAATATCCGCCACATAAACAGCATTACAGACCTTCATACCAACTTTTCCTGTTATTCCTCCAAAGCCATGACCGGGAGGCAACATTTTATCTCCCCACGGAATAGTTCTGGAGTCACGCCAATCATGGTTACCACCCGCATCCGTTATACGTACAGCCAATTGTACTTGTTCTCCCGATTTTATATAAGGAGTAATATCCGTTTCGAAAGGAACATTGTCCACAATCTGATAATCCACTAATCTCTGATTAATAAAAATTTCCGCCCGTGAACGTATAGAGCCAAAATTCAAAAAGACTTTTTGTCCTTTCTTCAACACCGGAATATCCATTGTACGACTCCACCATGTAACTCCTGTAATATCTCCTTCGGGTCCGGACTGAGTTTGAAGATATTCTTCAGCTGTTCCGGGAACCTGTACCGGAAGAGTCTGGGCAGAAGTCAATATATCCCATCCCGCTGTAGGAACAATTACAGGACTTTTCCGTGCCTCTTCCAATGTCAAATAAATATCCTCTGTCTGCCAAGCTGCATTTTTATCCTGCCATAAATGCCATCCTTTTCCTGACAAATCAAAAAACGGTCTCTCCTGTGCTCTCACCCCATAAAATGGACATAACAACAAAAATGCTATGGCAACAATACTCTTCTTCATAATTATCTATTACTTTCTTTTAATCACTCTACTCCCATTCCACCTTCATATAGTGCAGCATCGTTGTACTTTCACCACAGCTGCCCGTATGCTGGATACCGGTGCCCCCAAAAGTGTTCGAGGCTATATCCGCCTCCAAATCTACCGAAAGTTTCAAGTTCGGATCAGTTACAGGCGCCGGAAGCGGAGTTGTTGTTGAAGCATGTGCTGTCAATTTTCCTCCTTTAGCAGTCAATGTCAGAGTACAATTTGTACGATAGCAGGTAGAAGACACCGGTTGACTGATGGCCTCAGCCACCCCGTTCTCATATTTCATCAAGATAAAATCAACTGCATTACTATACTTGGTCGTACGAATGATACGCAATGCATATCCCGTTAAAGTACGGGTATCAAACTTGATATACAAATCCAAATACTGTCCTGTAGCACTACCAAAACCTTGTCCTGCTGTTTTACTGGCATCCACATTCAATGTGATTGCCATATCTCCATAGCTGCCATCCAATGGAGTATACAGCAAACGGGCTCCTTTCTGATCCTGCAACAAACCGGTTCCGTGAGAACCATTCATTCCAGGTCCATAAATCCAATAATCCTTATCCGGAACTACCTGCCAATCGTATGCTGCCGTATCCAAAGGCTTATATCCACCAATCGTCCAAAATCCCGGTAAAAGTTGTGGTTGATTCTTACATGGAAAGTTCTGAAAATCCGTTTCAAATATATGAGTGATGTTCACTTGCCCTTTTTTTATCGGAGAGTTGGAAACAACAATTCGTTCTTCCCCCGGCAAACAACGCAGATGCTTGGGAGCGATAACTGCCATCAGATAATAACCAACATCTTCTTTTACCAAAGTATAGGAATATTCCGGTTCATTCAAGCGGGATACCAAAACCGGAAGTCTATTAGTCCCGTTCCTGTCCGTACATCTATACCAGGTTATCAATGATTCATCCTTGCGCCCATTCAAATCCAAAGCATAACTGACAGTAGCTACTCCTTTAGTAATATTCAGCTTTGGATTTTCCGTAAACGAAGGAGCCGATACATAGTCCGGTGCAACCGTAAGTTCTGTGGCACATTCCAAACCATCCTCTGTATAGGCTATCACTGTAAAATGCTTTGTTTCATCCTCCACATTAGTTGCCTCGACAACACATTCATATCCCTCGGAAGTGGATAATTTCACATTCTTTTCATAACCTTGTTGTACTTTCCACTTCACGGGAACATTATTCAGCACATAGTTGCAATGTCTTTTTACCGTTGCAACCAGTCTGACCGGCTGGCCACCAGTCTGAATGGAAGCCGTTAAGGGCTCTACAGAAAGACAAGAAGGCATCCGAGTATAATCCCTTCCATCTCGCTTACCTATAGCAATAACACAGTCTTTCACCCGAAGAGGATCCCAGTCATCCTCTCCTCTCAATAAATTGTAAGTATTATAAATCACCTCTCCATTCTCTTCCAACCGGAAAGCTTTCAGTTGATTCAACTGATCCATGCAAACCGTATTATAAGGCTTGTCAGCCCCTATTACATAAGGTTGC